>NZ_JBQFNZ010000010.1:0-131773 GCF_056532945.1 Ruegeria sp. H7
CGAAGGCGAAAGGGATCATTTTGCAGTCGCGCTCGCCCTTTCGTTGCGGGACGACTTGCTTGCTGAGCACCAGAAGGACGAAGTGCCGGGCAACAGTAGTACTGCGCGAGACAAAGTAGCAGCTCTTGTGCCGACATCGCCTCAAAGCGCGAAGGATGATACAGAGACGCGCAGCCTGATCCGTGATATACAAACTGAGCTAAATCGCGTTGGCTGCAGCGCTGGCACAGCGGACGGTGTTGCGGGCCCACGCACGAGATCTGCTTTCTCTCGGTATATCAGCGCTAGAGAGAATCTTGGACTGACGCCTGAGAGCCTCGAGACCAGTGAAACTCTTGCCGCACTTCGAGGAGAGCAAGGAAGAGTCTGTAATCAGTTGGTCGCGCCGTCTTTCGCGACTTTTGATGGTGACTACATTGTCTTAATCAGACGCAGATGGGACGATGATTATTGGCAAACAACCAGTCGGCCCGACAAGGCCTATTTCCCCGGAAAAATCGAGCCACTTGCAGCCTTGCGCATCAATCGCAATGGAGACAAGCTGACCTTGCTATCTGCCCAAGGCTTTGCGGCCGAAGGGCCTTGGTTTAGGGACTTCACTGGCAAATTCGATGACTCCGGTCAGTTGAAATTGCGCTTCACATTGAGTTCGCATTTCGGGCAGGCGACACCCTATAAGGTCAATATAAGCGTCAAACTGCCCGAAGGACTTTCGCCAGGAAGAAGGCTTGTCTACGAGCCGCGCAGGATTGACGGGCAGTTTTTTCTGAATTTTCTAATACGCCGTGTCAGTTGAAACTTTAAAGCGATGTCCTTGCCTGCTCCGCAAGAAGACCGTCGCTCTGGGCTCCTCGTCGCTGTTCGCCGCAGATTTCGCCAAGGTCTTGTTTGGGCCGTCCGCGAAGACGGCCCAAGTTGTTAGATTTCAATGGCCTCTGCGATCGCAAGCGCATCTTCCAGCTCAACACCGAGATACCGGACGGTGCTGTCCATCTTGGTGTGCCCAAGTAGCAGCTGGACCGCCCGCAGGTTGCCGGTCTTCTTGTAGATCTGTGTGACTTTTGTCCTCCGCATCGAATGCGTTCCGTATGCACTGGCCTCCAGACCGATCGACGTGACCCAATCCCGGACGATCCGGGCGTACTGGCGTGTCGAGATGTGCAAGCGTTCATGGAAACGACCCGGCCATAGGTACTCCGAGCCGACCATGAGCTCATCTTCCATCCACTTTTCAACCGAGGCGCGTGTGCCTTCGGAGATTTCAAAACGAACCGGCTTCTGCGTTTTGCTTTGCAACACCGAAGCTCGTTCCTTGATCTGGCCGGACGCCATCACGTCGACGACTTTCATCTTCACGAGATCGCAGCCACGCAGTTTGCTGTCGATTGCCATATTGAACAGCGCCAGGTCCCGATGGTTCTCGGCGAGTTCAAGTCGAACACGGATTGCCCAGACGTGTTTTGGTTTCAGTGGCCGTTTTTGCCCAACGATGCGCCCTTTGTTCCAAGCCGGGCGAAGCGCACGAATGGCCGGTAAGTTTGGTGTTTCCATGACTGATCCTCCGATCCGCCATGCCCTCCCACAACGACAACCTGACGTTGACGATGCCTCCATATCACGGGATGCTGCGTCGCATCCGAGGTCGGGGCTGAGCCCAAATTGACCAATTCTGTCGTCAGGATCAATTGGCGCATACTGTCAAGAAGCTGCCACTCAAATTCGCGGATCAACGCAAAGCGAGTGAGAGTTTGCGGTCCGCACGTTCCACCAAATGCTTCAATCGGTGGCAGTTAACTTCGGGTCAGACGAAGATCGCTTCAGACGCCATATGTGCAAGATCGAACCCAGATGAATGCTGCACCAATGCGCGAATTGCGAGATTTTCCAGGCTCTGATGCTCAGGAAACGGGAGTGTGAATCCTACGGGGCAAAAGAATCCTTGACCAATTCCAACATCAGCTCTAGTAAAACTGAAATGACGTTTTGCTAGATGAAACGATTGCGAATGATTATGTGGAGCCGCGCATGTCGCGAAGCCACAAACCAACCAACAGTTCGGGAGGAGCCTGACATGATGAAAGATAACCAAAAACTGAAGCTCACCACGGCGCTAGTGGCAGGTGGCCTGGCCATTGCTTCGCCTGCCTTTGCCGAGGGAGAGGTCGTGTTTGCGTCCTGGGGAGGCTCGTTTCAGGATGCCTTGCGCTCAGCCATGCTGGAACCTGCCGCTGGTGCGCTGAATATCACTGTCAAGGAAGATACGACAAACGGCATTCAGGACGTGCGCGCGCAGATCACGGCGGGTGCCGTTGCATGGGACGTTACAGAACAGGATTTGCCTTCGTGTGAAACCCTGAGCCGGGAAGGCAGCCTTGAGCCGATCGACTATTCGATTGTTGACACCACAGGCATTCCGAAAGAGCTGATCCATGACAATTACATCGGCTTCATCAACTTCACCAAGGTGATTGCCTATCGCAAGGATGCATTTGGCGACAATGGCCCGTCCAATTGGGCAGAGTTCTGGGATCTGGAAAACTTCCCCGGCAAGCGCGGTATGCACGGCAAGGTGAACTATAACCTCGAAGCCGCGCTCATGGCGGATGGTGTGCCGATGGCCGAGATCTATGACACGTTGGCCACGAATGAGGGCAAGGCGCGCGCATGGGACAAGCTGGGTGAGATTGCCCCCGAAGTTACCGTTTGGTATCGCGGCGGGTCGCAATCGGCGCAGTTGCTGCGTGACGGCGAAGTGGACGTGATCCATATGGGCCATAACCGCGTAGAAAGCGTGATCGCGTCGGGCATTGATGTGGCCTATGCCTTTGATGGCGGCACGATGGACGTGGACTGCTTGTTGGTTCCCAAGGGGGCTCCGAATAAAGACAACGCGATGCGCCTTATCAACGAATTGCTGAGCGCCGAAGCACAGGCGAGGCTGGCGGTGACCATGCCGTTGGGTCCGGTGAATTCGGGTGCCTTCGGCACCGGGATAATCTCGGATGAGATGGCAGTGAAGGTCAACACACATCCCGACAACTATGGCAAGCAGCTTCTGGTCGATCCGAACTTTTACATCGGCCAGCTGGGCGAGTTGACCGAAGAGTTTGACACGCTGATCCAACAGTAAAAAATATCTGGGCGCGGCACATCTTGTGCTGCGCCCATTTTTGTCAGGTTAGGAGCCCCCATGTCACCTGCAGCCCACTCCCTTCCCATCGATATATCCAACCTGTGCAAGGCCTACGGATCGGTCAAAGCGCTGAATGACGTGTCTTTGAACATCGCCGCGGGCGAGTTCCTGACATTGCTGGGGCCATCAGGCTCCGGCAAGACGACGCTTTTGATGGCGCTGGCCGGATTTGTGCGTCCTGATGGCGGGTCGATCCGGTTTGGCGAACAGGAAATGATTGCAACGCCGCCCCACAAGCGCGGCCTTGGCATGGTGTTCCAAAGCTATGCGTTGTTTCCGTTCATGACGGTCGCAGAAAACGTGGCTTATCCGTTGAAAATTCGCGGGGTGTCCAAAAGCGATCAGAAGGCCCGCGCCGAGCGCGCGCTGGAGACCGTGCAGCTGGGCGGTTATGGCGACCGGCGCATCACGCAATTATCCGGGGGACAAAGACAGCGCGTGGCCCTTGCCCGCGCCATGGTTTTTGAGCCGCAGATCATTCTGATGGATGAGCCGTTGTCAGCGCTCGACAAGAAGTTGCGCGAACATATGCAAATCGAATTGAAGGCGCTGCATGAAAAGCTGGATGCAACTGTCGTTTACGTGACCCATGACCAGCGCGAAGCCCTGACGATGTCGGACCGGATTGCAGTGGTCAATCATGGGCGGATCGAACAGATCGCGACGCCTGAGCGGCTCTATCGCCAGCCGCATAGTTTCTTTGTGGCGGATTTTATCGGGGAATCCATTTCCCTGCCGGTTAGTGTAGCGAATGACACGGCGCAGCTTGGCGAGCGCGTTCTGAAATCCAATACGCCTATTGCGCTGGGCAGCGGAGGCCATCGTCTGATCATCCGGCCCGAGTTGCTGGAAGTCACAGCAGGCGCGGTGCCAGACGCCGCCAATGACCTGTCCGGCCAAGTGCATGACATCATTTATCAGGGCGACAGCGTTCTAGTGATCGTTCAGCACGACAGCGCTGGTCAGATCAATGTGCGTGTGCCTGCCAATCGCGCGGGCCAAACCGGGTTGCCGTCGAAGGGAGAGCAAATCGGCCTTGCCCTGCATCCCGAAGATACGATCATCGTACCGGAACATGTGGCATGAGTATCGCCGAGACGTATGAAGGTGCTGGGACTCTTCAGAATGCCAGCACGCTCAAATCCGAAGAACGCCGCGAAAAACTGACGTTTCTTGGGCTTTCGATGCCTGCGGTTTTGACGATCTTGATCGTCGTCTTCCTGCCGATTTTCTGGCTGTCTTCGCTGTCGTTTTTCAATGCGGCAGGCGAACTGAGCACGGAAAATTACACGCGCATCTTTAGTAGTGCTCTCTATCGGCGAACCTTTGTCGTCACGTTTCAGATCAGCATTGCCGTGACGGTGATTTGCGTCCTTCTCGGCTACCCGCTGTGCTACTGGCTGACAAAGATGCCGAACAAAACAGCGGCCATTCTGATGGTGTTTGTGCTGGTCCCCTTCTGGACCTCGGTTCTGGTGCGGACCTATGCGTGGCTGGTGCTTTTGCAGCGCAATGGGATCATCAATTCGTCGCTGATGTCACTTGGCATTATCGAAGAACCGCTGCAACTGGCGCACAATCTGACCGGCTCCATCATTGGCATGGTGCATATCATGCTGCCTTTTTTGGTTCTGCCGCTCTACGCCACTATGCGCAATATTGACGGCGACCTGGTCCGAGCCGCCGTGGGCCTTGGTTCCAGCCCGCGCGGGGCCTTTTGGCGGGTATTTTTCCCAATGTCCCTGCCGGGCCTTTTTGCCGGCATCGTGCTGGTTTTCATCCTGTCGCTTGGGTTCTTTGTCACACCGGCTTTGCTGGGCGGTGGCCGGGTTCAGATGCTGGCGCAGCGTATCGAAAGCACCATCACAGTCTATTCGAACTGGGGGGCCGCATCAGCCCTGGGCGTGGTCCTGCTGTTGCTGGCGCTGGCGATGATCTGGCTGATGAACCGTGTCTTCGGGCTCGACAAACTGTTTATGCGCTGAGGATCTGAAAATGGAACAAGTCGGACAACGTAAAATCGACGGCCTGTGGCTGACAGTGGTCGGCATTGCTGTGCTGTTCTTTCTCATCCTGCCCACGCTGATCGTTATCCCGATGTCGTTTTCGGGGGCATCCTATCTGGAATTCCCGCCGACATCGCTCTCGTTTCGCTGGTACGTGGCCTATGTCACGTCGCCGGAATGGATGAGCGCAACAAAGACCTCGCTGATCGCGGCGGCGCTGACCACGGCAATCGCGACGCCCCTGGGCTCACTTTGTGCCTATGGTCTGCATTGCTCTGCGCCTCGTATCAGGAGCGCGGCTCAAATCCTTGTGATCATGCCGATTGTCGTGCCAGTGATCCTGATCGCTGTTGGAGTGTTCAGCCTCTATGCCAAGCTGGGGCTCAATTACACACTGACCGGGATCGTGATCGCCCATACTGCGCTGGCGCTGCCATTCGTGATCGTGACGGTGATGTCGGGATTGCAGAATTATGATTTCGATCAGGAGCTTGCAGCGCGCAGCTTAGGGGCGTCCCGTGCATACGCATTGTGGACAATCACCGTACCGCAGGTGAAATTCTCGATCCAGACAGGGGCTTTTCTGGCATTTATCACGTCGCTGGACGAGGTTGTGATCTCGATGCTGGTCTCGGGCGGGGAAAACGCCACAATCACCCGGCGCATGTTCAATTCACTGCGTGATCAGCTTGATCCGACAATCGCGGCGATCTCGACCTGTCTGATTGTCGTGTCCATCACGGCGCTTATCGGTGTGCAGATGATCGGGCGTCGGAAAGACAAGGCACAATGATGCGGGTCTTATTTTTCGCCAAACTCCACCCGAATCTGGCGGGCGGCATCAAGGACCGCCGCGCGATACTTTTCGACGGCTGTGTCATTGAAGCGGACGCGCAGGCCGGACAAGCTGATCGCGCCCAGCAATTCATCTTCGAACCCAAGAACAGGAACCGACAGTCCGGCGACGTCAGGATCGCGTTCACCAAGGCTGAGATAATACCCGGCCTTTCGGATGCTGGCCGCCTGTTTTCCCTGCCGGATGGAATAAGCATCCAGCACCTGACCCGAAGAGCCCATGCTCAGCGGAATGATCTCGCCCTCCTGAACGTGATCCCGCGCAAGCCTTGGCGAATTGACCCGGTAGAGGCACACGCCAGAGTTGCCGCGTTGCACATAAAACGACGCACTTTCGCCGGTCGCATTCACCAAATTCGCAAGCACCGGTCGCACAATTGGCCCCATCCGCAGGTTTTGGCGAAACACGGATCCAAGACGCCACAAAGACGGCCCGAGGTGAAACAGACCCTCGGCGTCTCGCGTAATATGACCAAACTTTTCAAGCGACACGCTCAGACGCAGAATTGTCGCCTTGTTGACCCCGCTGCGGTCCGCAACCTCCTTCAAAGAGAGGCCTGCATCGCCCGGCTCAAAGATGTCCAGCACACGCAATGCGCGCTCTACCGCTTCGACACCACCATTGGCGTCAGGGGATCGGGGCTTGTCGGGCATAGGCAGACCTTTCGACGCAAATCCGTCGCTTTTTATAGCCGGTTTGAGCGCAATTGGAAATCGCAAATAACGAAGGCGTCTGGCAATGAATAGCGCGCGGAAACAAATGATAACAGCTGGTTATGCGGACCTTCCTTTTGGCATTCATTCGCAATGTAAGGCTGATTGTGTTGGGGTTATGGGCGTTCCGAGCGAAGTTAACACCGGGCCCCGATCCGGCACCTCTCTGGCACCCGATGCGCTGCGCAAAATGACTGCCCAACTTGGGATCGGACTGCCTGTAGATGGTCGGGATCTTGGCAATCTGGACCTGTCAGGGGATTGGCCTGCCGCGTTGGAACAACTTGTGACGCAAATGGTGGATCACGGTGTTGTACCCGTTGTCTTGGGTGGCGCGTCTGATGTCGCCTCGGGTGTGCTGGGGGCCTTGCCTGATCTGCCAGTTGTCGCGGCCATGCCGTTGGCCCGGCGTGATATCGCGACGCGAACAGCCAACACGATCTGGGTGGGATTGAACGGCGATCAACCTGCTGGTGTCTGGGATCTGATCAGCCAGCGCAAGATGGATTGGCGCACCGCGCGGCAGTTGGATGAAGGGCACGGCGACTATTCTGACACGCCCGAGCGCGCTGTCTTGTGGATCGACATATCGGTCATTGATCTGGGGCATGCAGCTGGCAGCGTCGGCCTAAATCCCGGCGGGATGAAACCTGAAACGCTGGTTTCCGTCATTGGTGCCATGTCCTGTAAATGGCAGGCGATTGTGATCACCGGCCTTGCGCCTGCGCGCGACACCAGGGGAATGTCGGAACTGGCGGCGATCGAAACCCTGAACGCGGCGTTGCACAATGAGTGAAGCGGCGCAAATACAGTTTGACGCGATCCCCAGTTTTCTGGGCGCATCCATTGGCGATCTGGAAGATCTCGTGCCCGGTCAGGTCGCGATTGCAGGCTATTTTTGTGACAATCTCGCCCGGCCATCGGCAGGGCAACGCTATCTCGCGCGCCAGCTTCGGTATGCGTCCTGCCCCACAGTAACACCCGCGAATGCAATTGACCTTGGGGACGTGAACGTCTTTCCGCTAGAACCTGACAAGCATTTTCTCGCAGTTGCCTCGCAATGTGAATCGGTTCTTGAAACCGGTGCCCGCATGGTGTTGGTAGGCGGCGATTCCAGCGGTTTGGAAGCGCTTGACGTCGCCGCAAGACAGGTCACAGGTGCGGATGTTCCCATCATTGGGGTCAATGGCGGCGCAGTGAGCCATTTGCCCCGCACCCAACCGGTCATCCTGTCTGTGGATTTACAAGAGCTTGCGGGCAAATGGGTATCGCACCCGCATCGCCTGACGGGAATGTCACCAGCACAAATGATCGCGCAAATTGACGCCACCCCGGGCGATACCATCGCGGCTGCGGTTTTTGGGCTTGCCCCGGAACTGGACAACCGTGGCAAGGCTGAAACCCGCGCTGCACTGGCGATCCTGCAAGCGGTCACAGCTCGTCTTGAGAAAGGAGCAGGCTGATGCCTCTACGTTCGGCCCCGTTGCCGCGCATGGCAGGGCATCTGTCGTTCATGCGCTCTCAGACCAAAGCAATCGGCGACGTCCGGTCTGGAGATCTGGCCGTACTGGGCATCCCGTTTGAAGATACAAACGCACCTCATGCAGGGCAATCTCTGGCGCCGCGTGCATTACGCGAAACCTCGGTCTATTTCGGTTGGCACGCAAATCCACAATTCAGTCACCCCGTAGATATCGATGCGCGTCAGGATATCAGTACCGATGGCCTGCACGAGCGGCTTTGTGATCTCGGAGATATTGCACCGGGGTCCGAAGATGCGATCCACGCGGCCTTGAAGGCGGCCATGCGTCAGATCAGCGACAATGGCGCCTGTGCAATCTTTTTGGGCGGATCAGATCGCATGTCCGAGACGGCGCGGAGCGCGCTCCCTCATTGTCAGACAGTGCAGCTTGGCGGTACACCAGCCGATGCGCGCGATTTTCATATTGCGCCCTTGCCGAACGGAACGACCACGCCGGTAAATAGAGATACTGCCGCGCAGCGTGCCGCGTTTTCAGAGTGGCGGGATCCATCAAAGCCGTTGTTTGTTCGGTTTGATCTCTCGGTGTTTGAAACATCGCTCAGTGCGCTTTGTGATCGGCCCCGTTTGGGGGGCTGCGATCTTGCGACGGTGGTGCAATGGCTTGAGCTTTTGGGACGGCACGAGGTCAGCGCCATTATGTTGACCGGTCTGAATCCGAACCGTCCCGGAATGGGTGTCGTGAAGGTTGGCCAACGCCTGATGGTCACGGCTCTTCTGGCGTTTATCTATGCGCGCCTCGGCTTTGGGATTGATTTTCCGCGCCGCCAAACTTCCAAGGAAAAAGTACTGACATGACTGCAGCGATAACGACATTTCTCCCGCCTCTGGCACAACCGGGGTATCGGCTGTTTGATGGGCCTCTGCTCGATGCCGCCGACGTCCGTCCGGGCCAAATCGGTGTGGTGGGTATGCCCAGCGATTGGACACATTCAAGCCGGCTCGGAACCAGGTTTGGTCCCGAGGCGCTGCGTAAGGCAACGACGGTATTGCAATCCATGCGACCGCAGGGGGTCAGTTTTGATCCAGATACGGGCCAAAGAAGCGCAACGGCCAGCGACTGGCTCGTGGATTGCGGGGATGCAGTGATCACCCCTGAGGATGTAGACGCAACCACCGAGGCCATTGCCGCAATGACCGAGGCGCTGAGCGTTGGAGGGGCGATCCCTCTGGCACTGGGCGGTGATCACTATAATAGCTTCCCGGCCTGCCTTGGCTATTCCCGTGGGTTGGCCAAACGCGCACCAAATGCACGTTTTGGGTATATCCAGATCGACGGTCATCTGGATTTCTCTGACCGGCTTGGCGCGTGGGGCAGCCATAACCACGCAACCAATGCCCGTCGGATTTCCGAACTGCCCAATGTCGACGTGTCCAATATGGTTTGGGTCGGGATCACCGGTTGGGTCGACAGCGGTGAACTCGCCTTGATCGAAGAGCAGGGCGGTCGGGTGTTTTCGGCTGGCGACGTACATAAATTGGGGACGGCAGAGGCAATTCGTCAGGCGTTGGAGCATGCCATGAAGGGATGTGACGAACTGTATCTGTCAATCGACATCGATGCGATGGACGCTGGCTACCTCCCCGGCACCGGCTCAATCGTTCATAGCGGTATTACACCGCGTCAGTATTACGATCTGCTGGATGGGCTGGCCGAGGCCCCGTTGGGTGGACTGGATATTGTTGAGGTGTCCCCTCCTCTTGATCCGTCGGAGCGTACCGAATTTCTGGCTGCAGAAATGTTGTTCCGGATCCTGCGTCGCTTCCGCACACAACCTGTGACCGGGGCGGTGACAGAGCAATGATGGACTACAAAGGAACAGAGCAGCTGGGTGGGTTTTCCCATGCAGGAAAAACACTTGCGCCCGCGACACGGCCCTGGATCACAGACCTGTCAGCGCTTTGCCCTTACGAGGGCCTGCAACCCGGGAACCTACCGGAATTTGAACGCGACCCGAATTGGGACAACTGGGCGCTCACCGACAGTCCCAAAGACCCGAACCTGCGCCTGAACTGGCATCTATTTGAGGACGGTGGAAGAAGATTGATGGTCGCCGACCGGATGCTTATGAGCCGCGTCAGCTGGCAGGATCTGGATGATGCGGGGTATGTCCATGGCACAGAGCTGTCGATTGATGGACGCCTGTTTCGCTGCCGGTTGCTTACGGGGGGGGATACGCCCTGTAGTGACCCTTTTCAGGGGGCGACGCGCCCCAATGAATGGGATGCGCTGGTGGGGGGCAGCGGGGCGTTGAACGCTCCGCAACCGGACCCGGCCAATAGTACAGCACCGCTTTGCCCGGATCATCTGACCTCGCCTCATAACCGTTTGTGGAACTGGTTCGGCGCGGTCAGCTGGACCGCCGAACCGGTTGCCAGACGGGCCGATGGGCGGGTGTGCAGGGGCTATCATGGCCCGACCTATTTTTACGTGAATACTGTGGACCACCGGCATGAAGATATCGGGTGGCGACCAGTTCTTGAGGAAGCGCTATGACTGCAAACCCCTTTGCCAACTTTATCGCCGGATCATGGGTTGCTAGCAGCGACGCGGCCCCCAATGTCAACCCGTCCGACCTGAACGACACGATCGGCGAGTATGCCCGGGCAAGCGCCGATCAAACGGTTGACGCAATCGAGGCCGCGGCCGCGGCCCTGCCGAATTGGCGCAAGACATCGCCTCTGGTCCGGTTCGAAGCGCTCGACCGGATCGGGTCGGAAATCCTCGCCCGTGTAGACGAGCTGGGCGATATGCTGGCCCGCGAAGAGGGCAAAACCTTGCCCGAAGCCAAGGCCGAAGCGCATCGCGCCGGGCATTTGTTCAAATATTTCGCGGCTGAGGCGTATCGTGCGACCGGCGACACCTACCAATCTCTGCGCGAAGGTGTGTCGCTAAATGTTGTACGCGAGCCAATCGGCGTTGTGGGCGTAATCACGCCCTGGAATTTCCCACTGGCGATCCCCGCATGGAAAATCGCACCCGCTCTGGCCTATGGCAATACGGTTGTGTTCAAACCTGCCGAACTGGTGCCCGGATCGGCATGGATGTTGTCCGATATTATTGCCCGTGCGGGCGTGCCTGAGGGGGTGTTCAACCTTGTGATGGGAAAAGGCCGTGAGGTTGGGGAGGCAATCGTTACGCACCCCAAGGTGTCCGGGGTCACATTCACCGGTTCCACACCCGTCGGTCGCCATATGGGGGCGGCGCTGTTTGCGCGAGGAGCGAAAATGCAGCTGGAGATGGGGGGGAAGAACCCCTTGATCGTGCTGGATGACGCCGATCTGGATCTGGCGGTGCACTGCGCCGTTCAGGGCAGCTTTTTCTCAACCGGACAACGCTGCACAGCGTCTTCCCGCCTGATTGTGACCGAGGGCATTCACGACGCATTTGTTGACCGTCTTTGCGCGGCAATGAAAGACCTTCGGATCGGTGATGCGCGCGCTCCGGAAACCCAGATTGGTCCGGTCGCCAGTGAAGCGCAGCTCGCCATCGACAAACGATACGTGTCTCAGGCTGTGGATGACGGTGCAACGCTTGCCGCAGGTGGTGGCGAGGTCAAATCCAAAACAACCGGCCATTACTTTGCGCCTGCGTTGTTTACGGATGTGTCACCCGACGCAGCCGTGGCACGAGACGAAATCTTTGGGCCCATCGCCGCCGTGTTACGCGTGCCGGATTACGACGCCGCCCTGGCCACGTCCAACGACTGCGAATTTGGATTGTCCGCAGGAATTGTCACGCGGGATCCCGCCAAAATCGATCACTTCTCGCAGAACGCCGAAGCAGGCATGATACAAGTCAATCTGCCCACCGCCGGCATGGATTTCCACGCACCCTTTACGGGCCGAAAGGGATCCTCTTATGGTGCACCGGAAAAAGGCAGCTATTGCCGCGAGTTTTTCACGGCGGCCAAGGTTGTACACGCGGGGCGCGGATAATGTCGCAGACACCTTTGAAGGGCATTCGTGTTCTTGATCTGACCAATGTCCTTGCCGGTCCGTTCTGTTGTCATCATCTGGCGCATCTGGGCGGCGAGGTTATCAAGGTCGAAGCCGTCGGTCGGGGCGATCTCGCCCGCCAACTGGGGGCCGACCCAGAGCTGAACAAAGTCAACATGGGCGTGTCCTTTCTCGCCCAGAACGCGGGCAAGAAATCGGTCACGGTCAACCTCAAGAACCCACGGGGTCGAGAGATTTTTCTGAAACTGGTCGAAACTGCAGATGTCGTGGTTGAAAACTTCCGGCCCGGCGTCATGACGCGCCTCGGCGTGGGCTACCAGACCCTGAAAGAGGCCAATCCGACCCTCATCTATTGTGCTATCTCCGGCTTTGGCCAAGAGGGCCCGTGGATACGCCGCCCGGCTTATGACCAGATCATACAGGGAACCTCGGGTGTGATGTCGATCACCGGGGATAGCGACAGCGCGCCGCTGCGCGTTGGATATCCGGTGGCAGACACTGTGGGGGGCATCACCGCAGCCTTTGCGATTTCATCTGCTCTGAACGCCAATCCGCGCGGCACCTTTATTGATGTGTCGATGCTGGAATCGGTGCTGGCGACAATGGGCTGGGTGGTGTCGAACTATCTGATCGCCGGCGTCAATCCGACTGCCAATGGCAATGAAAACCCCACTTCGGCGCCTTCCGGTGCGTTTGAAGCGAAGGGCGGGTTGATCAACATTGCCGCAAACAAAGACCAGCAATGGGAGCTACTGACGGACCACCTGGGATTGGCCGCGCTGCGCGAGCGGCCTGAATATGCCACGCGCGAGGATCGCAAACGCAATAGGCTGGCTCTGAAAACTGAGCTGGAGACCGTGTTGAAGACCCGGTCACCGCGCGACTGGGCCAAGGAACTCAATAGCATTGGTGTGCCATCAGGAGCGGTTTTGACAGTGCCGGAAGTATTGGAAATGCCGCAGGTTGCAGACCGCGGTTTCCTCGACCAGTTTGAAAACGTCCCCGGCGTCGGACGCGACATTCAGGTTGCCACGACCGGGATCAAATTGGACGGCAGCGCGCCCACCGTCGATGCACCACCGCCCACATTGGGGCAGCACAACTCTCAAATCTGGAGCGAGTTAGGTCTTTCACCGGAAGACATTGAAAAACTGGCAAAGGATGGCGCGATATGACGGACCCCGCAGGACGCAATGACGCCGATGCCATTTGCCACTGGTGGCGCACCGAAATTATCGACATGGCTCCGGGGCGGATCGCCTTTCGCGGCCACCCGATCCAGGACCTGATCGGAAACGTCAGCTTTGCTCAGATGATCTGGCTCATGGTGCGCGGCAATTTGCCCACGCCAGAACAGGCGGCGCTTTTTGAATGCGCGCTGGTGGCGGGCGTGGATCATGGTCCGCAGGCGCCATCGATAGCCGCAGCGCGTATGGCCGCGACCTGTGGGCTGGGGCTCAACAACGTCATGGCCACCGGGGTCAACATGTTGGGTGACGTGCATGGCGGCGCCGGTGAACAATGCGCCGAGCTTTATTTCGACGTCGCCAAACGGATGGATGACGGCGCTGAACAGGAAGTTGCCGTCCGCGACGGTATCGCCGCCTGGTGTGAGGAAAATGGCAAGATCGTCTCGGGTTTTGGCCACCGTTTCCACAAGCCCGTCGATCCCCGCGCACCGCGATTGATGGCGTTGGTACGCGAGGCCGCGATGTCAGGCACTGTAGAAGGGCGATTTGCCGATATCGGTGAAGCTATACAGACGGAAATCGGACGTAAGCGCGGTGCCGATATCGCGATGAATATCGATGGGGCCACGGCTGTTATCTTTTGCGAATTGGGGTTCCCGGCACCGCTTTCCCGGGGATTGTTCTGTCTTTCCCGCTCGGTTGGCGTCTTGTCTCATGGCTGGGAACAGATTCAACAGGGCGGGCGGAACAAGGGGCCAATGCCGCCGCGTTATCTGCCGGAATATATTGGTGTCAAATCGGAGCGCTAACCCGATGACCATTGATGGTGCGAACGCCTAAATTCACACCGAACTTGGCATTGAAGCGCCACTGGCGTGTGGACTGTTTTGCCGGTCTCGGTCATTGGGCATCCCCCCCTAGAAGCAGACCCAACATGTTAGTCTGAACAAAGATTCACTTCTTTGGTGTTGTCTTTGAAGGTATTTCAATCCAGGCGAGAATCGATACATTTTCACGCTTGTTCTGACGTCAGCGAAGCGCACCGAGCTGCCATCGCGACAAGCGCGGCGAATTCACACTTGGTCCGCGATGCGTGAGTTTGTCGATCGCTGGATTTCGCAGTCGCAGCTAAAGTCCGGTCTGGTGGGCCGCACCGCAGCGATGCGCGCCCTCGGTCAACGGCAGGAATGGGCCGATCTCCTAACAAGTTGTGGAAAGAAATTACGGGATCACCTTAGATCTCAGCGTTATCGCTCAGATTGAACCAAGTTGGCTATGCTAGTTCGCTGATCATCGATTTCAGATGGCGCATGTCGGTACCGCAGCATCCTCCAAATACTTGGATCGACGGATTCTGCCTCGCAATCGCGGCAATCTGTTTACCAAGTTCAGCTGGATCGCCTTCGTCCAGCTCATCTGCTTCGTCAAGTTCCGCATGCGAGCAACTCGAAGCGTTCGCCACAAGGCCTCTCAGCCGGGGGTGGTTGCCAAGCGCTCCGGCGAAATGGGTAGGGTGAGCGCAGTTGACCATAAAAAACAGCGCCGCCGAGTCGGTTGCTGCGTCGATCTGGTCAATTCCGTCCACAAGTTTGGTCCCGTCTGCCAGGCACCCGTCTGTCTCAACAACCAGAGACATGATGATCGGCAGTTCAGCGTCCCGGGCGGCGAGGATGCATCCCGCTGCCTCGCTTGGGCGGTTGAATGTATAAGCGGTGACCAGATCGAGGCTTGTGTCTTTCAGGCTGTGCATTTGAGCGGCGTGGTATTGACGTGCATCTTCGACGGGTACCGGCGGGATGTCGGCGTAAGGATCATGGCGCGGGCCGATGCAGGCCGACACCAGTACATCATCGCGAGCGGCAGCTTGGCGCACGTCTTCCATTAGACTGACCGCATCTTTGTTTACTTCGGCGAGCCGCTCTGCATCGTACCCCAAGGGCGCTGCCCGGTCGGCGTTCGCCATCCATGTGGGCGCATCAAGGATGCATCCGACATTCATTTCACGGGCCAGATCGACAAGAGCCTGCATTTGACCGGCCAGTATCACCCTGGTGCCAGGTTCTTCCAGCAATGGAAACGACGCGAAACCGGGAAGCTCAATTCCATGATTGAAAATCAGGTCGGTGCCAGTGCCGGCGTAAACCAGAAAGGGCTTGTTACCTTCGAGTGGGAGCTGTCGCGCCATTCTGATCCACGCCTATTGCCGTTACCTCTGCACAAGAAACCTACTTTGTCTCGGGCCTCCTGTGAACCTTAGGACTGCGACAGGGTGTATTCCGTCACTCTGATCCCCACGCCAGGCCAAACACCAGGTCATGTCTCGGTCGAAATCACCAGTGGCGACCGGCGCGCTCTGATTACAGGTGATGCAATCCATACAACCGCCCAGTGCTGGCATCCCGAGTGGCATTTTATGTTTGATTCCGATGCTGAGATGGCCGTGACATCCCGTCGGAAACTGTTGGAAAGCGCCTCGGAAACGGGATGTATTGTGCTGGGAAACCACTTCGCTTTGCCGTCTATTGGTCGGGTGAAGGCGGACAACGACGCGTTTCGCTGGGAGGACTAGCCCAGGTTGTATTTTGATGTGCGCGGGTCTGTTGTGGGATGGCGGCTGACGTGAAAGTTCGACGCGCCGCGCAGCTTACAGGCAATGATCGGCGAAACTAAATCTCGAACCCATTGGGCTATGTCACATTCCCTTGAATTCTTGTTTCACAAGCTTTCTCTCTTCACCATTTTGTGAAAGCCTGAAGCAGTTATGAGTGACAGAGTGTGCAATTTTCAGAAAACAGTGGTTCTTTCTGAACTCCAATCAGCTCTCTTGGACGGAATTTGTGATCACTGCGAGGTGACAAGTTCGGAACTGGCCAAGAGTGGAGAGGTGCTGGAAATATGTGGACAAGAGTACTGTTTCGATTATGAAACCGGTGTGTCCACGGAGACTGAAATTTTGTTGTGCCCCAGCTGTCACGAGGCAAACCATCTGGACGCGCAGCGACAGCATAACCCTTGCCACATCTCTGCAAGACGCAGCCGGGAAAACATGGGTTAGTCGATGGGTTCAGGAGGCGAAGCTTTGGAACGGTTTTTGCAAGAACCATCGCTGGTCCAATTTCGGTAGTCTGACAGACCAAGCTCGTCCCACATCCAGCCGAAATCATACTCAGCCACCGGAGAGCCGGTCTGGCGCGCGCTGCGGTTTTCGATTGTCTTCAGCCAGTCTATGACTTTCTTCCTGCCCGCCGTGCTGCGAACGGCCTGGCGCGGGGTCTTGCCATCCAGGGCAGGAATCGGCTGGTCAAGCGTATCGCGGTAATGCTGTTCGAGATATTCGTGGGCCATCTGACGGGCAAGGGCACGGGGGATGTCCTCTTCTTCTGCCACTCCGTTACTCGTGCTGTCATCCGCCATCATCTGTTCGGCGGTCTGGATTGATGTCAGCGGAGATTTCACCAGGTCGCCCAGGAGGTCCCGGACCAGGGCTTCGCCGCGTTCAGCGCGCGCTGTAGAGCTCACAGAAAGTGTGAGTGTCCGACCTTTCAGATCTAGGGACCCAAGCACGGAGGCCCCTGACATTGATTTGTCCAACACGAGGCCGGTGCCGTGCTTGGTGCCGGACGGGGTGTCGAGGTCAAGCCAGGTCCAATCCTTCTGGCCTGAGATCACGAGTTCTGCGGACTGTGTTAGCTTTTCAGATACCTGGCTTTGCGTCACTTTGCTGGCGAGGGGGAAGCGCATGTCGTGAAAGAGCAGGTTGTCGCCATCGCTGTTGCTGATTTGTGGTGGTTCCGGATCCAGTAGGTTCGGCAGATGTGCGAAGAGCCAGGCATTGGTGAAGAGGGGTGCGGAACGGTGTAGCTGATCCTGTGTCAGCCTCAGTTCAACGTCGGGGTTCAATTTCAACACGGAGCGGAGCCCGTCTTCAAAAAACGCGACGGTGTCGGGGTCGAATGGGAGCAGCGCCCCCGAGATCACGTTATAATCCCCCTGTGCGACAACCCGAGCTGCGATGCGATCCCATCGCTGCAGCATCTGCGTCGCGCTGTGTTCCCGGACGGTAACCGGCTCTGCGTCCGAAAGCATGTTGCGCAAGACCATGGATCTGCCGGGGTCTACCTCGCTCACCTCATAAAGGCTGACCGACGCGTCCCGCAATCCTTTGATATAGGCGCGGGTCTGCGCACTCTCCTTGGAACCGCTCCCTTTCAGATAAGCATCCGCAGCGTTTTCGGCGTCCGCTCCGAATGTCCTGCCCAGCAAATCTTCCAGGCCACCACCCCACAGGACCATCGGCCAATCCTCGCCCAGCAAGTCGCCCAGATCCTCGAACTCAAGATCGAAGGCCTCGAGCGCTGGCAGAAAATGCTCGTCCAACACATCAGCGAGCCGCTCATGCCAAATCTCGTCACGGGTGATAAACCCGATGAGCCCACCAAGATCGTTCCCCGTTGTCATCTTCAGCTTCTCCCTGTTTGCCGGACAGGGGCGATTTAGCGCAGATTGCAACCGCCAGCCAGCCCACACGCGTATGCAGACCTGCGTTACATGGAGGGACTTGTCATGGCGAATGCTATGTCTTTGGCTCCCGCCCAAAAAGCTCTGTGAAAAGCTTTTCGGAGCGGCGCAGGCCTTCATCGGTCAGTACCACCGATTTTGCCTTTCCAACCGGGTCCAGGATCAATCCGTTACGGTGCAGGCGATCAAGCGCTCCCCAGTCAAAGCCTTAGGGCCGTCCTGAACCCAGCGAATTCGGGGATGTTGCGAGCCGCTTCGACGACGGGTGTGAGCCCAACTAGTGGATTCGTCAGGGCGTTTCCGCCGGTATTCTATGATTGCTAAAAGATGGTGGTGCTGATCGCTGTCGTATTAGATTTTCCGCAAATATGCCCAAGAGACGTATCCCTTAAGCTTGCGCGCGCGCTCCAAAGAGACGCGGCACCAACGGGTGCCACCGGTCTGCTCACAGCCGTGAACTCGTAGTGCGGTTCCATTTGGAAGACCAACGATCACATTGAACCCTGTTCCAGGCCCACTGCGCATTTTTAGCATGTCACCGTCTTCGACGCCAAAAACCTCATATGTTCCGAGTGACGCGGCCGCCGCCGGTTTAACGTCCATGACGACCCCCAGGAACAAAGCCATTAGGGGTAAAAAGATTGCATTGCGCATCGCGATGTCCTGCTTATTGCCTCAACGACAATCGTAGCAACTCGGGTCACCAAGAGGAACAACTCCAAGACAGAAATGTAGGTGATACCAAAGCTTCAAACGCTACATTTCTTCCAAATGGTGGGGAACCCTGGCCCAGTTGGGGGCATCTTTCACAAAAACCTTGCTCGTTGGCTTGAAGTTGTTTGGCTCATCCAATGTCCCAGCCGCAATGCTCGTCAATCCGAAGGCTGTCACGCCCCACAGGCCTGATCCGCAGGTGCCACAAAAATGCTTGATGACAGGTCGACCTTCCTTTGAGGTCTTCTCAAAGGTCCGTGGTTTGCCTTTCAGCAGCTGCAGGTCTTCCGACTTTATCATGTACCCGGCATAACCGTCCGTTCCGGTCATCGATAGGCAATCACTGCAAAAACACATGAGTTGCATTACTGCGCTGCCAGTGACCTGGTATCGAACCTCACCGCAAAAACATCCGCCTTCCAAGATTTCAGCCACGTTGCCTTCATCCTTCTATTTCGTTTTGCAAGATATGAGAAAACCGTACCTACTCTGGCCAGTGGTCACAACGGTTCCAGCAGCGGAATGTGGAATGGTGCCAATATGAGCTCCTGTACCTGGATGGGTACGAGGCAAGCATCAGACAGATTGAGTTGTCGAATGTTTTCATCACGGTTCTGAATCCTTGCCAATTGACTGTTCCAGCAAAGTCATTGGACAGACGAGCTTTATTGATCGACAATCGCGTCATGGAGCTGACAGACACCACACCTGTGCACCTGATCCATGTGGACCCTGAGATCAACATGGCGCGGTTCTATGGCATCGAGTTGCAGCCGACGTTGTTTGGGGAGGTTTCAGTGCTTCGTACCTGGGGGCGTATTGGCACGAACGGGCAAGCCATGATGGTGACGTATGATGACGAAGCCCTGGCTAGTGAAGCGCTCCACAATCTCGAAAAGCAAAAGCTCCGTCGAGGGTATGTTCCGGTCGGTGAGTGACTTCGGGCTGCAGTCTGTTTCTGTGGCAAATCCCGAGCCTTTCGGCTCGTGAGCAGGCTCTAGGTTTCAGCCGACGTATCGGCTTCCACCCAGAACACCCCAGAATGATCTCCCTGTCCCAGTAGCCCCTGACCCGTCTCTTGCGAGCCGGGGCAGGGGCTTTGGGTCATGGTCGGTCCATGCCGTGGTGATCTGCCCATTCGGGTGACGGTCCCTTTTGCGCTCACGCAGGATCAGAGATCCTTTGTCCTTTCCTTGTGGGTCAGGCGGGATTTGGACAAGCCAAACGCTACCTTCCGTAAGGGGGAAGGCGCGGCCTCCCCCCTCGGACAAGACAAATAGACAATACCGTGTCCTCGCGCGCCTGCGCTGCGGGCCGCACCACTCTTGTCGATTGGTCCTGTCTCGCCCCTCTCCGCGTTCGCCACGGGGCAGGTTTTAGAGACGACGCCCTTTCAGGGCTCGGCTCAAAACCAGCACCAAAGGGGATCAACCCCAGAGGTCGCACCACAAAAGGAGAGACGGTTTTGGACATTGAAAAGACAAAAGACATCGACACTGACACCAGCCTGCAGGCGGCAGAGATTGCGACCCAGAATGACCTATTTCGGAAAGCGCTGATCGATCCGACTGCGGCAATCGAGATGCATTCTAAGGGAATTCAGGGTCAGGTATTTGTCACGCCCGGCGTGTCAGGTGAAGGGATGGAGTTCCAGACTGCAGCTTTGGCAGCGGTGGCGTCGGATGACCAGTTTGACGAGGGCAATGACCCCTATGGCGATCACACCTTTGGGGCGGTGACAGTCCGTGACCAGAAGCTGTTCTGGAAGATCGATCTTTACGACACGGACTACACGTATGGGTCCGACCGGCCGTTTGACACGTCAGTGACGCGCCGCGTTCTGACCATCATGTGCCCCAGCGAATACTGATCTCAATCCCAAACCGGAAAGGAGGTGAACACCATGAGCAATGAAATCTTGCAGCAACGTATCGCAGAAGCGTGGGCGCTAATCAGGAAGGGCGACAATTTCCACATCGCGCGCCGCTTCCTGATCCAACACGCAGCCATCTAAACGGCTCCGCTCTACCCCGGAAGGGGTAGGGCACCCTTAACACGATCTCAAACACTCAAACAAGGATTTGCCCCATGAGCAAAGTCGAAACATTCACCGCACCGGAAACCATCGAAACCGTATCCCTGTCCGATCTCTACCTGTCTGACATCAACCCACGACAGGAGGTTGGTGAGGAAGGTATTGCACTTCTGGCCGACAGTTTGGTTATGTGTGGCTTGATCCAGAACCTCAGCGGGTTGCGCGATACCGATGGCAAAGTCGCAATCGTTGCCGGTGGTCGCCGCCTACGGGCTCTGAACATCGCCGTGACTGAGCGCGCTGATCTGGCACAGGTTCCCGTTAAGGTCACGGACAATCCCTTCGTGGCTGAGCAATGGGCCAATGCGGAGAACACCGCCCGTGAAGAACTGGACCCTGTGGACGAGGTCCGTGCTTATGGCAAAATGGCCGAGAAATCTCTGTCTATTGCCAAGATCAGCAATGCGTTTGGCGTGACCGAATCCCATGTGCGCCGCCGCCTCGCGCTTGCCAGTCTGCCCGCCGCCGTTCTGGATGCGCTCAAAGCCGGTGAGATCAGCATGGGGCTGGCCAAGGCCATGACCGTCAGCACCGAAGAAGAGAAAATTCTGGAGGTTCTGGAACGGGCCAAAGAATGTCGGTGGTTCAGTGAGCATGATGTCAAACAGGCACTGACGTCGGAGGCTGTTAGCAGCACTAGCCGCAAGGCCGTATTTGTCGGGCAGAAGGCTTATGTTGAGGCGGGCGGCACCGTCACCGCTGATCTGTTTGCCGATGAAACCCTATTCAATGAAGGCGCGTTACTGGATCGTCTGTTTGCCGAGAAACTGGCGGTAGAAGCGGAAAAACTGCGCGACGCGGAAGGCTGGGACTGGGTGGACACCCATGAGGAAAGCTACATTCCCTATGGGTTCTCGGGTACGAAAGACATGCACCGTTTGGACATGGTGAGCCGGGACTTCACCGAAGGACAGGCCGAACGGTATGACGAACTTGCCGAACTCTATGAGGGTGAGGCTCTGGACGCGGATGGTGAAAAGGAGCTGGCCGCGCTTGAGGACTATACGGCGCCGTTCTATTCTGACGCGCAGCGCAAGCTGTCCGGCGTGTTTGTCTATGTCACCAACAATGGCGAGATCAAAACATCCCCGGCCTATGTCGCGGCGGAACATGTTCAGGCTGCCATTGAGGCTGGTGTTCTGGCCCCGGTCAAAGAACCGGAGATCAAGGAAGAACCAAAACCAGTTTATTCGCAGAAGTTCATCGACGACATGGTGGCGATCCGGCTGGCAGCGGTTCAAACGGCCCTGCTGGACAAGCCTGATTATGTGTTGAGCCTGTTTGCTTTCTTTGCCACCCCGGCCTCCGGTCTGAGCAGCAATCTGTTTGGGTTTGGCTATGGTGGTGCCGAGCGGAACACACCCGAGATCGATGACCAGTTCATCCTCGACCCGCGTCTTGGCGGAGAACGGGATGAAGCGGCACAGGCAGCCTATGACCAGTTCCACGAGATTGCCGCACAAGGCAGCGTGGAAGCGTTCAAAGCGTTTCGCGATCTGGGCAAGAAGACCCGCAATGGTGAGATCACGGGTTTTCTGGCCCGGCGGTTTCTGACCCAACGCCCGGAGTTCATGGCGGAGATCGAGGCTGAGATCGAGGCTGACATGCGCGCGATCTGGACCCCTTCGGCTGAAAACTGCTTCAAGCGTCTGAAAGGCTGGCAGCTGGATGATCTCTACAAAGACCTGCTGGACCTGCACATCGACGCCGACATGTTCAAAGCCTTCGCGAAATCCAAAAAGGGTGCCAAGAACGAGGCGCTGCACAAGCTCTTCAATGATCCAGAGCATCAAAAGGCACTGGGCGTGACCGAGGCACTGAAAGCCCGGATCGATGCATGGGTGCCGGATTGCTTCTGAAACTGGCAGGGCAGGGCGCAACGCGCCCTGCTTTTCAGCAATGATTTTTGATTTTAGTTCAATGGTATAGGTTGTTTTGACTTGAAAGGTTGTAGCCTGTAGGCTACATATAGGTATGATAGAAATTCGTAAGACGGACCTGTTCGACAAGTGGCTCAAGGGCCTGAAGGACCAAAGGGCGAGAGCCAGGATCTTGGTTCGCATCACGCGGTTGAGCCTGGGCAATCCCGGTGATGTGAAACCGGTTGGTGAAGGTGTGAGTGAACTGCGTATCTCCGAAGGGAAGGGGTATCGCGTTTACTATGTGTCGCGCGGTGACGTTTTGATCGTTTTGCTGTGCGGGGGAGACAAGTCATCCCAGCAAGCCGACATCAAAACCGCCAAGGCGATGGCAAGAGAGTTGGAGTGAAAAACATGGGTGTCAAAACAACGAAGTTTGAAGCGGCTGACTATCTGGACAGCCCGGAAGCCATTCAAGCCTATCTTGAAGCGGCTTTTGAAACCAGCGACACGGCGCTGATCGCGTCGGCACTTGGCGATGTTGCCAAGGCCAAAGGTATGTCGAGTGTGGCCGACAAATCTGGTCTGTCTCGGGAAAGCCTCTACCGCGCACTTAGCGAAAATGGCAATCCCGAGTTTGGCACGGTGCTGAAAGTGCTGAGCGCTGTGGGTGTGACGCTCACCCCGAAAATGCACGTGAATTAACCCACTTTAAAGGCTATCCACCATGTCCACCGATGCAGCTCCGTCTACGGTTGAAAAAGCCGCCCGCCGCGTCTGGAAATCCGCGCAGATGTTCGTCGGGTTTCATACAGACCAGAAGGGCAAGCCGCGCACACAGCCGAAGCTCTGGCCGCCAAAAAACGGGAGCGCGTCGATCCATGGTGATCCCAGCGCGCAGGAGGCCATCGTGGTCGTCAAAGCCGCTGATCCGGACGAGGTACAGGACGTGCAGATCAAGCTGCACCCAAACCGCATTGTTGTGCGCCGCGATGCAGATGCCTGGTGGCAGGGTGTCGCTGTAGATGAGCATACCGTGACGGTCCGAATGGCCGACAACACGATCATCGAAATCCGCCATGACGGATCGGTGAAGCGGCGCTCGGCAGAGGACGAAACCCATGTTGAAGCAGATGGCAGCATCTTCAAGTTCACGGAATTTGCCGAGGCGCATATGACGGGTGACGGGGTGGAAATGACCCGCCGCACAGAGGATCGCATTGCCACGATCACAGCTGACGGTGTTGTCGATCGCGCGCGCAAGCGTTAGCCTGTAAAGAATACCTCCAGATTTTCCTTTGGTTAAACTCGTGGCCCGCTTCGGTGGGCCTTTTTCTTGGCGTACTCATCACTGTATCTGCCCGTGCGCCGGTCTCGCCCCGCGACAGCGCTTGAGAGAGTTCTTGCGGATTACCGGGGCGTCCTACCGAACCCGCCAATCCAAATTGAGTCCGGCTGTTTACCTGATCCGCACAAGCACGGACCAGGGCCGGACCGTCCGGTCTTTGGCCTCCGCCAGTTGGATAGGGCGGTTTGCACCGTCCGTCATTCTTCATCCTTTGCGACGACGGTCATACCGACCCAGAAGGGCAACCCCCAACTTAGAACTGAGCGCCGCGCCTGTGTCGGATCGAGGTGATGTTGCCGCCATCAAAGACATCGTTTTGTTCAGATGTTCCGCGCGCAGCGATCCCAGAAAGCCTTGCCTTTCACCAGGTCTGACAGTTTCAAGTACGTTGCCGGAGAAGATCCTCGGCTGCGGTGTTTCTGAAGGGATGAACATAAGCGGGCAGTCGGGGAAGACGCGCGGCGCCCGGGCCGGGCGCCGCGCTTCAACAAGGAATGTCCCCTGCGCCTGCGGCGCATTCCGCGCGGATCAAATTCCCTGCTGACATCCCCTTGATGCCCGCTTTTCCCTTGTTCATCGAAACACGCCATAGCGAGGATCAAACAATGGCAACTCAAACTCTGAAACTGAGCGTCAAGACCGGTGAAAAAGAAGGCAAGACATTCTGGGATCGATGCGGGGTGCTCTTCGTCAATACCGATGAGACCGGCACCATCACCTCGATCCAGGTCAAGCACAGCATGTTCCCTGGCGTTGAGATGGTGGCCTTCCCGAAGCGCACCGATGACGATCCCGTCACCGAATGACGGGAGGGCAGGGCGGCGCAAGCCGCCCTTTCTTCTGCTCCGGCCGCAGGCCGGACCACATATGCGCCACAGGTGGCGCGCGGTCCTAAGACCGGGCAGGGGTGCCGACCTGCCCCAATGCGGCAGCAGACAACCCTGCCACACCCGCCGCGAAAGCGGCGGGACATTGAGCGCGCTGAGGCGCGCGGAAAATGCCATACTGACCTTGAACGTGCCGGTATGTGACGGGCGCTGTTCGGGCAGCTCCCGCTTTGCGTGATTGCCCTGCGCCGGTCCACCGGCACCCACGCCTGCTGGCTGGAAAAGGGGCAGGACCCTTTTCCCGGCGTGGAGATTGCCTCCAAGAGCAAAACTGTTCCGGGGGCAATTTGAGAAAATACGGATTTCTAAAATCACCCCCGGTTTCCTCTTGGAGAGTATGACAGGATAAGGTAGTTGTGTTACAAGTCATAAAAACAACCAGAGGTATACATTGAGCAAGCCCGGCGACACCACTGTCTTTTCCGTTCGATTGCCGTCAGATGCGTTGGTGCGTTTGGAGGAGGCCGTGCAGTCGCTTGGGGCCAAGAGCCGCAACCAGATCATCCAACGACTGATCTATCGTCTGATCGGGTATCTCGATCCTGACCCGGCCGTTGTCGATCTCTGGCAGACGCACTTGCGGCAGGTTCAGGGTGGATACACCAACCTCAATCAGCTCGCAAAATCGGCCAAACGCGGTTCGGTGATCTGGACCGATGACGACCGGCGCGATGTCGAAAACCTCCATCGTGCGATCATCCAGCACCGGCAAGACCTGAAGGCGCTGATCACCGCGGCCCGCCGAAACCGAGAGCCAGACTCCGCCATTCGCCGAATCTTGCGCGACGATGAGAGGACATCTGAAGCATGAACGTCGCGGCTCACAATTTGACGGCAGGGGACTTTCTGGAGCTAGCCTTCCGGGAAGCGCAGAAGGGTATCGATCGGTCCAAGCAGATCAGCCAGCAGCTGCAAACCGCCAAGCGCATGAAGTTCATGATCTCGCGGGCCTCATCCATCAAGGCGCGGCTTGGTGCTGTGGTTGGAAAGCCCGAGGCGGTTGTGAAACACGTCCGCAAAGGTGGGGTGAAAAAAGCGCATGAGCTGCGCCGCCAGATCAATTACCTGACCGTCAGGGCAGAGGGCGTGTTGGACATCCGCGACAATGGTGTGACCCCGCTCGATGCCGATCAGGTGAGTGATCTGATCGAGACCTGGGCCGAGGATTTCAACGGGAAAACCAACTATGGTTATACCCGTCACATGATCGTTTCTTTTCCCGAAGGCACCTATCCGGATGCCGCGCATGAGGCCGGTTTGGACTTCGCGGATCGCCTGTTTGGGAGCGGTGATTTTGGCGATACCTGGGACTATCTGACCGTGTTCCACAACGACACTGACAACCCCCATGTCCACATCGTTGTGAATAACCGAGGCGTGGAACATGGGCAGTGGTTGGCTATGGGTATGAGCAGCGACATGAACATCGACGTTCAGCGCTCTATCCAGGTTGAGGTTGCCGAAGGATACGGAATTGAGCTGACCGCAACGACCCGCCTTGAGCGCGGTTTGCGGCAGGAAGTTGAGACCGACACGTGGAAGGTTCAGGCCGGACTGTCTGTTGTTGAAAGCACTCCGGAGGTTGAAGTTACGGCCCGCGACATGGCCGGTGATGTGATGACACTCTCCATCGCAAGAATGTCGGATCTGTTTGATGAGCGCGCCAACGCTGTCAAAGACCGGATCGAAGAGTTTGCCATCCAACTCGTTGAAAGTGAGGAACCTATGGTATCGAGAATGGAACATCTGCTGGATCAAGCCCATCATTTTGATGATTACGGCGAGCCAGGAGACCCGTCTTATGTGTCGCCCGAAGTCATGAGCAACTTGCGGCGACACATCGAATTAGGCGGTTCTGAGGAAACAATCGCACCCGAGCTGAAGGCTCAGGTTGTTGCCCATATCAGCGACGTTCGGGACAACGAACAGAGCCATCCGTATCTGTCTGCCCTTGCTGATATTGTCGATGACAAGGCGTTCCAGTCGTCCGCTGATTATGCCCCGGCAGCACGCCGGTACGAGGTCTATATACAGGACACCTTGGGCAAGGGGGCCTATGAGGACTTCCAGACTCAGACCAAAGAATTGCTGCAATCCATCGACAAGATGGAAGGGCTGGCCCGTGAGGTTGACGACCCTCATCTGCGTGTCGCTATGGATATTCAAATTGGCGAGTTGAAGGGCGACGTTGCGGACCTGCGCACCAACGATCCGGACCTTCAAGCCTTCATCATCGAGGACCGCCGCTATTCAACGATGATGGGAATGGGCACTGCCGAAATGGATGTCTTGGATTATTCAGAGGCCGGCAAGTGGGCAGCGATCCGCAAAGAAGTCACCGACACGGCCAGCAGCTACGGCCTCGATGGCGAGGCGTTCGTTGCCCGCTTTGGCGATCATCAGAACGTCACCCTGGGTACAACAATGGGATGGCGCAGCGACGACATTTCGACCGCCGCGGCCCACTTCCAGGCGCAAGGATTACCCGACAGCCACGACCGCGCTGAGGCCGTTGTTGACGAGCTGCACCAGCTTGCGTCTTCCAGGATCATCGCAATCTCAGAAGAACTTTCAGACGTTCACGCCCACGCAACGCACCCGCTCTTGCAGGGGCGCGGTGACGATGACGGGCACAGCTTGTAAGGACTTTAACCGGTCTGCCTGATGCGCGCGCCAACGCCCCAGGCAGACCCATCACAGAGTTTTCCATCAACTCGCAAAGGAAAAACTATGGTTTCGCGTACAGACTATCTTTTGAACGAAGTCGAACACTTCGCACCCTATTCCAGATTTGATCAATCCGCCCCGCGTGAAGATCGCGTTTCAGAGCAGATCGACATCATCAGGAAAGAACAGCAGGCGATGGGCTTTGATCGTGCAGCCATCGCCTCAAACAGCTTCGACATCGAGGACCAGGCCAACCGCCGTGTTGACGAACATACTGCGCAACAAGATCTGGTCGAAGAATTCAAAATCGAATTTGAAGCTGCGGAGCGGTCAGGGGAGCCGGTTGATCTGAACGATATGCAGGCTTTGGTTTCTCAGCACATGAGTGATGCTCAGGAATACGATCTGTATCACCCTTACTATTCGTCCCTTGCGGATCTGAGTGGTGACAAGGATTTTCAGGAGTCCGACGACTACCAGTCGCCCGGTGATCGCTATGTTCAGTATATGCAATCCGCTTTGGGGGAGGCCATCTTTGAGAACTACGAGCAGCAGACCAAGGACATCGTGAACTCCATCGAGAACATGGAGGCTCTTGCACGAGAGGTCGAAGATCCACACTTGCGTGCCGCAATGGACGTTCAGATCGGGGAGTTGAAAGGCGATGTTGCCGAACTGCGCCCATATGACACCGACCTGCAGGCATACACTTTGGCTGATGACAGCTACACCACATCCATGAATGCGGCCGAGTTGGACAACCTGGACCCCACGGAAGCCGAAAAATGGCTGGCTGTGCGTGATGACATTGTGGCGACCGCGCACAGCTTCGGTCTCGACGGAAGCAAGTTCCTGGCCCGCTACAACGATCATGACAGCGTTTCAATCGGCACAACGGCGACTTGGAAAGACGCGGACATTTCCACCGCTGCCGCCCATTTCAACAGCCAAGGCGTTCCGGACAGCTACGAGCGCGCGGAGGCCGTTGTTGGTGAGCTGCACCAAGTTTCATCCAGCAAGATTGCCGCCGTGGTGCAAGAGATTGCCCATACCCGCGAACAGGCTACCCACGTCCATGAGTATGATGGACACAGTCTTTAACCACGGAGGACATGATAGATGATTGTTCGCGCCGGTGAATGTGTTGCCGGGAACAGCGAGACCACCGGGTTGGAGTAATGTGGGGTCTGTTCCGATTGGGACGGACTCTTGTCCTTGGACATTCCGGGCATTCGCTGCACCACGTTTGAATAGGCAAGAAGCGGACGAAACGGCCATTCGCCGCAAGTTTGCCAACGACCGCTTTTGGGGAAGCCAGTCGAAGGCGGCGGTATATGATCAACAATGGTGCCGAAACTTGGTGAGACAAAGGCTCATTCTTGAAGGGTTTTGGGCCACGTCAAACTCATCCGTTTTCTACGGACATACAACTCCCGTATGAATTGTGCGTCACAACAGCACCCAATCCCCAGAAGTTTGACCTAGATTGGCTCAGTGTTACGTTCAAGGTGATAAACTCGAAATCACTGGATCAAGAAGGTACGAAACGACATGTTGATACGCAAGCTGTGCAATCTGATATTGTTTCTGCCGTTCTTTGCTGTTCCTGCATTTGCTCAGGACACCATCGAAAACTATATCCGCGAGTATCCCAACCAGGAACAGGTGCGCATGATGCAGCGCTGGCTCGAAACCAACGAGCCGGGCAGCTTTCAGTTCACGGGACTCGTCGATCCCACCGATGACACGGTGATCACGCCCCAGGCGACGGTAAATTACGGCTATAACTGGTTCAGCCTGTCCGAAGGCCCGGCGATCATCCACACGCCGCAATACGACCGCTACTTCTCGGTGTCGATTTTCGACATGAAGCACAACATACCGGGCGTCATCGTGAACCCGGATTTGCCGATCCTGCTGTACCGACCCGGGCAATCCCTGCCCGAGGGCAACTTCCACAAATTGGCTCTCGAAACCGACCAAGGGCTTGCCTTTAGCCGCATGGTCGTCGTCGACAATCTTGACGAGGTCATGGCGCTGAGCAGCGAGATTGTGATGGAAGGCGGCCAGGGTGACATGGACCGCGACGTGCAGCGATTTTCGCCTGAAACCGAGGCGGCGGCACTGACGCTCATCGAAACAGCGGTGCCGCTTGTAGATACCGACAAGATATTCGGGTCGGTTTCAGGCGATGTGGGCGAGATTCACGCTGCGGTCGGCGTGTTCCAAGGACAGCTTGGCACGCCGTCCAACGTGGTGAGGTACGGCCTGCTTGCGTTTGACGAAAACAGCCAGCCGTTCAACGGTGAAGACACCTACGATCTGACAGTCCCTGCAAACATCGTCGAAGAAGGCGGCTATTTCTCCGTTACGGTCTATGCGTCCGCCAACAAACTGCTGATCCCCAACGACAAGGGCATCTATGATCAAACCAGCTATACAGCCGAGCCGAATGAAGACGGCACCTATACCGTAACGCTCAGCCCGTCCGGCGAGGGGCTGAACGGCATTCCGACCGGAACGCCATTTTATGGCGTCCTTCGCGCCTATGTTCCCGTTCCCGGCGCTGACTTGACAGTCGAGGTTGAAACAAAATGAAAAGCGCATCCAGCAAGTTCCACAAGATTACAGCCGCCTTGTTGTGCAGCACTCTGATCGTACCGACGGTGCTAGCGGATATCCCGGACATAGACAGTTCCGGCTGGTCCACAGATCCGAACGATTACGGGATGAGCGCCGCCGAATACATCAACGCAGATAGCCGGGCGTTTTTCGCGAACTTCATGGGCCGCTCTGGCATAAACCAATTCTTTCACTTCACGAACCTGTCTACCGCCGACGACCGCTGGGTCGTTTCGCCAAATAACGACACGATCTATTCGATTGCAATCGTTAACGCGCGACAGGGGTTTACGCTGGATGTGCCAGATGTGGGCGACCGGTTTCTATCGATCCAGATCATTACGGAAGACCACATGACGCCGTTCTACCTGTACGGGGACGGCCAATACACGTTTTCGTCCGAGGATTTCGAGACCGATTTCGTTGCCGTTGGCATTCGGACCGGAACGGATGCTACGGCAGATGATGTGCGTGTTGTGACAGAAGAACTTCAGCCACAATATGTAATCTCTGGCGCCGCACCAGAGAATGATCTGCCGAGCTTTGACGCGGAGGTGCTTGAAAGGGTGCGCGCCGCCCTGCTGGCTGAGTATTCCAAGCTGCCTTCATCGTTCGGTGCGATGCAGAAGCGGGTCGCCGATGTTGAGGACTGGGAGTATTTCACCTATGTGACGGCAGGCGCCTGGGGTTTGTCAGCGGACGAAAACGCAATGTACGCTATCGGTGGTCCTGAAAACGCTGTGGGAGGCGCTTGCTACACTGCAACTTTCCCGAAAGTGCCAGTCGATGCATTCTTTTCCATCACGGTATATGGGCCGCAGAAATACTTGATGTCGGACACGGATAGCATCGTCAGCTCAAACCAGGGCGTTGTCAGCAACGACGACGGCTCGTTTGACGTTGCATTCGGTGGCGAGGACTGTCGCGCACTTGCTCCCAACTTCGCCTTCACACCCGAAGACGGTTGGAACCTGCTGCTTCGGGCATATCGACCGGATGTCGAAGAATTTCGAGCCTACCGTGTTCCGGAAATTGTTCCGGCGAATTAGACCAACATAGCTCGGTGGGCACAGCTAATACAGGGAGGCATTTAGAGTGAGCGGCTTGGACATTTTTGCGTGGGTCGTGCTTGTCATACTGATCCTCACAGCCATCGTAGGATTTGTGATCCTGGCAATGTTACCGGGGAAAATCGCGAAGCAACGCGAGCATCCCCAAGCAGATGCGATCAATGTCGCTGGCTGGGTGGGAGCGATTACTTTTGGCATATTTTGGCCGCTTGCATTGATTTGGGCATTCACAAAGTCGCCGCTGCAAACAATAACGAATTCAGCAACCGAAGCTGAAACCAGTGCTCGGTCGAAAGGCGCGTCATGATTGTCTTCCTGACCCTCATATATGTTGCTGTCCTTTTCATTCTTGTAAAACTCAAGGTTCTTCCAAACTCCAAGGCGACGTGGCTTTCCACCATTGGGTGGATGGTTATCCTGCTCATCTTCCTTTTCATTCCCATGCAGTGGGGTGCACCCTCCGGACCGGTCAAGGTTCTAACCAGAGCAGTTTCAATCGTGCCTAACGTTGCTGGCGAGGTTGTCGAGGTCGTGGCAGAACCGAATGTTCCGATGCAAGAGGGTGACGTGTTGTTCCGTATTGATCCGGAACCCTTCGAAATTGCGGTTGAACGAGCGCAAGCAACTGTTTCACGTGTCGAGGCACAAATTCGGCAGGACCGTGAGAACCTTGCGTCCGCCGAGGCGCAACTGCGTCAGGCAATTGCGCAAAGAGACTTGGCTCAATCACGCTTTGAGGATGATAGTAGGCTTGTCGAAAGCGGGGCTATTTCGGAAAATCGGCTTGAAACCCGTCAATCCAATCTCGAAGCGGCACAAGGCTCAGTTGATCAAGCACAGGCGGCCGTGTCTCGGGCACAGGTCGAACTCGATGCCCTCACACCGGATGGCGTTGTCGCTAAGCTTGCGGAGGCGCAAGCGGCGCTTGATCAGGCGCAGTGGAATCTGCAAGAGACAATTGTCCGTGCTCCTTCGGAAGGCTTTGTGAACAACCTTGCCATCACAGAAGGTCAAAGAGTGGTATCGTTCCCGTTTTCGCCCGCGGGAGTGTTCGTTGACACTGCTGAAAAAGCCTTGGTCGTTCAGGTACATCAGATCTACCTCCGCCATCTTCGGCCAGGTCAACCTGCTGAAATTGCCTTCAAGATCAGACCGGGAGAGCTGGTAACCGGCACGGTGGATACGATCTTCGATATTTCTTCACAGGGACAAGCTCAAGTCAGCGGAACTGTCTTTCAGGCTGGGGAGATCGTAAGCGAGCCCTTCATCGTTACCATTATTCCGGACGACCCTGATGTACTGGCATCGATTCCTCCGGGCGCAGCCGGTTTGGCGGCGATGTACACTGATTCAGCAGCGGCAACGCACGTGATCCGCAAAGTAATTGTCAGGATGAATTCGATCCTGAATTACATCAGACCAGGACTGTAGGCGCACGGACGCCACTCGAAATTAGTACATTCGCTAGGTGTTTTCGGCAGAACCAGAAATATTTTAGCCATGCTTAGCCCGTCATTAGGGCTGTAGAAACATCTCAAATTCATGCTAGCGCGATAGTTGACCTGTGTAGCAACCAGGAACCGACTCGATTTGCCGCTGGCATAGCCAAAATCCCCGATCAGAGATCCACTTTTTGCATAGGTCTTATCGAGAAGTGCTTTGTATGTTGCAAAGCAAGAGACTTTGAGGACCGACCCCTAGCGCTAAAGTGGAAGCGGACATCGGTACAAGCTGCAGCATTTGTCACTTTGGGCTCGTAGTCGCCTTTCGCTGCCTCCGGTGTATATGACTGGAGGCAGCCCAAACCGGACTTTCATTACTGAGCTTTGCAAAGGCGGCTTTGAGTATAATTCCATTCTTTCGCATAAACCACTGCAATGCCCGCAACCGGCCCAACCGAGCGTTTTCGGCTAAGAGTTCATTGCAAAATATTCAATCGAGTTTCTTACCTAGGTTTGGTGAGAAATATGCTGGTTGCAGGGTTCAGATCGTCATTCGGATCCGTCAGAATACCAGCCGGGAATGACACCGAGATAGGTCGATCCTTTGTATCAAGGCAGAGCATGTGGTTATTGTCTCCGTCGCCCAGATCTGCGAGCGCCGCGGGTGTCACTATGCGTTGTGATCCATCCTCGGCCACTACAGTAATACTGTACAGATCACGTTCCACGTCACCGGGTTCTTTGCCATTGGCCAGCGTAACCCCGCCCGCCCAAGTGACCCTAATTGCTTGTACGATGTTGTCACTTGGACAAAGGCTTCCTCTAGTGCGACGTGGCCCCAAGTTTCCGACCAAAGTCCAATCCTCAACAACCTCGGCAAAGATCATTGAGGGCCCGTCTTCCAGCGGAGTCACGGCTACAGTGGCACCTCGAAAATCAAGTGTCCCTTCGATGGAATGAAGGTGCCCAATAACCTCGACTGTAACGGGGGGATCCTCGGCAACGTTCCCAAAGTCTCCGATGAGAAGCACCGTGCGCAATTCACCAGGATCGGTAGCGGGCAACACTGACGCGCAATGCATTGTTCCGATCTGGCCTGACTTTGTTACAACTCTGAAGTCACCTGCCTGCATAGTTTCCAGATCTACCTCGGTTGCAAAAATTACAGGCATCCCGTCTTTGCCCCTGGAACCTCTGCAAATGAGATTTGCTACACGGGGCAACGCCTCGAGCCCGTGGAAAGCGGAAAGCAACTCGGCATCTTGTCCTCCAGCTGAACTCGGCAATCCGAGGTTTGGGGTTGTATCTTCAAGTTCTCGACTTGAAACGTCCTGCGCGCATAAAGCCGTTCCCGACAAGACAATCGCAGTGGCAAGTGCAAGCAATCTGATCGCTTGGCTCCATTTCCTAAACTGCTTCAGCAATTAGGTTTTTCTCCATATACGGTCCGCGGTACTGCGGGCTTTCGAGCTGTTACGTGTTGGAGTTTTACAAACACACGCAAACAAGTTTGGTCTAACTTGCTACTATGCGGTCGCCAACAACGCATCGGAAAGCTCGTATTCCGAAAGGGCCCCTGGTGCACCTATTGCAACAAGCCTTGTTTCAGGTTTTCGGTGGCCCCATGCGCCATCCCTTGCGATGTCCATGCGCTTTCCGACAACCTGTACAAGAATGCGATGATCCGGATCCTCTTCACTGAATACAAAGCCCTTAAGGCGATAAACATCACCCGGAAGCTTTCGAATTGCACTCCGAAGAGAAGACAAGCTTATCGGGCGCTTAGCTTTCATCATAGTTGTAGAGAAGCTGTTCGAGTGATCAGAGTGGTGGCAACCACAATCGGGCCCATGTTCATGATGATCGGGTATTTCTGTTTCGAGCTGTTCGGCGGCAAAGCGACCAACTGAAAGAAGTATATCCAATGGGACATCTGCGTTGACGGCTTCGACCAGACGATATCGACGGAAGCGAGACCCGAGCCAATCGTGCACCCTTTGAACAGCCGCCCTGTCGACGAGGTCGACCTTGTTCAAAATAACCATGTCCGAGAACGCGATTTGACGGAGCTTCAGTTCCATTTGTTCCGGCGCAGAAAATAGTTGTTCCGCATCGACCAGGCACATAAGGCTGTCCAAGCGGATCATGTCCCGAAACTTCTGATCGGTAAATGTCATCGCAATTGATGACGGGTCCGACACTCCGCTTGCTTCAAGGACGATGTATTCCGGTTTCTCAGGCCGGGCGAGAACGGCTTCTACCGTTTCGATCAGGTCATCTCGGATCGAGCAGCACACGCAGCCATTTGCTAAACTCATTACATCATCTTCGAGACCGACTACCAAGTCAGCATCGACATTGATGGATCCAAAGTCGTTGACCAGAACTGCAACCCGCAACCCGTGATTGCCTGTTAGGATCCGGTTCAAAAGTGTTGTCTTACCGGCCCCAAGAAAGCCGGTAAGGATCGTGACAGGGATTGCGGATGTCGAACCGAACTCGATCATATCATTGCTCCGCCTTCTTCTTGCGGTTCGGGATGACGTCATCGACCTTGATTACGAAATCACTTGGCCACTCGGGATCGGGGGCTCGGAATACGTCAGCTGGATAGTATTCCTTGGGATCAATCTCCATGTCGCGGTATTTCTGGTCCTGCTGTTCGGCGCGTGATGACCGCGGTGCTGGCGGCTTGATTTCATCCGGCAACGTGATCTTGCCTTCTGCTTCCATCTTGCCCAATTCGCGGAATGGCGCGACCGAACCAGATTTTCCGGGAAGTGTCGCCTTCCGATACCAGATTGCGTCTTTGGTGACGTTGACGACGGCGACGTCCAAACCCCAAGCGAACAGCCCATCGTAGTGGGCACGGATTCCCGCCAGCATTTCGGCATCGATGTCCTCGTCTTGCGTATAGTGGGTTACCATTGCAAGCCGCGGGCGCGCCTCAGCCATCATCTTACCGACCGCATAGTGCGATGTATGATGCGTATCGATTGTGTAGTTGAACAGCTCTTGCGGCAGACCGTATTTGTAGGTCATCAACTGACCGATATCCTGACCGGACATTTCGGTTACAAAGACGTCGACGCCTTTTCCGTATTCAAGACTCAGTTCGTCAGGGCGGCCGTCACCGGTCCAAACGAAGCTCAGGCCATTCCAATCGAGCCTATAGCCAACAGCACCATCTTTGGCGTGGCTACGAGGCCAGGACCGAACAGTCACACCATCTTCGTCATAGACGATGCCACCTTCTTGGCGGAAATCGAATTCGTTAACTTCGATCTCGTAGCCGTCCCCAATCGGGAATACATCAAAGGCCTCTAGATGCCACTTCAGCATCTGTTGCATACCCTTAACCATTCCCGCTGTTCCAAGCTCTGGTGTGCGACCAGAAGGGCCGTGAATGCGCAGCGGTGTGTAGCCACCGGACCAGGCCCGGAACGGGTAGATGTAAGGGATGTCGGCATAGTGATCGACATGCAGGTGCGTGATGAAGATATCATTGATCAACTGACCCGGAACCTGCATCCCGATGATATTGCGAACACAACCTGACCCGAAGTCGAAGAAGAACCTCTTTCCGTTACCCAGCTCGACCATGATGCACGTTCCAGCCTGATCTTCGCGGGGCGGAAATGGCGTCGAACCACAGAACGATATCCGCATTTCGTCAGGCCCGAGGTCCTCGGACAGCGGGAAGTAATTCGCGTTCGAACCTGTCATGTATTTTGTGGGACGGAAGTACTCCGGCAGAGTGATGCCCCCGGCAGGTCGACCGCCGTACGGGTTCTTTAGGCTTTCCCCTAGTGGTCCATCACCGGGGTGCGCCTGTGCAGCTCCTGTACCGTAGCTGACGGCACCGGTTGCGACCGCACCTGCTGCCAGTCCCTGCATAACGTGTCGCCGGGAAGGGTTTTCGATGTCGTCAGGTTGCTGGTTCTGTTCGTTCTTAAGTTCTTTGCCGTTGTCTTCTTTTGTCATGGCTATGCCCTTAGTTGGAAATGCTGCGAGGAGCGCGCTTCACCATCCGGCGAAGCTCGTTTACGAGTTCAGATCTGATGTGGGCCCATTCCGCGCGCTCTGAGGCTGTGATCGATGTGTCATCCAACAGCGTAGTAACTTTCTTTAGGTCTTCGATTGCCTCGCTGAGCAACGCATCCGTTTCGATACGCCCTGAAAGCGCATCGGAAAGCTCAGGAAGTTCGTCACACAATTCCCAAGTCACTGGATTATCCCCGGTTCCCACTATCTATTCTGACATCAAGATGAGTGCGGTTGACGACATGCGCCAAGTGAGTCACCGTGAGTTGGGGGTGAGTTTGCTTTGAACCAAGCCAATGAATTGCCGATAGATCAAGATGTTGCACCGCCTTCTCCGGAGCTTGTTCGACGGGCACTTCAGAGCGTTGTTTCCAGCGTCGCATTCCAGGCTTCACCTCGACTCCAGCAATTTCTTACTTACGTGGTCGAAGAAACTCTCGCGGGTCGCGGCGCCCAGATTCGTGGCAAAGCAATCGCGGTCGAAGTCTACGGTCGGAGCATTGATGGTACTGGTGGTCGGAATCTTGTCCGCGTCGAAGCCAGACGGCTGCGTCGACTGCTACATGAGTTTTACGAAGATCAATGGGACGGTGAGGGAGTTCGAATTTTTGTTGATTCCGGCGGATACAAGCCACGGTTTTCGCAAGGAAGGACGACAGGAGACGACAACTCAAGAGTTCACGACAGCGATGTGCTTGGCGGGCATCGGTGTCTACGGCAACTGCTGCCAATGGGACTGGGTTGCTTGGTGTTGATTGCGGTGATTGGCATTTGGTTAAATCGGGATACCAAGGTGGTTTTGCCGACAGCTCAATCCATCGAACAGGCTGAGCGAACTGCTCTTGGTGAGCAGTCTTTGACAAGGCTTCAGGCGGCTAACCTTGCGGATCAAGCCAGAGGCATGTTTTTTCCTGTTTTCGATGTCAAGCGCCAGCAAATAGCACTGGGAATGTTTCAGCATGCAACGGAGCTAGATCCCGCACTCTCCGATGGTTATGCCGGATCGGCACAGGTCCTGGCGACTTTGGCCATGCTGTCCCCTGATAAAGCACAAAGAGATGACCTCTTTTTCCAAGCTTCGGAGATGTCGGGAAAAGCACTTGATCTATCTCCAGCCGATGCCTGGGCAAACGGAGCAAATGGTTGGGTACTGGCCACCCAAAATAACCCAGTTGAGGCTATGAAATACGCAAGAATGTCCGCTGAACTTGCGCCTAAGGATGGTCATATTCTGGATCTTGTCGGCATCACCGCCATCATGGCGGGCGCCCCAGATCTCGCGGCTGAGGTTAGCGATCCAGTAAGACTAAGGTCAGGATCGGGCCGCTTTGGCGCACGAAACATTTGGGGTGTATCGCAACTGATGCTCGGAAATTACGAAGGCGTTGTGGACGCCTTTAAAGGAGCGCCCGCAGCCGGTGCGCCTGTAAGTGCTCCTTCTCTCCTGTTCCAAGCCGTTGCGCAGGATCAGTTGGGACATACCGAAGAAGCTCAGCGACTTATTTCCGAAATGCGCAAAACGTGGCCGGAGTTTCCATCTGAGTTTCTTGCCGGCAGGATTTTCCACAATGATGACGCAACGCGGCAAGCGATACTGGATACGCTGAGTAGGTACTGATGAAACGCATCGCATAGCTGCCGATGAACAGTTTTCTAGTTCCTGTCGTTGATGTCATATTCAAAATGGCAATGCTTCGTTGAACTCGAATTATTGGTTTTGGTCGCTACGCTTTCCAGCTTTGGAAGCCATCACAGAATGCAAGAAGTGGCGAATACAGGCGACTTTGCAACGTCTGCTTTCTGCGCATTGTTGTCATTCGGGCATCGCGCAGCATCGGTCAGAGTGGGCTCTCTCCTGCCGTTCTCTGCATATTGAAGTAAGGTCCGGTTCGGCCGCGTCCTGTTACCCCCGTCAAGTGAAGGCGCTACTTTCAGCCCGTTTGGCTTTCATTTTCTCCATCGCCATATCTTTCGCTGACCGACTTTTCCGCTTTGCGACCGTGCGCTGCGCATCAAATGCCGCCTGAAGTTCCTGGTCTTTTTCAGAAACCTCTCTGTCCGGGGCAGGGGCCGGTTTCGCATCAGCCACTGCCTTTGCCGTGTCCCTGGCTTGCTCTACAGCCAGATCGAGGTGTGTGCCTTTGATCTTCGGACTTTCGCCACCCAAGAACTGCATGAAATACGGATCTTCGAAGTATCGGATCTTGTTTGCAATCACCGGCATCTTGCCTTCGCGGATCAGCACAACCTCGTTTTCCGGCAGACGACCAACGTGCTCTGGCCGGAGCAGCCGAATGCCTTCTTCACGCTCTGATATGCTGCCCATTTCCATCTTGCCGAGTGCTCGAGACTTCGACTTGCTTATGACCGTTTTGTCCCCGATGGACCTGGACACATGTTCGCGTACTTCGGAATCCTCTGAGGCGGCAAACATCTGGGTTCCAGCGTTTGCCAGCATCGCCCGCACACCCTCGTGCCCATAAATGTCCTGTAGGCGCGACAGTGTTTGCGAAATCACCACGAGCCTGCCCCCGAACGATCGCATGGTGTCATAGGCTTCAACAACGCGCTCAAGATGGCCGAGGCGTTGGAACTCATCGAGCAGCATCAAAACCTTGAACGGCTCATCTTCGCCCGGCTCAACAGTTTCGATGGTGTTCACCAGATCGAGGAAGAACAGGCGAATGAGCGTCCGGAACTCTTTGACCTTTTTCCCTGGCACGGAAAAGTAGATCGAGCTGGGGCGCCGACGCAGATCTTCAAAGTTGATGTCATTGCCCTGCGTGGCTCTTGCTACCGACGGGTTGCGCCAGAGCTGCAGGCCGGAGTTCAACATAACCGAAATCGTTGACCGCAGGATTTTGGATTCTTCGGCTGCAAGATTCAGAAACTCATCTGCAGCTCGCGCATATCCAACTTCTTCAGCCATTTTCTCATAGTCCTTTTGCTTGGTCGTTTTGACCAGGCGCAGGACTTCGGAAATGTATGGCCGCTTTCTTTTGATCGCCAGCATCGCCATTGCGCAGAACATGCCTTCAACACCACCCATAAAGCCCTGCGCGGACGAGCTGGGCGTGTCGAACATCTGAGTTGCAACCTGAATCACTTCTTCCCATCGCCGGTCCAGATTGTCGGCACGTGCTGCGCGGCGCAGAGGGTTGTAGCTGTGGCTTTTGTCGGGGTTCTCGGGGTCGAACATAAAAACCTCATCGCCCATTGCTGCCCGACGCGCGCCGGTTGTCTGGAAAATCTCGCCCTTGATGTCCAGGACGACGCAAGACCCATTGAAACGCAGGACATTCGGGATCACAAAGCCGCTGGTTTTGCCCGAACCAGACGGGGCAATGAACATCGCGTGCGGCTTTTGGACACCGGGGCCGGGCTTATAGTAGATCGCGTTTTTGTCCTTTGGCTCACCAAATTTGGCAAACACGATTTCACTATCCAATTTGTCTTTGAGCTTCAGAACCGACGCATAGCCTTCCTGGACGAGCTGAGGGGCCTTTGCAAAGGTCGCATCACCGTATTTCGTTGAGGGACCACGCAGCGCAGCCGCCACAAATGCAAAGGTCAAAACACCCACTGCGACCACCGCCACCAGACCCATGATCTGCTGCGTCTCTGCAGGCTGTGCCATGAACTTCTCTGGGATCGCCCAGATGTCCAGCCCGCGAAAGCCTCTGGTGTTGATGTATTCGAGAGCCAGCCCGACCACCAACACCGCGCAAGCCGAGGTAGCGATAAAGCCCATAGTACCGGCTATCGCGACCTTCTTGCCTTTGGGTAGATCCTGAAACTCAGCCATCGGTCAGCTCGCGTTTGAAGAAGCACACGATGCCAAACTCGGCAGGTACGACGCCGACCATTTCCCAACCGTCTTGCCCGAGCTTCGCAAACTTCTCGCCTGCATTTTCCTCTACCCGCATCAAGACATTACGATACTCAAATTTTTTCATTCTATTTCTCCTTCAGATAAGTTGATCAGCGGTCATCAGGGGTGGGAAGATCACTCCGTTGACCTTCCGTTCGTCACCGATTTTCTTCATGTGAACGATCATGTGAATGGTGGCCCGGATGTCATCGACCACTTCTGACTTTTGAACGGTCGGAGATCCGCGACGCACCATCTTGCTCATACGTCCAATGGCATCTACTGGTGAGTTGGCGTGCATGGTACAAACAGAACCATCGTGGCCGGTGTTCACCAGTTCCAGGAACATATTTGCGTCGTCGCCCCGAATTTCACCGCAGACGAGGCGGTCAGGCCGTAACCTCAGCGCCGATTCCAGCAGCTTTGTTGGTGATCGAGGGCCATCTTCTTCGGAACGGTCAGCAAGTAGATCGACAGAATTGGGTTGCTCGATGTCCAGCTCGGCCACTTCTTCAATCGTCACGATCCGTTCGCCAGGATCGACGCGCTTCAGCATTGCATTGAGAACAGTGGTTTTGCCAGACGAGGTGCCCCCGGCAATGATCACGTTCCATTTGCTTAGCATCGCAAGGTCGGCCAGCTCGTCAAAGTTCATTGTTCCGGCAGCGAGAGCAGCCCGAGCCTTTTCAAGCGCGCTGTGATCATTGTTTTCTGCCAACGCCGCCTCTTTGCTGGCGAAGCTGAACGCGCCCAGATCGACGGTTTTCACGCGGAGCAGGCGGATCGCCACGGACCCCACGCCGGTTGTTGCTGGCGGAATCACAACCTGCACCCGCGCTTTACCCTGCTGTGTCGGCACGTTGGCCGTCGCAATCGGCTTCTTTTCTCCGAATGTCACATCGCTGAATCCGGCCACGCAGCGCCCGATGTTTTCCACATCATCTCTGTTCAGAGTAATGTCTGTCCTGGTCATGTGTGTTGTGCCCATTTCTTCGACCCAGACCGATCCGTCAGGATTCACAGAAATTTCGCTCAGGCTTTCATCGTGCAACAGATGCTCGATCTTGCCTGTATAGTATTCCAGAAGGCTATTGCCGTTCCGCCCGCTCATGTTCTTGTCCTTGGTAGAGCACTTTTTTGAACACTGGAGGTTGCCTTCGCTGCATCTCGGCTTTGCCTCGAACACGAAGGCATCCACATAAGATTCATTGCTTCCAAAAAGTGCTGAATTTGCTTCAAAAAAGGCCGCTACCGCACTCGATCATGCTGGCAGCGGCCGGAAAGACTGCTGAGGCGGTCGGCTCATTGGCTCGCGCTCAGAAGCTATCGAACACAACGTCGCGCTGCAGGATGGCGTTGATGCGACTGCCCTGATCGACAAAGACTGTCGGAGTAATGCGCAGGTATTCATCAAGCGCCGCTGCCGTAGCGTTCTGCAGGTTAGACCCCACTTGCGTTGCCAGATCAGTGCGAACCGAGTTGTTGCTATCGTTGTCAGAGACCAGTGCCACCGGCGCAATGCCGATGATGGACAACAGCGCTGCAGTTCCGAACCGTTTCCCAAAGTGTGTGTTCACCCTGCCGGTCGCACCAGTCCGGCCTTGACCGTCCGTACCAGCCGATCCGACCTGAGTTGACAGGCCGTCAGGCGTGATGACACGGCTCCAAACGATCATGATGCGCGTTTGCGCCAATGTCGTGTCCGCTCGATACTCGCCAAAGAGCTTCGATCCGCGCGGCAGAAGCAAACGCGTGCCGTCCATCGAGTAGACGCCACGTGTAATCGTCGCCACGACACTGCCGGGCAACTCCGAGCTGACCGCGCCACCGAACACAGCCGACAAAACCGTGCCTTGCGTCAGGGTGCGCGACGGATCGTCAATGATCGAGGCCCCGACGATGGGGGGATATTCTTCGACCAGATTGTTTTGCCATGTCGTGTTTTGGTTTTCCTGATAGCCGCGTTGATCTTCAGGCAGGCGGGTGTCGTCTGGCTGGACTTGAACCGGCTGCGGCGCTGCAGGGAAGGGTTGGAAAATGACCGGCTGCGATCCACCATTGATCGGCTGGTAGTTTTGACCGGGTGCGTCCTGTGCCATCGCGCTTGAGGCCAACGTGACCAGGGCGAGGGTGAGTGCTGTTCTGTTCATCGTCAGCTCCATCAGTTTCTGCCGTATGGGTTTTCATCGAACACAATGCCGTCCGACTGGTTCTGCCGCTGGCGCATCTTCTTCAGTTCTTCGAGTCTGCGCCGCTCGTCATCGGTCAGACCTTGCGCCTGAAGGTGGCTTACGCTGGCAAGTGCCCGGGCCTCCGCATCTGCGATGGCCTGGGCAAGTTCCGTCTGGAACTTCTTCTCTCGCTCATCATATCTGACCTGAAGGCGTTCATTGGTCAGGTTCAGCGTTGCGATTTCACCGTCTTTTTCGGACAGCGAAACTTTGGCGTCCGTCAGCTCGTCTTGCAGATCGGAAATCCGACCGTTCTGTTGCTCGATAGTTTTCAAGGCTTGTTTCAGCCCTTCGGACTCGACCCGCACAGACGCTGTCGCCGGTGTCGCGACAGCAATTGTCTCTGGCAGAGCTTGGGGTTTCGGTTCATCGACCTCTGGCCCACGTGCCGTCAAAAGCCCGTATCGCTCACCACCACTCTGTTGCAGAGCGTCGACACGAACTCCGGCGCGAGAGGTCTTGCTGTCTTCGCCCAACACAAACAGCGCGAAGCCCACGAATACTGTTCCGGCGACAGTAACCGTAATGAGCTTCTTGGGCTCAAACCTCTTCCTTACTCGTTGAGGCGGTTGCTCCGCTGCAATCCGCGCCGCAATTGTCTGCTCGCGGTTCATTATTTGCTGCCCCCCGGTTTAACTGTCTGTGAAGTGACGGGCCGACCGCTCACGCTTGCCTGCTGAAACGCGTCGCCATCGTTTCGAACACAGATCGAAGTGTCCTCGATGCGCAGTGTCCAAAGATCGGAAAGACCCTGCACCTGGATAATGCCGCGCTCTTTGACTGTGGTGTTCACCATCAGCTCGCGGCCATCAGGCAGGACACGGAAGATCCCCGGCAACTCTGCATCCTGCGGGATCTGCAAATAGGTGTGAACGCCATCATCCCACACGGCGGTGGGCGCGAAGTCAGCTTTGCCCGAGCGCGAGTAGTTTTGGTTCACAAACCGGCCTGTCGGTTTCGGTTCACTCCGAGCAACTGTGCCACGGCGCTTTGTAGTCCCGCCGCTGTTGTTTTTGTTATAGAACGTGACCCGAAACGGTACTCGTTTACGTTCGGCGGCACTCTCGGCCGGAACCAGATAGAAGTTGTATGTCCCGCGATTGGTCAGAACGGTCAGGTTTGAATCCGAGTTCAGGATTTCCGGTTTGAACGCAATAACGCGACCTTCCTGCAGGCGAGTGATCTGAAAACTCTCGGTGTCGCCCGCACCAATGCTGCGGACGGTTTCGCCCTGCGGAAAGTGAACATAGGTAATCAGGCGTTCACCTACAGGGATGCGGTACACTTGGTTCTCGACGTAATGGAAATGCGTGATGCGGTGATCCGCATTCTTTCCGTCTGGCGTCGGTGTGATTTCAGCGAGCAGTGGCGTAGAGAATGCCAGAACTGCTGCGGCGGTGGTCGCGAGTGTTTTTGACGTACGCAGCATCAGATGTTTCCCATGGCGTCTACGCGGTAGTTGGTGACGACGAAGCCGAAAGGATTTTCCAGAAGCTCATCCATCGACGTCACGATTTTTTCCTCAAACCCGTAGGTCACTGTGACCACGTAGCGGGCTGAGGCCGTTTCTTGGTTTGGCACGATCAGGGACTTGCGGATCTCGACCTGCACCGTCTCATCGTTGACCGGCGAGACGCCCAGAATTTCCGTCTGCACCTTTGTCTTGGGCGTATAGATTTCATCCGGATGGCTGTCGTTCGACCCATCCCACAGTTCGCGGTAAGACGTTTCGGCCAGCTCATTAGAACGACGCAGTACCGATTTCAGGCGCTCGTTGTTGTCCTGGACATCATAGGTTTCCCGGTCGCGCACATAATTTGCGACTTCACGGAAGGCCATCGCTTCAGATGGTTCCAGTTCTTCGACCTTTTCAGTCAGCAGCACCGGCAGCTTTGTGTCCGGATCAATGGAGAATGGCACCGCCCGGATTTCCTTCAAGGGAAGGAGCATCGCCCAGCCAATAATAGAGGCCACGCCCATTGCCATACCGACCATGCCGAATACTTGCCATTTGAAGGCATCGCGGCGTGCGCCCAGAAAGAGTTCTTTTTCGTGATCTGTCACGTGTGACATTTGCTCTGTACCTCGATTTATGAAGATTTATTGGCGCGAGCTTGTCGAATGCTCTGCCGGTAACGGTCAGCGGCGTAGCTCTGACGAGCTGCCCCATCCTGATTGCGGGCTCTGTGCGCTATGTCCCGACGCGCTTGCATTGCGCGAGACGCGCTGTCACGAACGCCAGTCCCGTCACGAGCTGCGGAAGCCATAGCGGCGGCAGTTTTCCCACCGGCAACAGCACCGCGCGCGCCATCGCTGGCAGTGCCCAATGCACTTCTTGCGGCTGCTACCGCGCCGGTTGCCACGGCAAGACCGGAGGATGCCGAAACTATCGCGCCAGACATGCCGCCAGCCAGTGACGGGATTTGCGTGAGCATGACGATAGCCACGATGCAGATTGCTAGAAAACGCCCGCTCGCTTCCATGTCATTAACATCAGACAAGGAACCAAGCTCCGAAGCGAAAAGCGCCTGAATAAGAGAAACGATGCCTGTCAGAACGACGATGACCATGATCAGGCCAACGGTCGTTTTCGCCCAGGCTGCGAAGATATTGGCTGTTGCCGAGCTGAGTAGCGTTGCGATGAAAACTGGCGCTAGACCCAGCAACACCGCCAGACCGCCTTTTGCGATGAGTGCCATGCCAGTGCCAAAGGCAACGATGACGGCCCCAACAACCCAGAGAATAGCCCCGGTGATGCTCAAGCCCCAAGTCGCGTTTTCAATGGCCTGCTGGCCCATCAAGAAACACTGAAGCGCAATCTCATCCAACGCTTGCCATACATTAGTGGTTCCAGTGAGTGCCCCGGCAATACTGTCCGGCAAGGTTTGGACGCCTTGATAGATTGGTTGGAAAAAGGACCAGCTCGACGCCATTCCGATGATTATCGTCGCCCGAATGATCCAGCCTACATAACCACCAAACCCAATTTCTCTGATCTGAAGTACGCCGTTGATCAGCATCGCTACAAAGATCAGCGCAGCAATAGCCCAGAGGGCGGATGCGAGATCCGCCGCAAGGCTGGTGTATGCTTGCTGAGAAAAGTTGCTGATTGCTGATTCAATCGAGCTGACGAAATCCTGAATCACGGCCCACAAGCCTCCTCAATTACAGGGCGCAGCGCTTCCAAGCGTTCTTGCTGCGTTGCTTTGAGCGATTTGAGTTCGCTGGATGGCTTTGACCAGAAATCGCCCTGGTCAGCGCCCACCAACTCGATTGCAGCTTCGCGGCTGAGGTTGCCGAGCGGGCATTCAGTGCTGAAAGCTTCATCGGATTTGCGCAGTCGGCATTGCTCAATGGCAAACTCATGAGCAGCGATCACTTGCTCATTCAGAATGGCATCGGTCCAGTTGCCGACGACATACTGTTGATCCGCGCCCTGACCAGCGTTAGCGAGCTGTTCAACTCCGTATTCCTTCAGGGGTTTTTTGAACGCTCGCACGCCCGAATAACCAAGACAGGTCCGATATTCCCCAAATGTCCAATCAACATTGGGGGGAAACGGCAGTCTGGCCTCAGCACTGGCCGACGACCCTAAAAGCGTCGCCGTCAGTGTGATCAGGGCGAAAGTGGTGCGGCTTTTCATTGGGTTTCTCCTCTTGCGTAATTGCTAAGCGTCTTTAGGTCCGCTGCGTTTGCAGCCAGATCTGTGCCCGACGCCAGAGCATTAGCAGAGGTTGTGCGCAAGATTTCAATTTCAACTTGCAAGAGTTTCAGGAGAACCGCCGTGTTGTAGTCGATGGCGTCCTTCAGATCTTCTTGCTGGCCGATTTCATCGCGCAGCTTTTCGGCATCTTCAGCGAGCTGACCGGCCATGTCATAGCCCTGTTCGCCCAGAGCGGACGCCATCAAGCCAGCGCCACCGCGCTCCGAGATAATGCGCCGGGCTGGCACGTCTGACGTGCTGAACTCTTTGAGGATGCCATTATTCAGACCCAGGCTGATCGATCGGCGCTCCATCGCGAGCCCGGCCACGCCCGGAAGATCACCAATCGTATCTTCGGTCGCGTCCAACGCGTATCCGAGCGTGTCAGCAGCGGTCGCCAGCTTCAAAAAGCTGCGGCTGTTGAACTCGTCCAAATCTGTTAGACCAGAAATGGCCTTGAAGGAGTTCTCCAGCATCGCGCGCTGCTGCTCGAGCTTCTCATATTGTTGTATCAGCTGTTCGTATTGGCGGACCATTTCTGCGACTTCGCGGGCCGAATTGGCGGCGTCCTGTGCAATGGCTGTGGCGTCGACGGTCGGAACACCTTGGGCTGCTGTAACGACGGGCAGGGCGGCCAGAACCGAAACAGCAATGGTTGTCCGCAATTTCTTTGCAATACTCATTAGACAAGCTCCAAGTTTTCAGGGGGGGTCATGCGCTCAAAGTCGCAGGCGCATTTGCTGCGATAGCCCGAATAGGTGCTGGTGCAGGCCGAGACGGCGGCCAGAACTACAAGGGCGATTACAAGGCGAGTTTTCATGTGATTTCCTTCCAGAAGATGGGGTTTTTTCGCCAGTCAGGATCAGGGAACGATTTTCCGTCTGATCCGCTCAGAACACGGAGAAGCGGGCCGAGAGCGCCGACATCGACATCGAGCCAAACACTCTCATCACCTTTCTTCATGAGCATTACGCGGTCGCCAAAATGCGCCCTCAGCGCGCCCAGCTCTGAATCGTTCAAGCCGATTGCCCTGTAATCCGCTTCATTGCCGGATCGAGAGGGGAACAAGAGCTGCGTGCTGGTGTTTTCCAGGATCGACTTACTTGCTGCCGACGACAGGAGGTGATCGGGGATCTGCGTCATCATCATCATCATGACGTTCAGCTTCCGATACGTGGTGTAGGCATTTATGAGGATGCCAGCGCCATAAGGGTTGCCAGCAATTACCCATGCTTCATCAATCACAAAGACAGTGGGTATCTTGGTGGCGCAGCGGCGTTCAATCTGGCGCATGACGTAGCTGATCCATGCCAGCCGCACCAATTCGTCATCCAGAACCTCAGAAATATCGAACACAAGATGACGGTCGCCAGCAGCAAACGGATCTGAGCCACCCTCGCCAAACATCCAGGACAAGCGGCCTTCGCCCGCCCATTCACTTGCACGCTTGTACAGGTTCTTGTCATCGTCAAAGGCTCTGAACCGTTCCACCAGTGAATCGAAGTTCTGAAGCGCAGGCGGCAAAGTGGCATTGGCTTGGCAAGCCCTTGTGATTTCATCCTTCTGATCGGTGGTCAGTGGTTCGTCATAGCTCAATAGGGCAATGACCCAATTGGCGAGCCAGCTTTGCCCAGCCTCATCCGTTTCCGTTTGAAACGGGTTCATGCCAGTGGGTTCGCCCACCCGGACGCGGGTGTACTGCGCACCGAGCGCCCGCATTGGAGCCTCCATTGCCCGGTCTTTGTCAAAAGCGATGATCCGCGCGCCCTGTGCAACCGCCATTGTTGCCAGCAGCATCGCGATCACAGTTTTACCCGAGCCGTTCGGTCCAAGAACGATCGTATGCCCGGAGGGCAGGTTTTCAGGGTCGTTACTGGTCTTGGGAAGGTGCAGCGAAACATCGTAGCTGTCCCCGTGCGTTGTCGGGAACGTCGCCAATGGCCCCGGCCAGGGTAGCTTTTCCGCATCCAACCCTTTGGGGCGCATGTGGAACGCAACCATATCCGCAAAGTTCTGGTCCGTGATCAGTTCTTCACGGGCGCGGAACGCGAAATTGCCGGGGTGCTGCGCGAAGTACACCGACCGCGCCGACATCGCTTCGCGTTTGACCGTGCCGCCCGAAATCTGGATTTCACCGATGATGTGTTTTTCGGCGGTTTTCAGATCTTCCTCGTTCCCAAACACGCAGATCGACAGGTGGTGCTTGCCGAGTGACATGGTGCCGGAGGCAATGCCGTCCGCCAGAATGGACAAGTCCTCTTCAAGCGACTTCGCTTTGTCGCCCGCCGAGCGCATTTGTCCCGACTTGCGGCGTTCCATTTCCTGCGCTTGGGCGCGGCTGATCGGCAGGAAGGATTGCGAAATCACGACATCAACCGGCAGGTCCAGCCCGTCGAAAATGCCGGGGAACGAAACCATCGGGTAATTCTTCAGGGAATACACACGGATGGAGCGTTCCTGATCGTCGCCTGTGACCAGTTTGCCGGTCTTGCCCTGAAACAGCACATCCTCTTGCGGCATGTTGAAGGCGATGGGTTCTGCAATGTTTGTGTGAATGATCGGCTGATACCGACCGTTCAACAGCATTCCATAATAACCGAGCCAATGCCCCTCGCTGAGCTTCAGCCGGCGCACACGGGCCTCGCCCAGCGTGCCCGCCAGTGTTGTGAACACACCGTCGAGCTGTTCCATCATTTCTCGGCGTTCCTCGTCTATCGTTCCAGACGACATGCCGAACATCTGTTTTGCCCGCTCATCCTGCCGCTTTTGGAGAATGGCGCTGATGATGATCTTGCGTTCTTTCAGCTCTGCATCGACGGACGCTGAGCGCATGGCCTGCGCCACTGCACCGGCAAAACCGGTTGGATCTGTGATGACATGACCAGTCTCAGCCGGGACGGTCAGTCGATGGATATAAAAAGCCACCTCATTAGGTGTTGTGCGCAACACACGCTCAAACCGTTCGGCCAGGAACTCGAACTCGTTTTCGTCCAGCGTGTTTGCGTTGACACCGGTGATTTCCGCAGCGGCGATAAGACCACCGTTGCGTGTGGAAATGACCTCATCATCCACGACATAGCCATACGGCAACATCTGAAAGAGGCTCATTTCATCCTTGCGCCAGCTCGGCTCGATCAACGAGCGGGCAAGGGTCCACATGCCTCGGGCAGCAGGCTTAGGCACTATAGTAATCTCCCCCATGATGCTGGCGGTTTTTGGTGCGCGGAGTTTTGGAAAGGGTTACAGACAGGACGCGGAAGAAAGCCGGTTCCCATTCGTAAAAGAGGCGAAGCACGGTGTAGAAAGCAAAACCCGCAATGATTGCTGGCGCTATTCCGAACATGAAGAACGAAAGCATGGTCATCCCGAGGATCACCAGCAGATAGATCACGGGTAGGCCGCCCCATTCTGCGGGACGGCTTAGGCCGCGAAAGACGGTATTTCGGCGCGGCATCGATCAGGCTCCGATGAATGTATCGGCAAGGCCAATGACGGCACCCACAACAATCGCGACCACTGGACCCTTCAGCGAGCCCCAACCGAACACATAGGCAAGACAGCCCCAGATGAAGCCGACAGCGGCAAGGCTGACGCCAACAACCTTGGAGTCGGCCAGCGTTTCGTTGATAAAATCGCCAATGGCATCTTGCAGCCAGCCAGCGGAGGCGGGAGCTGCACTGACGATAATCATTGCCAGCGCGAAGAACGCGGTCTGTTGGATGAAGTGGGTTCTTTTCATGAGGAAGTGCTCACTTTGCTTAGGATGATCCGCACGTAGTTGCGGGTTTCGGTGAAGGGGGGGACGCCGCCGTATTCGACGACGCGGTGAGGCCCGGCGTTGTAGGCGGCAAGCGCCAGCTTCCAGGTTCCGAACTCGCGGTACTGCGCCGCCAAATAGCGGGCACCACCGTCGAGGTTTTCTGCAGGGTTCTTTGGGTTCACGCCCAGGTCTTTCGCCGTTCCGGGCATGAGCTGTGCGAAGCCATAGGCACCCTTGGGCGACAGAGCATCAGCCTGATACCGGCTTTCCTGCCAGACCAGCGCCATGAACAACTCTGCCGGAATGTCATGGCGTTCCGCCGCTGCGTGGATTTCTTTAACGATCCGCTCCTGCGACCAGCCGCCCGAGGATCTGCGAGGCCGCGGTGCCTTGCCCGCAATCTCGATCTTTTTCTGTGGCTTGGCCTTCGGAGCTTCCGGTTTTTCATCGAGAGTGTACTCGCGCATCCGGATTGGACAGACGATGCCATTAACGATTTCTGCCCGCGCACCGTTCAGATACACGCTGCCGTCCGGTTCGTATTCGATGACCTGTGCACTGGCATCCGTTCCCAAAGTCGCCGTCAAGAATGCCAACAACGGCCAAACGGCGTTGATCCGACATCTGTTTTCGGTGAAGCTTTTGATGGAGCTGGTCACTAATTTGTCCTCCAAATTAGGTCAGTAGTTTTTACATAATTACTATTATGGGGTTCGACATCAGGTCATCTGGGCCGTGGGAAAAGGGTGCCGGGACACAACACGGAACCTTCAGAGGCGCCGCAAAAAACCAATGTCTGGTTCGGATCTCTTAGTCGGATGGCCTAGCTGAAACGTTCGGATGTCCCGCTCGCCCAAATCGTCAGACAGCGCTAAGCGGTCGGAGGTGCAGGCACGTTGTCCAGGGTCGCACCCATTGACTCTGGCGCGGTGCTGTCCGATCTAAGATCGGCATCTAGGGTTACTGTTTTTACCATAGTACAGTTCTCTCTTGATGTTTGAGGAATGCCCGGATGGATTTGGGGCGTTTCTTGTCCTGTCGGTTGTTGGCGCAATCGACAGGACCGCTCACTGCTCGGTGGTTTTGTTCCATTTTCTGCAAGTCGTCGCTCAGTCCTTTCGTCTAGCCGCACCAGGACCCGCGTTTGCCGCCCGAATAGGGTCGCGCGAGACCTTCGGATATCAGAGTTTTCCCTATCTCCTGACCACCTGAACGTCCGACCGCGAGGAAACGGTCATGCACGTCCAGGTCTGGTTGGATAACCAATTCTATCTGCCCACTGGTCTGAATGATCTCCGTCAGGCGGTCTTTGGCTTTCAGACCCAAAGCTCTCTCGGCCTCACATTGTGCGCGGAAGGTCTCAGGAGTGTCGAAACCGATGAGGCGGTAGCGGTCATCACCGTGGTCGATGGTGTCACCATCAACGGCAATCACCTCGGATGCGCTCAGGGTTATTGTTTGTTTTGATGGTTCAATCCAGACCGCAACAAAAAACAAAGACGCGAGTGTAGCGCTGAGAAACAAGAGCCGTTTCATGCGCCCTGCCCCAGCATTTTGATGAGCCGGGTTCTCGAACGTGACCGATCAGGTTTTGGATTTCGCGTCCAGGGCCTGAGCTGCTTCGAGACCCTCTGGGGTAATCGACTCGATCGTATAGTCTGATTTGACGCAGAGAATGCGCCCATCACCAAATTCCTGATGATGCTTGAAGAGGCCCGGCCAAAGATCGAACTCTCTGGGCTCAGCGCCCGCTCGAGAGATCTTCGACTTGCACAAGGCCCCGACATAGTTCGGCGAGCTGTAAATGCAGTGGTACTTAGGTCGTCCAAGGGAAGCGAGTCCGATAAATTCGTAGCGGCATGTAAAGGGAACCTGATCCTCTTTCAGGCCCCGGACCATCTCGATGGTTACCACAGTGTATTGTCTCTTGTTGTCCGCCATGACGACCCCCTATGGGCCGTCTTCTACATCCAAAAGTTGTGGACTAAAACACAATCTACGTCAATATAAGAAAACCCGCCAATATACGATATTGGATTGTCAGAAATATATTGGCCGGATATTGCTTAGGCGATTCGCAAGCAGGAGAGACCATCTTGAAACACTCAAAATCCGGAAATCGAACTCGCGCGAAGGCCCTTGCAGTTGCACTCGCTGCACTGCCAGCCACGCAGGCTCGTGCCTATCCAATTGACTGTGCCATATTCCTTTGCCTCGCCGGGGGTTGGCCAAGTTCGGCTGATTGCGTCGCAGCCAAGGCGGAGTTCATTCGGCGCATCACACCCTACCCGGTCGAACCGCCGCTTCAACTCTGGCGCTGTCCGATGAATACGTCACACAGCCCCTCGGACTTGGGTCCTATGGAACGGTTGGAAGCCATCAAGCGCACCAGTGCTAGCCCAGTTCCAGAGCTTCCATCGGATGACACCGCTAAGCCAATACTGGTAGACGCAGCGATCTCGATAGGAAGGATCGATGCACATCACGGCCAATACGGTGACGGTTTCCAAGCCACCCCGATCAGCGTCGATCTTTCTTCTTCCGATTTCGACGTTGTGAGATCCATCAGGGTTTGGGATGTGCGCCACTACAGCTATCGCCGTCGTTCAAGGGAGGGAGATTGCGAGCGTTCGCTTGATCTTGTGGTTGGCACCTACGACGATAATACGAATTTTCGCTGGTCCGAGCGCGCTCCTGCCCCAATCCCTTACTGGCTGCCACTGGGCAATCGCTGTGAACCTCCCAGCTACTTCCGCGGCGTTGGCGTCGAGTGGACCGACACATTCGGGTTCAGCGACTACGAACTCATCCGATATTGAGGTGCTGACCTGCGGTACAACGCGTTGCTCCTGGCTATGCCACCAAAAATCGCCAGCTGCATTTTTAAACCAGGCCGATTGGCCCGGAGGAAAAACTTAATCCCAGAAACAAAAACCCCCGCAAGGCGGGGCCTCAGCGGGGATCTTCTTAAGTCACGTTTGATCACCTGATTTATAGGAAACTCCAAAATTACTGACAAGGACAAACGCATCTGTGCGAACGGTTTTTCTGTGTTTATTTGCTGAGGTTCAACCTGCCTTGCTTCCCCAAAGAGAAGCAGACTATGAGACCCCTTAACCATACCGAACACCCTGCCCCGCTAAGCTGCGATGCCAATACTGACCTTTGCCAAGGGAAGCCAATACGATGAGCTTTCGGCAGATCGCATCCGTCCATCACCACGAAAATATACGCTTCCACAACGGCCTTCCCGAGGGTTGGAATCGAGACAGGTTTCGGCAGCTCTGCGTGGGATATGCGCAGATCAGAGGCGCATCAGCCCATTGTATTCGCACCTTAGAGATCATCATCGATATGATTACGCCATGTGCTTTTCGAGACCCGTCTCAGGAACCCTTTTGCTACGCGCGCCAGGAAACCCTCATTGCCGGTCGAGGCGTGACAGATCGGACAATCCACAATCACGAACGAGAACTGGAAATGATTGGCCTGCTCGAACGCAGGCTTGGTGCAAATGGGGCGCGTTGTAAGCGCAAGGGGCTCGGCCTCTTTCTGACCCCTGCCCTAAACCTCATTTCAGAGATGCGCGACGCAGACGAGCAAAGCAAAGCCGAGAAGAAAGAACATGACGAGCTGCGCGGGGATCGATCACGGCTTTACCGACATGTGAAACACAGCTTGGCAGTGTTTGCCTCGCTCCCCTGCAGTCCTGAAGGCCTGGAAGACATGATGGGGGAACTTCGATCCTGGCCGCGTGCCGACAAGCTGAAATACATGTCGCTGGATGGGCTCAGATCACATGTTCAGGCAGCTCACGATCTTTGGAAGCGGATCGAAATATATGTTAAAAAACCCGGTGAATTTTCGGGTGAACCCGAAGCCTGTTTCGGGTGCCATATACAAGACCAAATTGAAGAAGAAATTCTGTCTTGTAACGCCGATGGCGAAGTTACAATGCCCTCGGCTGAAGCCTCGGAACCAGATTGTTCTGGCTCCGGGCCTTACGGCCCTCCGCATTGCTTAGAAAGCAATCATCCGACAGATACGGCATCAAGCAAGGCCCAAAAACTACCGCAGGTGAATAACCGCATCCTATATGAACTGGCCTCACCCGAGCTGCGTATGCATATCGATATCGCCGGTGGCGGAGATCAGAATTCCAGCCCGTCGCTCTACGCGATTGAGACCGGCGTTTCGGCGCGATTGTCGGAGATCGGCGCCAATGCCTCCGCATGGCATACGGCGATTGACCGTTTGACCGTGATGGGTGCAATCCTGGCCGGGTTGATCATAGACGCGAGGCTGAGTGATCCGCGCCTGCCGCCCGTGGTTAATCCGGGCGGATACCTTCGCGGTATGGTGCGCGCAGATGAGCGCGGGGAGTTGAACCTGATTTCCAGTTTCATGGGTTTGTTGGCACGAAGAGCCCGGGAGGAGGAAGACGGGTTTCCGCAAGACCCCAAGAAGCGGATTTAACCGTGTCGGGTTGCGCGCTGCCAGCTTCTCCAATTCATGTGTCTCATCGGCAGGTTTTTGCTCTGTTTCCGCCTCCAGAACAGAAGCGTATTCAAATCTGTGATTGGCTACGGGAAATCCCGAGTGGTTTGTTCAGCTTTAGGTTGCTAATCGGCCTCGACGGCAACGCGGAACAGGAAGACGGTCTATGAAAATCGCGGACATTGGCAATTCTGAACTGGATTTCAGACAGACCGGGGAGGCGCGCCTTCAGGAAATTTGTTCCAGGTTTGAGCTGGAGAATGCGTCCTACGCCCATATCGACAAGCATCACAACGTTGTCCACGGTTGCACCACGTTCCCGGCCGAATGGGTCAGGCATTACGTCGACAACGACCTGGTTCTGATTGATCCCCTTATTCGATTTGGCGCCGCAATGATTGCCCCGATTGATTGGGCTGTGTTTGATGATCAGCGTGAACACGCACCGCTATTCGATGCAGCGAGAAAATTTGGTGTGGGTCAGCACGGACTATCCATTCCGGTTATCAATCCGTTTGGGGAGCGTGGCGTCTTTACGGTTACCTCCAACCTGCGCCGTTCCGACTGGGACGCCTTGGTCGGGAGTATGCTCCCTGCCCTTCGCCACGAAGCGCAGGTCCTGCATCTACTCGCGCTCGATGTGATTGATACGGTTTTCAACTTTCCTACGGATGCGTTGTCCGATCAGGAGATGGATGTTCTGAAGATGCTCGCATCAGGATTGATCCCATCCGTAGTTGCTGGCCAGACGGGGCTCTCCTCCAGAATGGTGCATGCTTTGACGTCTTCGATCGTCACAAAACTCAAGTGCCGGACAACGGAACAAGCAGTGGCGAGAGCTGTCAGCACAGGTATTCTTAAATGGACCGATTTCTTTGCCGACCCGGTCGCCGAACTTGCGGATGTTGAAGGACAGACCCTTTGCGGCGGGATCGTGCGTTGGTCTGGAAGATCACACGAGTTGATCACCTTTGAAGATGGTCGAACGGTGCGGAACTTGGATAGCTTTCAGGCGGTTCAGGTCCAGGAAATTGCCAAAGACTTCAATCTGGATGCTGAAAGGATCCTCGAAGAACTTGGGCCCAACCGGGATCAATGCGTGTGGATCAGGCATCTCTGAGTTCGGCCCACGTGCACCGCTTGATTTGCAAAATTGTGAGCAGGGGCAAGTTTCACATAATTTCGCTTCTGCGTTTTTGGTTTGAAGCAGGGGGTGTGTGCTATTTCCAAGTGCGACTTCTGTTAGAAACCAATGGGTTATCTAATGAGGAGAAAATGGCACAGGCGCAGTGTATTCGCAACTCGGCATTTAGAAACGGCGTAGGATTGAGCGCTGGAGGCATGCGAAGGTCCCTGTTCGAGAGATGGCACATGTGTTGAAACGCTCGAAGGCAACTATCCATCGCGAGATCAAATAAACGTCTTCTCAGAACCCTGTCATCTGAACGCGATGGTTACTACGGCGCGTCTGCGCACCGGAAAGCTGCAGATCGGTGATGGGACACCTCATGTCCTACTTCTCACCTGTTGGAGCATGAGACTTGCGGTCTGGCGACGGCAGAATTACGCGAGTTGATGTCGGAAAAGGATACAAATAACGTCCTTTATTGGACTCGTCGGCGGTGTTCATTCGTCCTGTCATCAATTTGCTTGCCCATAAGCATGTCATCCCACCGATGCTCGGCGCTGGTGGGATTGGGTTCTCAATCCAGACCTATATCCGTTTATCCGTTCGTCGAAACAGCGAGTGTGGCGTTGGCCGTGAAAGCTCTAGTAATAGCTTCTGCCCCCATCAACGTAGCGCTAAGGCAAATCCGCAATCGTTGTCTATTCGGAACCTGTCCCTCTATGAGTAGATTTCGATTGGCGTCCCGTCTTTGACCATAGCGTAGATCTCTTCAATCTCCTGATCTGTGACAGCGACGCACCCTGCAGTCCAGTCACGCTTGTTCGTGGGATCAATTCCAGGGCGAGGGCCGCCATGGATAAAAATATCACCGCCCGGAGAACGACCCCGAGCTCGGGCAAACGCAGAATCCGCCTCGTTCGGATAAGAGATTCCGATTGAAAGATGGAAAAGGCTCTCGGGATTGCGACGGTCAATTACATAGGAGCCTTCAGGTGTTCGCCCGTCTCCTTCGAATTGCTTGTGACCTTCGGGGGCAAATCCGAGTCCAATTGGAAAAGCCCGCAAGACACGCTCACTACCATCGAGGATAAGTAGGCGCTGCGCTTTGTATAGCCGAAGCCGAGTCACAACCGGCCCATTGTAAGTACGGAACTTGCTTGCACAGCCGGACAAAAAGGCGGCTATGAAGCCAGAGAGAAACAGACGTCTTTTCATTGGAACTGCTCGGCTCATTTTGATTTTTTCAAAAAAATATCACTAAAGGCCAGTTGAACAAAGGTATATTGGATCTCGCTAGGACAGGAACCGAAAACAAAGTGATCAGTTGTGGCCACCTCGTCAGAAGTGCAATGAGTAACTCTATGATTTCGACATATGTTATTCTTAAGCAATCTTTCAGTTTTCGCCTATTCAGTACGGAGATCGCTGCTGTAGTCAGGTTTTTTGCCGCTGGAAATCTTGACGCCGATTACTAAGTGAGCCAGATCATCTACCGAATTGGATTCTTGTTCTAAGGACTCGTTCACTACGTCTGCACCTGTATCGATTTTCAGGTACCCACGTAGTTTCGCGCCGGGCCACCCACCCTCAGATAGCGTCACTGTCTAGCTGCAACTTAGGACAATCTCTGTCTATGTGAAATTAGATCTACCAAATTTCGCAACCATATTTGAGGCTCTTTTTGTTTCTACTTTGCTTCATCGGCCCGCCCAACGAACCGTTCAAACACTGCAAGAGTTTCTTCGCTTACATGATGCTCAATACCTTCAGCGTCATGCTCTGCCACTTCTGGTGAAACGCCCAAGGCGATCAGGAACTCCACGACAATCCGGTGACGCCTTCTACAAGCTTCCGCCAATTGACGCCCGGCATCGGTCAGCTGAAGTGAGCGGTAGGGTATTTGCTCAATGAAACCCTCTCGTTTCAAACGAGCCAAATTCTTGGAAACCGTAGGTTGGGTCACGCCCAATCGCTCGGCTATTTCGACCGGGCGCGCCGTGCCATTCTGATGGATCAGCTCCGCGATAAGTTCAACGTAGTCTTCAACCATTTCGCTTTGGTGGGCCTGTCGCACAGCCTCAAACCCACTCGCCTGGGTATCAATGCTACGATCTGAATTTACCGGTTTTGTTTCGGTCATCGGCTCACGATTACGTCGCTGGTCTAGTCTCCAGTGTATGCACCTGAAAGCCGAGCTTGACAATGAGCATGCCTTCATCATTAAATTAGACAAGGCTAACTTTGATAGACAGTGCTATGAAACACCTGATAGCGTCCACACTACTTTGCGCATTGCCCGTGATCGCGGATGCCACGGCGATTGAAGAATCTCCTTGGGCTCCGCGCGCTGCCGCGTATCGACTGACCTTGTTCATGGGAAATCTAACCCCGGTTCCCTGGGATGAAATTGAGAGGAGTTGGACTTCGCCCGCACCTGGCAGTGACATTCAGGTCGCTCCCTTGTCACGCGTCTCCGGCAACGAAGCGATTGCGATCAACCAAGCTATGAAAGCCGAAGATCGGCAGGCGCTGTTTGAAGCAAGCACAACTGCCATTGCTGAGGGAATTCTGCGCCATTTGGATGTCGCAAAGACCGCGCTGGGTCAGCCTGAAGCGGCACGCGAGGTCGCGCAAGCGGCTGCTCTGTTCCGCGCATTCGAGGATGGTATCAAGGCTGCAGACACGTCGGCGTCTCGCGATCTGGGCCGGGCATGGTTGGTTCTGAACTCCACCCTTGGCAGCGCAGGAGTACTGGGCAATGGCGCACAAACAGTGGATGTCGACCAATTTGCAGAAGCTCAGGCCACTATTGTTGCCTATATTCGTGCCAACTATCTGCCATCCGAGTATGCCCAACGCGACAAGTTAACACCGCTGCCTGAAACAGTAGTTCTTTCAGGCGAACAAATCACAATGCCCGCCACGCTGCCGCCAGGGTCGAACATCGGAGATCAGGCGCAGCTGCCGCGGCTGGTTCTTCAGTTTGAAGAGGCGGGTGAGGATGAGGCCAATCTACCGCTGGTGGCCTATGGAGATATGCTGTTCGACAGCCCTGAAATCTTCGGCGGCCCGGCGCGCGAGTTGGGCATCGCCTGCTCGACCTGCCACAACCGCTCCGACGTGAACCGGGATTTCTTCATTCCGGGCCTTTCATCCCATCCAGGTGGGATGGATGTGGACGGTTCGTTCTTCAATCCAATGTTCAATGACCGGACCGATGATCACTTGGACACGCCTTCCATGCGTGGCATCCGCTTTACCGCACCTTATGGCCGCGACGGGCGCGAACCAAGCCTGCGCCGGTTCATCCGAAATGTGATTGTGACCGAGTTCGCGGGAAAGGAACCAACGCCGTTCCAGCTGGATGCGCTGGAAGCCTATGTCAAACAGTTCGACTTCCTTCCCAACCCAAAGATCGACCGGTACGGCAAGCTGACCGATCTGGCTTCGGACGACGCCAAGCGCGGAGAGGTGCTGTTCAACACCAAATTTGCCGGACTTGGTGACAAATCCTGCGCTTCGTGTCACACGCCTGACCGTCAGTTCCGCGATGGTCTGACCTACGACATGGGCAGCGCTGAACCACCATTCCCCGGGGGCACGGCTACGGCGTTCGAAACCCCGACACTGCTCAACGTCAATTTCACTGCACCTTACATGCATGACGGATCGCTGCCGACGCTGGCCAGCGTTGTTGACTGGTTCAATGACACCAAGAATTTGGGGTTGGACGAAGCACAGCGCGCAGACCTGACTGCCTATGTCGAAGCCGTTGGCGACGGTGAAGACCCCTATCAAGTATTCGAAGGCCGTGACAGCGTATTCCGCTTGTCCTGGGAAGAACTGACAACATTCGCCAGCACGCTCGATACCCTGCTGCCTATGCAGGATGCTGAAAACATAGCGGTTCTGATCGACACGGTAGCTCCTGATCTGGCGACGGATGCCAGTGTCATGGTCAATCAGAACGCCAAGCCCGAAATCTACGAATTCGCTGCCATCCTGCGAGCGGTTGGCGATGCCAGCGCCGAAGGAAACTGGACCGAAGCCACCCGCCAATGGGAGCTGTTCAAGGCCATGCAGGCCGAAATTGACGAGAGGATGTTCTGATGCTGTCGCGCCGCAATTTTCTGGTCGCTGCAGCCGCATCTGTAGCCCTGCCCGTAATGGCCGCAACTGATCAGGGGCTGAAGCTGGCCTTCATCCCGCAGGAGAACCCCGAAAAGCTGTTGGGTGATATCAACATCATCACAGGCTGGCTTTCCGAGCAGATGGGTGTTCCGGTCACGGGGTTTGTGACGTTTGACCACGCAGCCGCCGTCGAGGCGCTGCGCAACGGTGATGCCGATATCTCGTTCATGGGAGCGTTGCCCTTTGTGTTGGCCGAGGACCAGATCGGTGCCGTACCGCTCTTGTCCGAGGTTTATCGCGGGCAACCCAGCTATTCGGGCCGCGTCTTCGTGCGACGTGACAGCGGTATCGAAACGCTGGCCGATCTCCGGGGACGTGACATTGCCTTTTCCGATCCGGTCTCGGAATCCGGTTACATCTATCCGCTTGATCTGTTTGTGCGCGCCGGGCTGTTCTCGGGCACAGGCGATGCTGACAGTTTTTTCGGGCAGAAGTTCTTTGCCGGTGGTTATCAGCAAGCGATGCAGGCCATGGCCAACGGACTGGTCGATGCGGCAGGCGCAAGCCAGTATGCCGATCTCTATCTGACACCGGATCAGCAGGCCGAGGTCAAGGTGCTGGCGGAATCAGAACAAATTCCCAGCCACGCAATCATCGCCCGCCCTGACCTGGACGCTGGGCTGCAGGCGAAGTTCATTGAAACCATGCTGCGCCTCAACGAGAGTGAGAACCGTCACCTGCTCACCTACCTCTATGGCCCGGACGGCTATCTCCCTGCTGATCCATCGGTTTACGAAGGCGTACGCGAGACTGCGCGGCGGTATGGGTTTCTGAAATGAACCCTGTGATTTCACTCAACGCGGTATCGCAGCACTTTGCCAGTGCGGCAGCTCTTGCAGATGTTTCACTGTCGGTGCAGCCGGGTGAAAGTGTCGCGCTACTCGGTCCTTCGGGTGCGGGCAAATCAACGTTGCTGGCGTTGTTGGATGGTCGTTCGAGCGGTTGGCAGGGCGAGGCCCAGGTGCTGGGCAAGTCACTTTTGGCAACAGGAATTCCATCCCGCGAGGACCGTGCCAATATCGGCTTTGTCTTCCAGGAATTCGCATTGGTTGATCGGCAGAGTGTCTATCAGAATGTGATGAACGGTCGGATGGGCCGGATGAATATCTGGTCCTCACTCTGGGGGCGGTTCCGGGAAGAGGACCATATGTGCGTGACACGGGCGCTTCAGGATACGGGGCTGTCCGATCTGGCAAGCCGCCGTGCCGATCAGTTGTCGGGTGGACAACGGCAGCGCGTTGCGATTGCCAGATGTCTGGCACAAGAACCCGAGTTGATCCTTGCGGATGAGCCCGTCAGCAATTTGGACCCTGCTCACGCAGAACGCATTCTGAGCCTGATCACCAGCTCTGCACGTAGCCGCGAAATCGGCGTCATTTTCAGCTCGCATCAGCCCGACCTGTCACGCCGCTTTGCTGAGCGCATCATAGGCCTGCGAGATGGCGTGGTATTGTTCGACAAACCGTCGGCTCAGTTGACCAGCGGGGACATCGATGAACTGTATCACGGTGCCGGTGTCACATCGGGGCTGCGTGTAGTCAGTTGATGGGTCGATCCGTCATTTGGGTCATGCTGGTGCTGGCGATCCTGTGGTCGCTGACCAGCGGAGATATGGGATTGGGCAAGCTGCCAGGCGCGGGACCCCGTCTGGCAGAGTTTTTGGGGCGTATGATCCCACCTGACCTGTCCGTTTGGCGCGAGGTTCTGACCGGGCTGGCGGAGACTCTGAGGATCGCCATTCTGGGAACATTGTTCGCCGTGATCCTGTCGGTGGGACTGGCCGTTTTGGCCTCTGAAACTATGGTACCACCAGCGATCTGGCGTCCCGTCCGTGCCTTGCTTGCGGTTATCCGGTCGATCCCGCTGATCCTGGTCGCTATGCTAATGGTGGGCGCTGTTGGGTTGGGTCCGCTTCCCGGTATACTGGCAATCACATTTCACGCGACCGGCATGTTGGCAAAGTTCTATGCAGAAGCCATCGACAATGTTGCCACCGCTCCTGTGGCGGCGCTTGAAAGCGCAGGGGCCAACAGAATTCAACAGTTGCGTTGGGCAATCTGGCCGCAGATGGCGCCTGTGATCATGCGCGATACCGTATTTCGGTTTGAGCTAAATCTGCGCGAAAGCCTGATACTGGGCATTGTCGGTGCAGGTGGCATTGGGTTGTATGTGCAAACCTATGTACGGTCGTTTCAGTATGAAAAGGCTGCGACCGTGACGTTGGCAATCATTGTTCTGGTTTTATTGTCAGAGGCGCTGAATATGGCCTTGCAAAAACGGTTCAACTAAGCCGGAATTTCCCAATTCTCTAAAGAAAAGGCTCGTGTCTTTCCTTTTCTTCCATCGCGGTTGAAGGTTGGATGCTTCGCTTGAAACCGGGCCGGTGTAGCCTGCTACACACGCCCTCGCGCTGGTTTGTTAAGGCCTCAAGCTTGCTAGATTGAAAATCGCCTGCGTTGAGGAAAATTCTTGGTGCCAATCTAGCGTTCAAACGGATTCACCGGAGTTGCCATGGGAATGTGTTGCCGAAACATTTGCCACCAGCCTGCCAGTGCGTAGTGCTCTTACACGTGCGTTCATCCAATGCCTCACGACGACTCGGTACATCAGTTCACGAAAAAAGCCAAAGTTCTGCCTGTGACGGACATAAAAGGAGTCAGGTGAGTCAAAGTCCCCAAAATCCTGCACGATGCCGTTTCTTTGAATGTATGTGTCACGGCCTTCCCATTCGACCTGGGGATCGCTCAGGCAATCCGTCCCCACACCATACCCACACAGGCTTTCTGTTTTGGGAAATGTCTGCTGCAACACGCGTAAGAAAAGCTCATCCAGAATAAAGCCTTCCAGCTTTAGCCACGTACCCTCTGCTTCGACTTCAACCCATGAATGCACAATCTCCGTCGGCGCCATCGGATAGAAAAGCTCGGGAACCACACCCCTCTGCAACTCTTTGTGGATCGTAAAGCCATGCAAACGGCATCGGATACCGCTGCCGCGAAACAGTGCCATCAGAAGAGTGCCCTTGGTATTGCATTGCCCATAGCCATTGGCGAGTACCTCTGATGCCGGGATATCGTCTGCACGGTTGTAACCAAAGGCAATCTCGTTACGCACGAAATCATAAATAGCGCCAATTCGATCCAAGACAGGCAGATCGGGCCAGCGCCGTTCCGTTATGAGTCCCAAAATTGCGGGTGTTTCAAAATCAAGCAGAGGTGTGGCGGTTAGCAACGGGTCTCGGTTCAGCATTTGGTCTCTCGTCGAATCAACTCAGAAAGACTTGTAATTGCTACAGTGACTATAGCTTCAAGGGGCTAATTCCAGTTCGCAACGACGCTGCCCAGGGTTACGCGCCGATTTCTTCGTGATCAGTAAGACATTCGGAATGATCGCGCAGAACTTCGAGTACACGACAATCCGAGGTGTTGCCGCCACTGCATTCATGCACCATGCGCTCCAGCTCGGTCCGCAACGCTTCCAGCCGCGCCATTCTTTGCTCAATCTGTTTGAGTTGCCGGCGCGCGATACTGTCGGCTTCATGACAGGGGCGATCCGGATCGTCGGACAAATCAAGCAGTTCGCGTATCGCCTCAAGCGAAAACCCCAGTTGGCGGGCGTGACGGATAAAAGCCAGGCGATCCAATTCGGTATGGCCATAACGCCGCTGGCCACCTTCGGTGCGCCCCGGTTCCGGCATAAGTCCGATCTGCTCGTAGTAGCGGATCGTCTGAACCTTGGTTCCGGTCTTTTTTCCAAGCGTTCCGATCGTCAGCATCTGGGTCTCCTTGCAAAGTTACAGCTTATGTAGGTTCAGGTCAGCACCGCACAATAGCACCTTCCAGCCGGTGGACCTGTGACACCCAGCCGCAGGCTCGAAATCACCTTTGAACCTCTAGCAGGTAGAGGGTGTACACGCCGTTCTGAACCAAGAATCGCAGGCGGACGGCTAACTTTGAAACTGACTGTATTTCAGAAAATCTTATGGGTGCTGGCTGGTGTCGCAACGGCGGCATTTGCCTATCTGATGTTGTGGTCAGATAACAGATCCGTGCGGACCGAAGAAGGTTCTGTCCCGTTCGAGGCCAGGTTCGAACTGACAGATCACTCTGGTGTTGTCCGTACTCAGAACGACTTTGCGGGCAAGTGGATGTTGGTGTTTTTTGGGTTCACCAACTGCCCGGACGTTTGCCCTACAACACTGTCCGAGGTGGCAGCAGTGCAGGAAGGCCTGGGAACCCAATCAAACCAAGTGCAACCCATCTTCATTTCAATTGACCCCGAACGCGACACTCCGGCCGTCTTGGCCGAGTATGTACCACTTTTCGATGCGGGGATCATTGGACTTACAGGCACGTCAGAACAGATAGCGCAAACGTCCAAGACTTTTCCGATATTCTACGAACGGATCGAACAAGCCGCTGCACCGGACGGATACACGATGGGGCATACCTCTCATCTGTTTCTGTTCAATGAGGACGCTGGATTCGTTCAGTCCTGGTCATATGGCACGCCTCCCGAAGAAATTCTTGCGGATCTGAAACAGAGACTCTGAGCACCATGTCCTGGTTTTCCAAAGATACACTTCTCGGCCTGGCCTGGGCGATTGCCCTGGTTGCTTCTCTTTCTGTTCTGTTCATTGGAGAGATCCTGGGGCAGACGCCCTGTGTGCTGTGCTGGTTCCAGCGCGCGTTCATGTTCCCATTGGCGATCGTACTGGGGCTTGGCCTGTGGTGGCAGGACCAGAACGTGGGCCGTTACGGGATAGCACTGGCATTGGGGGGCGCTGCTGTCGCCTTGTGGCACATGGGCCTGTATGCCGGTCTGATCCCCGAAAAAATCCAACCATGCTCAGCTAGCGGTCCGTCCTGCACGGACGCAAATCAAACTGTTTTGGGCGTCCCGATTCCGCTGATGGCGCTCGTTTCATTCGCGCTAATCGGCGTTCTGTGCGCCCTTTCACTCAAGGAGAAACAAGTATGAACAGACGAGGCCTGATTTTGTCCGTTCTCGCATTTGGTGGCGCTGGTTTTGGAGCCGCCTCCTGGTACGTGAACCGCCCGGCTGCTTCAGGCAACACCGAGCCTGTCGCACCCGAAATCGCTGAAACACTTATCCGTTCTTACTCGCCTGTTCTCGGCCCTAAAGACGCACCGGTTACAATTGTCGAATTTTTCGATCCGGCTTGTGAAGCCTGCCGTGCCTTTCATCCGGTCGTGAAGGACATCATGGCACAGCATGGAGACGCCGTGCGCGTTGTGATCCGGTACACCCCTTTCCATGGCGAAGGCTCAGAGGAGGCGATCCGCGTGCTTGAAGCGGCACGCATGCAGGGGGTCTTTGAACCGGTCCTGGAAGCCGTGCTGCGAGAGCAGCCCAAATGGGCCGCGCATGGTGCGCCTGAGCCTGGTCTTATTATTCGAATTGCAGCAGCGGCGGGACTGGATGCCGATGCAGCGCAGGCACAAATGCTCGCGCCCCAGACAGTCGGTGTTCTTAATCAGGATCGCGCTGATGTCGAAGCAGTCGGTATACGGCAAACTCCGACATTCTTCGTCAATGGCAAATCTCTGGATCCGTTTGGTGAGGCTGAATTGAGACGTCTGGTCGCTGCAGAAGTTGCAGCACTGCAAAGCTGAGCAGTAGCGAGAGGTACTATGAGACTCACTACAAAAAATACACTTCTGGCAGGTGTGCTTGCCGCATTCGGCACCACTGCCATTCTATCGGCACCGGTACTGGCAGGGGGCGACGATGTTGTCGTTGAAGATGCCTGGTCGCGGGCCTCTATCGGCACCAACCGGCCGGGTGCCGCGTACATGACGATCCGCAACACCAGTGATGAGGTCGTCACACTGACCTCTATCCGCACCGATCTTGCGATGATGCCCGAGATCCACCAGACATCGACCAATGCAGAGGGCGTTAGTTCCATGGCACCAGCTGGCGAGCTGGAAATTGCGCCCGGTGGTTCCGTCGCGCTTGAGCCCGGCGGGCTGCATGCAATGCTTATGCGGCTGCAACGCCCGATGACTGAAGGCGAGAGTTTTGCGCTGACCCTGATCTTTGCCGATGGAGCAGAAAAGACCGTCAACATACCGATATTCGGTATTGCTGCACGAGGCCCAGAGAACTGATGCAGCGGCGACGTGTTCTCACATTTGGGGCTGCTGGAATTGGCGCAATCGGCCTGACACTCTTTGTCGGATGGTGGCAAGTGGATGGGCCGGGAGCGGCTCAATCAGATCGCCTTCGTCCCCTTGCGTTGTCGGGCATGAACTTTCGCATGGTTGATCACGAAGGGACCCCCGTCACCCCGCAATCGCTGGTCGGACGTGCAACAATGGTGTTCTTCGGCTTTACCTACTGCCCGGATGTTTGCCCGACGACTCTTTCGGATATTTCCCTCTGGCTGGATGATCTGGGCAATGACGCGGACGAATTGAACGTCGTGTTCATAACCGTAGACCCTGAAAGGGACACGGTCGATGCCATGACCGATTATGTCAGCTACTTTCATCCAGCTATTCGCGGTTGGGTCGGCGTTTCGGACCAAATCGCGCAAGCCGCAGACGACTTTCGCGCCACTTATGAAAAAGTTCCTATGGAAGATGGCGACTACACAATGAACCACACCGCAAGTGTTTTTCTGTTTAACCCCACAGGCGAATTTGTCAGCACCATCGACTATCATGAGCAGAGAGAGTTTGCTGTACCCAAGATCCGCCGCGCTTTGAAAAGTGGAGCGGATACAACATCATGAGCGCACGGTTTCTAGCAACCTCGGCGATCGCGATCAGCAGCGTCTCGATTGCTGCGATCATGTTCATTGCCTCGAACAGGTCTGAAATGACGGTGCCTGCGCCCACGGTCTTTCAGGTGCCCAAACTTCCTGCGGAACCGCAGATCACATCGGCTCCGTTGCTGAACGTACCATCAACAGAACTCGCTCCAAGCCCCGTTTCGTTTCGACCTGTTCAGCCGGAACCCATTCAGGCAGAGGAACCTTTGCCTCCTGTTGAACCACCTTCACGAACATGGACGCGCGAGCTTGCGGTGGGTGACACACTCGACAGTATGCTGTCTGACGCGGGGATTGACGCAACCGATCGCGCTGAAATCGCACTTGCACTTGGCGCTGAATACGACTTGCGGCGCTTGCGGCCGGGTCACTCGATAACAGTCGTTGCAACGGCAGCGGATCAACTGCGGAGTGTGGAGCTCGCCGTGGAAGATGGCGTGAGAATTGAAGTGACACTTAGCGAGACATTGTCCACGCGCGTGGTCTCGCCAGAACCCGACACTGTCATTCTGGCCCGCAAAACAGAGATCGAAACTTCGATCTCAAATGCTCTGAGCAGCGCAAAGATCCCGGTTCGTTTTGCGGTGGATCTCGCTCAGATGCTGAGCGGCACAGTGGATTTTCGACGCGATCTGACCGGTGGCGAAACGCTTCGGCTTCTCTGGCGCGAAAAGAGCATCGATGGCGAGAGGGTGGGCCAGTCCGAGCTCATTTTTGCGGCGCTGGAAGTTGATGATCGGCTTTACGAAATAGCATGGCCAGACGACGACAACGGTCGCGCCACGATCTATGTTGATGGTGAACTTCTTCGCGTCTTTGCCCAACCCGTCGAAGGCGCGCGCCTGAGTTCAGTCTTTGGTCGGCGGAAACATCCGGTCTACGGCAATGTGCGGATGCACACCGGTGTCGATTTTGCTGCCGCACGTGGTACTCCGGTACATGCGACGGCCCCGGGTCGCGTGTCTTATGTAGGTTGGCGCGGGGGGTATGGGCGTGTGGTGGAAATCGCTCATGGATCGGACACGGTCACGCGATATACGCATCTTAGCGCAACCGCCGATGGTCTGGCCAAAGGTCAGCGCGTGGAGGCTGGCGAGATGGTTGGCCGTGTCGGGTCGAGCGGCACCGCGACCGGCCCCAATCTTCATTATGAAGTATTGGTTGACGGGCGCCCAACGGACCCGCTTTCTGACAACCGACTTGCTGCCGCTGCGAACAACGAGGTTGAAAGCGAAGCAGCGCGAAAACGCTTAAGAAATGCTCGAGCACAGCTTGAGAAACAGCTGGGCAATCCCGTCGCCAAAAAAAGCGAATCTAGTTCGTGAGAGTTTCCTAAACGGCTTCAAGTGCGCGGCTATCAGTTTGCGGGTATGCGCGCCTGAAGCGGACTGCACTGCAGAAGAACCAAATCAGAGGATGTAAGATGATTGCAATCGCGGGGGCCTTGGTTGGCGCGGTTTGGGGTGGGGTCCTGGCAAAGCGCCGGAATGGCAACAGCCTTGATATTCTTCAATACGCTACAGGATATGGCATCGCTTTTGGCCTGGTGGCGTTATTTCTTTCAATCGCAGTTGTGCGCCTGATGTAACGCGCCAGTAAGCAAGGCGAAAGCCGGACACCTGGAGTCCGGCTTTCGCTCTTATGTGGTCGCAGCGCCTATTCCCTGCGAGCCAAGGGTATTTGCCTTAGTCTGGGCGGTATGATCTTCCGGAGCTTTCAGAAGCCGTAAGGCATTGGCCACGACCAGCAAGGACACTCCGACATCAGCAGCGATTGCACCCCACATGGATGCCAAACCAAAACCCGTGAGAGTGACAAACAATGCTTTGGTCGCAAGTGAGAAGCCGATGTTCTGACGGATGATCGACATGGTTCGACGTGAATGGTCGATCAGCCAGGGTACTTTACCGATGTCGTCGGTCATCAGAGCAATGTCTGCGGTCTCAATCGCAGCATCGGACCCAACTGCACCCATCGCAACTGCATAATGTGCCCGAGCCATCGCAGGCGCGTCGTTGACGCCATCGCCGATCATCGCAACCATCTCGTGCTGTTCTGCCAGTTCCTCAATCGCAGCGACTTTGTCCTCCGGCAGAAGTTGGGCCCGGACTTCGTCGATACCGACTTCGGCTGCTACCGCTCTCGCGGTTTGTTCGTTGTCACCAGTCAGCATGATGATTGACTTCACGCCCTGCGCGTGAAGCCGGGCAACGATGCTTCGGGCTTCGGGGCGAATGCGGTCCCGCAGCTCAAGCAAACCGGTGACTCCGTTCTCATCCCCGACAACCACAAGTGTGCTTCCCGCGCTCTCGATTTGGTTGCGCAATTCGGCAGGGATGGACGCGCCAAAGCCTTTCTCTACAGCGAAGCGGTCAGAGCCAAGCCAGATATCTCCGCGCTCGGTGCGGCCTTCAAGACCCCGACCGGGAACGGTTCGGATGTCTTCAGCCGCAGATATCGAAATGTCGGTCTGTTCTGCCTTGGTCAAAATGGCGCGGGCCAGCGGGTGTGAAGACCGAACCTCGAGGCTGGCACCGCTCGCCAACAGCTCCTGCTCGGATGCGTCGCCCAGCGGATACACATTGGCAACTTCAGGCTCTCCCATGGTGATCGTGCCGGTCTTGTCCATGGCCAGTGCGGTGGTACGCCCGGGGGCCTCGATATATGCGCCGCCCTTAATCAGAACCCCAGCCCGGGCCGAAGCGGTCAAAGCCGCAACGATGGAAACCGGTGTGGAAATGACGAGCGCACAGGGGCAGGCGATAACCAGAAGAACAAGTGCATTGTAAAACCAGAAGCCCCACGATGCGCCAAATGCAAGCGGTGGGATCAGGGCGATGGCCACTGCAACGACCATAACGATGGGCGTATAGATCCGCGCAAATTTTGTAACCCACTGCTCAACCGGCGCACGGCGAGCATGAGCATCACCGACCATCCGGATGATCTTGGCAAGCACGGTATCGGACGCTGTTTTCGTCGCACGAATTTTGAGGGTGCCTTCACCATTGATTGTGCCGGCATAGACCTCATCACCCAGCTCTTTGGGAACCAGCGCGCTTTCACCTGTGATTGGAGCCTGGTCAACGGCACCGGCCCCTTCGATGACTTCGCCGTCAAGTGGAATGCGATCCCCACCCCGAACGATGAAGCTGTCACCGACAAAGACATCCGCCGCCGGGACCGTTGCCTCGGAACCGTCAGCACGAACCAGCCGAACCGTCGGGGGGGCCAGATCAAGCAGCGCGGATACTGCGTTGCGAGCCCGTCCGACACTCCAGCTTTCCAGATAAAGAGAAAGCGAAAAGAAAAATGCTACAGTTGCCGCTTCAAAAAACTCGCCCAGAGCGATGGCACCAGCGACGGCAACAACCATCAGAAGGTTCATATCCGGCGAAAGTCGACGCGCCGAATACCAGGCCTTAGGGGCCACCAGCCAGACGCCAAACAAGATCGCGACTGCGAACAAAGCTGCCTCGGCTAATGGCATCGGAACCTCACCATGTCCCGAGAACAGCCCAAGCGCACCGCCCATGCCGGTTTCGAAAATGTGCCAGCCAAAACCCGCTGCCCAAAACCCTCCGCTGAGCGCGGTGAACCGCCGCTGACGTGCAATATGCGCCGCCTGATCCTGCGCGGCATTTCCGTCATCCCAAGAATTGGCGGTCATACCGGTGCTGGCAACCAGCAGCATGACATCTTCGTCAGAAAGCTTGGCAGCACTTTCAAGAAGCGTCATTCGACCGTTGATGACATCAAAAGCGAGATGCTCTTCACCACCAACTTTCGGGCCGATAACCCGGTTCAGGATCGCAACCTCTTCGGCGCAATCGAGGCCAGAGACCTGAAAGCTTCTGCCACCTTCGGGAATCGGACCGGCGGGCGCGATGTCACCACACCCGCTACTGCCGCACGCGTTGTGACCTTGTCTATTTTCGTGGTCATGGTCGTGGTTGTGGGTATCGGATGACATAGTTAGACCTCAAGAATCTCTGCGGTCCTTTGCAAATAGTTCCTACAGCAACTAGAGCTTCAATACCTTTTTCAATTTTTTTCAATCCGGTTCGTTGCCCGCGATATTGATGCTTCATTCCTTCTTGCGGGCCGGTCGCGTGGATGCAATTTAGTCGCAGAAGACGTAATAAATTTTGGAACAAGTCAATGCAGAAACGGATCGCAATTACCATCACGTTAGTCTCGATTACTGCCGGTTGCTCAGCCCAGTTCACAGGGGGCAAAAGCAAAGCATTCGAACCAGGTAACCTGCCGGATTCAGTTGTTGCGCTGGCAGAACCGGGGCAAGATCTGGCCACAGCGCGCCTTATGCCAGAAGATAACTGCTTTTGGTATGAGCACAGCGGACCTGTCGAGACGACGCTGGTTCCACTGCGCGCAACGAATGGCGCCCCGATCTGCGCTGCGCGTGACGCCTGATAAAAAAGAGGGCAGCGACATCCACCTGCGCTGCCCAAAATTTATGAGCGGGCTGTGACGCTATCTTCGGCCGAGTATAAGTATGCGGTCGAGCCGATTTTTACATGTGGGTAGAGATCATTGATATGGGCCATGATCATTCTAACACATCCAGAACTTGCGCGACCACCGATGCTTCTGGGCTGAGGTGTACCGTGGATTCTGAGATAAGTATCTCGATCCCCAACGTATAGATAAAGGGCTCGAGAGCCGAGAGCATTACTTGGCCCGGGTTCCATGCCATCCCGGAATTCCGCGTATTCGGGGTTGAGCTCGATCATTGAAGCCGTTGGCGTCCAATGTGGCCATTCGACCTTGCGCCGGATAGCATAGGTACCGGGCTCGTAAAGGTTCCCACGCGCGATCGCTACGCCATAGCGCATTGCTGTGCCGCCTTCCTCGATATGGTAAAGATAGCGCGCGACGGCATCGACATGGATGTCACCGGGAACCAAACCATCATTTGCTACGACACGTCGTGGTAAAAAACGGTCATGAACGCCCCATGGATTTGAGGTCGCTGGATCGTAGTCAAATGGCGTGACCTGGCTGTCCCAATAGGTCTTTTGCGACGAGGTTGGCCATGTTTTGGCGATCAATGGACTGGCCGCAGACGCCGAGAATAGCGCTGTGGTTGATTGAATGAAATGGCGCCGTGTCAGCATAAGTCTCGTCCTGGTTCACAAGTGTAATGTGGTTGCATCGCATTTTTGCGATCAAATTCGAGTCTTAAAGCCTCTAGCAGCTAGAGCTTCAAGAGGTTTCAGGTAACGCTTGGTTTACCTAATGGACCATGTCGCCGGTTGCGTGAATCCTGCATCGGTCGAGTCTACTTCGGACTAGGTCGCAAAGACATTTGACAGAAACGAAGCCGCCATTGTAGCGGTGAATTGTTTTCGGTTCCTGATGGCGGAAGCCAAAAGGATTAAAAGGGAATACGGTTCGGTGTTTTCAATGGCGCCAATTCCGTAACTGCCCCCGCAACTGTGAGCGGAGAGCGATGCCAAGACACCACTGGTTCGTAATGGAACCGGGAAGGTTGGCGGAGCGAGCACCCGCGAGTCAGGAGACCTGCCGTAAAGCGCCGGGCTATGCCCAGACTGAACCTGTCGGCCTTACGGTCGATTCAACCTGACAAGCCGCCGGGTGAGGCGGTAGGGAGAAAGAACATGCATATCGAACCGGGCATCGTGAATGGTGCCAAAATCGCGCTTTCCTATGTTACCGCCGCAGGTGCGGCTACTTACGCAGCGAAAGAAACGTTTTCCACATTGCGTGCGAATGGACCTGCATCTTTTGCTATGCGCTCGGTGCTCGCCACCGTTGGGGTTTTCCTTTTCTTCGAAGTCCTGCCGCATTTCCCGGTTGGTGTCTCTGAAGTCCACTTCATCCTGGGGTCGACGCTGTTTCTGCTTCTCGGTGCTGCACCCGCGGCTTTTGGATTGGCAGCTGGTCTCCTGATTCAGGGTGTTTTTTTTGCCCCGTTCGATCTTCCGCAGTACTTCATCAACCTGACCACTCTGCTGGTGCCGCTATTTGCGCTACAAGCACTGGCCAGCCGCATCATCGCTCCCGGCACAGCATATGTTGACCTCAAATATGGCCAAGCTCTTGCGCTGAGTGCGACGTATCAGGGAGGAGTAGTCGCATGGGTTGGGTTCTGGGCCTTCTACGGCCAGGGTTTCGGCGCAGAAACCATGGCTTCGGTTCTATCCTTTGGCGGTGCTTATATGCTGGTAATCGTCATTGAGCCGATTGCTGATCTGGCAGTGCTTGCGGCAGCCAAGGCGATGCGCGGTTTGAACAGTACAGGTCTGGTGACTCCGCGTTTGTACAACGCTGCGAAAGCTTGACCAAAGTTTGAAGCGGTGTCCTAAAATTGGGTTGCCGCGAAAAAACCGGTAGTCGCAGCTCCAAAGATTATTGTGGCGCGTCTCGAGGGCGCGCCACATTGTTTTTAGCCACTAAAAACCTGTACCCAACGATCAGGGTGAATCGGGTCCTGTATTCGTAGGAAAAGATACCTCGTTTCCTTCCACGTTTTGATCCTGTTGGTAACATTGTCCAGAACCAAATCGCCTTCACTCGAGCGATAGACTAGAACAGCATGGCCATTGCGATTGGTGTCCAAGACAGTCGCAATTAGTAGCTTCGTAGGATCCAAACCATTCTGCACAAGTTCAAACTTCTTTTGCAAAGCGAAGTCTTCGCAATCTCCTGACCCTTGCGTCGGCAGTGTCCAGTATTCTTTTGTCCCATATTGGCTTTGATCCGAAACTGCTCGGATTCTCCGATTGACGCGCGTGTTGATCGTTTTAACGATCTGATTTTCTTTTGCCACGGACAGACCAGAGCTACGAGCGCTCGCGCACGCCCACGAGTAGTCTTTGCACAGTGATTTGGCACCGGATGGCGCTCCAATCTTTTTGTCAAGACCGATCGAGGGAAGCTCAGAGGCTTGCAATGTAGCGGCAGACACAAAAAAGCTGCATATAAAACAGACCATTGGGAGATAACCCAGCAGGTTTTTCGATAACACTCCCTGAACTAAAGTGGGATTTGTCATATCTGCCTTCTCCATGCTCGTTCCTCTAAAGTATCCAAACTTCCCCGGCCAATGTGTTTTATTCCAAGCCTTCATGTGCTTGGGGAATTGCAACAGCTTCTTAGCCTCTAGGGGTAAAGCGGCAAAAATTTGCAGATTCTTTGGTATTTCTTCCTTAGTTGACAGCATCAGAGCATCCACGCCATCACCAGCCCGGCATAGCTAACAGAGCGAATTAGAGGGTAAGCTGATCGCAATTCTCTCATTCAACAATAATACAACAGAGATCGGCCGTCATCGCTGAGGGTTACGGAATACCGGGACAATGAAGCCGCTCCTCCGCAAGCTGAGATAGCCAGTTTCGGTTTTCCAGGCGCTGCAATTAGTGGCCGCTAATGACATCTTTGACGAAAGGCTCGTTGAGCAACGCCGTTAGCAGGGGGCATGAGGCCGCACCCTCGGTGCAGGTCTGCACAAGTTCTGCCAGTGCTTGCTCCAACCGTTGGAGGGCGGCGATTTTTGACCTGACGTTGTCGAGATGTCTTGTTGCAACGTATTCGACGTCACGACAAGCTTGCTCGGGCGCTTTGGACAATTCGCGAAGTGCGCATGCATCCTGAATGGTAAAGCCAAGATCGCGGCAGCGTTTGATGAATCTGAGCTCGGAGATTTCCCGTTCCGTGTATGCGCGGCGTCCCGAGGCGGTTCGACCGGCTTTCTCGACTATGCCTTCCCGTTCGTAATAGCGGATCGTCTCGACCGACAGACCGATCAATCTCGCCGCTTCGCCAATCGCAATCATGTGATGACCTTTCCCTTGAACCTGTAGCTACTACAGGATGCATGTTGTCGGTCATGATGTCGAATTTCACAAACCGCGCGAAGCAAGAATCGAGGAAGTCGAACCGGCTTCCGTTCGAGTTCGTCAAAGCCGGAGAAAGCTGACCATGAGCAAGTTTGTTGGCGCGAGTTTTATTGGATCGTTTACCGCACTTGGCGTTGCGACCTGCTGCATCTTGCCGATGGCCTTGATTTTACTTGGCTTGGGAGGGAGCTGGCTGGCCGTATTCGGCAAGATCGCCGCCGCGAGTTATTACGTGCTCGGCGGTTCGACGGCCCTGCTGTTTCTCTCTGGCATCGTCGCGTATCGCCGTGGTTCGCTCGACCGCCTCAAATGGTGGCTGACAGGCAGTTTTGCGTTGACGGCCATCGCTTGGGTTATCGTGCTCAACGAAATCCGAATAAATGATTTCCTGATAACCTTGATGTGACGCCATGAGTGAAAAGCGCCCGAACCTTGTCAGCACGATCATCTGCCCGGAATGTGGACATTCAAGGCCTGAAACGATGCCAACAGACGCGTGCCAGTGGTTCTACGAATGCACATCTTGCGGAAAAGTCCTGAAGCCACTTCCCGGCGATTGCTGCGTCTACTGTTCCTACGGATCGGCTCCATGCCCGCCAATTCAGGCGGGCTACAAATGCTGCGGTTGATACGGCGGCCGGGATGTCGGTTTTGTCCGCAAAGCCGGTCATCAGGCTTTGCGGACGCGGGTATTTTTTCACCGTAAGCTGGAACTTGCCCGGTAGGACAAGGCAGGCGTGAAGTCACGGATCAACTGGTTTGCCGTGAAGAATGTCACGTAAACCGGGCAGAAGAAGCGAGCGCCGCGTTTTTCAGGATCTTGCCAGCGCCATCGGAACTTCATGCGGCCGGGTATCTGGCGAACACCTCTGTGGTTCCATCCTTGCGGATCAGGAAGACGTCAAAAGCTTCGCGTTCGCTTTCCGGCCCCATGCCTGGCGAGCCGAAAGGCATTCCCGGAACCGACAGTCCGACGGCATCCGGGTGTTCGCCCAGCAGGCGCCGAATGTCAGCGGGCGGGACGTGTCCTTCGATCATGTAGCCCTCCACGCGGCCCGTGTGGCATGACATCATGCCCTCCGGAATCCCATTGGCAGTTTTGTAAGCGTTCAAGGCCTCCCAAGCACTGTTTTCCACGCCTACTTCAAAACCTTCCGCCCGCATGATTTTGATCCACGATCCGCAGCACCCGCAATTCGGATCCTTCAGGACATGGATTGAGGGACCGATTTTCGCTAAGGCGGGAAGCGCCGCGCTGCACGCAATTGCCGCGGCTCCTTGCATCAAGCGGCGGCGGCTCAGGTTATTCATTGTCATGTTCCCTCTTGGGTAAACTTGTTTTAAACCGATATAAAATCGCACCGGTAGGATTAAAGCTGGACCGCATTACAGGGCCGACTTGTCCGTCACCCTCCGATACTCATCAGATATGGCTTTCTGGGCGACGCAGGGATTTCTCACAATGATCTGACGCAAACTCTGCTCGGAAACGGAACCCTCGCTCTCCTTTTTTCGCTGCACCTGCCGCTCTGGGTCCTGCTTGGCAATAACCCGGTTCGCAAGCAACTCCGCTACCCTCCGTTCAAGGCCGGAATTGCGCCTATTTCTCACTGCTGCGTTCTATGGCACCCACGATCGAACAGTTCTGAATTCCACCACGCCCCGGACACGCCGCGATCAGCTCGTCCAGATTGTTCCTCAACCGTGCAAGCCCGTCGATCCGTTCCTGAATTTCGTCCCGCTTTTTGCGCGCTCTGGCCTGCATCGCGACGCACTCGGTATTTGGTGCCGTGCGCAACTCCAGAATTTCCGCGATTTCTGCCAGCGAAAATCCGAGCTTCTTAGCGCCGGATATGAATTTCAGCCGCCAAAGCGTGTCACCACCATAGTCCCGCGCGCCGCCGTCAATTGGGCGCGGCGGCTGAGTGACAAGGCCCTTCCTTTCATAAAATCGGATCGTCTCGACGCCTATCCCGGTCTCGCGCGCGGCCTGGCCGATCTTGAGTGGTTGCATCGCGGTCTCCCTCCGTCACCGTCATCTTGACACCGTATCATGATACGGAGGTTAAAACATTGGGGTCTTGGTGGTTGCGAGGATGTCAAATGCGGACCTTCCTGAAACGGTGGCTGCTGCCGATATTCGGCTCCGCCCTGGCGCTCTATCTGGTGTTTGCGCTCTACGGCAGCCTCGATTTTGCGCTGTTTCTGCAGGGCCTGCGCGGAGCCAACATGTTCTGGATCGCGATTCTTGCCGCCACCATCCTGCTGGAGCAGCTGATGAGCGGCTGGAAGTGGAGGCAGATCCTGTTCGACGTGAAACCGGTCGGCACCCTGCGGCTGACGGGGGCGCTACTGGCAGGTTATGGCGCAAATGTCCTTGTCCCGCTCGGCATCAGCCCGCTGGTCCGGGCCTGGCTGGTTGCCCGGCTCGACCGCCTGAAGATGGCGACCGTGCTTGCAACCGCGATCATCGCCCGGTTCCTCGACGGCGTCGTTTTCGCCCTTTTTGCCGGAGCGGTGGCCGCCGCCGGCCAGATTCCACAGATCGAGGGTGACCTGCGGCTGGGATTGAGCGTTGCGGGCCTGTTGAACCTGATGCTTTTCGGCAGCCTGCTTTGGGTTCTGTTCCGGTTCCGCGCGTCACTTCTCAGCGAGGACCCTCTGGTCTGCCGACTCTTCGACTGGGCTGCCGCCCGCATCGGGGCCGATGGCGCGTATCTGCGCACCGCGCTCGGTGAAGGGATCGTCTGGCCACAGGCACGGGCCCGCCGCATCGCCGCCATTGCCGCAGCCATTGCGGGTAAGCTGGTGGCGACAACCCATTTCCTGTGGGCCGGGCTGGCGGTTGGCGTGGTGCTGAGCGCGTGGGATTACCTGTTCTTGATGGTGTTTGCCGGGTTCGCCATGGTTCTGGGTCGTTTCGTGCGCATCCCGGCGAGCTTTGTCTTTGGGGCGGGGTTCGCGCTCAAGGTGCTTGGCGTTCCGGACGAAACCGCCCTTCTGATGATCCTGTTCAACTATGTGCTGACGATCCTTCTGGTGGTCGGGATCGGCCTGACGGTGTTGTGGCAGAGCGGCATCGACATCCGCCGCGCCCGGGCGGAGGCAGAGGCGGCGAATGGCAAGGCGTAATCCCGAAGACACGAGATTTTGGCGCATCGCCGGTGCTGGTGCGGTGTTTCAGGGCGGGTCGGCGGCGGTGGACAGCGCGACGGTGGTGGCCAGTCTGGTGCATATGCTGACCGGTAGCGCGCTGGCCGTGGGCTATGCCAGCACGGTCCTGCGTCTTGGCTGGCTGCTGCCCCAGTTCGCGGTGGGCTACCTCGCCGAGCGCACCGATCGGCGCATGCCGTTCTACGCCCTTGGTGCCTATGGGCGGGCGATCACGGTCGCGATGATCGGTATGCTTCTGTGGTGGGGGGCCGACTGGCCGCAGGTCGATTGGCCTCCGGTTCCGCTGGCGCTCGGGATGCTGGGGCTGTGGACAATCTACGCCTTTGTCAGCGGCGTGGTCGCGGTGCCCTACAACGACATCGTCGGCCGGGCGATCCCGTCCGAGCGCCGCAGCCGTATGTTGGCCTGGCGCTTTTTCGGCGGCGGTGTTCTGGCGGTTCTGGTGGCGGGCGTTCTGCGACTTGCGCTCGACGTGATGCTGCCGCTCAGGGCCTATGCGCTGATCTTCTGGCTCGGCGCGGTGCTGATGATCGTCTCTGCGACGCTTTTTGTCGCCGCGGGTGAGCCCGCTACCGCTGCAAGGGCGCCACGGGACCGCCCGGCCAATCTGTCTGGATTTCTGCGCGAAGGGGTCTCGACACTACAACAGGATCGCCGGTTCCGGCTGTTCCTGATCTTCCAATGGCTTGGCGCAGCGACGCTGATGGCGTTGCCGTTCTATGTCGTTGCCGCCAGCCGCAGCGGCCTCGGGGCGGCGGATGTCGGAACGCTGTTGGCGGCGCAGACCGTCGGCGCGCTGGCCTCGAATCCGGTCTGGGGCCGTATCGGCGACCGGATGGGCAAATTGCGCCTGCTGGGGATAGTGGCACTGGTGCGTCTCGGACCTCCGGTGCTGGTGTTGCTGCTTGTGGTCTCGAGTTCGGGGCTGACCGGTTTCGCGGCGCTGTTCTTCCTGATCGGCGTGATGATGAACGGGGTGACCATCGGCTATCTCGGCTACCTGCTGGAGATCTCGCCCGACGACCGCCGTCCGGCCTATTCCGCGTGGTTTAACAGCTTTGCGGCCCCGGCGGCGCTGGCGCCACTTGTGGGCGGCGTGGTGGTCAGCATAATCGCCATCGAAGCCGTGTTCATCGCTGCGATCCTGGCCGCGCTGGGTCAGGTCGTGATCGCGGCGCGGCTGTCCCAAGTTTGATATAGCACTTTGTTTCACCACGGTCGCACAATTCGCTGTTCCTCTGTGGGGAACTTAAGATGGGTCAAGGCGAACTTTCTGTTTCTGGCCTAATATTTTGGCATCGTGAATGGAGGCAATAATGGCCAATGCAGAATCAACAGCGCGCGTGAAAACCAAGATTTCTGGTAGGGCCATGGCTGTGTTCGGTGTGACCTTTTCCTTTTTGGCCATGCTGGTCAGCGGAGGCATTTTGTTTTTCGCTCCAATAGGTAAAATCTCCAATGCCACCGACTGGCAGGTGTTGGGCCTTGACCGGCAAGGGTGGGATGACGTCCACATCGCCTTGGCGTTGCTGTTTGTCGGATTCTCCCTGTGGCACGCGGCGCTGCATTTTCGAACCTTCAAAACGCTGATCCTCGACAACAGGATGTGTCCACAGGGGCATCGGATCGAAGCGATGATCGGAGCCGCTTTCGTGATCGCTTTGGTCACATTGACGGTGTTTGGGCTTCCGCCCGCGAATTGGCTGCTCGATCTCAATGAGTTCTTCAAGCACGAGTTCTGGGCAGGCTGACCCAGAATGAACGCCCCCACAGCGAGGCTTCGCCGTGGGGGTCAAATCATCACAAGAAGTTTCGATTAGTCGTCGCCTTTCTCGCTGTAGTCGTCATTCGTATCGGACATGTGGGGAACCGGTTCGCCAGTCGCTGCGTCCAGGTAGGCTTCGACTTCGTATCCATATACGTCGCGCATTTCGACTTCGTAGTAGCGGTCGTCATCGCGCTCAATTTCCAGAATTTGGTAGCCCTGCGCTTCAAGCTTGGCGGCAACCTCGCCAACGGGCATCCAAGTGACGGTCTCAGGTGACGCCGACGTGACCGTATCGGTGGCGGCGTTGACAGCAAAGGCCGCAGCGGCGGCGGTAAGCAGGGTGGCGGCAAAGAGGATTACTTTCATGTAGGTCTCCAAGATGAATTGGGCGGGATTGCCCTGTCGGTATTCCTTTTTCTCAAATGTCGCCTGATGCCGGTCTGACAGCCCGTGTCAGTGAACTGTCAGTGGAAAGACGGTAGTTTGCCTACATGAAACACGCTTTGATCGTTCTGATATGCACACTTGCCAGCACTGTCCTCGCATCCGAGGACCACGATGCGGCACGTGATGCAGTGCGCCAACATAAGGTCATTCCGCTCTCGAAGATTGTTCCGGACGTTTTAGAGAGATTCGATGCGTCGCTGCTCGAAGCAGAGTTCGAACGCGAGCATGGCGCGTATGTCTATGAACTGGAGTTGATCACGGGCTCGGGCCGAATGATCGAAGTCATGGTGGATGCCACCACGGGTGCGATACTCGAAGTTGAGCAGGAAGGCTGGCAGGAAAGGGACGAATAATGCGGCTTCTCGCGGTCGAAGACGACCCGATCATTCGCAAGGACGTGCAATCTGCTTTGGAAGCCTCTGGATTCCGCGTGGAAATCGCCGAGGACGGCGAGGACGCATGGTTTCTGGGGGATACCGAAGATTATGACCTCGTCGTTCTTGATCTCGGATTGCCGCACATGGACGGATTGAGCGTGTTGAAACGCTGGCGCGCCAACGGCCGGCAGATGCCCGTTCTGGTCCTGACAGCGCGCGGGGCTTGGCACGAACGGGTCGAAGGGATCGAAGCTGGGGCCGACGACTATCTGCCCAAACCGTTCCGGATGGAAGAACTTGTGGCCAGGGCTCGGGCGCTGGTGCGCCGGTCTGCCGGGCATAGTGCTCCTGTGCAGACGTTGGGCGATTTGACCATCGACACGAACAGGATGTCCGTAGCTGTTCGAGGAGTGCCGATAACGGTGACCTCCCTGGAATACCGGCTTTTGTCCTACCTCATGCTGCACCGAGACCGCGTGGTGCCGCCAACCGAGCTCTTGGAGCATCTATATGGTGATGACGACGCCCGTGAGGCCAATGCGGTGGAGGCCATTCTCACCCGACTTCGCAAGAAGCTTGGGGCCGGCATTATCGGCACCAGACGCGGGTTTGGATACTTTCTGGAGGCAGTGGAGGGCGATGGGTGAAAACGGGCTCTCTCCGCTTTCGGTTGTTCGTAGCCACTGCGCTGTCGGTTTCCATCGCGCTGATGCTGGCGTTCTGGGGGCTGGGGCTGCTCTTTGCCTCGCATGTGGAACGGCGTGCAATTGATGACCTCTCCGTCCAGCTCGACCAGATACTCGCAGGAGTGGAGCGGGATGAAAAAGGGAAAATTCGGATTGGATCGGCTCCGGCAGATGCCCGTTTCTCAAAGCCTTTTGGGGGCCTCTACTGGCAGATCGAAGTTGAGGGGCTTCAGTTACGCTCAAGATCGCTATGGGATTTCGCTCTCGATCTTCCTCCGGATCATCTGAAGAGCGGGACCGTCCATGTGCACTATCTCTCCGGGCCCGGGGAAAACCAGCTGCTTGTCATGGAGCGGAGCATTGTGCTTTCCACACGCCTTGGAGGCGTTCCGATGCGCGCTGCCGTGGCCATGGATGCCTCTCAGCTTGAGAAAAGCACCGAAGAATTCCGGGAAGATCTTGTGCCTTTTACGCTTCTTCTGGCGCTTTTTATTGTCTTCGCTGGGGCGGTTCAAGTCATTGTCGGTCTTCGACCGCTAAATTCCGTCGAGCGGCGGATATCAAGGATCCGAACGGGAGACGTGAACCGGGTGGGCGAGGATTTCCCTACGGAAATTCGTCCCCTTGCAGCCGAAGTGGATGCCCTGCTCCTACAAAGGGAAAAGGACATCGAGCAGGCAAGGCACAGAGCGGGCGATCTCGCTCATGGCCTGAAAACCCCACTTCAAGCATTACTTGGAGATGCGCGCCGTGTTCGCGAGGCCGGATTGACTGATACCGCAGCGTCAATCGAAAGCACCGTCAAAAGCATGCATCGCCATGTCGAGCGTGAATTGAACAGGGTTCGTATTGCGACGCGAGCCGCCACGTCGAAGGCCGATCTCACCGAGGCTGCAAGTCGCGTTATTGCAGTAGTTCAGAAAGCCAGTTTGAACGACGCATTGAAATGGGATTTGGACGCGCCAGCGAATCTCGTGGTTGCGGCAGATATGGAAGATTTATCCGCAATTCTGGGTGCGATTACGGAAAACGCATCTCGCCATGCGAGGCGGCAAGTCAGGATATCAGCACGCAAACAGGCGACGCATGCAGTTCTGAGCGTTCTTGACGACGGTCCGGGCATTCCACCAGACAAGATCGATACTCTCATGCGCCGGGGCGTGCGCGAGGACGAAACAGGAACCGGGCTTGGCCTGGCGATCGCGCGGGAATTGACCGAGGCACTGGGCGGATCGCTGGAATTGATCTCCCGCGATCCGGGACTGATGGTTCGGATCACTTTGCCTCTGGCTGCTACCTGACAATCACCTGACAGTCCCCATCAGGCTGACATCAGTGCGCTTCTGACAAACTTCTGGTGAGATTGATGAGAGGCAGAAGCGATGAGAGAAGTTCCCGCGCCATTTGATGGGCTGGCCTATGACGGACATCTCGTCTGGGATCGATTCACTCGTGTATTTCATTGGGGGCTGGTAGCGTGCGTTTCCACCGCGTTGGTGTCTGGGTTCCTGCTGGACGCATCTTGGATTCGCCTACACCTGGTTTCCGGTTCCCTTGCCATTGCATTGGTTACTGCCAGAACTGTCTGGGGATTTACCGGCCCTACCTACGCGCGGTTTTCGCAGTTCTTACCAAGCTACCGGCAGGTTATCAGCCATCTGAGGGCCGGAGCGGCTCATGCGCGCCACATCGGGCACAATCCACTTGCTGCCTTGATGGTCTTTGTATTGCTTACCCTGATCGTCGGGCTTGGTTTGACAGGTGTCGCCAGCTTGGGCAGCGGTCTAAAATCAGGGCCGATGGCTGCCTCTTTGCCAGCATCACAGGGCCACATCTGGAGCAAAATTCACGAGTTGGCCGCTTTCGCGCTGTTGAGCTTCATTGCCCTGCATATCGGCGGTGTCGTTCTGGAAAGCCGCCGCAGCCGAGAGAACCTGGCCAGGTCGATGATAACCGGGCGCAAGGAGATGCGCGCCGGGGATTTGACTGCGCCGCCACGGCCTGCGCAGCGGGCGCTTGCCGCCCTTTTCATCTCGGGTCTTGTCATCATCGCCACCGGCGCGATCAACAGGATGTCACAAAGCCCACTGCCGCTCCCGCCGGTTGGGAGTATGGCACTGGTCTACAGCGATGAATGCGCCGCCTGCCACATGGCTTATCACCCGTCCCTGCGTCCTGCCGCATCCTGGCAATTGATGATGGACAAGCTGGACAGTCATTTCGGTGAGGACGCCACTCTGCCAAAGGAGACCGGTGACGAGATTACCGTTTGGCTGGTCAAGCACTCCGCGGAAACTGTGGACAGCAAGCCCGCGACCCTCTGGACGGGTTTGCAAGAAACCCTGCCGGTTGCCCTACCGAACACAGACATCTGGCAACGTCTTCACGGGTCGCTCGCCGATGGCACATTCACCCGCCGCACCATCCATAGCCGCTCGAACTGTTTCGCTTGTCACAGGGATGCCGAGAGCGGCTGGTTCAGCCCTTTTCAGATTTCCGTTCCGAAGGAGCCTAAGCAATGAAACCAGTTCTTGTTCTTTCCGCCATCCTGTTGTCCCAGCCTGTCTTGGCGCAAGACACTTCCCCGCAGGCCTTGGTCGATCAATACAGTGCCGAGGCGGGTGCTGCCCCATCACCGAAAAACGGACGGGCGCTGTTCACGGCCAACCATGCAAGCGGAAAACCCCATACGCCCTCCTGCGTCACCTGTCATTCGGCAGACCCTACAAAAGGCGGTCAGGCCCGCACCGGAAAGCCGATCGACCCCCTGGTTCCGCGCGTGAATTCAGAACGGTTCACCGACATGAAATTTGTCGAAAAATGGTTTGGGCGAAACTGCAACTCTGTTCTCGGCCGCGACTGCAGCGCGCAGGAAAAAGCCGACATCATTTCTTGGTTCATGAGCCTCTGAGGAAAGGACACCACCATGAAACGAATTCTTGCTGTAGCTGCAATAGCTCTGATTTCGGCGCCGGTTCTTGCCAGCGAAGGTGAGTTTATGCGGCCCGTAACTCACGCCGCAACCAAGGCCGAATGCAGCGAATGCCACATGGCCTATCCGGCAGGATTCCTGCCCAGCCGGTCGTGGACAAAGATCATGACCACGCTTGATGACCATTTTGGCGAAAACGCCATGCTGGACGACGCAACTCGCACAGAGATCGAGGCTTACCTGACCCAGAATGCCGCCGACGTCGGAGGGCGTTCGTCCAGCCTCCTCTACCGGATTGCGCCAGAGGATACGCCTCTGCGGATTTCCGAAATGCCCTGGTTCCGCTCGGAACATGACGGCGAGGTCTCGTCCCGAAAACTCCAGAAAGCAGGTTCCATGTCGAACTGCGCCGCATGTCATCGCGGCGCTGATCGAGGGATATTCGAGGACTGACAAACGAGCTTGGCGGGCATTTGCCTTTGGACAGAGTTAACCGCGCCGTCACCCAATTTTGACCCGCGTGTCGGTGACGAACTCGTAGGGGGGCAGATCGAGGTTGCGGGGCGCCGGGCCTTTCCGAATTCTGCCCGACGTGTCGTAATGTGAACCGTGACACGGACAGAACCAACCGTCCCAGTCTCCGGTGGGTTCGCTGCCGCCCTGCCCGAGTGGTATGCATCCCAGATGGGTGCAAACGCCAATAACTACCAGCCATTCCGGTCGCTGTACGCGCTCGGCGTCAGGTTGCGGGTCGATCATTGGTGCATCGTCTTCTGCTATCGCCAGCGCGATCCGCTCTTTAGTCCGGTGGTCGATAAAGATCGGCTTGCCTTTCCATTTAACAGTGATCCTCGTTCCTGGTCCGACACCTTCAAGATCTATGTCGACAACGGCTTGGGCGGAGATGTCTGCACTGGGGTTCATGCTGTTAACAAGTGGCCAGACCGCCGCGCCCGTGGCCACGATGGCGGCACCGCCGGTGACGAAGTATAAGAAATCGCGCCGAGTTTCAGGCTCTGAAGGTGCCTGTCTTTCAGAAAATTCAGACATATTGTTCCTCCTGTGCGTCAGGACGGGTTCATCGAATTATAGGACTCGGACGAGGTGGATCAGTCGCCTTGGTCCTCTTCTTCACCGCGATGCCCCATTCCCTATTCATCAGAGTGATCTTCGTCGGTGTCACCGTGCAATGCCTTTACAGTTAGTGCACCGGCCGTCAGGTGCAGTTCAGTTGCTGCTCTCCGAATTGGATTTGCTAACATGGCAATTTCCCTTCCTTATTGGGTTACAAATTTGTTCTGATCAGTTGGCCGTTGCTGCTCCTTGTTGCGCAGTGTTCTTGCCGCAAAGCCGCCAGCCATACAGGGCGCCGTTCTCAGTGTTTGCCGTGGCCGCGATGCATTAAGAAATGCATGCCCACGCAGACCAGCAAGAACAGCAACGGAGAACTGAGCAAAGGATAGAGTGTCTCGCGGTATTCCCAGCCCAGAACAGCGGCGCCCAACGCGATCGCAATGACAACCGGGAGCCAATTACGCTTGGCACCGTTGGCCGTCTGATCTTCGGTTTTGGGCGCTTCGGCCGTTACGTCAGAGCTGACCCTTTCGGTCGTCTCCTGTGTGGCGCGGGTTTCGTCGAAATTTGATTGGGTCATAGCTGATTTGTCTCCTTTTCGATGATCCATTGTTTGAGAAAGATGCGCTCGTAGGCGAAGACCAAGCCGATGCCAGCAACGGCATATACCACGATCATCGGGTCGGAGCGCAGCTTGAGTATTGTGAACGCGGTCAGGACTACGCAGTCCAGCGCCAGGGCAGTTAACAAGACCCAACCCCGAGCGTTGATCTGACTGCGCAGCCGGTGCCAAACGCCCCAATGCACGGCCATATCCATCACCAGATAAAAGAAAGCACCAAGCGAGGCGATGCGCGACAGGTCGAACAACACCGCGAGCAGACCCGCAATCACGACCGTGTAGATCAGCGTGTGAGACTGGATGCTGCCCGTCATGCCGAAATGGCTGTGCGGGATCATTTTCATGTCGGTCAGCATTGCCAGCATCCGTGATACGGCGAACACACTGGCAATCAGTCCTGAGGCGGTGGCAACCATCGCCAGCGCAACGGTCAGGTAGAAACCACCCTGCCCCAAGACTGGTCGGGCGGCTTCTGCCAAGGCATAGTCCTGTGCGGCACGGATCTGGTCGGGTGGCAGGCTGGCACCCACGGCGAAGGCGACCAACAGATAGATCACTGCGCAGATCGCGATCGAGATCATGATGGTGCGCCCGACATTGCGGTGTGGGTCGACGATCTCGGCACCGCTATTAGTGATTGTGGTAAATCCCTTGAACGCAAGGATCGAAAGAGCCACGGACGCGATGAAACCCAGCGGCCCGGCGGGGGCGGTGCCTTGCGCCTGCCAGTCGCCGCCCGCAGCCCACAGCGCGGCAACGCCAAACACTGCGATCCCACCGATCTTGAGCACAGACATGACAATGGACCACAACCCCACCGAGCGGTTCCCCGACCGGTTGACCGCGTAGGCGAAGACGATCAGCGAAACCGCGACCATCGGCACCAACGGCCCATCTTCGATGTTGAATGGGCGGAGCGCGTAGGTTGCGAATGTGCGTGCCACGAGGCTTTCGTTGATCACCATCGACAGCGCCATCAACAATGAAGCCGCGGCCGCTACAGCACCCGGTCCATATGCTTTTGTCAGGATCATCGCGATCCCGCCCGAAGACGGCCAGGCGTTGGACATGGCAATATAGGTGTAGGCGCTGAAAACCGTCACGACGGCTCCGACTACGAAAGACAGCGGAAACCATGGCCCAGCGAGCCCAGCGATCTGGCCTGTCAGAGCAAATATCCCCGCACCGATCATGACACCGGTGCCCATAGCGACCGCACCCGTCAGCGATATCGAACCTGATTTCAAGTTGCCTACGCCCTCGTGCGTCATATGCTTGTGCGCGCTCAAACCTTCGCCCCCCTCAGGCGTAGCGCATTCAACACCACTGAAATCGACGAAGCGCTCATGGCGAAGGCGGCGAACATAGGGCTGATCAGGATGCCGAAAAGCGGGAACAGAAGACCCGCCGCCACCGGAACGCCCGAGGCGTTGTAGATCAGGGCAAAGAATAGGTTTTGCCGGATATTGCGCATGGTAGCGCGGGCCAGCCTACGGGCGCGCACGATGCCATCAAGGCTTCCGTTGACCAGCGTGAAGCCTGCACTTTCGATCGCCACGTCGGCACCGGTCCCCATGGCGATGCCCACATCGGACTGCGCTAACGCGGGTGCGTCGTTCACTCCGTCACCCGCCATGGCGACCTTTGCGCCTTTCTCCTGCAGTTCGCGAATTATGCGGGCCTTGTCCTCGGGCAGTACGTCGGCTCGAATCTCATCGATACCCAGACGTTCGGCCACCGCCTTTGCAGTGCGTTCGTTGTCGCCAGTCGCCATGATGATCCGGAAACCCAGTTCGTGCAGCGCCTTGAGTGCGGCTGGTGTTGTTTCCTTGACCGGGTCGGCGACGCAGACCAACCCCGCCACTGAACCATCAAGCATCACGAACATCACCGTTTCGCCGTCATCCCGACGCGCATTGGCCTTGGCCGTCAGTTCGGCCGCCTCGAGTCCGAGATCGGTGACCAGTTTCAGATTGCCGAGCGCGACGGGGCGGCCATCCACCGTGCCTTTCACGCCTTTACCAGTCACCGCCTCGAAGTCACTGGCGTCGGACAGGGCTACGCCACGTTCCTCGGCTCCTGTGACGATTGCCTCAGCTAACGGGTGCTCCGAGCCCTTCTCCAGCGTTGCGGCCAGCCGCAGCACCTCGACCTCGTCATGGCCAGGTTCGGGTAATACAGCCACAAGCTTTGGCTTGCCCATGGTCAGCGTGCCAGTTTTGTCGACGATCAAAGTATCGATCTTCTCGAACCGCTCCAGCGCTTCGGCATTTTTGATCAGCACTCCGGCCTGCGCCCCGCGCCCCGTGGCCGTCATGATCGACATCGGAGTGGCCAGGCCAAGCGCGCACGGGCAAGCTATGATCAGTACCGACACCGCTGCGATCAAGGCGTAGGAGAGCGCCGGAGCCGGTCCCCAAATTGCCCATGCAATAAAGGCCAGCGCAGCTATACTTATGACCGCCGGTACAAACCAGCCCGCCACTTTGTCAGCGTATTTCTGAATTGGTGCGCGCGAGCGTTGCGCGTTGGCCACCATTTCGACAATCTGGGACAGCATTGTGTCAGAGCCCACTCGGGTTGCTTCGATCACAAGGCTACCGGTGCCGTTGATTGTGGCCCCTGTGACCGGCTCGCCTTGTACCTTTTCGACCGGAACCGGTTCGCCAGAGATCATGCTTTCGTCAACAGATGAGCGCCCTTCGAGTACAATGCCGTCTACTGGCACCTTGTCGCCGGGGCGTACGCGAAGGCGGTCACCTACCTGTACTTCTTCAAGCGGAATTTCCTCTTCACTGCTGTCAGGGCGGATAATGCGGGCGGTCTTTGCGGCCATGTCCAGCAAAGCGCGGATTGCCTTTCCTGTGCCTTCGCGTGCCCGCAGTTCCATCACCTGCCCGAGCAGAACAAGTGTAACGATAACTGCGGCCGCTTCGAAATAGACCCCAACATGGCCTTCTGAATCTCGAAAACCGTCCGGAAATATGTGGGGCATCAATACGGCGACAACGCTGAACAGCCACGCGGCCGAAACCCCCATGGCAATCAACGAGAACATGTTCAGGTTCATGGTGCGAAACGAATTCCACCCTCGTTCCAGAAATGGCCAACCGCACCAAAGAACAACCGGAGTGCCAAGTATCAGTTCAATCCATAGGGTTGTTCGCTCACCAAAAATCTCTCGCACACCAGACAGCCCAACGTAGGGGCCCATCGTGAAAACCAAAAGTGGAAGCGTCAGAATCGCACCTACCCATAGGCGCCGAGTGAAATCCACCAGTTCCGGGTTCGGCCCCTCGTCCACCATCGCCGCGCTTTCCAGCTCCAACCCCATGCCGCAGAGTGGACAGGACCCGGGATGGGTTTGCCGCACCTGCGGATGCATCGGGCAGGTATATACGGGTCCGTCATAGCCTGTCGGAACGATGTCATATTCACCGTTCTCGTCCGTCGCGCCATGATGCGCGGAATGGTGGTGATGCGCATGCGCATCCACCTCGCCCTCGGGCACAAGGTGCATCCCGCATTTGGGACAGTCGCCGGGCCCAGATTGACGCACGTCAGAATGCATGGGGCAGACGTAAGCGACCTCGGTCGGGCCGTTCGCGTGGATTCTGATGTCGTGGTCTTCTGTCATGTTCTGCTCCCTGGTTTAAGCTTTGGTCGTAGAGCCGTTTAATTACGCAATGCCGGGCACAGTCCTTCAGGGCAGAACAACCATCTGGTGGCCCTCACCCAGTATCGGCATTTCGGTAATAGCCGTCAGGCTGACTTGATCGACGATCCAGACCTTCGGTTCGGTTCGGCTTGATACCATCACTTTGCCTGAGTTCGGTATGGTCGTCAGGTGATAAGGTGCCGGTGACAGGTTGGTCGAGCGCTGTTTGCCCGTAGCAAGATCAATCGACAACAACCGGTCGGTGCCTTTGGCGGCCACGAACAGTACGCCCTCGCGGTCGGACAGGCCGATCCCGTGCAACTCGCCTCCAATGTCATAGGTTTCGGTGACAGAACCGCTGGCAAGATCTACGCGGAAGGCCTTGCCACCATCACTGTCGGCTACGAAGGCGGCGCTGCCGGTGGCGTTAAGTACAAGATGCTCAGGGCCTTCGCCGACGGGCATGTTGCGTACGACGAAGCCTTTGACGACATCCACTTCGCTAAGTGTACCATTGCCGGTATTGGTGACATAGACCCTGTCGCCGTCAGGCGCGAATACCGCATAGTTGGGCATTGGCCCGGTTGCTACGAAACCAAGGAAGCTGAGCTTATCGAGATCGACGATCGAAATACCGTCACCGCCCGGATGGGTCGCCACCGCGAACCGCCCGTCGGGCGACACCGCAGTGTGATGCACCGCACCTGGAACCTCGATCTGGCGGACGACCTCGCGTGTTTCCGCATCAAGGATCGTCAGCAGGCTCCGCCCCTTGTCTTTGGGCAACGCAGTGACATCGCGCTTGGCGTGGTGCGCAGCGTGTTCATCCTTGGACATACCTTCGGGTTTTGGTGGCGTTGTGGCCTCGGTTTCTGCGTAGCTGCCCGCGACCAGGTACTTAAAGCCGGGCGCGCCGGCCAGCCCATGGACCGCCACGAGCCTCGGCAGCCGCTCGACGGTCTTGCCGGTTTCGGAGTCGATCACCAGAACCGAGTCCGCGCTGCCTTCGGGAATGAACACGGTTGCCGCCAGCGTGAGCGAAGGCGCAGTCAAAGCTGCGACGGACAGGCCTGCGGCCAGATTGAACAGGGTCATTTAGGTTTCCTTTCGTCAACTGAAACGCGCGCATTGGCGGGCACGTGCAGAAAAATCCGGTAGATGACGGCCATCAGGAAGGGCGTCAAAAGCAGGGTCAGAGCGATGGCCTTCATGGCTTTGTCCTTTCAATCAGTTGAGTTTTGTGCGAGCCGCAAAGACATTGAACAGTCCGCCGAACAGCAACGCGGCGTACCAGCCGTAGAGAAACGCCCATAACAGTCCCAACAGGAATGAGGGCAGGCTGAGCCAAGTCATTCCGGGCATCAGGCCGATCCAAGCCCGGTACATGGCAAAACTTGGAAAGATCAGGTCAAAGGCCACGCACAGCAGGTAGGTTGCGGCCAGAAACAGGCTGAGCGCCCAGCCAAGGGTTGTCACCGGAACACCGGGATGATGTTCTTGTGTCCCCATCACACAGGGGCCACAGGTCAGGCGCAACAGTGCGAATAGCACCACGCCCGTGACGAAAAAGTACAGAATGGTAAGCATGGTAAGTGTCCTGAACTGAGTTGGGCCGCAATCAACGGCTTGGGCAAGACCCCGGAGCGATTCCGGAGCCATTGCCGGTCACGTTCAGGACAGGTTTGGCGGATGTGGTAGTGGTGCGACCGGCAGGCTTGCGCGTGGCCGGAACCGTTCTGGCGCCACGGGCGTAGCAATACGCATCGAGAGCAATTCAGGTGCCGCCATAACTGCCATCGCATAGCAGCCCGGGTGCACTGAGCAGTCTAATTCTTCTGATGGATGAGACGCGGGATACCCACCGCTGTCATCGATCACAAGCTCGGCCTGGGTGGCGGCCTTCGCGATGTCATGCCCGGCATGGGACGGCACAACAGAGATCAGCATCGAAACCACCAACGCACAGATCAACAGGACCTGCAGCCGGCCCATGGCTCGGGCCGTCCGTGTCGCAGTTGATATCCATTGTGCGCGGATCACTTAGGGTTTCCTCCATTCTCCAACAGTTTAGGGCCGCTTGGACCGGTCGCATTGATCTGGCTCAATTCGTGGTCTGAAGAGCCAACAGGCATCTTGCGTTTCCAAGCCAACCAGATAAGTGGCGCCCCCGTCAACAGCCCAAGCCCGATAACCGCAAGGCTGGTGCCGCCTGTCGCGGTTTCGGTAATCTGGCTGCCCAGATGGGCCAGAACGAAACTGGCCGGCAGGAGTCCAGCCAAGGTGGCCAGTGCGAACCGCCAAAATTGAAGTCGGGTCAGACCGGCGGCATAGCTGACCATGTCGAAAGAAACGAAAGGCATCAGGCGGCTGGTGAACACGGTCAACATCAGGGCATTCTGCGATCCAAGCAACCCCAAGTCCAGCTTGTCGCCGAACCACTGGCGCAGCGCGTCGCGCCCCAACCAACGGGCTATCAGGAACGCCAGCAGCGCCCCCAACTCCGCTCCGATAGCAACCAATGCGGTTCCCAGCCCATGCCCATATGCCACCCCGGCAGCGACAGCGATCGGAGCGCTGGGGATTGGGCTGGCAACCACTGCGGCTGTCATGAAGCCGATGATGACAACGGGTCCGAACGGGCCGGCCCAATCCACCCACGCAGTAATGACTTCGCGCGATAGTCCTGCGTCCAACGCGCCAGACAGCCACAACCAGATGGTGGCGATCAGCAACGCGATCAAAACCGCGATGAAAACCAAACGGCTATTGCTGTGCAGGCCCTCCAGCTTTCGTTCCTCCTATGACATAGCCCTCCACCCCTAAACGGGAGTGACGGATTCCGAGGTCACTTAGCGATGTATTTGATCAGCGCTACGATCGCCAGAACGATCAACACTGCGATCAGCAACATCCAGATCATTCCAAACCCCATTCCAGCGCCATAGCCCATCATCGCTTTGTTCCTCAGTGGTTTGTGCCGAGTGCGATGACCCGGCTACACGGTTGCGTTTCAGTTGTTGGTTTCAGAAGCCTTTGTCACAGGTTTCGAGGCCTTCATGCCGTGTTTCGGCGACATCGTCTTTGCGCCTTTCTCGATTTCCCCTGTGGTCACAACGCCATCGCCATTGGCATCAAGATGCTGAAATCGGTCCACCATGGTTTCGCGGATCATCCCGGAATGCAGCGCTTCGAACTCATCAATCGACAGGTTGCCATCTCCATTGACGTCATGCGCCTGCATCCGGGCCTTCAGACCTTCGGCGATCTCAGATTCGCTCGGGCGACCGTCCTCGTCCATGTCCAGAACCGCCAGCCAGTTGCCGCCCATCATCTGGCCATGCATTTTCACCATCATTTGCATCATGCCTGCGTGATCGCCCATCATGCCGCCGGGCGCACCCTGCATCATGCCGCCCTCATGGCCCTGCATCTGCGCGCTGCTGCCATGCTGACCGGCGGCAAGCGCGGGCAGCGCCATCAAAGTCGCGGCAATGGCTCCAGCGGCCAGCGTGAAGGTACGTTTCATGACTTTCACCTCTCGGGTTTTTGTTTCTACACAAAGCATATGGCCGCCCTCGGTCGCGCCACCACCCCCCTGCTCAACCCGGTTTGTATCGTTGTGTCGCAGCCCGCCCAACTGATACAAAGGGATACAAAAAAGCCGGGATTTGTACCGCGCCGGGGCTTATGATTGCGCCATGACTGAAGCACCACATATCTTGATTGTCGACGACCACCGCGAAATCCGTGATGCTGTCAGCCGCTATCTGGAAAAGAATGGGTTGCGCGCCAGTACCGCGCGCGACGCAACCGAGATGGACGCACGACTGGCGGCCGGTCGGATTGATCTTATCGTACTCGACATCATGATGCCGGGCGAAAACGGATTGTCGGTCTGTCGCCGCCTGTCCGCGGCCGGTGGCCCGCCGATCCTGATGCTGACAGCCCTCAGCGATGACACCGACCGTATCGTGGGTTTAGAGATCGGCGCCGATGACTACCTGCCCAAACCATTCAACCCACGTGAATTGCTGGCCCGGATCAAGGCGATCCTGCGGCGTTCCGAAACCACCGTCCCCCCGGCTGGCGATCTGAGCGGCAAACGGATCGCCTTTGGAAGCTGGGTTCTGGATGCCGACAGTCGCACCTTGATATCCGCCGAAGGGGCCGAAGAAAGTCTGACCACCGCCGATGTCCGGCTGCTGGCCGTATTCCTGCAGCGGCCCCGCAAACTCCTGTCGCGAGACGAACTGCTGGATTTGACCGCCGGCCGCAGCCCGCACTTGTTCGACCGTACGATCGACAACCAGGTCAGCCGCTTGCGTCGCAAGATCGAAGCTGACCCAACGCGGCCGAAGCTCATCACCACGATAAGAGGTGGCGGTTATTGCCTGTCGACCGACGTGAGCGAGCTTACGGGATGAAAGCCTTTGCCCAAAGTCTGCGCGGTCAGCTTATCCTTTTGATCATCGCCGCGCTGGCTGCCGCGCAACTGGTCAGCCTGTGGCTGTTCGTCGACGAACGCTCAATGGCAGTGCACATGGCCCTTGGCCTGGAAACCGCCGGACGCGCCGCAAACATCGCGCGGCTGATTGAAGAAGCTCCACCCGAGATGCACGACGCGATCCTGCGGGCGGCAAGTTCTCCACTGGTGCGTTTCAGCCTTACAGATACGCCCGCAGTCGATCACACCGGACATAGCGCTGGTGGGACGGTCGAAAACACAATCCGCAGAATTCTGCCAGGCTATGAAAACCGTCCCATCCGGGTAGAGTTGCATGAGTTCTCTCCCGATATGCTGCCGGTTGAAGGTGTTCCGTCTACAATGGCTGAAATGCACATGGCAATGATGCGTGATCACGTTTCCGCAATTGAAATGCAGCTGTCGATCGCTCTGACGACCGATCAATGGCTCAACGTGGATACCCGGTTCCATAACCCTCCTCTGCAATGGCCTTTGCAGTCCTTCGTCAGCTTCGGTTTCACTGCAACTTTAATTCTTGGAGCAGCCATTTGGTTTCTACTGACACGGCTGACCGGCCCGTTGCGCCGCCTGTCACTGGCTGCAGACCAGTTTGGTCGCGGTGAAGACGTCCAGGAACTGACGGTTTCTGGTCCGACCGAGGTGCGAGATTTGACGCAGGCGTTCAACCATATGCGTGATAGGCTGACTCGCTATGTTGCCGATCGGACCAGACTATTGGGGGCGCTGGGTCACGATTTGCGGTCGCCACTGACGGGATTGCGGGTTCGCGCCGAACTGGTGGAGGAAGAGGAGACCCGTGACCATCTGATCGAGACCATCGAGGAAATGCAGGAGATGGTGGACTCCACCCTGTCATTTGCCAAGGGCGTGGCCACGCGCGAACCTTCCAGTACCGTCCCAATTGGTGAATTCGTAACCAAAACGACCGAAGACATTGTGCAAGCCGGTGACACGGTTGAAGTATCGGTCGCAGACAATCCGGCCGTCACGCTTCGGCCGATGCTGATGAAGCGAGCTCTGCGCAATATCATTGAAAACGCCTGCCGGTATGGTGCCCGGGCCAACGTCTCAGTCATGCAAGAGGGGAATGAGGCAAAAATATTGATCCAGGATCAGGGGCCCGGCATCCCCGAGCATATGCTCGATGCGGTATTCGACCCATTCGTGCGGCTTGAAACATCCCGCTCGCGAGAGACTGGCGGAACCGGCTTGGGGCTGTCGATCGCACGTACGATCATCCAGTCGCACGGTGGCACGATAGAATTGCTAAACGGGGAAACTGGCGGTTTGTGCGCTAAGGTGGTTCTGCCAGTTTTTGAGGGCCAAACGTAACTTGTGAACACAATCGGCATGCCCCGAAAGCTTATTGGAAGCGTACCGCTTTGGGCCAGTTTCAGGTGTGGGCTCAAACGCAGCGGCGGAGAACACTGAACTGGAAAGACTGACTTTCCCCCCAAGAGGTTTGGTGCAGGTGATGGCGATGCGCGACGAGTTCAAAGTGTTCCTCAAAAAGCACGGCGATATCGCTCGGACTATAGCGGGCGACAGGGAGACCACTGCAAGTCTCCGGCCCATCAAGTGCAAACGTAGCAATGATCACATGGCCGCCAATTTTTACCCCTTTCTTCACGCTTTCCAGATAGGCCGCGCGTTGCGATGTATCCACGAGAAAGTGAAAAACCGCCCTATCATGCCAGACGTCATATCTGCGATCGGGGACCCAAGAAGTTATATCTGCAGAAATCCAAGTGACTGTTTCAGCGGCGCGCCCCAACCTTTCCCGGGCCGTGTCCAACGCGACCTGCGATAGATCGAGAACTGTCACGTCATGGAGCCCCTTCGCAAGCAACGCTCCAGCAAGACGAGATGTACCTCCACCAATGTCGATGACGGATGAAGGCTTAGACACTCTGATCAACTCGATGAGTTCAAGCGATATCTCTGGATCATCCTCGTGCCAACTCAATTGGGTGTCAAACTTCTCGCCATAGACATCGTCCCAGTGCTCTCTTGTGTTAGCTGTCATGTCGTATCGTTTTCCCAAGTCGTCGCCCTGGAGATATCCTCATTTTGACCGCTCCGCGCTGCGTTTTCGACTGAAGCAAAAACCAACAAGGCAACGCCCCAGACAATTCGACGCTGGTCCGTTGAATGGCCGCGTGAAGTCATCTCGGCGACAATGTAGTACACACATTCCAATTGTGAAATGTTTTAGGTGGGATTTGCTTGTCGGTCAGATTTCCACTGGGCTGCGCAAGTAGCTCCAGAATTTTGCGCAGTTTAACTGCAGTGGCGCGGGCCGGAGATACCGAAGCGTTGGCAGTTTGTGTACTGCTTGCCTGGATTGCTCTGTTCAATCAGTATAGCCGGAAGATTTTCTGAGCTTTGGAGCTTCAATCAGTCAACGAATTGCTTAAAGCGCCTTTAACCGACAATGGACTGATAACTTATGAGCAGAGCCACAGATCGTTGAAATACGATTTGGTTCTTGAGTGGCTCCTACTCCATTTCTCTTAGTTCATAGAATTTCCTACAGTCGTTGAAACGGCGAACAATCACATCATTGGTGAATAGCTGCCGCATCAACAGACTCAGTTTTTCATGATCGCGCCGATCGCATACATACCATCATCGCTTTTGACCAACATCAGTGTGACTTCGTCACCTGCGCTGATCTCACCCATCATCTGGGCATTCTCAAGAAGCTGCAAATCCATCGTCATCGCGGGCCACCCGATCTCGGGGATCGGATCATGGCTGACGTTAGCGGTTTCGTCGCCAATTGAGTTCACCAAAGCCTTTGCGTGGACCGCACCTTCCATCTGTTCGGAAGACATGGGCATGTTGGAATGGTCCATGCCGTGGTTCGTTTGCGCGATGCCGGATGTTGTAGACACGGCCAATAGGGCCAAAATTGCAGTCAAAGTTTTCATCAGATGCTCCTGTTTCAAGGTTGTGGGTATTATTCTGCCGGAAGCGCAGGGGGCACTTCCTGGATCGTGTGGGAGATCTCTCGGTTCACGCGATTGAGCGCGAGCCGTTTCCAAATCACGAATATTGCGGGAATGACAAAAAGCGTAAGAAGGGTCGCTGTCACCATGCCCCCAATCATCGGCGCAGCGATCCGCTGCATGATTTCAGAGCCTGTACCGGTGCCGTACATGATGGGTATCAGTGCTGCAAAGATCGTGGCTACAGTCATTACCTTCGGCCGAACCCGAAGAACGGCTCCTTCGAACACCGCGTCTTCGATATCGTCACGTGTCAGCTTTCGCTGTTCCGATTGCGCCAGCCCTCGACGTTTCTCCCAAGCAAGATTGAGGTACAACAACATGACAATCGCTGTTTCCACGGCAACTCCCGCCAGCGCGATGAAGCCCACGAGCACAGCAATTGAGATATCGAAGTTAAGATACCATAAGAACCAAACCCCACCTGCCAATGCGACCGGGAGCGCCGCAAGAATTATCCCGACCTCAATCACCCGATTGAACGCCAAGAAAAGCATGAGCGTGATAATTAGCAGGGTTGCAGGAGCAACGATCGTCAACCTGTCCTGCATTCTCTCTATGTACTCATACTGCCCTGACCAAGTCAGCGAGTAACCTGGAGGCAGGTCGACCTTTTCTGTAACCACCTCTTGTGCTTCGGCCACATAGCCGCCCAGGTCGCGCCCCGCGATGTCGATGAACACGAACCCAGTTCGTCGAGCGTTCTCTGATCGTATCATTCCCGGCCCGTCAACTATTCGAATATCGGCGAGAGCGGACAGTGGCACATGAGCACCCGACGGCGTGACGACAGGAAGATTTTCGAGCCGTTCCGGGCTGTCTCGCCATGCCTGAGGGTACCGAAGGTTTATAGGAAACCTCTCCAGCCCCTCCACAGATTCCGACACTTGCATACCGCCAATTGCGGTCTGCACTACGTCCTGAACTTCTCGAACACTCATCATGTATCGGGAGGCGGCATCTCGTTTGACGTCGATTTCGATGAAACGCCCGCCAACAGGTCGCTCTGCGTAGGCGGAAGCCGTTCCATCAATATCAGCGACCGCACGCTCTACTTCGATCCCTATATCTGTAATGACCTCCAAGTCGGTGCCGGATATTTTGACACCGACAGGAGTACGGATACCTGTCGCAAGCATATCGATGCGGTTCTTGATAGGTTGGATCCAAACATTTGTAACGCCCGGAACCTGAACGATACGATCGAGCTCATTCCGGATTTTCTCCATTGTCATGCCGGGGCGCCATTCTTCTTCCGGCTTGAGTTGGATTGTGGTCTCCACCATCGTTAGAGGTGCTGGATCGGTTGCAGTCTCCGCACGCCCAACTTTACCGTGAACAGTTTCGACTTCTGGCACGGTCGCGATCAGGCGGTTGGTCTGCTGCAGTACCTCACGGGCTTTTCCCGTCGAGATCCCGGGGTAGAAGCTCGGCATGTAGAGAAAATCACCTTCGTTCAACTCGGGCATGAATTCAGAGCCAATTCTCTGGTACGGGTACCACATGGACGTCACCAAAACGCCAGCCAAAAGTGTTGTTGCCCATGGCCAGGCAATTGCCGCGTCCAGAAATGGGCGGTACACGAACACGACCAAACGATTTAGCGGATTTTTTCGCTCAGGTAGAATACGCCCCCTTACAAAGTAACCCATTAAAACCGGGACCAGCGTTATCGAAAGGATGGCGGCTGCAGCCATGGCGTAGGTCTTGGTATAAGCGAGTGGCGAGAAGAGCCTACCTTCCTGATTTTCCAAAACGAAGACAGGCAGAAAACTAACCGTGATGATCGCCAGAGAATAAAACAGGGCTGGTCCCACCTCAGAAGCGCACTCTTGCACAATCCGCCATCTGTTCTCTGCTGTGAGCTTTTCCTTTTCCAACCGCCTGTGCATCGCCTCGATCATCACAATCGATGCGTCGACCATCGCACCAATAGCGATGGCTATGCCGCCGAGCGACATGATGTTTGCGTTTACTCCTTGCGCCTTCATCAGAATAAATGCGGCAAAGATTCCCAGCGGGAGCGACAGAAGAATCACGAGGGATGACCGCAGATGAAGTAGAAAAGCCGCGCACACAAGAACAACGACGATGAATTCCTGCGTCAGTTTCTTCTGGAGGTTATCGATAGCGCGCTCGATCACACCAGATCGGTCGTAGGTCGTTATGATTTCGACCCCTTCCGGCAGGTTTGAGCGCAACTCTTCTATGCGCGCTTCCACCGCTTTGATCGTCGCCAACGCGTTCCCACCCCATCGCAGGATGACCACTCCGCCAACCGCGTCTCCTTGCCCGTCGAGCTCTCCGACACCACGGCGCATTTCAGGCCCCAGGCGGATTTCAGCGACGTCTCCAAGCGTCAGAGCGGCGCCGCGCTCGTTGACCATCAATGGCGCGCTTGCAAGGTCTGACAATTCATCGATGTAGCCCGATGACCTGACCATGAATTCGGCTTCACCCATCTCAATGACGCTGCCGCCCGTCTCGCGGTTGGCCGCCTGAATAGCCGTCCTCAATTGTGCAAGTGTTATGTCATAGGCACGTAGTTTGTTTGGGTCGACGACGACCTGGTACTGTTTGACCATTCCGCCGATGGTGGCGACTTCTGAGACGCCTTCCACGGCTTGTAATTCGTATTTCAGAAACCAATCCTGCAGAGTCCTGAGCTGAGCCAGATCATGATTTCCGGTTCTGTCAACCAGCGCATACTGATAAATCCACCCGACCCCAGTCGCATCTGGGCCAAGTTGTGGTGACACGCCTTCAGGCAAGCTGCCGGTAATCTGGCCCAAATATTCGAGCACACGCGACCGAGCCCAGTAGAGGTCCGTCCCGTCCTCAAAGACGACATATACAAAGCTGTCTCCAAAGAACGAGAACCCGCGAACGTCTTTTGCACCGGGTACGGCCAATAGGGCTGTCGCAAGTGGATATGTGATTTGGTTTTCGACAACTTGAGGCGCTTGCCCGGGATATGGCGTGCGAACAATTACCTGGACATCCGAAAGATCTGGGATTGCATCAACCGGCGTCTCACGAATGGCCCAAATACCCGCAACTCCTATCATGAATGCGAGGGCCAAGATGACGAACCTGTTGGCGAGCGAAGAACGAATGATGGCCGTGATCACTGCGTAACACTCCCATCAAGCGCGACCTCTAACAGCGTCATCGAAAAGTCGGGATTGCGGCGAAGGATCAAAGAAACATCAATCCCTACAGGCAAGTTAGAAACCTCAATCCCCTCCGCAACCGGGAAATCCATGGTCATGCCCGGCATGCCGATCTCAGTCATCGGACCGTGTGTTACGTTCGCAGTACGCGCGTTCGGGTCGATACTGTTAATCCGGCCAGAAACCTGAAGCGGCGGCGCAATAGGCGTTGCCGCGGCCAAGATCATTGTCATGCCATCTGCACGCGCGAAAGTCAGAGTCATTTCAGAACCGACTTCGAGCATGTTTGGGTCCAATGTTGGCTCTATTGGGAAATCCATTGTCATGCCCGGCATCCCAATCTCAGTCATCAGCCCGTGAGTGATGGTTGCAGTTCCTGCCTCAGCATTAACGAGGTTGATCGTGCCGGTGACTACAATCGGTGGAGCAGAAGGCGTGATGGTTTCTTCGGGTTCAACTGAATCCGTCGGCGGCGAGCCCTGTTCGCGAACTGCCACAATCGAGAACATCCCCCCTTCTCCCTCTGCCAGATCAAACTCAATTGGCATGTCGATTGGCACGGTAGTGAGATCTACTCCCACAACAGGCAAATCCATTGTCATGGCGGGCCAACCGAGCTCGGGGATCGGTCCGTGCTCAAGCGTCAATTTGCCGTCTGAAGTGACGGCGCGCGCGATTCCGGCTCCAGTTCCGGCAATACCATCGTCTGGTGCAAGCTCCATCAGGCTCAGAAGCCCATCCGCACCCCGCGCGATCACGAAAGCAACCGCGTCGCCAGCATTCAAACGGTCGAGCGAAACACCAGACCTCACCGGAAACTGCGAAGTCATTGCGGGCCAATCAAGGCTTTCGAGAACGTCGTGACGAACAGTAGCCATACGATTTTGGGCATCGAGTGAAACCAGGGTACCTGCCCCGCGTGCTGGTTCGGTGTCCGTTGGTGTCATACGCGTGAAGCCGGCGCTCAAAGCACTTTCACTGTCGATTAGAAACTGTGCGGATGCGACAACTTCCTCGCCGGGTTCAAGCCCTTGTAGAACTTCTGTTCGTCCCCCCTCGCCGAAACTGTCTCGAAGACCTGTAGTCACCAGTCTCGGGCGAAAGGTACCATCGCCTGTTTTCAAGATGACGCGTTCCGCCGAACCAGTACGAATTAGCGCCTCTGATGGAACAGTGAGAACATTCCGGCTTTCATCCGGTATAAGGCTAACACTGCCAAACATGCCCGGCCGCAGCACGCCGTCGGTGTTATCGAAACTCAGTCTGACGGGAAGAGTTCGGGTTTGCGGATCAAGCTCAGGGTAAACATAGTCGATTTCGCCTTCGAAGGTGCGACCGGGTAGGTGCTCGAACCTTGCTATTGCGCGCATGTCTTCCGACAAACGTGCAATATCTCGTTCGAAAACATCGACGATCAGCCATACTTCGGAAAGATCGGTGACCGAAAACGCAAGCGTGCCTGGCTGCAGGTACATTCCATCGGCGGCGTTCAGCGCTATGACAACACCGTTTTGAGGCGCCTCAATTTCCACATTTCGAACCAACTCACCGCCCGCCTCGATCTCTGCAACCTGACGTGCGGACATACCGTGGCTGATCAACTTGTTGCGCGCCGCGTCCAAAATACGCGGGTCACCAGCTTCGACTGCGCGTACAAGATCGCCGGTTGCAGCTGCGATCAGCGGTGAAAAGAGTTCGAATAGAACTTGCCCCTTCTCAACGCGATCACCGACCGCGCGAACTTTCAGTTGCTCAATCCAACCTTCAACGCGTGTATGAACGTGATTGGTCAGGTGCTCGTCAAAGCCGACGAAACCCACCGTCTCGATACGAGGCTCGATATCCGTCATGCGTGCAACCGCGGTTCGCACGCCAATTGCGTTGATTTCTGCAGCGCTCAGGGTGACTTCTTCAGGGTCGCCGGTAGGTTCCTGCCCAGAATAAACCGGGATCAAGTCCATACCCATCGGCGATTTTCCAGGTCCAGGCTGCCGAAAATTCGGATCCATCGGAGCTACCCAATAAAGGACCTCTGGTTCGTTCGACTGGCCCTGATCAATTGGATTCAGGTACAGTCTTTCAAGAATGACACCTCCACCCAGGCCAAACGCCAAGGCAAGTACTGATAGTGCCGCATATCTTCCACGCATAATAATCTCCTGACGGTCGCAGTGCACGCTCGAACCGAAACAACATGAAAACCCGCGCTTGCGGGCCTGTGGATGTTAGGAGATTTGTGGAGGGCGATCGGGCGTCAGGGGCTCCTGAGACAGGCGGGTGTCCGAATCCATGTTTCGGTTTTGCTGCCCAAAAGCTGTAGCCAACACAGCAACACTCACTTGGGTTGGATACTCACCAACGCAGCAGATGCCGGAATGACATTCTCCGCTGTGATTTACGTGGCTATCCGTGTGGATTTGGCCAGTCGTCGGATGCAAACCGCTATGGTCGTGTTTGAAGTCTGATGACTTTGCAGCCATTGAAACGCCGTGAGGCTCAGAGGTGCTACTGTTTTTGACGTCAGTGCTCGCGACCACAACAGTGCCGACGAATGTCATCGCCAAGCAGACGCATGTCAGAAACGTCATTCGCAACACTGAGAAAAACTTCCACTCCATCCCGTGCAGTTAGGACGAACGTAACGTGTGTTCAAGCCAGTCGGAGAAAAAAACAGGTGAGTTGGTGCGCTGCATCGAAATGAAGCTGATTCCCGCGAATACACGTAACAAACTGCCAAAATTGGAGGCAGTTCATACGATGAGCGCATCTAAGTTTGGCCGAGGTTCTTCAGGATCGGGCAGTCAGGGCGGTGGTCGCCAGCACATTCGTCGATCAGATGAGACAGTGTAGCATGCATGGCCTTCAGGTCCGCGATCTTGGCATCTATCTCTTTTAGGTTCTGTTTGGCGATATCCTTCACGTCCGCGCTTGCGCGTTCTTTGTCCTCGTACAACGCCAGTAGTGAACGGCAATCCTCAATGGTAAAGCCCAAGGAACGGGCCCGCCCGATGAAGGCCAGTTTGTGCAATTCCTTTTCATCGAAATGACGATACCCATTCAGGCTGCGCCTGGGTTTGATGAATCCGATATCCTCGTAATAGCGGATGGTTTTGGCAGGCAAACCCGAACGTTCTGCTACATCTCCGATATTCACAGCGGTTCTCCTATTCTATTCAGCAGGCGCTGAACGCAGCGTCTGCTCGGTGTTCTGCGAGATCTGTTCTCGCCCAACTTTGATCGGCTTAACCCAGCGCAACCGCAGCGCGTTGGTCAGTACAAATACACTGGACAGAGCCATGGCACCTGCAGCCAGAACCGGCGACAGCAACGGGCCGCCAAACGGATAGAGCACCCCCGCTGCAACCGGTATGAGCAGCGTGTTATAGCTGAATGCCCAGAACAGGTTTTGGCGGATGTTGCGCATGGTGCGCTGACTAATATCGAAGGCGTTGACCACGCCTGTCAGGTCGCCTGACATCAGAACGACGTCAGCCGCCTCGATGGCGATGTCAGTGCCTGTCCCGATCGCTATTCCTACGTCAGCCGCCGCCAGAGCGGGGGCATCATTGATGCCATCACCCACAAAGGCCAGTTTTCCGCCATTTGAGCGCAGATCTTGCAACGCGGATACTTTACCCTCGGGCAGAACCTCGGCCACGACATGATCGATGCCAAGCTGCGCCGCGATGGATTTGGCTGTAGCGGTATTGTCGCCGGTAATCATCGCTACTTTCAGCCCCAGTCCGTGCAAAGCTTCAATTGCGTCTGGCGTGGTGGTCTTGATTGGGTCCGCCACAGCGATTACGGCCGCGATAACCCCGTCTACGGCAGCATAAAGTGGAGTCTTTCCGTTGATTGCCAGTTCAGCGCCCCGATCAGACAGCGCGCCCATTTCAACCCCTTCGCGACTCATCAGGCGGTCGGCCCCGATCAAGATTGTATGGCCTTCGACTGAAGCGCTTACCCCGTAACCGGTGAGCGACGTGAAGTCTTCTGGCTTCGAAAGCTCCAGACCACGGGTTTCAGCCGCGCGCACGATGGCCGTGGCGATCGGATGTTCGGATGTGACCTCAACGGCAGCCACAAGGCGCAGAACCTCATCCTCGGCCAATCCTTCGGCCACAATAAGGTCGGTCAGCTCCGGGCGCCCTTCGGTCAAGGTCCCTGTCTTGTCTACCGCAACAACAGTGGTTTCCTGCAGCATTTGCAAGGCGTCGCCCTTTCGGAAAAGGACACCCATCTCGGCCGCGCGGCCGGTGCCGACCATGATTGAGGTGGGTGTGGCCAACCCCATGGCGCAGGGGCAAGCAATGATCAGTACCGCAACCCCGGCTACCAACGCCAGGCTGAGCGCGGGATCGGGTCCGAACAACATCCAAACCAGCACAGTCACAACGGCCACAGCGATCACTACCGGCACGAACCACAGCGTGATGCGATCGACCAGGCCTTGAATCGGAAGCTTGGCCCCTTGGGCTTGTTCGACCATTTGAATGATCTGGGCCAACATAGTGTCTGCGCCGATCTTTTCAGCCCGGTACGTCAATGCGCCCGCGCCATTGACTGTTCCGCCGACCACAGTTGCGCCCTCGGTCTTTTCGGCAGGAACCGGCTCGCCGGTGATCATGCTTTCATCGACATATGACGCGCCGGTCACTACGGCACCATCCACCGCGATTTTTTCGCCCGGTCGAACGTGCACAATATCCCCTACATCGATCTGCTCGATCGGTAGCTCGACAACCGATCCGTCGCGCTCAACTCGCGCTGTTTTTGCCTGCAGACCGACCAATTTTCGGATCGCTTCACCAGTTCGCCCCTTGGCGCGCGCCTCGAGGAACCGCCCCAGCAATATGAGAACCACGATCACCGCTGCGGCCTCGTAGTAGACGTTTGCGGTGCCGGCGGGAAGAACACCCGGCGCAAAGGTGGAAACAAGCGAGAACCCATAGGCCGCCGAAGTGCCCAGGGCCACCAGAGAGTTCATGTCCGGCGCGCCTTTGAACAAGGAAGGGAATCCCTTGGTGTAGAACTGCAAACCAGGGCCAAAAAGAACGATCGTGGTCAGAAGGAATTGCAGGTAATAGCTGTTCTGGATGCCGATCGTGCTCGCTATCAGGTGGTGCATGCCCGGAATTACATGCGAGCCCATTTCAAGGATAAAGACCGGCAAAGCGAGCAAGGCGGCAAAGCTTGTTCGCCGGGCCAATTGGCGAATCTCTTTGGCTTTGCGGTCTTGTGGTTCGGTCTGCGTCGCGGATCGCAGACTCGCCGGATAGCCAGCAGTTGCCGCAAGCGCCGCGATGGCTTCGGGTGTTGTGACTCCCTCAGCATAACGTACAGTTGCACTTTCGGTTGCCAGATTGACCGACGCGGACAAGACGCCATCATCTGCTTGCAATGCCCGTTCAACGCGCCCCACGCACGATGCGCAGGACATGTTCTGAATATCCAGCGTTACCTCTTCCGTCCGTGCCGGATATCCGGCGCTGTTTAACGCATCAGCAATGGCCGCTTTATCGGCTGGATCATGGAAATCGACCTGAACGCTTTCGCTGGCGAGATTAACCGAAGCGGCATCTACCCCTGGCACATCTTTCAACGCGCGCTCGACGCGCCCTACGCAAGAAGCACAGCTCATACCCTGAACTTGAAACCGTGCATGTGAAATTTCAGTCATATTGTCACCACAAATGTTCTGCTGACGGGCAACATAAGGGTTCCAGCAAGTGGAAGGTCAAGGGATGGGGTTGACTTTCTTTTCCACTAATTTTGGCGATCCAATTTTCACGACTTGACCTTCCTGTGCTGGAATACTTTAGCCGGGACAACGGAAAACAGGAGCAAACATCTATGACGACCCTAAATATCCCGGACATGAGCTGCGGGCACTGCAAGTCAGCTATCGAAAAAGCCGTTGCCACGGTGGATTCCTCCGCACAGTTGGACTTTGACATGGAAAACCGCAGGGTACGTGTCTTAAGCGCCAATCCACTTGATCATATCCTTGCTGCTCTGAAGTCCGAGGGATACGAAGCCACGGTCGCATGAGAAACTTAGGGGCGCACATTCTGTCGCCGCCTTGGTTTTATCTTGCGTCTCTGACTGCCTCGATTAGCCGGGTCATTTCATCTTCGGCGATCAGCCCCGGGGCAAGCGCATCTCCAATCACAAACGAGGGGGTGCCACTAAAGCCAAGCTGTCGGGCCAATTCCATGGACACCTGAATATGCGCGTCGACTTCCGGCGCCTCCATGTCTGCGCGCAATTGATCCTCGTCCAGGCCAAGTTCCCGAACAACTTTCAGGACACTGGCCTCAGTGGCACGACCGTTCAGAGCCATAAGTGCCCAATGAAATTCTTCATATTTTCCCTGATTACGTGAGGCAAGCGCGGCGCGTGCCGCGAAGTCGGAACCTTCTCCGAGTATGGGCCATTCTCGATAAACAACTCGTACATCGGAATCGCCTGCGATTACGTTTTTCACGACCGGGGCAGCGCGTTTGCAATATGGGCAGTTATAGTCAAAAAACTCGACCACGGTTACATCGCCTTCCGGGTTTCCGATGACAGGCGCATTCGGATCCTGTTCCAGCAATTCACGCTGATTTTCCAGGACGTTTCCAATGGCTTCGGCTTTTGCCTGATTCTCGCGCTGTTGAAGCAGTTGAATCGCCTGCATGATAATCTCAGGGTTTTCCAAAATGGCTTCCAGAGCCAGCCGTTTCACATCGGAGTCAGACAGCTCTTCGGCGCGTGCCATAGGAACGCCAATCGACATGGCGATGGCGATTAAGCCGGCAAGTATTCGTTTCACATCAGTTTCCTTCCGTTTGTTCTGCCTCGGTGCGCTGCATTTGCAGCTTGCGTTCCCGATCCGGCCAACTTCCCTTGATGAAGGCGAGGATGTCCCAGATTTCCTGATCCGACAGAGTGTCACCGAAACCCGGCATGCCGCTTTTGACGTCAGCGACACCCATCTGTTTTAGCGTTTGGTCCCCGCCAAGCTTTGTATAATCGAACAACAACTTGTCGCTGTGATGCCAAGTGTGCCCTGTTCGGTCATGCGGGGGTGCCAGTAGTACGCCATCTGCACCGGGTGTTTGCCAATCCGGCTGACCCTCCAAATCTGCCCCGTGGCATGACGCGCAGTTTTCGGCGTACAAAACTGCACCACGTGCCGAATCCGCCGATGAACTGTTCTGCGCACGCCCACCCAGGCCCCAGCCAGCGACCGCGACAATGATCACCACAGCAGCCAGTGACACCCATTTCGCCGCGCTCTTATTCATCACGCCACGCTCAGCCAGGTCTTCATACCAGCGGCCTGATGCGACAGCATGTGGCAATGAAACAGCCAGTCCCCCGGATTATCCGCAACGAACGCAATCTCCCGCGTTTCTATCCGGTCAACCAGGATTGTGTCCCGCAGCGGCCCCAGGCTGCCGTTCGGCAGAACTTCCTGGAAGTGCGTCCCGTGCAAGTGCATAGCGTGCGGAAAGACGGTGTCGTTCTGCATCTGAATCCGGACTATGTCGCCACGCGTAACGGCAGCAAGCGGGTTTTCAGGTAACCCGGCGACACCGTTGAATGTCCAGATCTGCCCTTCCTGAACCAATTCATTGGCGCTCATGACTTGGCCGTTAAAAGTGCCTTGACGCAGTCCGCCCATCGCCCCGCCTTCCATCACCAATGGAACTGTCAAAGCGTCAGAAACATCTTCGAGAAAAGAAGCAGGGTTGGGTGGCAGGGCTGCGATCACACCGCGGTTAGCAGATGTGCCGCTTCCCGAAACCGGGATCTCAGCGATGACAAACGATTCATCGCGTTCGTGAAGAGTTATTTGAACGGCTTCGTTCGATTCCGCTGTTACATCAACAATTAAGTCTGCTCGCTGTGCAGGCCCGAAAACAAGGGTTTCAAAATCCTCTGGCTGCGCTACCGGCATGCCATCATAAGCGACCAGTTTCCCGTTTGCGCCACCTACTGAGACATACATGATCCGATCAGTTGCCACGTTGACCATTCGAAGTCGCAAACGCTGGTTTGTCAGAACTTCTGTCATGGGCGATATGTTTGCGTGAACGTAGTTTCCCATTCGGCCTGCATGCGTCCAGTCATGCATCGCGCCGAAATCATCGACGATTTGGGCGTCCTGACCCAACCTCCAGTCATCCAGCAGGATCGTAAGGTCATGATCCGTGTCCGGCGGGTCCGTTTCGTCGACGATGAACGCGCCGTAAAGGCCCCTGGCCACTTGTTCCGTTGACTGGTTATGAGAGTGGTACCAGAAGGTTCCTGCATCCTTCAGAGGCAAGTCATACTGAAATTCGCCGCTTGTTGGTACAGCCTCCTGTGTAAGACCCGGCACCCCGTCCATATTGTTTGGAACCCGCAGTCCATGCCAATGGATTGCCGTAGGCTGAGGCAGTGAGTTCAGGAGCGTCCGGCGAACCGTTTCGCCCTGCCGGGCACGAATTTCGGGGCCCGGAACACCGCCATCATATCCCCATATCTCAGTTTCAGGATAGCTGTCGGGGGCAACACGTGCCAATCCTGAACGCGCCTCGATTATTCGGGGGGCGGTCGCCGCCCTCCTGATAGTCGGCATTGCGATTAGTGCCGACGTGCCTGCAACGAATTGCCTGCGATTAAGCTTCATGAAGACTTCCTTCCAAAGAATACTTGATCTCTCACTGGATTATCCCCCCTCGTGCACATCCAGCAGATAGGTCGCCATTGCCTTCCGGTCATCGTCTGTCAGAAAACTGGTGCCATAGTTTACAACCTCTCCCATGGCCCCGCCGAAGACATCGCCATCAGGCATGACGCCGGTGCGCAAGGCGTAAGCCAGATCATCAACCGTCCAACCACGCATTTGCAGGGTCTCAAAGTCGATAGCCGGTGCCTTGTCACCGCCCGGCAGAGAGTCACTTCCTTTGAAGTGTTCCGTGTCCGAATTTCTTGCGCCAGCCAGGTTCCTCCCGGTGTGGCAGGCCGCACAATGCGTGGCACCTTCGACCAGTAGCCGACCCCGGTTCCACACTTCGTCATTGCCCGGCACGGGATCAGTGCGGGGTGGTTCCAGAAAAGCCGCGCGCCACAGCTTCAGGCCCCATCTCTGATTGAAGGGGAACGCCATTTCCTGCTCTTTTGACGGTTCCGCTACCGGTGCAACCGTTTGCCAGGCGGCCCAGAGATCGGCGATATCCTGATCCGTGAAATTGGCATAGAACGGATAAGGAAAGGCCGGGTAGTAGGGTTGTCCGCCGGGTGACACGCCTTGACGCACAGCGCGAGCAAACTCCTCGATTGTCCAGTCACCGATCCCGTGGTCAGGATCTGTGGTCAGGTTCGGCGAAAAGAGCGTGCCGAACGGGGTATCCAACTCCACCCCACCGGCCAAGGGCGCGCCCCCTTTGGCAAAATCTGTGTGGCAAGCGATACAGCCACTTGCCCTTGCCAGATAAGCCCCGCGGTTAACGTCACCCTGAATGTCGAGAGCTTGTAAGGGCTGGCCAATTGGCCAAGCCATCACGGCAACAAGTCCCGCTGACGCCGTTACGGCGGCAGCAAGGCCCAATCGGAATATCGGTCTCATGACGCATTCCTATTCCGACCGAAATTGCGTGTGACATGCCGAGCATGTCTGGCTCAGCATCATGAACACACCATCTGCCGGCATTTCAGAAAGTTGTGCCTGGTTTGAACTGCCGCCCATCATTCCGGCACCCATCATGGATGCGCCGCCCATCATGCCCGAACCATGGCCCGACCCGGACATCATCAACCCGTTGTCCGCCGCAAGCGCAAGGCCTTCAGAGTAGGTTTCCAACTGTCTGGCTAACTCTGCAAATGAACCCCAATCCTGCCAGATCTCCGATTTGGCCTCCGAGGGTTTGCCATCAGATCCCTCTGGAAACAGCTTTGTCATGCTCTCGCCAGCGTGACGCCCGATTTTCTTGGCCTCGCTTCGTACCGTTTGCGCATTGTAGGGCGTTTTCCCCTGCATCATCGGCGTAAGGATCTTCATGCTGTCCTTCATCGCGGACATACCATCCATGCGTTCTTTGACGATGCCGGTTGCGCCACCATGCGCCAGGGCGGCGGCTGCGAACAGAGAAACCAGGGCAACGCCTGTGGTCATTTTTAGAATGTTCATTGTTTTGTCCTTGTCGTCTGCTTCGACGCGCCCAGGTTGAGCGCAATTCGACTGGTCAGATCAGGACACGCGGCGGCGGTGGGTCAAACGCCGCGATACCGAGAACCCGGTATTGGGCTCGAGGGATCGAGTATCTTTGTTCAGTATCTTGGGGGCCAGGCGGTGGTGGACCCATCGAAAATAGACCAACAGCGTTGCAAATCGTTCCGCCATGACAATGTCCGGGATGACCCTGCTTGACATGCTCAACGTCCGCAGAGTCCGATTGGTCAATCACGTGCTGTGAACCACTGCCATGTGCATGAGCAGAATCGGCCGTCACAAGCAGCCCGCCAATGGCCAGCACCATTGACAGTATGATGTAACGAATTGCACTGCCCATTCGGCTCGTCACCTTCAGAAAATCCCGTTTTCCTGCTGCAACTCTCTTATGTACGCCACGATGCCTTTCACATCCGCACGGGTCAAGCCATCGACCGGCGGCATATTGCCGAACTTCCAATGGTGTGCCCGAACTCCATTCTGGACTGCCACATAAAATGACTCGTCCGAATGGTGGCTTGGTTCATAGATTTTATGCACCAAAGGTGGTGCAAGGCCTTCCAGACCCGTTGCATTCGCGCCATGGCACGCCGAGCATTTGGCGTCGAATGCCACTTTGCCGACGGCCGCAAATTCGCTTAGCTGGTCCGGCAGATTGACGTTTTCAATTGGGTCTCCTGGCTCCAGTGCTGACGTATCGGGCGGCGTCATCGAGTGACCTGTTGGTTGCTGATTTAAGTTGTAGACGAACGCGGCGGCGCCTGCGACCACTACTCCGCCTATCAAGAGTGTAAGTTTATCCATCTCTGTTCTTCACATGATTGTCAGTTCTTAGGTTCAACGCGCGCAAAAAAAGTCGGCCTGACCAAGGTCAGATCAGTTTTACCTGAGTGCCCACAGTGGCCAGTTCGAACAATTCCGCAATCTGCTCGTTGTATAAACCAATGCAGCCGTTGGAGGATCTTCTCCCGATCTTGCGCGTGTCGTTGGTGCCGTGGATGCGGTAGTATTGCCAGCTCAAATAGAGCGCATGTGTCCCCAGAGGGTTCTCAGGACCCGGGCCTACATAGTCAGGCCATGCTGGATTGCGCTGTTTCATTGCCGGCGTTGGTCGCCAAGATGGCCCTTCGACCTTGCGAATAACTGTGGTGTAGCCCAGCCTTGTAAGGTCTTCCGTGAGCGGTACGCTGGTTGGATACATCCGATAGACGCTTTCGTCTTCTGACCAATATTGCAGGACCTTGGACTGTGTATCGGACAGGATTACCCCGTTTTTCAAGGTATCAAAGTGGTCCTGCCATTTAGCAACGCGGAATGAGGAAACATTGCGGCGCGTCCCCTCAGTTGCCGTTGATTGGGCCCAAACGGCCGGTGCTGGAAAAAGCGTCGTCGCAGCAAACGCGGCAATCACTCCACGTCGCGTAACAACCTTTCCTTCTTTGCTCCGTTTCATGCCTGCCATCCCAAAGTTTATTCTTTTTTTCCGACTCAAATAACTCGTATGCCCGGTTCCTGCGCTGGAAGGTCAACACGCAAATGACATTTCATATGGGATGCCTCGTCTGAATTGTTGTTGCCGTCGGCGCAGGAATATTTCCTTAGAAGGCGGACCCAAATCATCAAGTCATTGTGGAAAAGCAATTTTTCTTGGACGTAATTCCAGGCTGCTTTAAGCAAAACCTGACTTTCTTGAATCAACCGAGCACAAAAAAGCAACGCTAACAATTGCTTAGTTCTTGGTGAATTGATGTGATCACCCGTCGATGCGAGGGTATCAGGTACTACAAATGACAAACACAGTGGACTAAACACCATGTGCTTCAAGAAAGCTTTCCAAGCACTGGCCGCACTTATGCTCGTCGGCGCCTGCACCGAAACAACGTCGATATCTGCAGAAAGCGAGCCCGGAACGCTTTCCCGAGTTCCTGACGCCGTTGCCCAGATCGCTGCTCCGGGCCAGGACCTGAACGCCGTTAAAATCATGCCTGAGGACGGTTGCTATTGGTATCGCTACGTGGGGCCGGTTGAAACAACCTACCTGCCACTCAGGACTATTGAAGGGCGCCCAATCTGTACGCGCGCCTGACAAGCGCCTATCAGCTGGTCGCGGTCAGAAGGCGCTCGGGAGGGTAGAGATGAGCCGTGGACCCTGGCCTGACACGATCATAAAGCCCGATGATATGTGGCATCGCCATCCTTACGCAGCCAGAACTTGCGCGACCTCCGATAGATCTTGGATAAGGCGTTCCGTGAATTCGCAGGTATGTGTCGCGACCACCTTCGAACAGATAAAACGCCCTTGATCCCAATGGGTTTGTCGGCCCACCGGGCACACCATCTGCGAATTGCGCATATTCATCAGGGTCGCGTTCAATCATTTCGGCTGTAGGAGTCCAACGCGGCCATTTGGCCTTTCGCTTGATTGTGTAGACACCGGGCTCGTAAAGATTGCCTCGGGCAATGGCTACGCCGTAACGCATTGCTGTGCCACCGTCTTCGATGAAATACAGATATCGTGCCACCGCGTCGACATGAATGTCACCCGGAATAAGTGGTCGATTGGTTTGCACACGCTGAGGCAGGAAACGTGGGTGTAACCCCCAGGGATTGGATGTTGCGGGATCAAAATTGGCTGGCGTTACTTGCGCATCCCACTCCGACCATTGCGAGGCCGCCGCCGACGTCACTCCAAAAACCGGCTGAGAGAAAATGGCGAGCGAACTTGCAACAAAATGTCGTCTGGTCAGCATTTATAGCGCTCCTGTTGCCTGGTTGGTGTCTGGAGTTAGTACCCAGGGGATTAGACAATCCGCGACGGGGGAAGATTTGTCCATTCAATTATTCGTTCGATACCGCTTCGACCCACCCGCGAGTTTTCAAGGCATAAAGTAACCTAGGCAGCTTCGTGTTTAACCTGAAACTTCACCAAGCGTCGGGACGACAATGCCTGCTGTTCATACCCCTAAAATCTTCCCTGTTCCGGCCGTGTCTATGCACCAAGTAAGGCCCAAGCAAATGCTGGACTGGTTTGACAGCGTCAAATTCGCTTCGCGCCAAAACAGCTTGACCTTCCATCGTGGGAAGGCGTTAGCAGAGGTCTCCAATCCGAATTTTGGAGTTGAATGTGAAAGAAAATCAGATTGCAGACGCGCCGCAGGCGTCAACACCGGTTAGCGGCGGCAAGATCCTGAAATGGGGCATGATGGTATGTTGCATTGCCATGATAACGCCGATCGTTCTCTACTTCATCGCCGGCGGGACGGTTGGCGGGCTTTCTGAATCCTTGGGTCTTTTCGCACCGTTGATCCTGTGCCTCGGAGCCCATTTCTTTATGCACAAGGCGATGGGAAAATCCTGTCATTCGAACAAATCTGAATCGGAAAGACCAAAGGCAACAGACGCCGCGGTCGGACCGAACCCAGTACACCGGCAATAATCTTCAATCATGAAGCTTTGGTGCTCAAGGTTGGCCGCCATGTCGCTGGCCGCTCTTTCGCTGGCGGCTTGCGCACCACGCCCTAAACTATGCCCGCTGCAACCGCCGCAGCCTGAATACGCCCTGCCCCAAGGTTGCCGGGTTCAATGGGAGGGCGCGGATGGCGGGGCCTATTTCATCTGCGAAGACGGGCGCGAAGGTTTCGTGAGCTGATCGTGGGGATGTGACATTCCGGCTCGTTGACCCTCCAGCGCTGGAATCTGGCAGAGACGGGTGCAAAACAACCGATGGCAACGCGCAATGGCAAGAACACTCCTAAATTTATGTATTATGATCTTGGGGTTAATCTTTGGCCAGACTTCCGCCGGGACAAGCCTTGCAGCTACATCCCAAGCGTATGAATCAGAGCCCCTGATCGCACACATAATTACCGCGCAGGACGGGATCGCGCCTGACGTCAAGACGATCACTGCAGGACTGCATCTGAAACTGGGCGAAGATTGGAAAACCTACTGGAAATCGCCTGGTGAGGTGGGAATTCCGCCCAAGATCACTTGGAACGGCTCGCAAAACGTCAGCGACGTACAGTTTCACTGGCCCGCGCCGATCCGTTTTCGCGCCTTCGGGATCGAGAATTTCGGGTACAAGGACGAAGTGGTCTTTCCGCTGACCGTCACACTCGAGAACCCCGGAGCGCCAGTTGACTTGAAGGCCGCTGTGACAACGCTGATCTGTTCCGATATCTGTGTGCCGGTCGAGTTTTCGCTGGACTTGTCGCTGACTCAGGGAACGGGTCGGGATCAGGACTCGGCCCGGCTTATAAATGCCTTTCTGTCGCGGGTGCCAACCACGGGAAACACAAGCGGAATGAAGTCCGACGCTGCGACTCTGGATACCGAGTCCGAGATGCTGACGCTGAATTTCACCAGCGACCTGCCCTTTGATGCGCCTGATGTCTTTCCCGACATGGGACGTGATACCGCGTTTGGTGCACCCGACATCCGGCTCGCTGGCGACAGGCGTCAGCTATGGGTGCAATTCCCGGTCCTCGCTCTGGCACAGGCCCCCCCCTCCTTGTCCGTCACGGTTACCGACACCAACCGCGTGGCCGAGTTTTCGCCCCGTACCGACGCTCCCCCTACCCCGCCACCATATGAGATCGCGGCCGCCGAAACTTCAGCCAGCGCGCTGGTCTGGATCATTTTGCTGGCGGTGGGCGGCGGGTTGATTCTGAATGTCATGCCCTGCGTACTGCCAGTGCTTTCGATCAAGCTTTCCTCGGCGGTAAAGGCTCGCGACCGCTCTGCGGCTCAGATTCGCGCCGGGTTCCTGGCTTCGGCAGCCGGAATCCTGACATTCATGTGGCTGTTGGCGGCTATCACCATTGCGGCGCGGTCGCTGGGCTATTCCGTCGGCTGGGGCATCCAGTTCCAGAATCCGCTTTTCCTTGCGGTGATGATCGTGGTGCTGGCGGTTTTTGCAGCCAGCCTCGCGGGCCTGTTCGAGATCACGCTGCCGCAGTCGCTGAACACCCGGCTGGCCCATGTCGAAAAGGGCCGCGTGTCGCTGGTCGGGGATTTCCTGACCGGAACTTTTTCAGCAGTTCTGGCGACGCCCTGCTCGGCCCCCTTCCTCGGCACGGCGGTGGCCTTTGCCTTGACCGGCCGACCGGTGGATATCGTGGCGATCTTCACCGCAATGGGGGTTGGGCTGGCCATTCCTTACTTGCTGGTTGCAGTACACCCGAAACTCACCGCCGCTCTGCCTAAACCGGGGCGTTGGATGGTGGGATTAAAATGGGCCCTGTCGGCGGCACTGCTGACCACGATCGGCTGGTTGGTCTGGGTGATGGTCGGGGTGGCCGGAGACACTGCTGCAACTGCTACCGTGCTGGCTGCAACTGTGCTGGTCCTGTTGATCTGGAAAAGTACGATGATGCCACCCGTTCTGCGCTGGACAGCCCTGTTGCTGACGCTGACCGCAGCGTTTGCTGCACCGGTTGTGATTGCCGGCAAAGACCGGTCCAAGCTGCTTGAGCCAGCCGGAGAGATCCCATGGATTACCTTCAGCCGCTCCGAAATCGCCCGCCTTGTTTCGCGCGGCGAGGTGGTTTTCGTCGATGTCACAGCCGATTGGTGTTTGACCTGCAAGGCCAACAAAGCGCTGGTTCTGGAACGCGGCGAGGTTCTGGCAACACTGCAATCGGACAAAGCAATTCCGATGCAGGCCGACTGGACCCGCCCCGACGATGTGATCGCCCGGTTCCTTGAGGACAATGGCCGGTTCGGGATCCCCTTCAACATCGTCTACGGCCCGTCGGCCCCCGAAGGCATCGCCCTGCCAGAGATCTTGACCACGAACGCCATTCTCGGCGCGATGGAACAGGCCGCGCCGATTGCGGGCGGAGCTGTGGAAAGCGGATCCTGACCCCGGAGTTCACATATCCCGGATGCGATTGCTCTGCTGCGCCAAACGCATGGTCTCGTGCTCTTCCATATCCAGTAGTGCTTGAAGGAGTTCGCGTGCCTCGGGTATCTCGGCACGCCCTTGCAAATACCGATATAAATCGATCACCTGATTGTGAAGATCGAAGACCGCTTCGCAGATCTCATCGACGCTCATCTGTGCGAACGGTCTGTCGCAGGTGCGATGTGGGTCGATCGGCTCATGGCCCAAATAGTCATATACCCACGTGTTGAGCGCTTTGGGATCGGCTCGTTTCACGAAGCCATCGATGATTTTCTCCAAAGCAGCCTCATGGTCGGCGAGGTAGGTAAGCAACATCCTGACCAGTTCCTGCTCGGACTGTGTCGAACAGTGGGCCAAACATTCAGCGAGCCAATGATGCATTTCCCGCGTCCAGACAATTAGATCAGAAAACGTTTCAACTTTCATGGTCTCAACCTCCTAAAGATCGGCATGCGAAAGCCTAAACCGGCATTTTCCAGATGCTCACTGGGCATCGAAGCGCAAAGTCGGCGCCGGCCCGACCCACGCCAGGCTGCGGGATTCAACCCCCCAGTTCCAGCAATGCCCGGTCGATTGCCACCTTGCGCGGATCCTCCTGCGGCAGGTCATCCGCCAGATCCCTTGCCCTGCCATAGGCGTTCCGGGCGCCGTCGGTCTCGCCCAGCACCGAATAGGCGTTGCCCAGCCGCATCCAGCCGTCCAGATCGCCTGGGTTTTCCTGCATCCGGCTCGCCAGCCGTTCGACCATCGAGCGGATGAAGGCCTGCCGATCTTCGTCGGACATCTCCTCGGCCGTCGCCACTTGATCGGCAGTTGGGCCGGGCATGGAAGGGGCAAAAGCCGCCAGATCCACCGGCGCCCGTCCGATCGACGGGGCGATGCGGTTAAGCTGGGCCACAAAACTCTCCATCCATGGCCGGAACTCCTCTTCGGCGTCGATCCGTGTCTTCAGTAGATCATAGGCCTCATCAGGCGATCCAGCCTGCTCCAGACCAACGGCTTTGTAGAATGTCGCTGCTGGGTTCGATGGGTCCAGTTCCAAGGCTCGTTCAAACGCCCGATCGGCCTTGGGCGTAACGACACCGTCATCGGCATAGACCAACGCCTCGCCATATTGCGACACCAGCGCTGAATTCGCATTGGGTCGGTCCAGCAACCCCTCGAACGCGTCTGCGGCATCTCCAAAGCGTCCCATACGCATATAGGTCTGAGCCAACAACACCCATCCCTCGGTTGGTCCGCCGGTTTCATCCGCCTCGAGCCGCGACTTCAGGCGCACGGCAAGGTCGGCGATTTCACGGGCTTCCGCCTGCTCCCCCTCGCGTTGGGCAAATGGCTGGCTGGGGATGTCGGGATTACCCAGTTGCCAATAAAGACCGGCTCCGAGTGCTGGAACTGCCAGCGCGGCAAGTAGAATCAGTGCACGCCCGGAATGGCCCATCATCGCTTTGTCGTCCGATTGCCGGTCAATCGCCTTCAGGCGACGTTCTATCTCGGCTCTGGCGGCCTTGGCTTCTTCGGCCGAGATAATTCCTCGTTCAAGGTCCTTCTCAACTTCGCCGATCTGGTCGGAAAAGATGGCAGAGGCGCTTTCGCGTCTCGACAAGTCCGAGGTCTTGCGCCCCATACCGGAGAGGGCGAGCGTCAGAAACACCGCCGCGGCCATGAATGAAAAGATAATCCAGATCATGCGCGCGGCTCCGTGAGTGAATGGTTTTCGGGATTCCGTTCTTCGCTCGCGCCGCGTTCCGTCTCTTGTTTTCGCGACTTCCGATATCGGCGCGCATTTTGGGTCAATACCGCTGCAGTCGCGATACCACCCAGCCCCAGGATGACGATAGGCGCAACCCACAGAATGTAAGTTGATGGCTTCCATGGCGGGTTGAACAGAACATAGTCGCCATAACGCGCAACCAGAAAATCCATAACCTGCTGGTCCGAGTCACCTGCCACCAGCCGTTCGCGCACAAGCAGACGAAGGTCGCGCGCCACCCCGGCGTTGGAACTGTCGATGTCTTGGTTCTGGCACACCACGCAGCGCACCTGTTTTGAAATCGCCCGGGCCCGCTCTTCCAAAACCGGATCTACAAGTATCTCGTCGGGCTCAACCGCGAATGCCGGCTGCGACACCAGCGTCGCCAGAGTGACTGCGGTAATTACAATTCGACGTATCATGACGCCTCTCCTCCGACCGCCCGCGCCTGATCCAGCGCGGTGCGCATCTTTGAAATTGCCTCGTCGCCCAGCACCGGGCCGACAAAACGGAATACGACCTTGCCCGCGCCATCAATCACAAAGGTCTCCGGTACGCCGGAAATCCCCCATTCGATCCCGGCTCGGCCGTCCAGGTCGGAACCGATGCGCTCATAAGGGTTGCCCAGATCGTCGAGCCATTTCCGCGCGCCCTGCGGCTTGTCTTTGTAGTTAATGCCCATCAGGCGAATGCCCTCATCGCGCACCATACGCGTCAGCACCGCATGTTCGGCCCGGCAGGGCACGCACCAGGACGCAAACACGTTGACCACGATCGGAACTGACCCGTCATTTTCCACCAGATCGGTACTGGACAGCCCGTGGGTATCCAGCCCATCGACCGGCGGCAAGTCGAACTCAGGCACCGGCTGCGAGATCAAAACAGACGGGATTTCGTTTGGATCGCGATCGGGATTCAGTCCCCATAGCAGGAAGGCACCCAGGATGCCGGCAATCGTAATTGGGAACAGTGCAAATAGACGTTTCATTGCCCTACTCCGCCGCCACCGGAATGGAGCCCTGCCCAGTCCGTTTTCGTGGTGCACCGACGCGTAGACGCCGATCGGTGAGTGACAAGACCCCACCCAATGCCAACAATCCTGAACCTATCCAGATCCAGACCACCAATGGCTCATACAAGATACGCAGGGTCCATTTGCTCTGTTCTGATTCCGCCGCCGGTTCCGATATCGAGGCGTAAAGGTCCCCTGCCAACGTCGTTCGAATTGCCGACTCGGTCGTACTGGTACCCGCCACGAGATAGGCCCTGCGCTCGGGTTGAAGCGTGGTGACATAAGCGCCATCGCGAAATACCGTCAGTGTGGCCGTGCGAGACAGATAGTTCGGACCGCGAAGCTGTTCCACACCGTCAAAACGCACGTCGAACCCTGCTATCTCAATCTGTGTTCCGGGCTCGGCAAAAGTCACGACCTCGGATTTCCAAGCGCTGGACCCGATAAAGCCGATCATACAGACAGCCAACCCCGCATGGGCCACGACCATGCCGTAATGAGAACGCGGTAGGTTGCGGGCCCGACGCAGGGACTCGGCCAACGGCGCCTCACCCAATTTAATTCGGCTGGCCCACTCTGTCAGCACAGCGCCCAGCAACCAAACCGCAAGGCCGATCGACACTACCGCCAAGGCTGGGCCGCCGGTATCCAGATACCACACAAGCAACGCTACGAGCAGGCTAACCCCGGCCACCCATTTGAGCCGGCCCAGAACACCGCGCAAATCCGCCCGCTTCCATGACAACAGCGGCCCAATCCCCATTACAACGACCAGAACCAGCATGATCGGCACGAAACTGGCGTTGTAATAAGGTGGTCCAACCGAAATCTTTTCACCTGTCACAGCCTCAAGCAAAAGCGGATAAAGCGTACCGAATAGAACCGTCGCCGTTGCGGTGGCCAGCAGCAGGTTGTTAATAAGCAAACCGGCCTCGCGGCTGATCGGGGCAAAAAGACCGCCGCCCTCCATCTCCGGTGCGCGTATGGCAAACAGCGTCAATGAACCACCGATCGCGACAGCCAACAGCGCCAAGATGTAAATGCCGCGTTCGGGATCGACCGAAAACGCATGGACCGATGTAAGCAAGCCTGAGCGGACAATGAATGTCCCCAACAAGGACAACGAGAAGGTCAAAACGGCCAGTAGGATCGTCCAACTTTTGAAGCTGCCGCGCTTTTCGGTCACAATGGCCGAATGGAACAGCGCTGTGCCAGCAAGCCAGGGCATAAACGAGACATTCTCGACCGGATCCCAGAACCACCAGCCGCCCCAACCCAGTTCGTAATAGGCCCACCAGCTGCCCAGAACGATACCAAGTGTAAGAAACACCCAGGCCGCCAATGTCCAGGGTCGGACCCACCGCGCCCATGCCGGATCGACCCGCCCCTCAATCAGGGCAGCCACGGCGAAAGAAAATACGATCGAGAAGCCGACATAACCCAGGTATAGGAACGGCGGGTGCATAGCCAGGCCGACATCCTGCAACAGCGGATTTAAATCCTGACCATCCAGCGGTGCCGGAAACACCCGGTCGAACGGGTTCGAGGTGAACAGCATGAATGACAGGAACCCCGCACTGATCCAGGCCTGCACTGCCAGAGTGCGCGCCTTGAGTTTCAGCGGGATGTTCCGAGCCAACAGAGACACACCCAGCCCGAAAATCACCAATATCAGAATCCACAACAGCAGCGACCCTTCGTGGCTACCCCAGGTCGCAGCCACCTTGAAAAGCATCGGTTTCAGCGAATGAGAATTGCTGGCCACATTTAGCACAGTGAAATCGCTGACCACGAAGGACCACATTAGAGCGGCGAAGGCGATAGCAACCAGCGCTGTCAGCAGGACCGAGGTCGCAGATGCCGATCGCATCCACATGACATTGTTCCGGGCTGCTCCAATCAAGGGTAATACGCTTTGCACCAAGGACACGGCCAGGGCAAGCGCCAGGGCGAACTGCCCGATTTCCGGTATCATTCCAATCCCTCCGGATTTCCGGTTTTGCGGCCTTGTCCGACAATCCAGCGCTGGAGGGTCAAGCGCATTATTGCCGCACCCCCCTCCGGCTGATGCATTCTTGACGAGCGCAAGTCTGGCCGGTGGCCTTGACCTTCCAGCGCTGGAGACCCCCACCATTCCGGCTTCACCAATGGGCGTACCGAACATTTTGTTTTCAGGACACGGATTCAGGAAACAAACGAACACGAGGGCAAAATGACACGGAACAACAGCAAGATTTTGTGCGTCTGGCAACGCCTCCAGGCCGTAATGCTGGCTGGGGGGCTGAGCCTCGGGTCACCTGCCATGGCCCAACCTGAAAACCGTCCGGCTGACAACGTGGCGATGAACTCGCAAGCCTCCAGCAACATGTCAGGTATGGGAAGCATGTCCACGATGATGCGCCCCGACGCGGTACCGCCAACGGGTGTCGTTGGCGGTATGCATCCGCCTGAGGGTGTTTTGATGCCGGTGTTCTCTTACATGAACATGGAGATGAACGGAAATCGTACCGGAACGCAGTCGCTGTCTACCTCGGACGTGCTGTCGCAGTATCCGATCGCGCCGCTCAGCATGAGCATGAACATGGCGATGGTCGGCCTGATGTACGGTGTGACCGACGAAATCTCAGTGATGGCGATGCTGCCCTATACACGTAAGACGATGAAGCACCAGACCCGCATGGGCCAGACCTTTAAGACCAAGGCACAGGGGTTTGGCGATCTGAAGATCATCGGCGGATATGATATCTACAAATCCAACGGGCAGGTGCTGGAACTATCTCTTGGCCTCAGTCTGCCGACCGGCTCGATAGACGAGACCGACACCACACCGGCCGGGCCGGACCAGCTGTTGCCCTACCCCATGCAACTGGGTTCAGGCACTTACGACCTGCTGCCGGGCGTCACCTATACGGGCCAGAACGCGGATTGGTCGTGGGGCGCCCAGCTGGCCGCCATGATCCGGATGGGTGAGAATGATGCCGGTTACACCTTGGGCAACGTCTATTCAGCAACAGTTTGGGGTGCACGGCGCTGGAATGATCAGTTCAGCTCTTCGTTGCGGGTGGTCGGCGACATCGTCAAAAACATTGACGGGTCGGATGCACGCCTGAACCCAGGCATGGTGCCCACCGCCGATCCGACCCTGCGCGGCGGACAGTTTCTGAGCATCGGAATCGGAGTGAATTACCTTGTGTCGGGATCGGGCGTTTTGGCGGGCACGCGTCTGGGTATCGAGGGCGTGATCCCGGCGTATCAAGATCTGGATGGGCCCCAGCTTGAACGCGATTACACAGTCTCCTTCGCGATACGCAGGGCGTTCTGACCCTTCAGCCCCAAACCGACTGTAAACGGACAATCAGCGCCGCCGCGGTGGTCAGAACGACCACTGACACCGCCATCAGTAGAAGGGCCAATATCACAGGTCCGCCGCGCCCGGGTACGCGACGTGCCAGTTGGGCCGCAAATCCAGTACCGTGGGCGATCTGGCTCTGAACAACGGATAGGTACAGTGGCAGCGCTCCGACCAGCGTGGCGTACAGGTAAACGCCTGAGATGTTCTCGAAGTAGGCGGAGCGCACCAGCGTCGGACCGACTACCCGCAACGCCACTACGGGATCACCGCCGAAAGACCCGAACCAGTCCGCCGAAAGCGCGTAGATCAGCGCATGCAGCCCGATGAACAGGACGGCCCGAAGCAGCAGGTCAATCAGCAGATACCGGGCCGGGATGGCCCATTTGCCCCGCGCCCTTACCCCAACTGCGAAAAGAAAAAAGCTGAGATAATTTACGAGGAACACGACCGGCAACCCGTTCGTCACCACCTGGCGCAAAAACCGAACAAACGCGGGACCACTGTTCAGGAGGTGCGTCGCAAAGCCCGGCGTGCGCAAAACGAAGATGGCCAACAGCGGAAACAACGCGAGGCAACTGACGATCAGCGTGTTTCTGGCAAACTTCCAGAAAGGCAATTCAGTGGCAAAATATCTGTTCATTTCATTTAGTTTGCCAACGGTTCCAGCGCAATGTCGATGCCAAATGGGTCACAGACCTGCCACAGAACCTTCGATTATATTATTCCGCAAGCCCTCGACCCGCCTTACGCGCAAAAATAGACCGTTTTGATCGTTACTTTTGGCGCACTCATAAATCACAATCACATCTGATAAGTATCCCTTATCAAGTATAATTGATTTTGCGGGAAAATGGGCGCAGAGTGGGCCGTATGAGCACCCCTGAGCCCTATCTCCCCGCCCCCTCCCCTGCCCTGTCGCAGTCTGACCAGGACGCCCTGACCGATCTCTATGTCCGCGGCACACCCGCCAACACGCTCAGGGCCTATGAGCGCGATTTGCTCTATGTAACGGCCTGGAAGGCAGCACGGTTCGGAGTGCCGTTGGACTGGCCCGAGAGCGAGGCCACAGCGCTGGCCTTCATTCTCGATCACGCCCGCGATCTGGGAGATGCCGCGCCCGAGGATGTCGCGCGTCAGAGTGCCGAGATGTTGATCGCGCAAGGGCTACGCAAGTCCCTCGCCTGCCCGGCCCCTTCTACGCTGGACCGGCGCATCGCCTCCTGGCTGGCCTTTCATCGAATGAAGAACCTGACCAGCCCTTTTGATGCGCCGCAGGTGAAGCAGGCCCGTGCCAAGGCGCGCCGCGCCGCCGCCCGGCCCCCTGCCCCAAAATCGCAGCAACCGATTACCCGCGATGTGCTCGAGCAGTTGCTGTCCACTTGTCGGGGGTCCCGGCGGGATTGCCGCGACCGCGCCATCTTGATGCTGGGTTGGGCTTCGGGTGGTAGACGGCGCTCGGAGATCACCGGGTTGATGTTTGAAGACGTCTCGCTGAAGGAGTTCGACGAGAAAAGCCTGGTTTGGATTTCACTGCTGGAGACCAAGACGACAACCAAAGGTGAAACGCCGCGGCTGGTGTTGAAAGGCCGCGCAGCCCAAGCGCTGGCCCATTGGATCGAGGTGGGTGAGATTCAGGACGGCCCCTTGTTCCGGCCTGTTTCAAAAGCCGATCGGGTGTTAACCCGCCGCCTCAGCCCGGATGCCATCGCGCAGATCGTCAAGCGTCGGGCGAAACTGGCGGGCCTGCCGGACGGGTTCGCTTCCCCCCATGGGCTGCGCTCGGGCTTCCTGACCCAGGCCGCGCTGGACGGCGCCCCGATCCAGGCCGCGATGCGCCTCTCCCTGCATCGCTCCATGGCCCAGGCGCAGAAATACTACGACGATGTGGACATCGCGGATAACCCGGCGACTGATCTACTGGGGTGAGTAGTTACTGACTATTTAATAATCCCCGCTTGAGGGAAACTCCGGCTGCTGTGCCTATGTCTTGTTTCCTGTCGCATCTGTTAACGTGGCCAGCGCGGAAACATGTCGCGGCAGATCGCAACGGGAATGCAGGATATCAACAATGATCACCGCGTCCGGCTGATCCAGATAAACCAGGAAATGCTCTCCTGCGCGCACATATCTGAGATCCGCCGCCTCTTCGACCAATATAGAACAACTTCGGCTGGCCACCCTGCCCTCTGTGATGGCCTGACAGCGCGCTATTAGTTCTTGTTCATAAAGATCGGCTTGATGCGATCCAAACTTGTCGATGGTCCATCGGGCAATTTCCACCAGGCTGGATTCAGCGCGGCGTGTCAGTCGAAAGGGTCTGGTCACGCCTTGGCTCGTGCCCTTGCAAAGGCACGACGGATCGCATCCGAACCCCTGCCTTCTGCCAAATCTCCGGCCTGAGCCTGCGCTACACCCTCCTGCAAGCCTTGTTTGAGAGACTCCAGCCCCGCTTCTTCCCGCTCCAAAAGCCGAAGGCCGGCGCGCAACGCTTCACTGGCGTTCTGATATCGACCGGACGCAACCAGATTCTGCACCAGTTGATCCTGCGATTCTGTAAGTACAACATTGCGGGTTACCATGGCGTAAGCCTCCTTTTTGGCAATATATGCCAACGAGACCGTCTGTTCAACGATTGAGGAGCCCAAAATCACTAATTCGAGCAAGCTGGTTTTATGGACGCTAATGGGACGTGAACACACGGATCATGTCTGTGATCCCATATGAATCCAATGACGGTAGAGACTTGCGTCAAAAGCCGCGCCGCGCAAGCACAGCTGCACTGGATCGAGGACAGTTCCGTGTTCCGTCGCAACTTACAGGCGCACAATTCCCGAAACCCCGCCCTCACGGTATGCCATTTCTTGGGCAATTGGCGAGCGGCTGACTCTAGCCGGAATGTTCGCGTGTTTTCCTCTGCGCACGGGCTGAGCTCGGTGTATCTGACCCAGATCGCCATGCCATTCTCACCGCATCGTACTCCCGTACTGGCGCAGAAGTATTGTTACGAAGTTGGTATCGCAGAAAACTCGATAACGAAATTGTTGGTGAGAGAATTTGACCAATCAGCTCAACTAGCTCCCTGCCCTTCCCAATTGCGCAATTTGCGCCAAAAGCCGTTCGGCCTTCACTCCAACTCCATGCTAGAGGCGTTCTACTCAAAGCGGAGCATAGGGAGGAGTTTTACAGGAATGCCTTCGCATGCCTACGTTAGAACTTCATCGACTGAAAGAACCCATGATCCCGCTCAACCGAGTTTACAACTGTAAACCACCCTGCTCTGATGCAAAGCGTATGTAGTCCTCCGCGTTGGAAAACCTACAATATAGGCGAAAATCCTTGACTTAGTGCTATGAATCACGGCTGTTTATCTCAAGTGGCGCAAAAATGACCACATTCTTTAATTTGAGGCAACTACATGATTCCCGTGACACCACTTGCGGCAGAAAGACCATCGGCACTCGCCACGGAAATATCTGAGAGATTAAACTCGGCTATCCGGGAACATCTACTTGCTGCATTTGCCCCCGACAACACCAAATCACTGCGAAATTTTGCAGCGCCAGAAGCTGCTGAACTCTTAGGAGTCTCAGGTCAATTCATGCGCAAAGTCCACGCAGAGGGAACGATTCCTGAACCGAATGACGTACGCAGCGGTAGGCGTTACTATACTGCCCAAGAACTTTGGGAGGCTCGCGAAACGCTTGAGAAAACCTCACGCAAAAAAGGGCGCTATGTCCCTCGCCGGACTGAAGGAGAAAAGCTCCAAGTCTGGCAGTTGATGAACTTCAAAGGCGGCAGCAGTAAGAGCACCACAACAATTCACTTGGCTCACTATTTTGCGCTTCGCGGTTACCGTGTGCTGGCTGTTGATCTGGATCCTCAAGGCTCTCTTACATCCATGTGCGGCATAAGCCCCGAAATAGAGTTTGACGGGCTGACGATTTACGATGCTATTCGATATGAAGATCCGGTAGATATGGCGGACGTCGTGCTTCCGACGTACTTCCCCGGTCTCTCTGTGGCTCCGTCACGGCTTGTTCTTTCCGAATTTGAGACAGAATCTGCCGTTCACTCCAACCCAGACCATCCGTTCTTTACAAGAATACGGAATGCCCTGGCCCAGGTGGAAGGAGATTTTGACCTTGTTCTGATTGATAGCCCACCTCAGCTAGGATTCTTGACAATTGCTGGGATGGCGGCCGCCAGTTCATTGCTTGTGCCACTTACACCTTCGATGCTGGACGTGTCTTCGACGGCTCAATTTCTCGAACTCGCTGGTGCTTACATGGCAGTCATTGAAGATGCCGGCGCTACGCTCGAATACGACAACTTCAAATTCCTGATAACGCGTGACGAGCCAACAGACGTACCGTCTCAACAACTGGCTTCGTTCATGCGGGCACTGTTTCAGGATCGCGTTATGTCAGCCACAGCCCTCAAAAGCACCGCGGTCAGTGACGCCACAATGCTCAAACAATCAATTTACGAAGTCGTGCGGTCAGAAATGACACGCGCAACTTATGATCGGGCAAAGAACTCAATGGATGCGATCGGCTCTGAGGTAGAGCAAATGATCCATCAAGCATGGGGACGCAGCTAATGGCTAGAAAGTCGCTTCAGGAGATGTCGGGGATCGCAAACACCATCGCGCGCTCTGGCCCCAAGGCCATCGATAAAACTCCAAAACCCAATGCCCCTGCTCTTGGTGCGCTTCAGGGCTCTCTTGCCGCAATCAGGGAAATTGACCCTGCTCTGATCGACGACTGGGGGCCTGCCGATAGGCTCGGTGAGTTTACAGCTGTAAACATTGACGAAGAAGACGATAGTTTTGAAAGCTTGATGTCGAGTATACAAGACGGTGGCCAACAAGTTCCCATTCTTGTCAGAAGATCGAAATCCGACGGTCGATACGAGGCAATTTATGGACGGAGGAGGCTCAAAGCCTGTCGTGAACTTGGTATTAAAGTCCGCGCCAATGTTCAGGATATCGACGATGCTTCAGCGCTTCTCGCCAAAGGGCTTGAGAATGCTGCGAGGCGCAATCTTTCCTTCTACGAGAAAGCACGTTTCGCCGAGGCGATCCTGACTTCCGGGCATGACACGGCAACGGTGCGGCAAGTATTGAACGTTTCGAAATCAGGGCTGTCTCACCTGACAAAAATTACGCAACATGTTCCTGCAAAGATTGGTGACATGATCGGCGCAGCCCCAAAATCAGGCCGCCCAAAATGGACCGTGCTTGCAGAGCACTTCGTTGCAGGCAAGCTAGCGGAAGATGAAGCTGCAAATCTTCTTGCAACCATTGAGCCATCGATGTCGTCAGATGATCGGCTGGAAATGCTCCTAAAAGCAGCTGCCAAACGCGGTGCAAGACAAAGAGAAGGTGCAGCCGAACTCAACCCAATCGAAGGCGTTACAATCAAATCTACCAACGGATCACTAACTGTTTCGGTCAAAAGGACCGGAGCTAACGCTGGCTTCGCTAGCTGGTTGGACGAAAACATGGCTGAAATCATTAAGCGCTCACACGCTGAGTTTACAGCTGTAAACGCCAAGAAAAAGAACTGAGGACGAGCAGAAAGGAGGAAGGCAAACAAACAAAACCCCCGAAACCGGAGCTTCGAGGGCTGCTGCGCAAAGCGCAATTCTTAGATTAGACACCTAGAATCTAGCAGCACCCGAATCGCCACACAAGAAAAAACGCTCTTGAGCGAACGGGTAATTTTTGTCTGCCGATAGATAATCATGAAAACACTAACAGCATTGGCTCCAATTGGAGCGACCTTGTCGGGAACGGCAGGGCAGGGGAACAGTACGCCCAAAAAATGGATACTTCTTCGCGCCGTTGAAGAGGCCAGAGAACCTCTTGGGTTAAAATCCACAACTCTCAATGTCCTGAGAGCGATGGTTTCCTTTATGGGCGGTGATCAGATTGCTGCGGACCAGGATGATCATCACATCTGTTTCGCGTCCAACGCGGCGATAGCCAAACGAACTCATGTCAGCGTGCAGACAGTTGAGCGTCATATCTCGACGCTGGTGGACCTTGGACTTATCCGCCGCGTCATGAGCGCAAACGGTAAGCGATGGGCGCGCCGGGATCGCCAGGGCAGGGTGGTCACCGCAACTGGGCTCTCCTTGATGCCTTTGTCTGAACGGCACGCTGAGTTCATTCAGGAAGCCCAGAGGCATGCTGATCGCGTTCTCGAGTTCACTGTACTCCGTGACAAAGTTTCCGCCGCTCTGGCGCGCCTTAAGGAACTCGTAGCAAATGACACCGCGATCTCTGATTTGGTGACCACCGTACGCAATGCTCTGCGTCGCAAACCAGATGCGAATGTACTCAGCGAGCTGTTGGCAGAAATCTCTGTGGAAATCTCCGAGATAACACAGACTGATACAGAAAATTTGAGGGCCAGTGACAGTGAAATTGAGGGGCACAAAGAGGACTCTTTGAATCCGGAAGTTAAGAAAGAAAAGCTTTCTCAGATTCAGGTTTCTCCAGACCAAATGGAGCGCAGTTTTCCACGGCTATGCTCAGAACTACGCTTTGCAAAAGATCAGCACCACTGTGATCGGCTTATGGATGATATCGCCGAGTATCTACGGCTTGGCCAAACCTGGTATGCAATGAAATCAACTTTTGGCCCAGCTATTCGCTTCATTGTTCTCGGATACATCTTTCAACGTGCTGAGAACATACAATCTCCAGGGGCTTACCTGATTTCGTTGCTGGCCAAGATCGAAAAGGGCGAATTGTCTCCAAAGGCAATGCTCTCGCGGACATCCAATGCTACGTAAATTTGGGGAAACAGGATGAAATTTACCGTTTTCAGATTACACCTCCAAGTGATGACTGGATCGAAGGGTCTGAAAAAGGTGAGCTATAGGATTGACCTCTATAAATCACGCAACCATAAATAGTGAGTTATAGAAAGGAAGCTTATACCTCACGATGTGGAACTGGCAGAACCCTGACTGGCCTACCTTTCGTTACGACGCCGCAAGACTCGAACCATACGAGCAACAGTTCCTGTTGTCCTCAGGGGAAGTTCTTGGAGCGGTTCATCATGTGAACACATCGGATCGAGATCAATTGCGTATCGACCTGCTAAGCGAAGAAGCAATGAAGACCAGCGCGATCGAAGGTGAGATGCTGGATCGTCTCAGCGTGCAATCTTCCTTGCGCCGACATCTTGGACTGGCTCCCGACAGCTATCCATCCAAACCGCGCGAGCAGGGCGTTTCTGAAATGATGGTGGATGTTTATTCCAACTATTCGGAACCACTGTCACACGACACCCTGTTTCGGTGGCATGACATGCTTCTGTCCCATGACAGGCATCTGGAAACGATTGGATCATACCGGAGCCATGAGGATGCGATGCAAATCGTCTCAGGCAGGCTCGACCGCCCAACGGTGCATTTCGAAGCTCCACCTTCACATCAGGTTCCGGCTGAAATGGACCAGTTCGTAGCCTGGTTCAACCGGACCGCACCGGATGGTCCCGAACCATTGCGCGCACTGATCCGGGCCGGTTTGAGCCATCTGTATTTCGAGAGCATTCATCCCTTTGAGGACGGCAATGGCCGGTTGGGTAGGGCGCTGGCTGAAAAGTCCTTGGCCCAGAATATCGGTCAGCCAAGTCTGATTGCCCTTGCTTTCACGATCGAGCGAGAGCGGAAGGCTTACTACGACCAACTCGAACGCCATCAAAAGACGCTGGAAGTCACACCGTGGCTCGTCTGGTTTGCCGAAACTGTCCTTACAGCACAGCAGGTGACGCTTGAGCGGGTTGGTTTCTTTATTTCCAAGACGCACTTCTATGATCGGTACCGTGATCAGTTCAACACTCGCCAAAGCAAGGTAATCGCCCGTTTGTTCAAGGCTGGGCCGGATGGGTTCACAGGGGGATTGAGCGCTGAGAACTATATCTCGATCACGGGAACATCGCGCGCCACAGCAACGCGGGATCTCCAGAACCTGGTAGAGAAGGGCGCTTTGATCCGAACGGGTGAACTCCGGTACACGCGATATTGGTTAAAGCTAGATCGGGACGGGTAGGGGGCTGAAGTACGGCACGAAGCGCGGGAAGTGGAAGTTCGCTGCAGTCGCTACGCATGCTCGCAGGAAATGCGGAAGCTGACGTTTAGATAGCTTCCCAAGCGAGCATCTTTCTGTCCCGCCGCAAGGCGGCTCCGAGTTCGTACTTCATATGAATGGTCCATGCCGAAACTGGCGCAATGGGCGGGAAACGAACCTTCGTCGTGTCAATCCCGAACTCCGCTATGCGGCCTAAGCCGAGCTAGAGCTTGTCCACGCCGGTCATATTGATTGAATTCCGAAAGTGTGGAAACGTTCATATGGTAGACGCGTTAACGGCGATATTTCACATGAAGCGTATCCTGTTCTCAGTTGTGTTTTGTTTTCTGCCTGCGATGGTGCTGGCGGACAAAGTTGCCTTGGTAATTGGCAATGCGAACTACCAACATGTCAGCAATCTCAAAAACCCGTCGAATGATGCGATCGACATTGCAGAGGCATTGCGCAGGATCGGGTTTGAGGTCACAACAGGTCTTGATCTGGATTACCGCGACATGCGCCTTGCCATACGTGACTTTGGAGAAAAGGCAAAAAACGCCGAGTCGGTCATCGTATACTTCGCCGGCCACGGCATCGAGTTGGACAACACGAACTTCCTGATCCCTGTCAGTGCGGAACTGCGGAGCGACCGTGACATCGAACTCGAGGCAATCCGCCTCAACACATTGATTAGCTCCATCGCGGGCGCACCCGGCTTGAAGATCGTGTTGGTTGACGCCTGCCGCAACAATCCATTCCTCGCGACTATGGAGCGCACAAACAGCACCCGCTCAATTGGACGCGGACTTGCACGTATCGATCCGGGAGGTGTGTTGGTTGGATATGCTGCAAGGAGCGGAACGCTGGCGCTTGACGGCGATGGCCGCAACAGCCCCTATGCTCAGGCTCTGCTCAACCACATCGAGGAACCCGGACTTGAGATTGGCAAGTTGTTTCGGCGAGTCCGCGACAGGGTTTACACTCTGACAGAAGGCTATCAGGAGCCATTTACTTATGGCTCGCTTCCCGCCAGAGACATTTTTCTTGTTCCAGATGCGGCTGCAGGCTCGACGCCAGAGGAAGAAATTGAGCGTGTCGAAGACCAGATTTATGCGGACTTTGAACTTGCGCGTTCGCTCGGAAGGCTTGATGCGATCGAGATGTTTCTGGAGCGATACGAAGGCGAAAGGGATCATTTTGCAGTCGCGCTCGCCCTTTCGTTGCGGGACGACTTGCTTGCTGAGCACCAGAAGGACGAAGTGCCGGGC
>NZ_JBQFNZ010000011.1:0-114309 GCF_056532945.1 Ruegeria sp. H7
GCCTCCAACTGCCTTATCGCCTCGCGCACCGGGGTACGGCTGACGCCCAACCGTTCCGAGAGCTCAATCTCACGCAGCCGGTCGCCGGGCAAAAGAGTGCCCTCGCGAATCTCGTCCAGCAGGCGCTGATACGCAGAATTGCCTTGTGGGCCAGGCTGTAACGGGGCGTCATGAAGGGTCATCGCAGGTTCTCTTGTTATATTGCATCCAGTTGTATACATATGGATATATTATAAGTCAACGAAGCTGGAACGCTTACCTTGCACAGCCAAACCGATACCCCCTCTTTTCTGACGAAACGGGCCGTCACGCTCGGCCTGGCGGTGTTGGGCACTGGGGTATTTTGGGCGCTCAACCTGCCGCTACCTTTTCTGTTCGGGCCAATGAGCGCATGTTTGATTGCAGCTCTTGCGCACGCACCGATGGAAGGCTTTGGACAGGTCTCGGTTGCCGCCCGCACTATACTGGGCGTGGCGGTAGGGGCATCGATTACGCCGGCTCTGTTTGCTGAATTGCCGAAAATGGCCGCGTCAATTGCGCTGATCCCGTTCTTCATCCTGCTGATCGCGCTGGTAGGTGTGCCATTCTTTCGCAAATTCTGGGGCTTTGACTCCACAACGGCTTTCTACGCAGCCATGCCGGGCGGTTTGCAAGACATGATCATTTTTGGCACTGAGGCCGGGGCCAATCCGCGTACCTTGTCCTTGATCCACGGTACGCGCGTGCTGATCATCGTGACGTTGGCCCCCTTGTTCCTCACCGTGTTCTATGATGCCCAACTCACCAATCCGATTGGCGAGCCCGCGCACAACCTGCCAATACATGAATTGGCGCTGATGGTTCTGGCCGCCATTGTCGGCTGGAAAGGCGGAGAGCGGATCGGCCTGTTCGGGGCGTCAATCCTGGGGCCAATGATCCTGACGGCAGCCTTGTCACTGGGCGACTTCATTCATACCCGACCGCCTCGCGAGGCCATCCTTGCAGCGCAGTTTTTCATTGGCTGCGGAATTGGTGTGAAATTCGTAGGTGTCACATGGGTCGAACTACGCCGGGTAGTGGCAGCGGGCTTCGCCTATGTCATTGTCCTTGCCGTCCTGGCAGCCGCTTTCACCGCCGTTGTCACCACCTTGGGACTGGGCCAACCTGTCGAGGCGTTTCTGGCCTTCGCGCCCGGTGGGCAGGCAGAGATGACGGTGCTGGCCATCGTCTCGGGCGCGGATTTGGGCTTTGTGATCACCCACCATCTGACAAGGATCGTGTTAGTGATCATTGGTGCGCCCATCGCCGCAAACCTTATTCTGCGTTGGTCCAAACCTCGGGGTTGATCATGTGGATCGGAGCGCCTTCGGCATAGGCGTTCACCTGATCGAAAATATCCGCGAATTGCAGGTCGAACTCATCCTCAGTGACAAAGCCGATATGTGGGGTCGCGATCAGGTTGGGATGTGACAAAAGCGGGTCGGTCGGATCAATCAGTGGCTCGGAATCGAACACATCAATCGCCGCTTTGCCGGGGCGACCGACGTTCAGCGCCTCAAGCAAAGCACCAGGTGCGATCAGCCCGGCTCGCGAGGTGTTCACAAACAGCGCCTCCGGCTGCATCTGTGCGAAATCCGATGCGGTGATGATCCCGCGCGTATCCGGTTTCAAGCGCACATGGACCGAGATAACATCGCTGCTGCCAAAGAACGCTTCACGGCTGGGCGCGACCTGCGCGCCATCCGCCTGCGCACGCGCCCGGCCTTCTACGGATGACCACCAGACCACATTCATCCCAAAGGCCTCGGCATAACTTGCAATGGCGCGAGCAATGCGGCCATAGCCATAGAGCCCCAACTGACGCCCCCTCAGCGTCTTGCCCACGCCCGCCTGCCAGTGCCCTGCTTTGACCGAGGCCATTTGTGCGGGCAAATTCCGCATCCCGGCCATGATTAACGCCCAAGTAAGTTCGGCTGCAGCATAAGACGGCGTCCCGCCATGCATGTTTGAGCACAGCAGCACGTCGTGATCTGTGCAGGCCTCAACATCGACATGAGGATAAACGCTGCGCTGGCTGATCAGTTTCAGGTTTGGTAATTTCTCCAGCAAGGCGCGGGTGACTTTGGTACGTTCGCGGAACAGGACAAGCACCTCTGCGTCCTGCAGTCGTTCGGCCAGAGTGTCAGCGTCTTCTACATGATCCGTCCATACCGTCACCTCATGAGCGGTGAGTTTCTCAAAACAAGGCAGGCCACGCAGCGTGCCAAACCAGTCATCAAGAATGTGGACCTTCATCGGCTTTCTATACCCTGCTCGGTGTTCAGTTTTCTTGGCGTCGGGACAAAATGCGGTGCGTCAAGGGCGGCCAGAGCGTTTCGGACCCGTTCGCTTTGATCCAGCAGATGGTTGAACTGCTCATCACACCCGGCGATCGGCGTTGGGTATTCTGCCATATCTCGCCGCAAGGCCGCTTGCGCCAGCTTTAGTTCCAGACGCGCGATACCGAGGCATTCCGAATAGTCGACCATCGTGACCTCCTCTTTTGTATACCATAGTATACTTTATGGCTGCCACCTAATCAACTCCCGTCCCAAACAGATTGCGGCACATAAACATGCCCGTCAGCCAACTTGCGCGCAGTTCGAACTAAGCCCGCCGCGTTCACGGTGAAACCTTCGTCGGTAGAGAAATTGACCAGCACGTCTATTTTGCCCGAGGCGTGTTCCAGAACAACTTCGGCTGGGCTTTTAGTGGGGCGATCCAGCAAACCGTCGGCGACGGTTCCGGGCGTCAAAGCACAAGACGCCATGCATTGCGCGCCGGTGACCGCCATGGTCGGGTGGGTTTTCCACGGCATGAAATACCGCACCGCAAGCGTTCCGCACTCTCTGGCCGGAGCAACAAGGCCGAACTTAGGGGTGACCGATTTGGACACATCCCCCATACCCATCCGCTGGCCTGCTTCGATCCTAACGGCCTCCATCCGGTCAAAGAACGCGCGGTTTGCGTCCAGCTCCTTGGCGCTCTCATAGCCCGTCAATCCGAAATCTGTGGCGCGGGCGATAGCCATCGGCATAGCGACATCCATGCAGGTCAGTTCGACGCCCTGAACTGCATCGCGCAGGTTGCCCGTAGGCAGGAACGCTCCGGTGGCCGAGCCCACCACGCCCATGAAACTCAACTGCACCGGCGCTGAATGACCGGGAACGCCGGCGATCTCCGCATCACCCTCATAGGTCAATTCGCCCCCGGGTGTATTCACCTTGGCCACGACCCGAGCCCCAGTGTTGACGGCCCGAATGCGAACTTCAGTTTCATCGCCCTGCGGTTTGAACAGGCCCATCTCGATAGCCGCAGGGGCAACCCCGGACAGGATGTTGCCGCAAGTCGGTTTGAAATCGACCAGCTTGTCCTCGACCGAGACCTGAGCGAAGAAATAGTCGATATCGGCCCACTCATCCTCACTGACCGACAGCATCGCGACTTTTGTGGTCACCGCCGCGCCGCCGCCGATGCCGTCGATGTTCAGCGACTGCCCGGAACCAAGGGCGGCTATCAGCACCTCGGCTAGCGCGTCCAGATCCTCGGGCAAATCCGAGCGACGGAAATACGGGCCTTTCGACGTGCCGCCACGCATCAGCATATAAGGGATTGCGGTTTGTGTCATTTTGAACCCCTCACTTCAACGGCCAGGGCAGGCTGACCATGTCCTGCAACAGACCCGGCGGGAAATCGCGGTTCAGAGCGCCCGCCATCAGGCACATGAACCCGATGCCGCAGGCGGTCAGGATCAGAGTCATCTGCCAGCTGGACCCGGCGCGGATACGGAGAAAGGCGATCAGGAACCCTATCAGGGCGAGGATGAAGCCCACCACCCACGTGGCCGCGATCAAACTGGCGAACCATGCCAGAGTGGACCACAGACCGTGGGGTGCGCTGGCGTCTTCACCGGCGATTTCCTTGTCGGCAAAGATCGCGTCACCCTCGGGCCGCCGCATCATCTGGATCAGAAGGATCACGCAACAGAACAGCGAGACGCTGCCGATCACCAGCGGGATGATCTTGTCGGTCATATTGTAGTCGGGGATCATGTTGGCGTTGACCAAAGCGACGATCAGATAGGCCATGATCACCAGCAGAAAGATAAGCGGCGCGCGTTTGGTACCGGCCTGAACATCACCCTCGGCCATGATCATCTTGGCCTGCCGGATACCCAGAATGACCGAGACGACTGTGACCACGATCAGGACGATCACGATGGGGCTGAAGACATACTCCATCCCCTCGCCAAAGCTTTTGCGGAACCGGAATGAGGCGATCTGGAACGCCTGATTGGTGAACTTCTCAACCGGGTTCGACAGAACGAAACCGATCAGGAAGGCGGGGCGCGACCAGTCGAAGCGGCGCAGGAAGATGCCGATCAGCCCGATCACGAACAAGGCCAGCAGGTCTTCGAAGTTCTGACCGGACTGGAACGCCGCAAAGCTGATCAGCATGAACAAGAACGGGGCCAGATAGGTGAAGCGGATGGTCGTCAGCTTGGCGATCCCGCCCGATGCCGCGATGCACAAGATCGTGCCCACGACGTTGGCCAGCGCCAGCAACCAAACGATTGAATAGGTGATGTCGAGATTGTCTTTCAGCATGCTTGGACCGACCTCGATATCGCCAGACCCCAGCAGGGCCACCGCGCCGATAAAGATCGCCATTGAGCCGGAACCGGGAATGCCAAACAGCAAAGTTGGCACCAGCCCGCCGCCCTCCTTGGCGTTGTTTGAGCTTTCCGGGCCGATGACTCCGCGCACTTCGCCTTTGCCGAAATTGCTTTTGTCCTTGGTGGATTGAACCGAATGGCCATAGGCGATCCAATCGACGACCGAACCACCAAGACCGGGTATGACGCCAACAATCACGCCAATGATCGAACAGCGGACAGAAAGCCAGATATTGGCCGCCCAGTCTTTGACGCCGTCCAGCCAACCGGCGCCCAGTGAGGCCCCTTTGGCAATCGACCGATCTTGACGCAACAGCGATACGATCTCGGGCACGGCAAAGATGCCCAAACCGACGATGACCAGTTTCAGGCCATCCGTCAGGTAGGGAATGTCATAGGTCGCCATACGGAGTGAGCCGCCCGCGTCGGCCTCACCAATGGTACCGACCATCAGGCCCAATCCGGCGGCGGCGACGCCTTTCAGTGGGATACGCCCGGCAAGGATCGCAACCATAGAAAGGCCAAGAATTGTGATCATCAACATCTCGGGCAGACCGAAGGCAAGAACGATAGGCCGCGCGATCAGGATGAACATAGTCAAGAAGGTCGCGCCGACCAGGCCGCCGAACAAGGATGAGGAAAAGGCAGCCGACAGCGCCCGCGCGGCCTCGCCCTTTTTGGCCATAGGGAAGCCGTCCAGCACCGTCGCTTGCGAGGCGGAACTGCCGGGAATGCCCATCAGGACGGACGCGAATGTGTCCGAGGTCGGCACCACCGCCACCATGCCGATCATCAGTGCCAGACCAAGGATCGGGTCCATTCCAAACATGAAAGGCAGCAACAGCGAAAGGCCGGCAATGCCTCCAAGCCCTGGGAAAACACCTACAGCCAGCCCCATAACGACGCCGAGCACAAGATAACCCAATACGATAGGTTGCAGGATAAGACCCCACGCGTCACCAAGCGCAGGTAGAGCGGTGGCGAAAACCTCCATAGCGGCCGCCTTTCATTAACTGTTTTGTATGTAGAGAAACGCGCGCCCTTCGTTGGGCGCGCGACGACGTGTCAGCTTAGTTCAGCTCGACGCCGTAGGCCTCTTTCAGCCAGTTCAGGACGTATTGCTTGGCATTGTCGTCCACATTAGTCGCCGTCTGCAGAGCAGATTTTGAGCCTTCGCCGACAAACACAGGATACTTACCAACGCGTTTCGAGGAGATATCAGCAAAATCGCCCCGCTCGGTCACAGCTTGGAACGCTGCGGTGTATGCGTCCACCACTTCCTGTGGTGTGTCCCCGGGCAAGAACGCCAATTTCTGAACCGGGAAGCCCGCCACGAAGAAGGCTTTCCACGCATCCCAAGCCTCACCACTGGTTTCGCAACCATCTGTGGCCTCGCAAACCTCTTTAAAGGTCGGAATATCCGGGAATGTCGGGTCGCGCACGATATTGCCATCTGCATCCAGCGCGCCCCACGTCATCATCGGAACGGCCTGACCAGCCTCGACCAGCGGGGCCGACCCGCCCAGATAACCGGACGAGGTCTGGTAGTCGATATTGGCCTCACCGCGTTCGAACATCAGGCGGCCATCACCGCGACCCTTGATGCCAAAGACCGGCTCCACATTCATACCCAACATCTGCCACGCCAGCAGCGGGACCAGATCCAGCCGGGTCGCGCCCTGCGAGCCGTAGATGAAATTGGTGTCTTTCAACGCATTGGCAGAGCCATCAAACTTGGCGCCATCCTCGGCCTTCAGATAGGCAACGCCACCGGTACCCGACGCCATGACAGGAATCCAGTCATTGTATTCATAGCGGACGCGCGGGTCACTCAGCAGATAGGGGAATTGTGTTGAACCCGACGTGCCAAACAGCAGGGTGCCATCGTCGTACTCCTGCTCCTGAAACCAGTTCGCACCTTTGGTCGATCCTGCACCGGGCATGAACTTGACTACCACAGTCGGCTGACCCGGCAGCGCCTCAGACAAAAGCGGCGCGAAGAAGTTGGCCCATTTGGCCGACCCGCCCGTTTCCGAGAACGGAATGACCCATTCGATGGTCTTGCCCGAGAAATCGACCTCGGCAGCGGCAGGTGCGGCGAGTCCGGCGGCGGCAATCAGCCCCACGACGGCGCGACGGGTGAAGTTGGAAATGGCCATTGGTTCCTCCCTGTTGACCAGACAACCACGTCAGCGCCCTCCGCACCACCGTGATTGCAAATAGAACTGTGGGGTTGATTCCCCCTCCCATCTGGCAATCATGGAGCGCCAACCTTGCGCGAAACTTGCAGGAGCCCGAATGCGGATCGTCATCGTCGAGGATAACGAGACCCTCGCCAACGCCATTGCCTATCGCCTGCGGGACAGGGGCCATGCCGCTGACGTGCTGACAGATGGTGTCGCGGCCGATTTGTATCTGGAACAGGAAGGCGCAGACCTGATCGTTCTGGACATCAACCTGCCGGGTCGGTCAGGGCTTGAGATCTTGCGGTCCCTGCGCAACCGGGGCGACAGCGCGCCTGTCATCCTGCTAACCGCACGTACCGAGACCAGCGACCGTGTTTCCGGTCTGGATATGGGCGCTGACGATTACCTCGTGAAACCCTTCGAAATGGACGAACTCGAAGCCCGCATCCGCGCGCTGTCCCGTCGCAAACAACTGGATTATGGCGCGCGCGAGACCATCGGAGATCTTGAGTTCGACCGCACCGCCCGGCAGGTGAGCGCAAAGGGCCAAATTCTCGATGTGCCGCGTCGGGAAATGGCTGTGCTTGAATGCCTGCTGGAACGGCGGGGCAGGATCGTCCCCAAAAGTCAGTTGACCGATTACGTCTACGGCGTGGGCGCCGATGTCGACGATTCAGCCGTCGAGCCGCATGTGTCACGACTGCGCAAACGCCTTCAGAACCTTGGCATCCGGATCAAGACCGCCCGTGGCCTTGGATATCTGCTAGAGGTGCAGAAGTGATCCGGCACGGCTCACTCAGGCTCAGGCTTTTCATTCTGATCCTGACGCCATTGGTGCTGCTCGCAATCCTGCTTGGATACTGGCGCTACACCGTGGCCCAGAAAACGGCGCAGGAGTTATTTGACGACAGCCTGCTATCCGCCGGTCTGGCCATTTCGCGCGACGTGGCTGTGTCAGAAGGCGATGCCTTGTCGCCCACCACGCGCAGCTTGATCCGCGATGCGTCAGGCGGGGAGATTTTTTATCACGTGACCGGACCCGGTGGCATCTACGTCACAGGGTATGCATATCCTCCGGCCGCTGCAAACCCGTCAGAGCAAGACGCATACCAGCCGCAATTTTTCGAAGCAGTTTATCGGGATGAGTCGGTGCGCGTGCTGAAAATGACTGAGCGGGTCACGTTGGATAACCTGGTGGGCGATGCGACAGTCACAGCGTGGCAACGCGTTGCGGACCGCAACGCTTTTGCCAACGAACTGTCGATCCGCGCCGCGATCCTGATGGGTATTCTGCTGGCCACCCTTGCCGTTGTCGTGTGGTTCGGGGTCGCACGCGGGTTGCGCCCCTTGCTGGATTTGCAGGATGCGATCGACCTACGCTCACCTGACGACCTGAGCGAAATCAGACGCCCGGTCCCGGTCGAGGTTCATGGAATTGTTCAGACGTTGAACCGGCTGTTTGGACAGGTCGAGCACAGCATCAACGCCCATCAGGTGTTTATCTCAGAAGCCGCGCATCAATTGCGAAATCCGGCGGCTGCGGTCCAGTCCATGGCTGAGGCATTGCGCGATGCAAAAACAGATGAGGACAAAGACAAACGGATAATCGAGCTGGTGGCAGCGGCAAAGAATTCGGCTACAGTGGCGGAACAACTATTGTCACTGGAACGACTGCGGCAACCTACGCATCAGGATCAGATGGACAAGATTGATTTCCGTGCGGTTGTGGAAGAGGCCTGCGCTGACATGGGCGTTCATATCCTCACACAAGGGATCGATTTTGAAGTCACATTGCCAGAACCAACAATCTTGGTCTCGGGAGATCGGATCTTTTTGGCAGAGGCTATCAAAAACCTGCTGGACAATGCGCTTAAGCACGGCGGCGCTGAACTGAGTCGAATATCAGTTGTACTGCGTTGTGACGCGGGGAACGTCAAACTAACCGTATCTGATGACGGAACCGGCCTTTCACCCGACCAAAGCGAAGCCGTTTTCAGTCGATTTTCGCAGCTGGAATATTCCGAAGGTAGCGGTTTAGGGTTGTCGATTGTCTCAGCTGTCGCGAAGCGTCACGGAGGAGTGGTCGCAATCAACCAAGTCGAGCAAGGAGCAAGCGTTACGCTCGAGCTTCCCATAGCCCTATAGTTTGTTTCTATTTCTGCCCGGAACCCGAAACCTTTCATAATCAAAGAGAATTATTGCGATTACAGCGAATGACCGGTTTCCGCCAGTTTCATTAGAATAACAATGCGTTCTTGCGCAAACAGTAAGGGCGCAGCCTGCTCCGCTGCACCTGCTTTGGGTCATCGGCATATGGACAATCCAAACGCCTCTGGCTGTAAAGGGTAAGACGCTGCCTTCCCACTCGGGCAACCCTATTAGACAACACCGTGTCCTCGGCTACGCCTGCGGGCCGCACCACTATTGTCGAATAGCATTGCCTCGCCCCCATCCGCGTTCGCCACGTGGCAGATCAGCAGGAACAGGCGCTTTCGGCGTCTGATCTGCAAATCAGCCCTGATTTTCCCAAAAAGAAGTCAGGATCAATGAGATCGGTCCAGGTGTTAGATGAAGGAAGTGAGGCGAAAATGGAAAGGTTCTGTCGCTGGTGGCAGAACTATGTGTCGCCTTACACAAGCACTGTGGAACGTCACTGATTCCTGACTCAATCGGCGCACAAAACCTCAATAAATGGGCAAATCACGTCATTCAATTCTGACCCAAACGTCAAGCATTTCTGACCCAATACCGGTAGCCCCTATTTATTGACACTGCGGCCAAGGTGTGTGGAGAGCCCATTTTGACAAATGCTGCGCGCGCACGAGCGACTTCGAAGCTCTGATTGCTGCCTTGGGTCTGCGCAAGGATCACACCTTGTAGAAGCCAACCAGACTATCTCCACGCTACGGTGCGGTCCGCCTAAGCTGCCATTGAAGTACTGCGACACAATCGCCGAAAGAGAAATTTTTTGTGGAAATTAATGCGAACTCTCCTCAATCGTCACGCAGAACTAGATCTTTTGACAGTTATTTGGTTTTCACCGAAAAACCAAAACAGACCCGCCTGAGGACGGGTCTGTATTTCGGCCGAACGATGTTTTGGGAGGAACATCGATTGGCCGTTTTGGTCTCGCCAGAGGTTCAACCAAAATGCTCTTTGAAGCGATCGATACAGCGGCGGAAACCGTCTTCGAAATTTCCGTTACCGGGATGGTAGACACTTTCGAATGATATCACCCCATCATAGGCGTCGGTTTTCAGAGCATCCGCCATCGGCTGAAACTGATCGGCCAGTTGGCCTTCGCCCATTTGTTTGACCGTCAATGTTGCGCGGGGCGTGTCGACTTGAACGTCCTTGATGTGGATGTGCCCGAGATAGCCATCTTTTACCTCGTCATACCCAGCAGGAAACGCTTGTTCGTGACACCAGCAATTGTTGGCCGGATCCCAAAGTACCTTTAACGTGTCTTTGGCATCCAGATCATCGATCAGCTTACGGGCGGTGTAATTCGAATTCACCATGGTCCCGTTGCCCGTTTCGACGACCAAAGTCACTCCGCCGTCCTTGGCAACGTCAATCGCCGGTGCAATCAGGGGCAGCATCGCGTCCCATGCACCCTTGGCGACGTTCCATTTTTCTGCACCTCCGGACCCCCACAGAATCTGCTCTTTCTTCGGAGTCATAATGCGCACCAATGGGCCGCCGACCACATGCGCCATGTCGATGACGCGCTTCAGAGCATCCATATGCTTGCTATGCAGGTCGTCCCCTGGTTTGTTCGCCCCGGTCATTCCCGCGAAGATGTGGCGCGACAGACAGGATACAGGCTTGCCCCGATCCCGAAGCAGCGCGTCAATTTCCCTGATCTCATCCGCAGAGTGATCGCCAACCTCCGTATCGCCGACAAATTGCAGTTCGGCATATTCGAGGTCAAACTCATCCATCACATCGACCGCGTGTTTCAGGTCGCGACTGATGCCATCACAGATAACGCCAAGTTTCATGTTCTTGTCCTTTCTCAGCGATGCAACTCAGCGCCGACAATGTCTTCGATCACGCGGGTGCAGGCCCAGTTGTCGCCATCGGGGAATTTGGTTTTGCCAGCATGGAAAATCTGCATGGCAGATGAAGCAGTATGCATTGGAACGCCGAGCTCTTCGGCCAGATCCAGTGAGATGGTCAGGTCCTTGTGCATGGTGCCGATGCCCGAGCCAGTGTTTTCGAATTTACGGTCGATGATGTTCTCCAGCGCTGTGTTGGTGCATCCGCATCCCGCGCCAGAGGTCGAAAAGACCTTGAACAGGTTTTCGCCCTTCACGCCCGCCTTGGCGGCAAGAACCGACGCCTCAAATGTTGCCGAAAAGATTGAACCGATCAGAGTCTGCAGACATGCTTTTACGGTCTGACCTTGGCCGGGCCCGTCCCCTACGCGGTGAATGGTGGCCGAGACCGCCTCCATCACTGGTTGGAATTCGTCCAGTACGGTATCAGGGGCCGCAGCCATCATGGTAAGAGTGCCGCCCTGCGCACCCGGAAAGCCGCCAGAGACAGGGCTATCGATCAGGTGAATGCCAGAACCGGCCACGGCCTCACCAATCTCGCGGGCTTCACGCGGTTTGATCGTGGCTGTCAGAATGACCGCCCCGCCCTGCGCCATGTGACGGACCAGACCGTCTTCACCAAGAATGACAGCCTTGGCCTGGTCGCCATTCATGACCATGACATAGACAGCATCCGCGTTGGCCCCCACATCTGCCACGCTGGTAGCAGGCACTCCGCCCATTTCACCTAGCGTCTTCAGTCGCGCCTCACTCAGATCAAACCCCGTGGTTTCGAACCCGTTTTTGATTAGGTTCCTGGCCAGCCCGCTGCCCATGTCTCCCAATCCTATGACACCTACACGTTGCATAATTGTCTTCCTAATGTGTCGCCCGGCTTGGCCGGCGTTGAGGTTTGGCGCCCATAATTTTTTGGGCGTCGATGTGTGCGGGGATTTCAGGCTTTGGCTGACCAAGGCCGGGCAGGTCCGGAAGACACCCCGCTGCCCAATTCTGTGTCGTTACGGTCCCATCACCGCGTCCGGTATCCACATAACCAGTTGCGGGAAGATCGCGATCAAAATCAGCACCACCACATTTGCCAGCAGGAACGGCGCGGCCCCGACGAAAATCTTTCCGATCGGCATACGGCAGATCGCAGCGCAGACATTCAGGCAATTTCCTACTGGCGGTGTGCATGCACCAACCGCGAGACCCGAGACCATCACCACACCAAAATGCACGCCGGAAACGCCCAGCTTTTCAGCAACCGGCAACAGAACCGGTGTCAGTAATAGAATGGCGGGACTAACGTCGATGAACGTACCCGCCATCAGGATCAAAATGGCTGTCAGAACCATGAAGGCGACCGGGCCAAGTCCGAGGCCCGAAACGAAATCGGCCAGTTGATTGGGTACACGTTCCAGCGCCAGTACAGTGATGAACACCTGACTGAACGCGATGATCATCATGATCTTGGCCGACATGATGATGGCGTGGCGCATGGCTCCAGGCAGTTCTTTGAGAACGCCGAAGCCGACGATGAATAAGCCGATGATCAGGCCATATACTACCGCAGCTCCGGCAGTCTCGGTCGGGGTCACAAAGCCGAAGACCACCGAGCCCACGATCAGGATCGGCATCAGCGCCACGGCGGCAGAACGTCTGGTCTGCCGACCGGCTTCAGCCAATGTGAACGGTACGTCTTCGGTCGGGTAATCGTTCCTCTTGGCCAGCACCCACACGACGATCAGCTGAAGTAAACCAACCATGATGCCGGGAATGATCCCGCCCAGAAACAGGCGACCGATGCTTTCTTCCGCGGCGACAGCGTAGATAATCATCGGCACAGACGGCGGGATGATCATGCCCATGGTGGATGAGGCCACCGTGATCCCCGCTGCGAAACTCTTGGGGTATCCGCGTTTTTCCATCTCGGGGATCAGAACGGACCCGATGGATGCGGTGTCGGAAGCGGAGGAGCCAGAGATACCGCCAAAGATCATCGAGCCAACCACGTTGACCAGACCCAAACCGCCCTTCAGGCGACCGACGAAGAACATGGACAGATCCAGTAGCCGCCGCGTGATGCCCCCGGAATTCATCACCAAGCCCATCAGGATGAAGAAGGGCAGTGAAACCAGCGGGTAGTTGTTGATGCCAGAAAAGAAGCGCTGCACAACGAACCCAGTCGCCGCAGGAGCCTCGATCAAGAAATACGCCAGCGATGCCAACCCCAGCGAATACGCAATCGGAACGCCGCAGACCAACAATATTCCAAGTGTGGCGAACAGGATCAGCATGTCAGTCCTCCGGCATCCAGAGAACATCGATGGAATCCCGACCGCCCAGTGTCAGAACCACACGAACGAAGCAGTAGAACACGGCAATCGAGCAGGAGATCGGAACAATGATGAACACATAAGCCTGAGGCATCCCGAAGGGTTGCCACATGTTTTTGCCTGGCCCTGCGATCCAATCGATGGACAGCCAGACCAAAGCCGCGTTCATCACTCCCACAAGGACAAGCCCTGCCACGTAGAAGGCCATTTTGACGTAGTAGGGCATCATGTCGATGAAGAATGTGATCGCGATATGCTCACGCTTCGTAATCGCCACGGCACCGCCCAAGGCCGAGGTGCAAAGAAACGCGATCTTGACCTGTTCGTCGACGCCGTAGATCGCCATGTCAAAGGGGCGCATCAGGACTTTGGTGACGACAATCACCAAAAACACCCCAAACAGCACGACCATCAGCGCTTCGATAACGCGCGTCAGTACACGGTCAATTGCAGAGAGCGTATCCATAAACCGGTTCCGTTAAAAAGGGACTCCGGGCGCAGAGTTAAGGCGCCCGGAATTGCCGTTTCAGATTAGCCGCAGGACGCCGCTGCAGCACGGGCAGCGTCAATATCATCCATCGTGAAATGACCTGCGTCGATCATCTGTTGATAGACTGGCGCAACGGCTTCCTGGAAACCCGCCAGGGCTTCGGGCGTCAGTTCGTTGATCTCCATGTGCTTGCCGAGTTCGCCGACGATGTTCGTTTCAGCATCGCGATACAGCTTGTCTGACATCGCCATCGCTTCGACCGCAACCTCGTCAAAGGTGGCCTGTAGGTCTTCGGGCAAACCGTCATACCATGCCTTGTTGACGATCAAAGGATCGGGGCCGGTCATGTGGTTCGACAGCGTCAGATACTTCTGCACTTCGTGAATATTGAAGTCCCAGATATTTTGCGGCGGGTTGTGCTGCCCGTCGATCACACCTTGTTTGAACGCCTGATATGCTTCAGAAAACGGCATGGCGACCGGAACAGACCCGATGGCCGTGCCCGTGGCGATCATCAGATCAGATTGCGGTTCGCGAATGCGCAGACCTTGCAGATCATCAACCGATGTTATTGGCTGAACGTTGTTGGTGTAGGCCCGGAACCCTTGGCTGATACCGGTGGCAGGGATGTGATATCCGTTCGCCTCGGCACGGGCCTGAACGCCCTTGGTGAAATCCGAACCCACCAGACATTCCATCTCATCCCAATTCGCGACGAGGAACGGCAACTGGTACAGGTTGAATGCCCCGGACGCGTCGGCAAAGAAACCGCCACGCGTGCCCTGCAGCAAACCGGCCGTCACCTGATCCATCATTTCACGCTCATTACCAAGCGCGGCACCAAAGAAATTCTCGACTTCGATACGACCGTCCGTACGTTTTTCAAGTTCGGTCTTGAACCAGTCCATGGATTGCGAACGGATCGAGGTTTCTGGCTGCTCATTGCCATATTTAAAGGTGAAATCCGCCGCCAGTGTAGTATTGGCCGTCATTATTAGGCCGGTTACCCCGGCCAGTAATTTAGCTGTGTAGGTCATGCTATCCTCCCTGAACGGGACTCGATCCCGTTGCATGGCGTTGGGATAAGCCCCCTCACAATTCGGTGGCAAGAAAAATTGCATCAAATGACGGCAATGATGGTTTTTGATGTTCTACAAAGATCGTTTGAGGATGCTTTTGATCGGAAATGATGTTAGTAGGGGTCTATGAGCGATGAAGCTATAATAATCCCAAAGAAGGCACGCGTCTCCGAGATTGCGAGGATTGCGGGGGTCGGCACCGCTACGGTTGACCGGGTTTTGAACAACAGATCTAACGTAAAGCCTGAGACCCGCCAGCGTGTTTTGCAGGCCAAGCACGCGATCGAATCCGGCGCTCAATTAGACCAGCCTGCGCGACCCTGGCGGCTGAAGATATTTCTGCCAGAGGAAGCCGGGCCCTCGACAGAATTTCTGGGCGACTGTTTTCAGAATGTTTTCACCAATGGCCGCGCCACCGTCGAGTGTGTGTTTTCCACGAAACTGGAACCATCTGTGTTGGCTCGAAAACTGAGAGCCTGCGCCGGGCAGGGCATTGATGCAGTTGGCTTTCAAGCTTTGGATGACCCGCGGGTGCGCGACGCTGTCGAAGAGCTGCACGGTTTGAATATTCCCTGCATACCTGTCGTTTCCGATCTGATCAGCCCCGTTCTGGGCCAATTTGTCGGGACGGACAATATGGCCGCAGGGCGAACAGCGGCCTACTTTATGGGTCGAATGCTACGGCAATCCGGAACCGTCGGCGTGATTTCCGGTGACCAACTGTATCGCAGTCATTCGGATCGAGAGATGGGGTTTCGGTCGGCCTTGCGAAGGGGTTTCAACCATCTCCGCGTTGTGGGTACCTATATCGGCCACGATGATGTGCAGGAAAATCGCGAGGTGGTAGGCAAGATGCTGGACGAGCATCCGGGGCTGCTGGGCATTTATAACGTTGGCGGTGGCAACGAAGGCATTGTGGCGGCTCTGGCTGATCGCGATTTGACGGGAGAAATCATGCTGATCGGCCACAACCTTACGCCGAAGACGAGAAACTACCTGCTGGACGGATCAATGGATCTTGTCATCCATCAGAATATGCAACGGATCGCCGAACAAGCCGTTCAAACCCTGATCGCGACACTGGAAAACCGCTCCCATCAGGCAGAGGTCGTTCCAGTTGAAGTCATCACCCGTGAAAACATCAACGGCGCCACTTTCGGCTGATGTTCACAAGTTTTCTGATGTGCAAAGATCGAAGGGAATAACCCCAACCTGTTCCTGAATTGGTTTTCCAGTCAGACACCGAGACATCATCTGAGTCACGCGATCAGCAACCTGATCCAGCGGATTGTTGACCACCAAATCGATGCTGCCATCGGCAAGCGCAGCTTCGGTAACCGGTGTCCGTTCATGGCAGATGTAGACAACTTCCCGCGATTGCCCTGCCTCGCGCAGCGCTTTCAATGCTCCGGTCACTCCGCCTCCGCAATGATAGATGCCGGAGAGGTCTTTGTTGGCCCGCAGCAATTCTGCTGTCGCTTCATATGCGACCGCGGCGTCATCCAGATACACCACAGAGTCTCGAAGCGGTTTCTGCGGTGCAAATTCGCGCATGTAGCTTCTGAACCCGCTCTCAAGCGCTTCGTGCCCCAAATACCTGTGCGACCCGATAAGGATGGCAACCGCGCCTTCGGTTCGATCAAGGCGCGCCATCGCCCAACCTGCCGTCCGCCCCGCCTTTCGACTGTCGATCCCGACGTAGGCAGTAATGTGAGGCGAAGACAGGGGCGAGAGCAATGCAATGACAGGGACATCCGCGCTGGCGATTGCACGATTGATCTCCGGGTGATCAATCGCAACCAAGCCTATGGCGTCTACCTTGCCGCGCATTTCGTCAATCGCAGTTGAAAGCTCGGACGGCGACAGGCTTTCTACATACCGGACCACAACATTTGCCCGGATACTGCGCAACTGCTCTGCTTTTTGCTGCAACTCGATTGCCAATTCGCGATAAAACCACTTGCTTTCCTTTTGAAGAATAAAGCCCAACCGTTTTGCTGGAGCCATCTCTTCAACCCGGCGCCGCAACAATCCTGCCGAGCGATACCCCAACGCTTCTGCCGCTGAAAGAACCCGCGCAGATGTCGCCGCAGTAACCGGCGCGCGCGCATTCAGAACGCGGTCTACTGTTGCGACGCCGACCCCCGCCTTTTCTGCGACGTCTTTGAGTGTGACACGGGCCATAGCACGCTCCATGATGAAACCTATCATCCATTTTACAGAATATTCTGAGAAAAATGATAGAAAATATCACGACAGGTTTGACGATTCAGGCGCTCCTCGGTTCTGCTCGGCGACAGTAATGTAGAAAAGGAACCTGATGTGCTGAAGGACAATACCCTTCCTTGGCGGGATTATTCGCTGACGGGCCGGGACAGCGGTCCAAGCTTTGCACCTAAACAGTGGTACTCCACCCCTGTCCCCCGGAAACGGATGAAGGAACTGATGAAGCGCCGCGATGCTCCGGCCCTGATCGACTATGGGATCTGGCTGGGATTGGTGTTGGCAACCGGTGCTCTGGTCATTCTGACCTGGGGTACGTGGTGGGCAGTGCCGTCTGTCATCCTCTACGGGGTGTTTTATGGATCCTGTGCCGACAGCCGTTGGCATGAATGCTGCCATGGGACTGTATTCAAAACGCCTTGGCTGAACACTGCAGCCTATCAGCTGGCCTCATTTATGTCGCTGAAAAACCCCTATCTTTGGCGGTGGAGCCATACACGCCATCACACGGATACGATGATCGTCGGAAAAGACCCCGAGATTGCGTTTCCCCGGCCTCCGCATCCGCTCAACATCCTATGGAACATGCTGCATCTGCAATCTGGCTGGAATGAGTTGAAGAAGATGTTTTGGCTGTCGGCTGGTCGTTTGACCAAAGATCAGAAAACCTTCCTCATCGAAGCCGACCGTTCTAAGGCGTTCTTGGCGTCGCGTGTTCACCTCGCAATTCTCGCGTTGACATTTGTTTTGGCAATGGTGCTGCAATCATGGCTGCCCATTGTGCTGATCGGCGGCCCCACTTTCTATGGTTCGTGGCTGCATCACCTGCTGGCATCACTGCAGCATGCCGGGCTGGCAGAGGACGTCCCGGATCACCGATTGAACTCGCGAACCGTCTACATGAACCGGTTCTTCCGCTTCGTGTATTCGAACATGAACTACCATGTCGAACATCACATGTATCCCATGGTGCCGTTCTACAATCTCCCGGCCCTGCACGAAGAAATAATAGGCGATTGCCCGCCAGCGTACGCGGGAACACTGACCGCGTTTCGCGAAATGCTCCCGGCCATTCTAATCCAGCGGCGCGATCCGTTCTACTTTGTCGACCGCAAGCCGTTGCTGCCCAAGGGCGCTAACCCCAGCCCAGAATACACTCGACCAACAGCCATAGCGGCCGAGTGACCCAATCCCCGGAATACAGGAAAACCCATGACGAACTGGACCCGCGCCTGCGCTTGCAATGACATCGAAACCGAAGATCTAATCCGTTACGACAATGGCGATCGTACCTTTGCCATCTACCGAAGCCCCGAGGACGAATTTTACTGCACCGACGGCCTGTGCACCCATGAAGAAGTGCATCTGGAAGACGGTCTGGTGATCGATCATCTGATCGAATGCCCCATGCACAACGGCCAATTCGACTATCGCACCGGCGAGGCAAAGCGCTCACCCGTCTGTGTAAATCTGAAAACCTACCCCGTTAAGGTCGAAGGCGGAGATGTCTTTATCGATATCGGGTGATGCCATGAAACGGATCTACGACTGGGATGCGAAGTTCTCACTTAGAAACTACACCGCTTCCGACCTTCGTGCGCTAAAGGGTATCCGCAAACTGGTTCAGACGACGGCGAATACAACCGAAGAGGCAGCAGCCGCGAAAGATGCCGGAATTGATTTGATCATGGGCAATGCCCACAACACGTCTACCGTGCGTCAAGGCGCGCCTGAATTGTTCTTCACCGCTGCACTTGGTCTTCCGGACTTTGCGACGGAAAGGGACGTCCTGACCGCCGCGTTTGCGGCCATGAAGGATGGTGCCGACAGCATCTACACGGCAAGAGGGCCGCACATTGTCGAACTTTTAGCGCGCGAAGATATCCCCGTGATGTGTCATCTTGGCCTGGTTCCTCGCAAATCCACTTGGCGGGGCGGCCTGCGTGCCGTTGGTAAAACTGCGGACGAGGCTATCGAGCTTTGGAATGCGTTCCGCACAATGGAAGATGCCGGAGCTTTTTCGGTAGAGGCCGAAGTTATCTGTGACCGAGTAATGGCTGAGATTTCCTCGCGTACGTCGCTGTTAACATCGTCGCTCGGTTCGGGTCCCGGCGCAGACATCATTTACCTTTTTCAAAATGACATATGCGGAGAGCAACCTGAAAGCCCGCGCCACGCACGCGCCTTTGGTGATCTCAAATCACTATATGAACAGATAAAACACCAACGCCGAGTTGCACTTACGGCGTTCAGGGAATCTGTTGAAGAGGAGCAATTTCCAAACCCATACGAGTGCGCAACAATCTCGGACGCGGAGTTTGAAAGTTTTATTACACGACTAAAATAATCTATTTGGCTAAGGAAAGTTGCACCCAGAACCACATTTTGAGAACCGGAATTATCACCCAACGATGATCGATGTACGTTGGTCCCCATTCGCGACGGGCAGCAAAGAATTTTGTAATCGCGTACAAGTACCTTTCCCGCCCGACCAGCAGGGCGTTGTCGTCGCAACCCACCAGCAGCTGTCGTTCGAGCAACCGCAGCGAATTCGAACTTTGTCCCGCCCACTTGCCACATGACACTAGAAGTTGAACGTCCGGAATGTGCGGGAAGCGGTCGTTCGCTGCGTTCGCGAAACCACATGGTTTGCTGACAAAGCGGACTTTCGAATTGATCGTCTAAGGAAGTGCATTTGAACGTCCCAGAGCTAAGGAGTGCCCCCCAAAAAGATTCGATCCAATGCGTCACCGCGGTGTTCACTGTAAAATTTTTTGATACATGCAAAAAAACTGTGCAGACATTCCGCTGCGCGCGAAAAATAAGCTGAGAAATTGGGCGAACCGGTAGTCCGATGACTACTTTTGATGGAGTTGTAATTGCGATCAATGACGCTTGGGCTCACTTGATTCTCTATGAAAACAAACCTGACAGTCGTTGTAGTCGAACAGAATCAAGAACGTGCTTTTGCAATTGTAGATTCCTTAAAAGAGTCCGGAGACGTTGAGGTTTTTGTGATCGGTAATGTCTCCGGGCTGGCACGCAAAATCGCAACGCATAGCCCAGACATTGTCCTGATAGATATCGACAATCCCTCGCGCGATATGCTTGAAGAGCTGACCGTTGCGTCGGGTCCACTGGAACGTCCCGTGGCTATGTTCGTCTCGGGCGCAGCGGGCGGGTTGTCAAAAGCCGCCGTTGAAGCTGGGGTCTCAGCATATGTAGTCGATGGCCTTCAAGTCGAGCGCATAAAACCTGTGATCGATACCGCCATCGCTCGCTTTCAGGTACTACGTCAGATGCGGACCGAACTGGCGGAGACCCGCCGCGCCTTGGAAGATCGCAAGGTGATCGACCGCGCCAAAGGGTTGTTGATGAAGGCCAAGGGTGTGTCGGAAGACGAAGCCTATGCCCTGCTGCGCAAAACTGCGATGAATCAGAACCGCCGGGTCGCGGATGTTGCCGAAGCCCTTGTAACTGCGTCGGGGTTGTTGTCATGAGAACCCCAATTCTGCCCGTCGCCTATATGCCTCTGGTCGACGCGGCCCCGCTTATCGTCGCGCGCGAGATGGGGTTTGACCATGCCGAGGGTGTTTCGCTGGACCTGCGCCCAGCCCCGTCATGGTCCTCTTTGCGCGACATGCTCGCCTTCGGGCATGTGGATGCGGCGCATTTGCTGTCGCCTATCCCCGTTGCGATGGCTTTAGGTCTTGGTGGCATTGCAACGCCGCTATCCGCCGTGTCTGTCCTTTCCCTGAATGGCAATGTCATCGGCGTTGGAACGCAATTGGCTGACCGGTTGACCGAACAAGGTTACGGCTTCGACTTCTTTGATGCCGCTGCGGCTGGGACTGCGCTGGCAAAGGCCGCCGGTGACGTTTTGGTATTTGGCGTGCCTTTTCCCTTTTCAATGCATGTTGAATTACTGCGCTATTGGGTTTCTAGAACCGAGCTGGCCTCTAAACGGGTCGAAATCCTAACTGTGCCACCGCCGCTGATGGCGCAGGCACTCGCGGGTGGCGAGATCGATGCCTTCTGCGTGGGCGAGCCTTGGGGCTCATTCGCCGTAGACGACAATGTCGGCGCACTGCTGCTGCCCGGCAAGGCGATCTGGACCTGTGCACCTGAAAAGGTGTTGGCGGTCAGAAACGATTGGGCCGAAACCGAGCCGCATTTGCTGGGCAGCCTCATGCGGGCCGTTTGGCGCGCGGGGCGCTGGCTCTCGAACGCAGACAGCCGGACGACCGCGTCCGAGATGCTATCGCGTAAAACCTACCTCAACGTCTCACCCGAACTGATCGACCGAGCATTGATGGGCGAATTCACAATCTCGGCCCGCGGCGAGCAACGCCATGTGGATGGATTCGTCGAGTTCTTTGACGGCGCCGCTACTTTCCCGTGGCGCAGCCAGGCGAAATGGGTCGCGCATCAATTGGCGCAAAGAAACGGGCTGGACGCCGGAACTGCGGAACGACAAGCCGCCAAGGTCTTTCGCAGTGATCTCTATCGCCGCGAGTTACAAGGGTTGGGCGTCGAAACCCCCGGCGCGTCGGAGAAACTGGAGGGGGCGTTGCCCGAGTCGACGGCGGTTGCCTCGGCCAATGGCAGCCTGATTCTGTCTCGGAATGTCTTTTTTGACCGGCGCATTTTCGAGCCTACCGGGTAAGTCTGCACAAAATTTTTGCAGTGCAGCATATCTTCTTGCTGCATTGCAGAATTTTCAGGGTGAAAACCTCAAAAAGTGATGACGCCGCGCTTTGCGACTGACTTAATTAAGACATCGGCAGGCAACGACGCCCACCGACGGAATTCGCCCATAGTCCAGGGCACCTCACAAGAGCAAAGCCGCTCGACCATCCGCCACCTCCTCCCGGCGGACTGTGTCGGCGGCTTTTTTGTTTGCCCAAGGGGTTGGGCTGAACCGAAAGGGATCGAGATGAAAATGCTTCTTTTAGGCCTCGCTGCAACGACGGCACTTGTGTCTCCGGCGCTAGCCGAGTTGGAACTGGAAAAAGACGAGCTGACGTTTGGCTTCATCAAGCTGACCGATATGGCGCCGCTGGCTGTTGCTTATGAGAATGGGTACTTTCTGGACGAAGGCCTGTTCGTGACGCTGGAAGCACAAGCCAACTGGAAAGTGCTGCTGGACGGCGTAATCGACGGTCAGTTGGACGGCGCGCATATGCTGGCTGGACAGCCTTTGGCAGCGACCATTGGGTACGGGACCGAAGCCCATATTATCACTCCGTTTTCGATGGACCTGAACGGCAACGGCATCACCGTCTCCAACGAGGTTTGGGAAGAGATGAAGCCGAACATCCCTGTCATGGAGGATGGCCGTCCTCAGCACCCGATCAGCGCCGAAGCTCTGGCTCCGGTGGTTGAGAAATACAAGTCCGAAGGCAAGCCTTTTAACATGGGCATGGTCTTCCCGGTTTCGACCCACAATTACGAACTGCGCTATTGGTTGGCAGCCGGTGGTCTGCATCCGGGCTTCTACAGCCCCGAAAACGTGACCGGTCAGATCGGTGCAGATGTATTCCTGTCGGTGACGCCTCCGCCGCAGATGCCTGCCACGTTAGAGGCCGGCACGATCTATGGCTACTGCGTGGGTGAGCCGTGGAACCAGCAGGCCGTGTTCAAGGGTATCGGCGTTCCGGTGATTACCGACTATGAGCTGTGGAAGAACAACCCGGAAAAGGTGTTTGGCATCACGGCAGAGTTCGCCGAAGAATACCCAAACACCACTCTGGCCGTGACCAAGGCTCTGATCCGTGCTGCGCAGTGGCTGGATGAAAATGACAACGCCAACCGCCCTGAAGCCGTCGAAATTCTGAGCCGTGCGGAATACGTCGGCGCGGACTATGACGTGATCGCCAACTCGATGACCGGCACGTTCGAATACGAGAAAGGCGACAAGCGCGAAGTTCCTGATTTCAACGTGTTCTTCCGCTACAACGCGACCTACCCGTTCTACTCAGACGCCATCTGGTACCTGACCCAGATGCGCCGTTGGGGTCAGATCCCCGAATCCAAGCCCGACAGCTGGTATGACGAAGTCGCCAAATCCATCTACAAGCCTGAGATCTATCTGGAAGCCGCGCGCTTGCTGGTCGACGAAGGGCTGGCGAATGAGGCCGACTTCCCTTGGGAAAGCGATGGTTACAAAGCGCCGACCCCTGCCGAGGATATCATCGACGGCATCGCCTATGACGGCCGCGCCCCCAACGCCTATCTCGAAAGCCTCTCCATCGGTCTGAAAGGCGATCAGAAGATCGTCGGCTCGGACGTGCAAGGCTAATCCCGAAACAGCGCGCCCGGCATTGGTCGAGCGCGGACCCCAAAGTGCCCCGCCATCGCAAGGACACATCAGATGACAACGGTCGATCCCGAATTCAACGCAGACGCCGCCCGAGAGGCGCGTCGCGCCCGCCTGTTCACCCGTATCAACGCAGCCGACAAATGGTTCCAGGTTCTGGGCCTCAGCTGGGCCACCCCGGTTCTGAAGGCCGCTGCCGGAGACAACCCGCGCGCCCAGATGACCGAGATCTGGCGTCTTCTGGTCGTTCCCCTTTTGTCGATCTGCGCGTTCCTGCTGTTGTGGGGGACATTGGCACCCAAAGTTCAAACCTCTCTGGGCGCGGTCCCCGGACCGGCTCAGGTCTGGGAAGAAATGATCAACCTGAACGAGGACGCGCAGGCCAAGGCCGCCAAACGCGACAAGTTCGAGGCGATGGTTGAGAAACGGAACCAGAAGCTGATCGATGCGGGCCGGGCGGATGAGGTCAAGCAAGTCGCTTACACCGGTGCTCCGTCCTACTACCAGCAAATCTGGACCTCGATCAAAACCGTGTTTTTCGGCTTCCTGATCGCTACGGTTGTGGCTGTTCCGCTTGGGATCGCTGCTGGCCTTTCACCGACTGCAAATGCGGCGCTGAACCCGCTGATCCAAATCTTCAAGCCGGTCTCACCGCTGGCATGGCTACCGATCGTGACCATGATCGTCTCGGCGGTTTACGTCACCAATGACGGCTTGTTCGCCAAATCCTTCCTGATCTCGGCCATCACTGTGACCCTGTGTTCGCTTTGGCCCACGCTGATCAACACTTCTCTGGGCGTGGCATCCATCGATAGAGACTTGGTAAACGTTTCCAAGGTTCTGAAAATGAACACTTATACCAAGATCACCAAGCTGGTGCTGCCCTCGGCCTTGCCGCTGATCTTCACTGGCCTGCGCTTGTCGCTGGGCGTCGGCTGGATGGTTCTGATCGCGGCTGAAATGCTGGCGCAGAACCCCGGCTTGGGCAAATTTGTCTGGGATGAGTTTCAGAACGGCTCGTCCAGCTCGCTCGCCAAAATCATGGTTGCGGTCTTCACCATCGGCATCATCGGCTTTCTGCTGGACCGGGTGATGTACGCGCTGCAATCGCTGTTTACCTTCACGAATAACCGGTGATCGAGATGAGCATTCTGAGCTTCAAGAAGGCCTCGAAATCCTTCGGTGCAGGCGCCGCACGCACCGACGTGCTGAAAGGTATCGACCTTGACGTGCAAGAGGGTGAGTTTCTGGTGATCCTCGGCTTCTCGGGCACCGGCAAGACGACCTTGATCAACCTGATGGCCGGACTGGACACCCCAACCGGCGGAGAGGTCACGTTCAAAGGTACTCCGATCAAGGGGCCGGGCCCCGAGCGTGGCGTGATCTTCCAAAACTATTCTCTGATGCCGTGGCTGACGGTCAGCGGCAATGTGGGTCTGGCGGTAGACACAGTCTTTCCCGGCCTCAGTAAGGCCGAGAAATCCGAGAAGGTTGCGCACTACGTGAAGATGGTAGGCCTAAGCCATGCCGCAACGCGCCGCCCAGCAGAACTGTCCGGTGGGATGCGACAGCGGGTCAACGTGGCGCGCGCCTTGTCGATGAACCCCGAGGTTCTGCTGCTGGATGAGCCTCTGTCAGCGCTTGACGCGCTGACTCGCGCCAATCTGGCGGATGAGATTGAACACATCTGGGAGGCTAACAAGAAAACCTGTGTCCTCATCACCAATGACGTGGATGAGGCAATCATTCTGGCCGACCGGATCATTGCCCTGAACCCGGATGGTACGCTCGGACAGGAGTTTCGGGTGTCGATCCCGCGCCCACGGGATCGGGGCGCGATGAACAACGAAGAAACATTCAAGCGCTTGCGCGCTAACGTCACCAAATACCTGATGGATGTGGGAATCGAGGCCAAGGTCGAAGGCTCGCGCATCCTGCCCGATGTCACCCCAATTCATGGCGTGCCAACGGCGGTGGCAGAGGCGCAGAAAGGGATGATCCAGGACCGCTTCCTAGACTTCTCGCAACTGCACAAGGTTTATCCGACTCCCAAAGGCCCGTTGACCGTGGTCGAGGATTTCGACCTGAAGATCGACAAGGGAGAATTCATCTCGCTGATCGGCCACTCTGGCTGTGGCAAATCCACGGTTCTGACAATGGCCGCTGGGCTGAACGACATCTCGAAAGGCGCGATCAAGCTGGATGGACGCCATGTCGAAGGGGCAGATCCTGAGCGCGCCGTCGTGTTCCAGTCACCCAACCTGTTCCCGTGGCTCAGCGCCAAGGAAAACGTCGCGATTGGGGTGGATAAAGTCTATCCCAAGGCCAGCTTGGCCGAGCGGCAGGATGTGGTCGAATACTATCTGGAGCGGGTCGGTCTGGCCGATGCGATGGACAAATCCGCCTCAAACCTGTCGAACGGCATGAAGCAACGCGTCGGCATCGCCCGCGCTTTTGCCCTGTCTCCCAAACTGCTGCTGCTGGATGAACCGTTTGGAATGCTCGACAGCCTCACACGATGGGAATTGCAAGAAGTTCTGATGGAGGTCTGGTCCCGCACCAAGGTCACCGCGATCTGTGTGACCCACGACGTGGATGAGGCGATCCTTCTGGCCGACCGTGTGGTGATGATGACCAACGGCCCGCAGGCAACGATCGGCAGGATCACCAAGGTTGACCTGCCGCGGCCGCGCACTCGCAAGGCCCTTTTGGAACATCCGGACTACTACGCCTACCGGCAGGAAGTCCTCGATTTCCTCGAAGAATACGAACACGGCGCCAAGCCCAACACACCCGCCCCCAAGGCGATTGCAGCGGAGTGAAATCATGAAGCAAAGACTTGTTGTCATTGGCGCAGGTATGGCCTCAGGTCGGGTGCTGGAACACCTGACCGATGCCGCGCCGGATGCGTTCGACATCACCCTGTTCAACGCCGAGCCTCGCGGGAACTACAACCGCATCATGCTGAGCCCCGTTCTATCGGGTGAGAAGACCTATGAAGAGATCGTCACCCATGACGACACCTGGTATGCCGAGCGCGGCATCTCCTGCCGCTTTGGCGAAAAAGTTGAAAAAATCGACCGCGAGATGAAGGTGGTCGTGGGCGCAAACGGCCACGTTCCATACGACAGGCTGGTGATCGCCACCGGGTCTAACCCGTTCATCATCCCCTTGCCCGGTCATGATCTGGACGGCGTGATTGCCTATCGTGATCTGGAAGACACCCAGCAGATGATGGGCATGGGCCCGGACAACAAGGTTGTCGTCATCGGCGGCGGCCTGCTGGGGCTTGAAGCCGCCGCGGGCATGGCCGCGCATGGGGTTGACGTCACGGTCGTTCATATCATGGGCCACCTGATGGAGCGTCAGTTGGACGAAGCTGCAGGCTATCTGCTGAAGAAGTCGCTGGAAGACAAAGGCATCAAGATTTGCCTGCAGGCGAATTCCAAGGAAATCCTCGGGGAAGACGGCAAGGTCCGCGCTCTGTTACTGGATGAAGGGACCGAACTGCCCTGTGATCTGCTGGTCATGGCGGTGGGCATCCGCCCCAATACCGCGCTGGCGCAGGAGGCAGGGCTGGCAACCGGGCGCGGCATTCGTGTGGATGACCAGATGCTGACCTCGGACCCGGATGTCTACGCCGTGGGAGAATGCGTCGAACATGACGGGGCGGTCTTTGGCCTTGTCGCGCCGCTCTATGATCAGGCGAAAGTGGCCGCGCAGGTGCTGTTGGGCGAAGAGGCAGCGTTTGTTCAGAAAACCCTCTCAACGAAGTTGAAGGTCACCGGCTGTGATCTGTTCAGCGTGGGCGATTTCGCGGATGGGCCGGGACGTGAGGATATCGTGTTCCGCGACCCTTCGCGCGGCGTCTACAAGCGGCTCGTCATCGAAGAGGATCGTCTGGTCGGCGCGGTCATGTATGGCGACACTGCCGATAGCAATTGGTTCTTCGGCCTGATCAAGGACAGTACTAGCATCGAAGACATGCGCGAGACGCTGATCTTCGGTCCGGCTTATCAGGGGGGCGATACCGCGGGCCCTCTTTCAGCCGTTGCAGCATTGCCGCCTGAAGCGGAGATTTGCGGCTGCAACGGCGTATGTAAAGGAAACATAGTTGAGGCGATCAATGCAGGCGCCAACGGTCTGGGCGCCGTGCGTGAAAGCACCAAGGCCAGCGCCTCGTGCGGGACATGCACGGGGCTGGTTGAACAGGTGTTGCAAGTCACCCTGGGCGATGAATTCCAAATGCCAACGGCGCAACCGATCTGCGGTTGCACCGATCTGACGCATGAGGACGTACGGCGTTTAATCAAGGGCCAGGAACTAAAAAGCCAGGCCGCTGTCTGGCAGGAGCTTGGCTGGACAACGACAAATGGCTGCCATGTCTGCCGTCCGGCGATCAACTACTACCTGCTGGCGGATTGGCCTTTGGAACATCAGGACGACCCGCAAAGCCGGTTTGTGAACGAACGCAAACACGCCAATATCCAGAAGGATGGTACATTCAGCGTTGTGCCGCGCATGTGGGGCGGGATCACTACCCCCGGAGAACTGCGCGCCATCGCTGACGCCGCTGACAAGTATGATGTGCCAACCGTCAAGGTCACCGGCGGTCAGCGCATCGATCTTCTGGGCGTGAAGGGTGAGGATCTGCCTTCGATCTGGTCGGATCTGAACGAGGCTGGTCTGGTCTCGGGCCACGCCTATTCCAAGGGTCTGCGGACGGTCAAAACCTGTGTCGGAACCGATCATTGCCGGTTTGGCACGCAGGACAGCACCGGCCTTGGTATCAAGCTGGAGAAAATCCTGTGGGGCTCGTGGACGCCGCACAAGCTGAAACTGGCAGTATCCGGTTGTCCTCGCAACTGTGCTGAGGCGACCTGCAAGGATATCGGTGTCGTTTGCGTGGAATCTGGCTATCAGATCAGCATCGGCGGGGCCGCAGGTATGGACGTGAAAGAGACCGAGTTGCTCTGTCAGGTGCCCACCGAAGACGAGGCCATCGAGGTCGTGATGGCCGTCACCCAGGCCTATCGTGAAGGCGGTAAGTATCTGGATCGATTGTATAAATGGCTGGAGAAGGTCGGCATGGACTGGGTCAAGGCGCAGGTTGTGGATGATCTTGAAAACCGGGCCGACTTGGTCGCGCGGTTTGAACTGTCGCAAAGCATCTACCGCAAGGATCCATGGGCCGAACACGTGCGCGACAAGGCGCAAACTTATGCGCCGATTGCAGATTTCACACTGGAGGCGGCGGAATGAGCTGGATCGACATCGGACATATCGACGACATACCACTGCGCGGAGCGCGTCTGGTCAAAACCCATATCGGCTGTATCGCCGTCTTCCGGACCGCCAAGGCAGAAGTATACGCCGCGACAAACAGCTGCCCGCACAAGGGTGGCCCATTGTCTGAAGGCATTGTCCACGGCCAGTCGGTGACCTGCCCCTTACACAATTGGGTGTTCGACCTGAACACAGGCGAAGCGCAGGGTGCCGATGACGGTCGGATCACCACATATCCGGTGCGCCTCGAAGATGATCGTATTCTGCTCGACGTCAGCGCGGTTGCTCAACGGAGCGCAGCCTGATGGACGGCACCAGCCTACCCGAAGTTCGTTCGACCTGCGCTTATTGCGGGGTTGGCTGCGGTGTGCTCCTGAGGCCTGATGGGGTCGGAGGTTTGACCGTTCGCGGCGATCCGGATCATCCGGCGAACCGTGGTCGTTTATGTTCAAAAGGACTGGCGTTAGGTGAAACTGTCGGGCTGCAACACCGGTTGCTGGCTCCTCGCGCCTTTGGCCAGGACACCAGTTGGGACAATGCCTTGCAATTGGTCGCAGATCGGTTCTCTGCCGCAATTAAGAAGCATGGGCCGGACAGCGTGGCTTTTTATGTATCAGGACAGTTGCTAACCGAGGACTACTATGTTGCCAACAAGCTGATGAAAGGCTTCATAGGCTCGGCGAATATCGACACCAACTCGCGGCTATGCATGGCTTCGACCGTGGCCGGGCACAAACGCGCCTTCGGGACAGATACAGTACCCGGAACCTTTGAGGATCTAGACGAAGCTGATCTGGTTGTCTTGGTTGGCTCGAATCTCGCTTGGTGCCACCCCGTTCTGTATCAGCGTGTCATAGCTGCCCGTCAGGCGCGCGGTACGAAGATTGTAGTTGTCGATCCGCGTCGAACAGCAAGCTGCGATCAAGCAGATCTCCATCTGGCGCTGCGACCCGGCAGTGACGTGGCGCTGTTCAATCGGTTGCTGAACAGAATTCACCAAACGGGGCATATTGCTCCGGATTTTCTGGATCGCAGCCTGGGGTTCAATGAAGCCCTCGAACTCGCGCAGCTTGATGATGCGAATGAGACCGGGCTAAGCCCTGATGAAATTGAGGCTTTTTGCGATTTATGGATCGGTACAGAGCGCGTTGTTACGATCTTCAGCCAGGGAGTAAATCAATCCTCCAGCGGATCAGACAAGGTCAACGCGATCCTGAACTGCCATCTGGCCACCGGGCGGATCGGGCGCGCAGGGATGGGTCCGTTCTCGGTCACCGGTCAGCCTAACGCTATGGGAGGCCGAGAGGTCGGTGGCTTGGCCAACATGCTCGCATGTCACTTGGATATCGAAAACGAAGCTCACAGAACAGCCGTCCAGGACTTCTGGAAAGCTCCAAAGATGCCAGAAAAGCAGGGGCTGAAAGCGGTTGACCTGTTTCGCGCTGTCGAAGGCGGTCAGATAAAGGCACTTTGGATCATCCACACCAATCCGGCGGCCACCATGCCGGATGCAGACCGAGTGATGGCGGCTATCAAAAAAAGTCCATTCGTAGTTGTCAGTGACCTGACTGCCCGAACAGACACTGCACGCGTTGCAGACGTTTTGTTGCCCGCTGCGGGATGGGGCGAAAAAAGCGGAACAGTAACCAATTCAGACCGCACGATCAGCAGACAACGCGTCGTTCTGTCACCTCCGGGACAAGCACGTGCGGATTGGGATGTTATGGCCGAGGTGGGCCGCCGCATGGGGTGGACCGAGGCATTCAGTTATGAGTCACCGGCGCAGATTTTTCGAGAATACGCGAACATGACTTCGCTTGCCGTGGCATTTGGCAAAGACTTGGACATTACCGAATTTTCGGACATTGATGACTCGGACTACGAAGATCTGAACCCGTCACGGTGGCCGACGACATCTCGCAAATCGGATGGCCGATTTTTCGGTGATGCGCAGTTTTTTCATCCGGATGGCAAAGCACGTTTTGTTCCTGTCACTCATCGTTCACCCAAAGCGGCGACGTCTGACCAATACCCGTTTCTGTTGAACACAGGACGAAACCGGGATCAGTGGCACACTATGACTCGGTCTGGGTTGTCTCCCCGTCTTTCGGCCCATTTGGCCGAACCATACGTCGAGGTTAATCCGAAGGACGTTGATCGGTTGGGTCTTGGTACCGCAGATTTGGTTGAGCTCAACAGCGTGGTCGGAAGCGGCATCTTTCGACTTCGCATCACAGACACCGTCGCGCCAGGTCAAGTATTTGCTCCCATTCACTGGACAGGTGAAACGGCGCCAACAGCCCGTGTGGATGCGCTTGTTCCAAGTGTAGTCGATCCAATCTCTGGACAGCCTGAGAGCAAGGCGGCGGCCGTTTCTGTGCGACGTATGAATGCCTCGTGGTACGGTTTCGCCGTGTCCGTCGATGCGGCCTCACCTACGGCAGAATATTGGGCAATGAGCAAAACGGCCAAAGGTTACAGGATCGAGTTAGCGGGGAAGCAAGATATTGACGATTGGGAAGACAAAGCCCGCGAGTGGTTTGGGCTATCCGATGCCGTAGTGACTTCAATCGAAGATTCCAAACGCGGCTCGTACAGGATCGCATTGTCTGACGGACAGCGCCTTTTGGCAGCGCTCTTTGTTTCCCGACAACCCATCACACTAATGCGAGAGTTTTTGGCAACTTTGCCTGAGGTCTCACTCCATCAGATTCTGTCTGGCCGGTCATCTTCCGCTTCTGAAGACTGTGGACCAATCATCTGTTCGTGTTTCGGGGTGGGATTAAAGACCATCATTAGCGCCATTCACGACAAACGTTTGATCGATGTGGACGATATCGGAGATACCCTTCAGGCTGGAACGAACTGTGGTTCATGCCGTCCAGAGTTGGTTGACTTGGTCACGGAGCATTCGAAGTTGAAACGCAATAACCCGAAGAATTGCCTGCAAGAACAATAAGGGTAGACACGGGGTTTTCGACCAAGACTGCGGTTTGCTTTTATCGGCATTCAAATAAAGCATGGGTTCTGTTCATACTGTTCAACATATCCAATTTAGCCTTACTGGGGTCAGAAGATGTCTTTGCCTATTGTTTCCGACCTCCACCCATGCCCGAGTTTCGCGTTTGTAGTAAGTGTCTCGTCTGACGAGCCGCACTTAGCAAAAGCGATGAAATTCGCGTCGCTACAGAGGGCCGCGAGGCAACTGAAACAACCCCGCCACCTTTTTTGATGGCGGGTTATTTTTGAGTCCAAATTGAGTCAGAGCTTGATCCGGAAGGCTGCGAAGCCGTCGGCACCTTCTCCGGCGTCCTCAATTGTGACACCCTTGACGTCGCCTATGTAATCCCGTGCTTTCGGGCCTGTCTCGAACAAAACAGTCGTGTCCGCAAGCGGAGCAAAAGACCAGTTGGCATCTGCCTTTGGATCAATCGTACCCTGTTCGACAATGTAGCGAACGATGACGTCGCGGTTGGTATCCGGGGCCTCAAATACGATTGTGTCACCTAAAGCTCCGGGGAATGAACCACCCCCTGATGCGCGATAGTTGTTGGTGGCGATAATGAACTCCATATCATCGGTAACTGGTTCGCCGTCGTAAGAAAGGTTCACAATGCGCGCTGCATCGGGGTTAATCTCTTCTCCCTTGGGTCCGAAGCGCGATGGCTGGGACAGGTCAATTTCATAGGTCACGCCATCTATGACGTCGAAATTGTAGGACGGGAATTCCGGGTTCAGCAGGATCGCATCCTTTGAACCCGTCTCAACCTGATTGAACATTCCGGCTGACCGTTCCAACCAACCCCTAACTTGCGCTCCATTCACGCGGACTGCGCGCACCGTGTTCGGATAGAGATAGAGATCCGCGACGTTTTTGATGGCAACATCACCAACGGGTACATCGGTGTAGTATTCCGGACCACCGCGACCACCAGCCTTGAAAGGCGCTGCCGCAGACAGGATCGGCAGGCCTTCATGGTCGGTGCCTTTCAGCATCTCTTCGACATACCACTTCTGCGCAATCGAGACGATCTGGACTGAGGGATCATCTGCGACCAGCGCGAAATAACTATGCAAAGGTGCCGAAGTCTTGCCGACAGCACGCCGAACATAGGCCAAGGTTTCTTCGTGATCGGTCGCAACCGAGTCGAGGACTCGCTGATCATCTACGACCAACGCGGTGATTGATCGATCCTCATTCCGTCGCGAAATAGGCCGCGCCTCGGATGTGGTGGTTACAACCCGCCATTCATTTCCATCCCGTTCCAGCAAAAGATCAAGCAGGCCAAGATGCGATCCCCAGAATCCGCCCATGACGGCGGGTTTGCCCATTAGAGTACCTTTGTCGACGTCAACTCCGGGACGGTCGGCAAATGTTGGCGACGGAAAGACCAAGTGGTTGTGACCTGTGACCAGCGCGTCGATCCCATCGACACCGGCAAGAACAACCGACGCGTTTTCCATACCATCTGCATGGTTCGCGTCGCCAATTCCGGAATGCGACAACGCGATGATCAGATCGCAGCCCTGTTCCTGCATCTCAGGCACATAGGCCTTGGCGGTCTCAACGATGTCCCGCGCTTCGACATTGCCTTCGAGATGCTTGCGATCCCAGTTCATGATCTGCGGAGGCGTAAAGCCGATCACACCGATCTTGATCGGATGCTTTGTGCCATCACCCATTTCGATCTTGCGGTCGAGAATGGTGTAAGGTTGGACGAGCGTCTGGTCGTCGCGCGGGCTCGCGCCTGTCTCCTTTGCAACGTTGGCAAGAACCACTGGGAAATCCGCACCTGCCAAAGAGGTCTCAAGAAAGCTCAACCCATAGTTAAACTCGTGATTGCCCAGTGTGGCCGCATCATAACCAACTGTGTTGAATGCGGTGACGATTGGATGGCTGCCACCCTCTTTCATACCGCGTTCATAGGCGATGTAATCACCCATCGGATTGCCTTGCAGAAAGTCTCCGTTATCAACCAAAATCGAGTTCGTCGCCTCAGAGCGGATTTCATTTATGATCGAAGCCGTACGGGACAGGCCCACCGTGTCACGGGGCTTGTCGGCATAATAATCATAGGGGAATACATGAACGTGGATGTCGGTTGTTTCCATGATCCGCAAATGTGCCTGGTTGTTCGCCGCAGCAGCCGAGAAGGGGTGAAGCGTAACGGCTGCGGCACTTGCAGCAGTTGTGTACAGAAACTGACGACGCGAAATTGGTGGGCGGTTAGAGAACGACATTGGGCACCTCTCAAGTGGGTTGGTCAACGCGACTTTCGCGGACTATCCGCGGCATTCGTATGAAATCGGTTACGAGAGCATGTGTCGCGTTATTCACAGGCGGCTGTACTTAACACCATACGTTAACTTTGGGGGTTTGCTAAGGGATCGCAGATGGTGAACCTAAGCCAATAGTTGCTTATCAATCAAACGCGGCGAGTTTTTGAACCTTCGAACCTGAAGGAAGCAAGCAAAATGCTGAAAAAGATATACTTTGACATATATTTTCTCGTTCATGCACCCTTGTTTCGCAGAGCTGCAACAGATGGTTGCTCCTGTCCGCAGTCCGCTAGTTCTCCAGGCAACACAGTTTGCAGCCTCGGCGAAACCGCTTGCTTGGATCCGACGTGGCTTCCAGTAAAACGTCAATAGAGCTAATGAAGTCCTTGACTTGGTATTAAACGGACGTCTTCATTGAATAAGTACTTGTTCTTATTGTTTAACAAATAAGCCATCGGTTAATTGGCGGTTTAAGTTAACAAGGAGATGCTTGCTGGCAGAGTACATGTAGAGATCCTGTTACTAACGTAAGCAAAACTTATTGATGTCCGATATAGCGTCTTGGCTAAAGAAACATGGTTTGTCCAAGTATGCTGTCGCTTTTACTGAACATGAAATCGAACTTGGCGACCTGTCCGAATTAACTGACGAAGACCTAGTAACAATCGGACTTCCCCTCGGGCCGAGGAGGCGGTTTCTGAAAGCCATTCGCGCCAGCATAGAAGAGGAGCGGCGACCGCCCAGCAAAACCAACAGCCCCGAGATCGTGGCAGAGCGGCGACAGCTTACGGTAATGTTTATCGATCTTGTCGGATCAACGGAAATAGCACAAAGCGTCGATCCGGAGGATCTGGCCGATGTACTTCGACTTTTTAAGGAAACCTGTGCGGCGGCTGTTGCAGCGTTTGATGGCCATATTGCCAGCTACTATGGCGACGGAATCATGGTTTTTTTTGGATTTCCCCACGCCCATGAAGATGATCCCGAACGCGCCATTCGTGCGGGTCTGCGTATCATTGATGAGATGCCGGATGTTCGCACCCACGCGAAACTCAACGTCCGGATTGGGATCGCAACCGGATTGGTCGTGGTCGGCGATCTGCGAGGCGAAAAGATGTTTGAGGACGGAACGGCGATGGGTGAGACGCCCAACTTGGCCGCGCGTCTTCAAGCGATGGCAGATCCGGGGACGATGATTATCGCCCCAACCACTCATCAGTTGGCTGGTGATGCTTTTGAATACGTTTTGCGTGGCGCGTTCAAGCTCAAGGGTTTTGCTAAGGAAGTCGAAGCCTGGCAAGTAACCAGAGAGCGAGAAACAGTCAGCCGGTTTATGGCGATCGACAGTGTTTTGCTCAAGCCTTTGGTCGGTCGCGCCGCAGAATTGAAGGCGTTGAACGATAATTGGGCCTTGGCCAGTAATCGAAATGGGCAGGTTGTGTTGGTGTCAGGCGAGCCGGGAATTGGCAAGTCGCGTCTGGTGGAGGAATTTCGGCAGAACATCTCCGATTTGCCCCACACGCAAATGCGATATCAATGTTCTCCATATCACTTTGCGACTGCACTGTACCCTGTCATTCGCCAACTTGAGAGTGCCACTGATCTTCGCGCTGACGAGTCAAATCACGTCAAGCTTGAAAAAATCCGCGGCGTGTTGAGCGATCAAACCGACCAAGCTTTGAAGTTGGCAGCATCCCTTTTGTCCATACCGTTCGAAGATCATTTGGGGCCGTTGGATCTGACACCGCGGCAGATCATGGATCGGTCTCTGGAATTGTTGCTGAACAATCTTTCGTCAAAGGCTGAAGATCATCCGGTTCTCTTCCTGTTTGAAGATGCTCACTGGATTGATCCAACAACCAAATTGTTGCTGGATCGTTTGGTGGAGCGAATTCGCGACCTTCCAGTTCTGGTGGTTATGACGTTCCGGCCTGAGTTCGATCCAGGTTGGACACTGCAATCGAACCTTACGAAAGTTAATTTGAAGCAATTAAGCTTTCGACAGGTCAAGAGCATTGTTGACGAAGTCGCCAAAGACGAGTTGGTCGCTGACGGGATGTATGATGTGGTCGCGGCAAGATCCGACGGTGTGCCGCTATACGTCGAGGAGGTGACAAAAGATCTCCTTGAATCGGGCGTCCTGACCAGGGGAAGGGACACTTACACGATGGGTGGGGCATCGCCTGCGAACTCGGTGCCAAGTACGTTACATGATGCACTGATGGCACGCCTTGACCGCCTGAGCTCTGCCAAAGAGGTTGCCCAGATTGGAGCTGTAATTGGCCCTCAGTTTACTTACCAGTTGATTTCAAAAGTGGCCAGAATCAGCGATAAAGCGTTACGCGCAGGATTGGAGCTTCTGGTCGAAGCTGGCATAGTTTCAGTTTTTCGCGCAGAGGATTTTGAAACCTTCAGCTACCGTCACGCCCTTATTCGTGACACCGCATACAACAGCCTTCTAAAGCGAGAACGCCGGGTTCTGCACTCTCGCGTCGCGCAATATTTGGATGACACGTTGGCTCACACTGGTGACGCAAGCCCGGAAATTCTGGCTCATCACTATACCATGGCAGGAATGTGTAAGGAGGCCGTAGACTATCGTTACCTTGCAGGCCAACGAGCAGTCCAGCGATCCGCTAACATTGAGGCAAGCACGCAACTGTCGTTGGCGATTGAGCAGCTTGGCGAAATGGATCAAAGTTTTGAACGGGACCGCAAGGAAATTGAGATTCAGGTACTCAAGGCTGGTGTCTTACGATCAACCGCAGGAATAGCTGCCGACGAAACCGGTTCTGTTTATGCAAGAATACGCGAATTGTGTGAACGCATCGACGAAACCGAGCATCTGTTCCCAGTTCTGAATGGTTTGTATTCCTTCCATTTGGTGCGTGCCGAGTATGATTTGGCTAGGGACGTCGCAGCGCAATTGCTGGACCTAGCGGTGTCGACTCGTGAGACGCAGCATCAGATGGTGGCGCATCGCGCAATGGGTGCTGTACTGTTCCACATTGGTGACCTGGTGTCGGCGTATGAGCATTTAAGCAAAGCACTGGACCTCTACAGCAGGAAACGTGATGCGCATCTGGCGTACATCTATGGGTCCGACCATGCGGCGATTACTTCGTGCTTTTTAAGCTTGGCCATTTGGATGCGTGGGGACCCGGACAAAGCCCTTGAGGTTCAACAGCTCGCGGTGGCGGGTGCAAAAGAGCTGGAGCATGCTCATAGCATCGCGCAGTCAATGACCTATCTGTGTATGCTTCACCTTCTGCGCCGTGAACCCGCAAAAGTGCTGGAGATCGCAGAACAGCTTGAGGAACTTTCAGCCAAGCACTCGTTTACATTCATGTCTTTGACCGCGACCTTGTGGCGAAGCTGGGTGAATGCCTATGTTTCGCCGAAACAAGAAACGATCGATGCGTTACACGCAGCGTCTATAACTTGGTGGGAGAGTGGTGCGGGAAACTATAAACCGTTCTTTCTGACCCTAGTGGCGGAACTCACCTTGAACATAGGTAATCGGGACGGTGCCCTGAAATTGTTGGCTCAGGCCCGTGATCAACAGCACCACACAAATGAAGGCTGGGCCCGATCCGAGACCGATCGAGTCTACGCGCTCGCACGTTGCGAGAATGAGCTCGCAGAAAAAGCATTTCTTGAGGCTTTGGCCACTGCAAGAGAACAGAAAGCTAAGATGTTTGAACTCCGAACGTCGGTAGATTACGCAGAACAATGCAGACTATTTGGACATACGCACAAGGCGATATCTGATCTTCGTACTGCTCTGGATGGTATTGCAGGAGGTGAGTCTACGATCGATGTGATTGATGCAATTAAGCTCCTTAATCAAAGACCCGTAAGCTAAATTTCATGCTTTTCAAGGCATCACGCGGTTCTACTGATTGCGAAACTCTTTTTACGGAATGCGGAAATTTTTCACTTCATTGCGCCAACTGTGAGGCAATACGCTTGGAGATTTCGCTGACGCAGCGAATGACAGCATTGCGGGGTGCAACTGTAGCAATAATAGTCGCGCTCAAAGTCGTATCGCGCCGTTTGTCTGGGTCGTGGGTACGACGGCAATCGAACTCACGGGACGCATTCATGCGCCCGGCGATGTAGGCGCGCAAACGAGCTAATTCCTTTCCCGCACCGAAAAAGCGCCAAAGGAGATGGGGGCCGATCTGCGCAATGTGGCAGGTTGCAGTTATATCTGACTGACCTGTTACAGGCAGGCGAATTCGCCCGTGTGCATGGTGAGGTGTTCAAAGATATCGACCGGGTACTGACCGCTGTTCAGGTCGACCTGACGCAACCCGGTCTGTTGGTGAAGATCGACGTTGACGCAGTGATTCGCAACAAAAACGGAGAAATCAGCGGATTCTGAACATGAGTCCCCAAGAAAGGATTTGATCGCACCTTCGGCTTGTGTACTGTATACAGAATACAAGAATGGTAAAATAACAGACACAGGGAGCTAATGTGATGATCAAAACAGCACTACTAAGCGGAACATGCATCGCGCTAATGGCCTCGACGGCCGCTGCAGAGATCAAAGTTGGATTTATCGGGTCACTGTCTTCGGACACCGGTTTGTCCACGCTGCGCGGTGCCGAAGTTGCCATTGAGGAACTGAACGCCAATGGCGGTGTTCTGGGCCAGCAGATCACGCTTGTTTCAGCTGATACCGGGCAGGACCCTACCGAAGGCGTGCGCGCTTACGAGTATCTGGCGGAAACCGAAGAGGTTGATTTTATCATCTCGGGCTCGATCGACGATGTGTCGCTGGGCTGGCTGCCACGGATGCAGGAATACCGCATCCCGACGCTGGACACCTGGACATCTTATATCGGCATCATCGACATGGTGGCCGAAGACCCCGAGGGTATGGCTCCCTATTTCATGAACATCGCCTCGGACGAGGCGCTGGCAACGCTGTACATTAACTTTGGCGCGGATGTGTTGAAGGGCCAAATGGGCTGGGACACCGTGGTCATTTTAGCCGAGGACACAGCCTTTGGCGAGGCCATCACCGGTCTTGTGACCGAGGCGCTGGCCCCCGTGGCCGGGATCGAAGTCAAGGACATCATCACCTATGACGTCGCCACCGTCGATTTCGCGCCGATCTTCAGCCGGGCGCAGGATACGGGCGCAGATTTCATCTATCAGGTCTCGTCGGTAAACTCGCAGGTGGTATCCTCGCAATATGTAAAGCTTCAGGTGCCGATGGCGATGACGGGCGTAAACGTCTCTGCCCTGGGGATGGAGTATTGGGAGGATACAGGAGGGGCTGGCGGTGGCATCTCAACCCTGTCGCCGGTGCCTTCGGTGGGTTTCAAGCTGGACCCGGCCAGCCAGGAATTTGTCGACACCTATCAGGCCAAGTATGACAGCCGCCCGCTGCTGCCCCATTTTAATGGGTTCAACGCTTATCACGGGTTGAAACAGGCGATGGCGGCAGCCGAAGAGGCCGGTGGGTTTGACAAGGTCGAGGCCTGGGCCGAGGCGATGAAGAAGCAGGATCTGGTGCTGGATCTGGATGGTCAGTTGTGGCTGCGTTACGCCTTCTGGGGCGATGACGAGGTTGAGCCCGTCACCAACCGGACCTATCCGCACAACGCGCGTTTTGACTTGTCTGAACCTTTCGACGATGCCCAGCCTTCGATGGTTGTGGTCCAATGGTACGAAGACGGCACGGCGGCTGTGGTCTACCCCGAGAAATACGCGACGGGCGAGTTTACCTTGCCCAGCTGGGTAAAACAGTAACCGTGTAGAGTTCATAGACGGAAACGGGTACGCGTTCGCGCGCACCCGCAGCCGAGGATCCTCATATGTTGCAGATACTGATCCAAGGGCTTTTGCTCAGCGGTCTCTATGCGCTTATCGCCATGGGGTTCACGCTGATCTTCAGCATCGGCCGCGTCCTGAACCTTGCCTATGGCGCATATCTGATGGTCGGTGGGTATATCTATTTCTGGGTGTCGCAGACCCTGGGAATGCCCAAACTGATGGGTGTTGTCGTTGCCGCCGCGCTGGGTGTGGTGATGGGGGTGCTGAAATACCGCCTGATCGTCAAGACACTGAAAGGCGATCATGTCGCCGTCGAGATTTCAACGCTGATACTGGCCGTCGTCATTCAGGCGGGCGTGGTGCTGGCCTTTGGCGACAGCAGCAAGATCCTGCTGCCGATCGTACCCGGCGTGATTAATGTGGCTGGGGCCTCGGTGACGTATAACATTCTGATCGCTACGCTGATCAGCTGGGCCATTTTGCTGGGCCTCTATGCCTTTGTGCGGCTGACCCATACCGGGCGGGCGATGCAGGCGGTGTCGATGGACGCCAAGGGCGCGGCAATCTCGGGCATCGACCCGGACCGGATCAACCTGATCACCTGGGGCATTTCCGGCGCGCTGGGTGCGCTTGGCGGGGTGTTCTTCGCCAGCTACACGCAGCTGTCGCCCTCGATGTGGGTGGCCCCGCTGATCATCTCGGTCGCGGTTGTCATCGTCGGCGGGATCGGATCGATCATCGGCACGCTGGTGGTGGCCCATATCGTCGGCTTTCTCGAGGTTATCGTGGTGGCGACACTCGCCCCGGAACTGCGCGGCGTCTTCACGATGCTGCTGATCATTGGCGTGCTGGTGACGCGTCCACAGGGCCTCTTTGGCCGCGAGGAACTTTGACGATGGAGCTGCGCTGGTTTCACTTTGCCCTCTGGGGCGGTCTGATCGCTGGAATGCTGTTGCTGCCGCAGGTCGTCTCGAACGGCACACTGCGGACGATGATCTTTGCCAACTACTTGGCGATCTTCGCCATCAGCTGGGACGTATTGTCCGGTCGCACCGGATATATCAGCTTTGGCCACCCGTTCCTGATCGGGATCGGGGCCTATACCACGGCGATCCTGACCAAACGGTTTGACGTGCCGGTCGAAATCTCGATCCCGGCTGCCGTTCTGGTCACCATGGCCGCGGGCCTGCTGGTGCTGCTGCCTGCGCTGCGCATCCGTGGCAGTTACTTTGCGCTGGTCACGCTGGCCTTCATGGAGCTGCTGTACCAACTGGTGCAGGTGGTTCGTCCGGATCTGACCGGCGGCACCCGCGGCATGTCGGGCATCCAGACCCTGACCCGCGGTGCGGCAAACGGTTACTATCTGTCGACCGCACTGATGCTGAGCGTTGCGATCAGCATGTGGCTGCTGATGAAAACCCGTCTGGGCACCGCGCTGGCCGCCATCGGCATGAACGAGGAAAGCGTGCGGGGCTCGGGCCTCAACACCACGCGGCTCAAGGCGTTTGCCTTTCTGACCAGCGCGATGGTCGCAGGGCTGGGCGGGGCGTTCTATGTCCACTATCTGGGCTCGCTGGCACCACGTGCTCTGTTCGATATCAGCTTTTTGTTCACCATCATCGTGGCGGCGCTGCTGGGCGGAACCTCGACCATCATCGGTCCGATGATCGGAGCGTTCTTCATGACCTTCCTGCTGGAATACCTGCGTCCGGTGTTGCCGGGGGCGGAACGGTACTTCGTCTACGGGGCGATCGCGCTGGTCCTTTACATGTATCAGCCCAAAGGCCTGATCGAACTGATACAGCGCGGCTTTGCCCGGCTGCGGAAAGGAGGTGTGGCATGACCGCAGCGCTGGAAGTCACAAACCTGTTCAAACGCTTCGGCGGGCTGGTCGCCACCAATGGTCTGTCCTTCTCCCTCAAAGAGGGTGAATCCCTGGGCCTGATCGGTCCGAACGGGGCGGGCAAGACCACCGTGTTCAGCCAGATCATGGGCGAGCATCGCCAGAACAGCGGCACGATCGAACTGTTCGGGAATGAGATCTCGTCGCTGCCGACATCACAGCGGATTCAGGCCGGGGTCAGCCGGACCTATCAGATCCCGCGCCCTTTCGGCGACATGAACGTGGCCGAAAATATCCGCGTGGGCCTGATGCCAGACAATATCTGGCAGATGATCACCAAGTCACCCGATCCCGACCGGGAACGCGAACTTGCCCTCAGCGTCGGATTTACCGAGGCCGATCTGGAACGCACCCCGTCCGAACTAGCCATGGGTGACCTGCGCAAGCTGGAAATGGCCCGCACCATGGCCACCGCACCCAAGGTGATGCTGCTGGACGAGGTGTTCGCCGGTCTGACCGTGGGTGAGATCGCGCAGATCTCGGAACTGATCCAGCAAATGCGCAAGGATGGCATGACCTTCCTGATCGTCAGCCACGATCTGCCCGCGCTGGAGCCACTGATCGACCGCGCCGTCGCCATCGAGCGGGGTACGATGATCGCCGAGGGCACCTTTACCGAGGTGATGAATGACAAGGCCGTGCAGGCCTCGTATCTGGGGAGCGCCTGATGTCTTATCTGGAAATCGAAAACCTGTCGGCGTTCTACGGCAAAGCGCAGGCGCTGACCGACATCTCGATCACCGTCGAACCGGGCGAGATCGTCGCCGTGGTCGGCCCCAACGGGGCAGGCAAGTCCACCCTGCTGGACAGCATCATGGGTCTGGTGGAAACCGAAGGTGACATCCGGCTGCATGGCCACAGCCTGACGGGCCGAACCCCGGCTGAGATCGTGCGCCACGGCGTCGGTTATGCGCCGGAACGGTTCAACCTGTTCCCCTATATGTCGGTGCGCGACAACCTCATGGTCGGTGCCTACACCGCCCGCGAGGATATCGAGGACAACATGGACATGGTCCACAAGCTGTTCCCGCGCCTGAAAGAGCGGGAAGGGCAGGAAACCTCGACCCAATCGGGGGGTGAACGGCAGATGGTGTCCTTTGGGCGCGCGCTGATGACCAGCCCCGAACTGCTGCTGATCGACGAACCGACGATCGGCCTGGCCCCCAAGATCTGCAACGAGATCGCCGAAGTTGTTCGACAGTTGAACAAGGAATTCGGCCTAACCGTTGTGATCACCGAGCAAAACGCCAATTTCGCGTTGTCTCTGGCCAGCCGGATCTACGTGCTGGAATCGGGCCGGATGCAAACCTCGGGAACCGCCGAAGAACTGCGCAACGATGAACGGCTGCTGGAGGCCTATTTCGGCAGCCACTGAGGCATGCGCGGCTTTGTGCTGGCCATTTCTCTTCTTTGCGTCGGCGCTTGTTTGACGAACTGAAAGACTGCAGTCCAACAAAAAATTGTTGGCGAAAGCGTAGCGAATTTTCCTTATGTCCAAGAAGATTAAATTTGTTTACGATCTAACTTAGCGGCTGCATCGAGCGTCCAGAATGCGGGCTGCGATCACAGTATCTTTCCTAGTCGATGAATGACTGGCTGGGGCCGCCAACGAAAGCGGCCCGCAGTATTCAGATTTCAATTGCCTCTGCTATAGCAAGTGCATCCTCGAGCTCAACTCCGAGATACCGAACGGTACTGTCCATCTTTGTATGCCCAAGTAAGAGTTGTACCGCGCGCAGATTGCCCGTCTTTTTGTAAATCTGAGTAACCTTTGTGCGCCGCATCGAATGTGTGCCGTATGCGCTGGCTTCCAAACCTATAGACGTGACCCAATCACGCACGATCCGGGCATACTGGCGCGTTGAAATGTGCAAACGCTCATGGAAACGCCCTGGCCAAAGGTATTCAGACCCAACCATAAGTTCATCTTCCATCCACTTCTCGACGGAGGTCCGAGTACCTTCAGAAATTTCGAAGCGGACCGGTTTCTGAGTTTTACTTTGCAGCACCGAAGCCCGCTCCTTGATCTGACCAGAGGCCATGATGTCAACGACTTTCATCTTCACCAAGTCACAACCGCGCAACTTGCTGTCGATGGCCATATTGAAGAGAGCGAGGTCGCGATGGTTCTCTGCGAGCTCCAATCTTACTCGAATTGCCCAGACGTGTTTGGGTTTTAACGGGCGTTTTTGACCGACGATGCGTCCCTTGTTCCAAGCTGGGCGAAGCGCGCGAATGGCAGGTAAGTTTGGTGTATCCATAACTGATCCTCCTTTCCGCCATTCCCGCCCACAACGACAACCCGACGTTGACAAAAGAGGATATCACAGGATGCCGCGTTGCCGCCGAGATTGGCTGCGAATCATACCTCCCAAAGGCCGCAAAGTGAAACTCTTTTAGGTGCACCAAAATTAGACCTTGGTCACCGTGAGACGTGCTTATCACCGCAGATTTCACTGGGCGAAGTTACGAGCATGTTGCGGGTGCCAGCGTCACAGTCGGAGTACATGCACCGAACACTGAGCATGGCGAACAACGAGAGCAGCCGTGGAACCCAAAAAGAACTCTTTCATCCCAGGTTTGTGTGAAGCGAGGACGATACAGTCGATGCCGTGTTTGTTGGCGTATTCGGTGATTGCGCGACCCGCCGATTGGCTCTCGATCAGGATAGACGACACTTCTGTCTCACTTGTTAGGCGCTCGGCCAAGCGCGCCTTTGCTTTTTGGAGAGACTTTTCTGCGATTCCTTCATCCATATAGTACATTATCTGTCTGTTTGGGGGCTCATGGATATGCGCGGCAGTGATTTTTCCACCTTCAGATACAAGGGCATGTGCCGCCGCAAGTGCGTGTTCACTGATGCCATGCTCCAGAGACAGAGCGACTAGAATATTTTTGTACATTTCAAACCTCCGTATTCAGGTCTTCAGTTTTCTGCTGATAACTCGCCGCTCCTATTTCACCTTCGGGAGGGCGCACAGGCACCCCAGCCGTAAGAATGGGGTGCGTGCAGTTTCGTCTTGGGCTTATTTGTGCTTTCCCGTCGCTACCTGCTGAGCAGGAGGTCCGGCAGAAACAGGGCCAACTCTGGTACAAAAGTTGTCAACATCAGCGTTGGGAGCCAGGCAAAGACTATGAAGATCAAAGTCGGCCATAACATGCGCGAAACCGGTTCATCACAGACCTGCGCACCAAGATAGAGCAGAGGTGCAGTCGGAGGGGTGATGTTCGCCATACCTAAGTTCACGCCAATCACGGCCGCAAAATGGATGGGATCCATGCCGGTGCTCTGCGCGATGGGCAGTAGGATTGGTGTTGCCAAAAGCAGACCGGAGATATCGTCCATCAGCATCCCGATCAGGATCATCACGACGTTGATCATCAGAAGGATGACGACCGGATTGTCCGAAACGGAATAGACCAGATCTTTGGCCAACTGAGGTGCACCCTGCGAGATCAGGTTGTCCGACACGATCAGAACCATGAAGATCATGACCATGACCACACCAATCGTAACACCGGAATTCTGGATCGTCTGGGCCAGAGTTTTCCAGGTCAGGCCACGATAGAAGTAGAGCGCGATTGGGATCGAGTAGACCACTGCGATACCGGCGGCTTCGGTCGGTGTCATGATACCGCCATAGATACCGCCAAGGATGATCAACGGCATCATAAGCGCAGGTCCGGCCAGGCGCGCCTGAACTCCGAATGTCGGCAGGAAAGGTTTAGGACGTTCCGTCAGGTTGATGTCGTCATACTTCCGCAGCATGAACTGATTAACGATTATCAATAGCGTGATCAGGATGATCGCCGGAATGACCGTGGACAAGAAGCACTTTAGTACATGCTGCTGTGCGACCCAGCCATAAAGGATGTGCGACGAACTCGGCGGGATCAACAGACCTAAAGGGCTGGCCGCTACGATCAAAGCCGCCGATTGCCCACCCGGATAGTTGGCCTTTTTCAGGTGGGGCATCATGATGCCGCCGATACAGGTCAGCGTTGCGTTTGCACTGCCGGAAATGGAGCCAAACACACCGCAGGCCAGCACCCCCGCTGCGCTCAAACCTCCTTTGATGTGACCAATGAACATTTCAGCCAGTGCAACAAGAGGGGCGGCGATCTTACCTTTTTCCATGATGCCACCGGCAATCATGAAGAGGGGGATCGCCAGAAGCACCAGTGAGCGGATACCTGTAGAGCCGGTGGGCAAGTAGCCGGTGATTGATTGATCTCCAATAAGGGCGATGAAAATCAAAACCGATCCGAATGCCACATAAACGCTGACGCCTAACAGCAGCATAAAGCAGACGATAAGGAGACTTCCTCCGATGATCATTGGGTTTCTCCTTTTTGCATTTCGGATCTCAGGGGTAGACCGAGCCCTTTGCGGATGTGCACGTACAAATATGCCGCCGTGAACGTCGCCATGAGGCCAAAGGCAATCATGATTGCAATCCGCCAGGTCACAAACGGAATGCGCAGCACCGGGGTTGCGCGCAGCCGGGGGAATGAGAAGTCATCAAGCAGCGAGACATAACAGGCGTACATGAGGAATAGGATCACCAGCACCTCGACTGTCAGGACGACAAAGCCGCGCCACCAAATCAACCGAGGATTTTGGATCACAATGCCAAGAATGTCCGCGTTGATGTGCAGGTTGCGGGCAGAGGCCAGAACAGCACCTGCAAAAAAGCCGATGATGCTAATGCCCAAAAGCCATTCTTCGTAGGCAAACAGATCACCGCCAAATCCATACCGGATGACAACAACTGCCCCAAATGTGAAAGCCATCAGGAAACCGGCAAACATAACGATCTGCCTCATGACAAAAGCCACTGCTTTCAGCGGATACCCAATAATGACTGGCAACTCGTCAGTGATTTTTTGCGAACTCTTCTTTTCTGCGCTTTCGACGACCAATGGACGTTCAGCTTCAGAACTAGACATCTTTCTCCCTCCCTTTGTTGAGCCAAAGACCAAAAAAGGGCCAGCTGATCTGCTGGCCCTTCTTCTCAGTGATTATTGCTGTTCTTTTGCTGCCAGCAGGCGGTCGATGATGTCCTGACCGACGTTTTGTGCCATTGCGGGCCAGACCGTTTCCTGGACATGAGCGGCCATCGCAGCTTGTTCTTCGTCGCTCAGGCGCAAGATGGTGTAGCCTTTGTCGATCAGTTTCTGGCCGAACACTTCGTCGTTCTCACGGTTGTAGGCAAAGAAGTCTTCGGACGCCTTGGTCATAGCGGCTTGCAGAGCGGTGCGCTGTTCATCGTTCAGCTTGTCGAGTGTCCGCTGCGACGCATAGAAAGTTGTCAGTTCCGAAATCGAGTTGTACTCGACAAAATGGGTGCCAACATCTGACTGAGCGAAGATCGAGTAGGTGGCTGTCTTGGTGCAGCAGATCGCCCCATCAACAATACCGGCCTGAAGTGCGGGGAAGATGTCGCCCCATGCCATGGTGGTCGCCTGGTAACCCAGTTCTTCGACCATCGACTTCACAACGCTGGACGACCAGACGCGAATGTTCATGCCCTTGTCGTCAAAAGTATTCCAGTTCTGGGGCTCTTGCGACGAAACGATGCCGATGAACCCTTCCGGATTCTGCGCCATGACGCGCACGCCATATTCGTCGGTGATCTCTTGCAGGATGGTGTTGAACTCGGAGTCCATGTTCAGAAGCGTGCTCTCCATGTCATCCCAGCCGCCCAGCAGGAACGGCATTGACAGGAATTCGAGGCGTGGATCTGTATCGGCATAGATGAACGCCGATGCCAGATCGATGTTGCCGCGTGCAACATCTTCGAACAGCGCCTCACCAGAACCCAGCTGGTTTGCAGGGAAGACCTCGACCTTCAAGCCGACATCCGCTGCTGCCACATCCGCTGCGACCTGTTCCATCATCTTCGTGCCCTGATGATCGATCGGGAACACGCCAGCGAAGCGCAGTGTCATGTCTTCCGCTGCAGCGGTCGTTGAGATTGTGGTTGCAGCGAGCAAAGCTGCGCCACCCATCGCGCCGAGGGCGCGGCGGTTAATCTTAGTAATCATTAAGGTTTCCTCCTCAGTGGTGTTTGTCCCGCCGCAATACGCGCAACGGGACATTTCTTTGCTTCAAGTCAGCAAAGTTCCGGGGCGATGAACTCGTATCCAAGATCATCGGCCACAGCCTTGTAAGTCACCTTCCCGTGGGCCACGTTCAGGCCATTCTTCAGGTGACGATTGTCTGCAAGCGCCTGCTTCCAGCCATTGTTGGCAATAGCCAGAGCGTGCGGCAGCGTGACGTTGTTCAGTGCATAGGTCGAGGTTCGGGCGACTGCGCCAGGCATGTTGGCGACGCAGTAATGAACAACATCGTCGACAACATAGGTAGGCTCGGCGTGAGTGGTGGCTTTGGACGTTTCAAAGCAGCCGCCCTGGTCAATCGCCACGTCCACGACGACCGCACCGGGTTTCATTTTTGAGATCAGTTCGCGCGTGACCAGCTTGGGCGCAGCAGCACCCGGGATCAGAACAGCACCGACAACCAGATCGGCATTGGTGACTTCTTCCTCCAATGCGGCTTTGGTCGAATAGACGACCTTGGCGGACGCCTCGAAATGGTTCTCCAACTTCTCAAGCACTGCTGGATTGCGGTCCAGAATGGTCACGTCCGCGTGCAAGCCAACAGCCATCTGAGCTGCATTGAACCCAACAACACCGCCACCGATGATCACGACCTTGCCTGGTTTCACACCAGGCACACCGCCCAGCAGCACGCCCAGGCCTCCCTTTGCTTTCTCCAACGCACCGGCACCGGCCTGGATCGACATGCGACCGGCAACTTGGCTCATCGGTTTCAGCAGGGGCAGACCGCCATTGTCGTCGGTGACGGTTTCATAAGCGATGCAGACAGCGCCCGAGTCGACCAGATCTTTGGTCTGTTCCGGGTCGGGGGCCAGATGCAGATAGGTGTAAAGGATCTGACCTTCCCGCAGCATAGCGCGTTCAACAGCCTGAGGTTCCTTCACCTTCACAATCATCTCCGCATTGGCAAAGATATCCGCTGCGGTTTCGGCAATCTCCGCGCCAGCGGCACGATAGGCATCATCATCAGCCCCAATGCCTGTGCCGGCGTTGGTCTCGACGATGACGTTGTGACCATGAGAAACCAGTTCGGCGACGCTTTCAGGGGTCAGGCCAACGCGGTATTCGTGGTTCTTGATTTCCTTGGGAACACCAATGAACATACTTTTCACTCCTTGGAACGGATGATCATTTTGCGGTTGGCATGACGAACTCGGCACCTTCCGAGATGCTTTCGGGCCAGCGCTGCATGATGGATTTCTGCTTGGTGTAGAAACGAACACCCTCTTCGCCATAGGCGTGCATGTCGCCGAACAGGCTCTTCTTCCAGCCGCCAAAGCCGTGCCAGGCCATCGGAACCGGGATCGGAACATTGACGCCGACCATGCCGACCTGAACCTGCTTGCCGAACTCACGCGCCACATTGCCGTCGCGAGTGAACAGCGACACGCCGTTGCCGAACTCGTGGTCGTTGATCAGTTGCAGGCCTTCCGCGAAGGTCGAGACGCGGACGCAGGACAGGACGGGGCCGAAGATCTCTTCCTTGTAGATCTTCATGTCGGGGGTGACGTTGTCGAACAGGGTGCCGCCCAGGAAATAGCCTTCCTCGTGCCCTGCGACTGTGTAGTCTCGACCGTCGACCAACAGGTCAGCGCCTTCGTCGATGCCCGAGTCGATGTAGCCTTTGATCCGATCACGCGCAGCGGCGGTGACAATCGGGCCCATCTCGGCGTCCAGCTCTAGGCCATTCTTGACCTTCAGAGTTTCGGCGCGCTCTTTCAGAACTGGCGTGAGTTTGTCGGCAGCATCACCAACCAGCAAAGCGACCGAGATAGCCATGCAGCGTTCGCCTGCCGAGCCAAAGGCTGCGCCGATCAAGGCGTCGGCTGCCTTGTTCATGTCGGCATCGGGCATAACCAGCATGTGGTTCTTTGCGCCACCCAGAGCCTGAACCCGCTTGCCATGCCGCGCACCAACCTCGTAGATGTAGTTCGCAATCGGGGTCGAGCCGACGAAGGACACAGCCTTGACATCGTCGTTCTCCAACAACGCGTCCACGGCGACCTTGTCACCTTGTACGACGTTGAACACACCATCGGGGAAGCCGGCCTTCTGCATCAGATCCGCGTACAGCAGTGCAGCGGACGGGTCGGTTGGCGACGGTTTCAGGATGAAGGTATTGCCTGCGGCGATGGCGATCGGGAACATCCACATCGGCACCATAACCGGGAAGTTGAAGGGAGTAATTCCAGCCACAACGCCCAACGCCTGACGCGTCGTCCAGTTGTCCATGCCGGTGGAGACCTGCTCGGTGTAATCGCCCTTGAGGAGTTGCGGAATGCCGCAGGCAAACTCGATGATATCAATACCGCGCTCAACTTCGCCTTGAGCGTCGGTGAACACCTTGCCATGCTCAACCGTGATGGCGCGTGCCAGATCGTCTTTATGCTCACGCACCAGGGCCAGAAAATTGTTCATAAGACGGGCGCGGCGGATTGGCGGTGTGTTTGACCACTTCGGGAACGCGACTTTGGCCGCGGCCACTGCGTCATCGACAGTCTGGACGTTCGCCAGTGACACCTCGCCGGTTTGCGCACCGGTTGCGGGATTGAAAACCGGCTGAGTATTCTCACCGGATGGAGCAGTGATTTGGCCATTAATGTAGTGGCCGATCAAAGTGATCGGGGATGCATCTTTCATGATGTCAGTCCTTTTTGGGGTTAGCGATCAGGGGTTATGGCAGATCTGCCAATACCTCTCCAAGTGTTTGACAAAGTTTCGTTATTTCTGGTTCCGAGATGATAAGCGGTGGCGACAAAGCGATGATGTCGCCGGTGACACGGATCATTATTCCAGCGTCCCAAGCCCGTTTCATCGCATCATAGCCCCGTGCCCCTGGCGCGCCCTCTCGTGGAGCAAGCTCGACCGCGCCCACCAATCCCAAATTGCGGATATCGATGACGTTCGGCAGACCCTCGAGGCTGTGAAGCTGATCCTCCCAGGGCTGCGAAAGCAATGCAGCGCGGCGGAATAGATCATTCTGTTTGTAACTCTCCAGCGTTGCCAGTGCGGCGGCGCATGACACAGGGTTGGCGGAATAGGTGTAGCCATGGAACAGCTCAATCGGCGCATCGGCATTTTCCATAGCCGAATCGTAAATCTTGTCGGATACGATGACCGCACCCATCGGGATCACGCCGTTGGTCAGGCCTTTGGCCGTCGTGATGATGTCCGGCTTCACATCGAAATACTCCGATGCTGTCACCACACCCAAACGACCAAAGGCGGTGATGACCTCGTCGAAAATCAGCAGAATGCCATGGCGGTCACAGATTTCACGTAACCGCTTCAGGTATCCTTTCGGCGGCAACAGCACACCGGTGGACCCGGCCATCGGCTCAACGATCACTGCCGCGATGGTCGATGCATCGTGAAGCGCGACCAATCGTTCCAGATCATCCGCCAGTTCCGCGCCGTGTTCGGGGCAGCCGCGTGAAAACGCATTTTTCTCTAGATCATGCGTGTGGCGCAAATGATCCACTCCTGTAAGGAGCGTCCCGAAATGCATCCGGTTCTTTACGATGCCGCCCACCGAGATGCCACCGAAGCCAGTGCCGTGGTAACCACGCTCACGCCCGATCAATCGCGTGCGCGCGCCATCACCGCGCATTCGGTGGTAATGTAGCGCGATCTTGAGCGCTGTATCGACAGACTCGGAGCCAGAGTTGGTGAAGAAAGCATGGTTCATCCCCTCAGGCATCATCGCGGTCAGCTTTGCCGACAACTCAAATGCCTGCGGGTGTGAGAACTGGAAGTTTGGTGCGTAATCCAGCTCGTGCACCTGTTTCTGTATCGCTTCAACGATAAGCGGATCACGGTGACCGGCATTGACGCACCACAGTCCGGCGGTGCCGTCCATGACCCTGCGACCATCGGAGGTAGTGAAGTACATCCCATCAGCCGCTTGGATCATTCGGGGCTCGCGAAGGAAATCACGATTGGCCGAAAACGGCATCCAAAACGATGACATTGAGTTGGGTTGATTGAGCACGTTCTTTCCTCGTGAAACAGATTTTCATTTGATGACAAATCTTTGCAGAGTTCAGACCTTCCGCACACCCGGCTTTATGCGATTCTGTAAGTTATTGAAAAACAGACCGCCGCCCCCTAATGTGCTTAAAATCAAAAGCGGGAAATCATTATGGATGCCTCACTAAAATCTGATCTGGAAACCGCAAGACGGCTGCGATTGATTCGAACCTCAAAGGGCCTCAGTCAGCGCGAAATGGCAAAGCGGGCCGGTGTGGGAAGCGGTACGATTTCTCAAATTGAAAGCGGATCGTCCCAGCCGTCTGTGGCATTGCTCAAGAAGATTCTTGCAGGTGTAGACATAAATCTTGGTTTCTTTTTCAGCTTTGAACTCAAAAACGACGACAGCTTTTATTTTCCTCACAGCAGCATGCGTGATCTTGGATCACCCGGAGTTTCCTATTTGCTTGTCGCAGGTGAGCGCCGAGACAGAAAGCTTCAGATGCTCATAGAAAAGTACGACGTCGGAGCTGACTCGGGTCGGTCTGAACTATCGCATGAAGGAGAGGAATGCGCGGTTGTGATAGAGGGCCGTCTTGAAGTGACGGTAGATGGGCAGTCCAGGGTTCTGGGTCCCGGGGACGCGTACTATTTCTCAAGCATATTGCCACACAGGTTTCGAAACGCTGGAGACACACCCTGTAAAGTCATTAGCGCATGCACTCCTTCGTCGTTCTGACTAAATCACAAGACCTCTTCTGTGAACGCTTCAATATTTCGCGGGATGGTCAAATTCGATAACCAACTCAGAATGTGGAAATGAAATCGACATTCACGATCAGGAGCCAACTGTCGCCTTTCTCACGCCCCCCCCGACGGCGGGCTTATTAGGTTTCGCGCCTGCAGCGAATGGCCGAATGCGTGCTGCCGCTGCGGCATCTTGAATGCTCGGCGAAGGTCGGGATTGGGCCGAATGTCACTTTTCGCTATTAAGGGAATTTAATGATCGTCAATGGTGGCTATCATCCTTCACGCCTCATTCCTTTCGTGGGCCAGCGGGATTTGGACAAGCCAAACGCCCCTGGCCGTCAGGGTGAGGGCGCTGCCCTCCCCCTAGGGTAACCCTATTAGACAGGCCGTGCCCTCGGCTGTGCCTGCGGGCCGCACCACCCCTATCGAATAGCGTTGCCTCGCCCCCTCCCGCGTTCGCCACGTGGCAGATTAGCAGGAACAGGCAGCTTCGCTGTCTGACCTACAAATCAGCTCTGATTTTCCGATATGGATGTCAGATCAAACCATAATGTCTGCGGGAGTATGAAATCGGGGCGGCGTGTTAGTTGATGACTCAAAGATCAAATTCAACTGATATCCAACGTTGGGGGCGCCTTCCGATGTCGAACGTTCACTGAATTTCTGGTCCAACTGTGACGGTTGGGTCAGGTTCGTGTGACGTTCAACAAGCACCAAGTGGCGGACCCGAGGAACCGCCATGATAGCGTCGCGATCCGTGGTACTAAATCGCAATTTTTCAGCAGGTTATGCAGATACTACGCAACATTGATGTCGCAAGACGTCTCAAGTTGTAGTACAAGATAGTATAATTTTAGGCGGGTAAGTAGGAGGGTGTAGTATGCCGCGCGTATCCAAGGAACTGTCTGCGCTTGATATCAAACGGATGCAACACGATGGAAGAACCTCCCGCAACGGCAAATCGCTCAATATGAACGTCGCAGTTGGTGGCGTAAGTGGGCTGCTCCTTCAAATTACCCCAAACAACGGCAAAACATGGTTGCTGCGCACTACTGTCGGCGACCGACGCCGTGAAATCGGCCTTGGCGGCTATCCTGACGTTCCTCTCGCCAAGGCACGAGAAATCGCTCGCGAACAAAAAGACAAAATTCAAAACGGCATTGATCCAGTGGAAGAACGAAAAACCAAAAAGGCTGCGCTTGCCGCCGCCCAGCGCAGAGGTCTGTCCTTCTCAGACGCAGTTGATCGGTATTTGGACGCTAAATTGGATGCCCACAAAAACCCGAAACACCGGCAACAATGGAGAAACACTCTGACCGCACACGCCGTACCTGAACTTGGGTCCATGCTTGTGGATGACATCACCGTTCAGGATGTATTGCGCGTACTCGAACCGATATGGCGAACGAAAACTGAGACTGCATCCCGCCTACGAGGTCGCATCGAAGCGGTCCTGTCATGGGCCACAGTTGCGGGGCATCGGTCTGGCGATAATCCGGCGCGTTGGGCGAACAATCTGAAAGAGCTGCTCCCTGCCCCTTCCAAAATCGCTAAAACCCACAATCAACCCGCACTGAAAGTTGAAGATGCGCAGCGTTGGCTTTCTGATCTTCAAGATAGAGACGGCCTTGGCAGCCGCGCATTGGAGTTTTTGACCCTGACGGCGACACGTTCTCAAGAAGTGAGAGGGGCGCGATGGAGTGAATTGGATTTAGATGCCGGAATGTGGATCATCCCGGCAGATCGAACAAAGATGAAGCGTGAGCATCGTGTTCCACTGTCCAAGGCTGCAATGGAATTGCTGCAGGCCATACCGCGTTTCTCGGATAGTGATTTGGTGTTCCCTGCGCCCAAGGGCGGCCAAATGTCAGATATGACGTTGAGTGCTACCATGAAACGTTTGCACGAGACCGACGTAAAACATGATGGCCCGGGGTATTTAGACCGAGTGAGTAAGCGGCCAGCGGTTCCTCACGGACTTCGGAGCACCTTCCGAGATTGGGTTGCCGAATGCACAAGCTTTCCCGGCGACATGGCTGAAGTCGCCTTAGCGCACAAGATTAACAACAGCGTAGAGGCTGCCTACCGGCGGGGCGATATGTTGGAGAAAAGGCGGACGATGATGGATGCTTGGGCTGATTTCTTGGTGGGAAAACAGCATGAGAACAACGTAGTGGAAATCCACAGAGGTCAACAATGAACCGAGGTTCAATGACTAAAAGTGTGGCAACGTCCCTTAGTACGAACAAGTCTTCAGCCCAAAGATACAATCAACTCTGGAAAGTCGAAGCCCACCTAAGGCGTATCATCGGCAAGGCCTTCAAAGAGGCTCATAGTTCCAGTTTGAGACCAGATGGCAGGTTTGCGGACCTGAAATTGCGTGGCGCACGCCCTGAGGACTGGCCCGACAACAGTCAAGGACACACCGCAATTAAATTCATCGATATCATCCAAAGAGGTATTCTATTCTATTGCATGGAAGACCTGCTGTGGCCTCAAGGACGTGGAGCCGCTCCAAACAAGGACATCTTTTGGGGTTCGAGCTTGCGCAAAGATCGCTACATTCGTTGCGGCGAAAAAGGTACACTTGGACTGGACAAGGCACTTAGATCAAGACGGCATCCGGGTAGGCAGCCCATCGCACTCAGAACATACAATGATGCCCTCAATTATTACAAAGCCGGTATCATCGCAGACCATCTGTTTCCATATGTCAATGAGCGCTGGGCAGTCAAATGGCTGCCGTCAAACTCAAACAGCATTGTACCGGCGGTTCTAAAGCCTGTGTTGCACAGCGGACTTTGCATCCAAGGTGGTCCCGCTGGCAGGATAGCTGCAGCGCGTAAGGCGGAGATTTACTACGTTGTAGGCACGAAAAAGATGGGAAAATGCGATCGAGATATGTTTGCACCTCCTACCCGCGCATATGAGCATGCTTTTCGCAGGCAGTTGGAAAAGCTGTATGAGGAATGGAAACGGGGCACGTCTTCAAACACACGTCAACCGACCGACAACTGGATACGAGAGCGACTTGGAGTGTGGGATGGCGACGACCCAGAGCACGGCGGTGGTTTGGTAGATAACGGCGTAGTAAGAGCCTACAAGCAAGCATTCAAGAATCTTCTATTGAGTGGCCAATGAAATGCTTCAAGGCCAATAGGAGCACCTTTGAGGCTTCAAGTAAGTCATCTGAGAATGCGCGGCCAGATCATCGTACAGGTCTAGCCGCAGCACCCCAACTAATAGAAAAGTAGTATTTTTGGCCGGTAGTACCTCAATCAGTTTCGTCCAATCGCTTTACTTTAGATGGCGCTATTTCGTCTTGTGCTATTCGAAGGAGTTTTGGGTAAAACGTGCTAAAGATTTCAGCCCTTTTGTGCGCCACTTCAGGCGGCAAATCGTTGTCGTCGATTGTCCGAAAACTATGAATTAGCAAATTGAACTGTTGGGCGAAGTCGTCAGACAACGTCAGAAGATTGTCCTCAAACTCGGCTCGACAGGTATCCCAAGCGGACCACGATGCGATATCATCATTCTTCCGATCGTCGCTAGCAAAGTACACCTCAGGGTGCTGTTGCTCGTCGCAGTAACCGGCAAATACTTTGTCTGCGAAATTCGACGCCTTTCTCAAATGGGCGAGAATTACTGAGTAGCTCTCCTTTCGAAAATCCCAAATACGATCTTGAGCATATTTGAAACGCTCGATTTCCACCAGTTCGCGTGCAGTTGAAAGAGTAGCTCTCTTATTGAGGTAAGCGCCTAGAAACGTGCCTATTAAAGCGGACCCGCCACCGATCACAGCCACAACAACTTCGGTCGAAACGTCCATCATTCACATGACATCGGTGACTTTTCTTCGGCCCATCCGATGACAGTCACATCTCTAACTAGCTGTCGTTCCAATGGGTCAGACACATCCAATACAGTCACTGTGGTAAGCAGTTCATCAGGTGCATCGCCGGGAAACAGAGATGCCGACGTCTGGATCGACCTAGTTTCGCCGGGTTCAATACCACCCCGAATTGAGACAGACAAATCATCCCTTTGCCAAGGCACAGACCTACCAGCGGACATCGCAACATATTCCACGCGAATACCTGCGATTGCCCAATGTAGGTTGTTGGTCACATCCAACTTAATGTTTCGCCCGTAATCGCCGCGTTCAATCGCAGCATTTGAAACGACAACTTTTCTTTGCAAACATGAGCGAAGAACGTCGGAGGGGTCGTTTTCGAGCGCTGCTTCTTTTGCGGCTTCTTTGGCCATGATTTCACGACCTTTCGAGACAATGTCGTCGCGCGAAACACCGCTCAAAGTTACGTGTGCAGCTTCCATCGCGGGTTCCATAAACTGCAACATGGCCAACCCTTCCGCACCTTGTGCTGGCGGGTATCGAGTGATGATGAGATTGATAAGCCCGCGCCCAAACGCCTCTTTATCTTCGTCGGGCAGGCGATCGACCATAGCTTTGATACTGCGTTCGTAAGCTTCCTTGCTTGAACCATCTACAGTCATTTCCTCCGCCGATAGTGGCGACGCCAAAATAGTGAAAACGAACGCAACCGCAACAAATCTCATTATGACAGTCCTTCTAAATCTCGGTAGCGTTATGCCACCAGAGATTGCATCTCTTCCACAACATTCTTCCTTAACCCCCCACTTTTTTTGAGCACTCACCTTGGCCGAACTAAACACCAAAATTATTGGTGAGGTGATACTCCAAGTTTTCGGCAAACAAGGATGGCAACAGCGGTCCATCCACTTTCAATCTCAATGCCAGTGCACCCGGGTGCAATTTTTCACCCTTTTCGAGCACAGCCATCGCTGAAACGCCCTGATACGTTGCCTTCAATTGCAAGCAACAGCGAGAGCGACACATGACAACGACAAACGAAACACTCATTTCCGACAAGCAAGGTGCCGCGAGGTACGGAATTCATCGCGCTACGTGGTGGAAGTGGGCCAAGAATGACCCAGAGTTCCCAAAATCCATCAAACTTTCAGCGAGGTGCACGCGCTGGAAGCTCTCAGAAGTCGAAGCTTGGGAAAGCGCCAAGCCGCTTGGAGGCTGAGATATGAAACGTATCCCGCGCATCAATGAAATCACAGCACGCGCATTGACCGACCCGGAACCAAGTTTCGTATCCCTCGTACAGGGTGGTGCAAACCAGCGGCCATTCAGGTCTGTTAAAAACGCACAGGCCAAGGACGAAACACGATCCGTATCTCTGTCCGAACGCTGGGGTCTTCCTAAGGGCGAAACATTTTCGACGCCTGAAGCAACCCGCGCCCAGCGCTGCAATCAACTAGCATCCGCACTTGGCGGGTGCATCACTTCCTTCAACGATGAGTAAGACAATGACCGAGAATGCAACCCTCCGCTACGGCAGAACCTACACCCTTATGCCAATTGGCCCCGATATGGCGAACCCCATCCTATTCAAGAACGGTGAACCAGTTCCAGTGACGCAAAAAATTCGGAAACACTTGGAACAACACGCAACCTTCAACCAAGAAGCCCGATATTCCGATGGCAGAGTGGAACACACAAAAATCTGCTCGTTTGAATTCTCTGCCACGGGTGAAGAACTCAACGATCCGAAATAAAAACGACCTCACCCAGTTATCCGGGAAGAGGCCGTTTTGTTGTAGCTGACCGACCGTACCATCTTCCCGGCTAATGGGCAAAGCCCAAAGGCCCCAAAAATGACTACAGAAATTGCACCCGGGTTCACCGGAAGAACTCTTGCGTCCTCAAGTTATGATTTCGCTGAAAGCAGTGAACACTATGCCTTCGAAATAGAGCGACTTGGCAAGTTTCGGATCATTGAGTGCTCCGACGAAGTTCAGTGGATCATTCAAAGACGCATAACGCCCCAAAACGAGCGTGCTGGAACACGATGGAAGGCAATAGGGTACTTCATGACCCGCGAAGCACTTGCACGCCTGTGGCACGCTAAAACAGGCGCTGCGTTGGCCGTTTTTGACCACTCCATTTCAAATTCCAAGAACGCAAACCTGCGATCTGGAAATTCTGCGCTCCCGTCTATCTCGCGTTCAACATACCTCGGTCAGGATCATCACTATGGGGCGTGACAAAAGAAATGAGAACCGAACCGACCAATTCGCCAAATGGATAAAAGAAGATACCCGACTGCCAGCATGGAAGGCCCTAAGCTCCACGGCACAAGCAGCTTACATGCATCTCAAAGTCCGATGTCGCTATGAAGGCAAGAAGCTGAAATTCAACAACAACGGGATTGTTGCGCTATCCACGCGGACACTAGCAACCGAAATGGGCGTTACCCCAAAAACTGCGGCTACGGCATTAGCAGATTTGCAGGCAAAGGGGTGGATCGTTTGCACACGACGGCACAGGAAAGGCGTCGAAGGTACTGCTCTGTCGCCGGAATGGCGATTGACGATGCTGCCGACTGAGCACCTAGGCAAACCGAAAGCACCAACTTACGAACCACGATTTTGGGAGAAGGACAATGACTACGATGTCATTGAATACAAAAATAGCAAAAGACCGGGTCACGCGCGCGGGGATGCTACTCGGTTCCGGAACGCGAATACTGAAGCGCCCAATGTGCTTCAGTTTCGAGGTGAGTAATTCAGAAACCCGCTTCAAAGTCTGCTGCAACTTTGCCGCAAAGTTTGCAGCAGAAATTCCACGGGCCGAGCCAACCTGCTGCACTGTCTGCATCAAGAACCGCCCAATTTTACTCACTCCCTGCTGCTGAGTTTGCCGCACATCTAATCACCATCTCCCATGCGCCGTTTACGCCTGAACCGCCTTCAACGAGTTGCCATCCAACTAGGAAAACCTGTCAGAAAAAGCGCCCGATTTGCACCCGGGTTCAAAGTTCCGTCCAAGCACCCGCAAATTCGGAGAAAACCATGAATGCCTTGATAGCGATTGCCACAGTTTCGTATTTGCTGGTCGGCCATGCCGCATACAGCAAGATCATCATTCCGCGCACATACCGCGAAGCGCTCGACGGCGATGAAAACGCGATGTTGTCGCTTATCCACCGGAATGAAAAATCGCTGGTCCATTACCTGACTTATGGGGGTTGGTTGTTGTTCTATCCGGCGTTCTTCGCATTGGGCTGGATCATCGCCCGTTTGGACATCGATATTTGAACCCGGGTGCAATTTTGAGCGCGGCTCAAAGGCGAAATCCCACCTGACAACACGCACTGACCACGGAGAGCGCGACATGGGCAACACAAACCAAGAACGAGACCCAACTTCAGGTCAAATTCCTCACAGGAGAACACCGAAAGGCGGTTTCACTGAAGGTCGGCGTATGCAGCATATACGCAAACAAATACAATGCTCCGTCAGGCAGTATCCCGAACGGCCAACGGAAGCGTTAGACGGAATAGACAGAGAAATCGAAGCCGCCATTCGGGAAGATCGACCAATTCGTTTGGACCACGCATTTCCCCACGCTGCTATTCACCCTAGACGGAAGACGCTATGCTCACCGTGCTCGGAATTGAACCCGGGTGCAAACCACGTGGCACCTGAGACCACAGACCAACCGGAGATTGGCGGCTGGGACGGCACCGAATACATCAACGAGTTTAGATTGGTTGTTGTCCACCGCATGTCATTGAGGGGCGCGCCCCTTGGACAAATCGGAGCGGTACTGGGAATTTCCTCCAAGCACGCCCAGCGCCTCTTTGACAAGCTGACAGAACGCCTATCTGCGGAAGCCAAACACGCAGACTTAATCGCTTTGGTCGGTGATACGCTCGCCTTCTATCATACTGTCAGAAACGATTGCATGGAGATCGCCGCAACCAGCACCGACGCGTCAACGCGCCTAAAGGCCATCGATATTGCTCTCGAGGCGGAAGCAGACAAACACCGATTTCTTCAGGCCTGCGGATTTTACGAAAATGCAAGATATGTCCCACAAAACCAGACCTGAACCGGAAGTTGAAGTAGCGCTAAGCGCCCCCTTCTAAAGCACCCTCAAGTCACTATTCAGGCCACCCTGTCAAATTTGAACGAATGACCATGAGCAGCCTCATAGGACTGATCCAAGTTGATTGTTGGTGCATCATTGGCATTCGATGAGCACTAAAACTCTAACGACTGGGATTTCCGGAACTCTCGCCGCAATAACAAGTGGAACTAAATTTCTACTTAGATCCTTTTTCAACGTTGAATTCCGACGCCGTCACTGGTCCTCGAATATCAGGTTCCCATAAGTCATTGACTTCCCAAGGTGGCAACTGATTCATTGACCAAGGTGTTCCTGACCTTTGAGGCAAAGTGCCGGGCGCACACAGAATTTGGTCTTCAATAAGTTCGTCGTTTGAGAATTGATTTTTTGCTTCCGCAGAATGACCTGGCCAAGCATCTGGCAGCTTTGCCCAGCATGATGGTATGTAGAGCTGCTGGCCGGTTTCCGGGTCAACTTGATCTGGCAATAGAGTTTTCGAATTTCCTATCAGATGCAATAGCTGCTCTTGCCTCAAATCGCGGATTCCCCTTAGGTCGGCGAACCTAGCCATCGCCGTGAACGAAGTCTCGGTCCAGTTTACCGAATTCATTTTCGCATAGTCTAGTATCAACCATTCTATGCTCGCGCCAGCCAAGTCCGCCCCTTTCATCTGCGCATCGATAAAAGTGGCCCCTAAAATAGAAGCATCGCGCATGTCGGCGTTAGTGAGGTCTGAATCGTAAAAGTCCGCCCCTGACAAAAAAGCCGACCTTAGGTCCGCTCCTTTCAAATTGGCACTTTCTAAATTTGCGTCATCCAAACTCGACCGACTTAAATTTGCACCCTCCAGCTGTGCCCGTTGTAGGCGCGCCATACTCAACCAAGCATCACTCAAATCTGCGCCATTTAATTGTGCTTTGTATAGCAATGCCATAACTAAATTAGCGCTTCTTAGATCTGCTCCGACGATTTGTGCCTCTCTCAAATCAGCACCGGACAATTCTGCATGACTAAGATCTGCTCCTACCAAATTTGCTTTGTGCAATTTCGCACTAAGAATCCAAGCATGATTTAGATCTGCCAATTCCAGTTGTGAGCCGCGAAGGTCCGCTTTTACCAACCACGCATCACTCAGGTCTGCGCGCCTTAGTTGCGCTCCGCGTAGATCTGACATCACCATGAAAGCTTCTTGAAAGTTGGAATTTTCCAAGTGTGCGTTACGGAGATTCACCCCTTCCATCTGCGCGCCTTTAAGAGTTGCCGCGTCCATATCTGCCCCTCTCAAATCTGCCCCGGGAAGCACGGCGTTTGTTAAGTCTGCGTTTCTGAGGTCCTTGTTTTGCGGAGACCAAGGTTCTAAGGAATTTAATCTTGTCAGTCTTTCGGTAGTCCAATCGTGATCGAATTGTTCATATAAATCAGAGAAGTACCTGGCACATCTTGATGCTTGGGAGTACCCGTTGTTTTCACACCACTTTTTACGTGCGGCTATGGTGTGAGTTCTGAGATCATCTCTCCTCTCGAAGGGACCACATGTTGTTGGGTCAATCCCTTGTTGAGCACACCAATCGACGCGAAATTGCCGTTGATGAGCCCAGTATTCTTGCCAGTTGGCTGGATAGGATACGAATTCGACTTCTCTCAGGTCCGCAGAAGCAATTCTCAGCGCATAGCGGGTCGTGGCATCGTCAGTATCAACTGGCTCAGCCCATAAGCCGATCCCAACAAAAAAACGGTACGACGCCGAATAGACTTTCTCTGTCAATGCGCGAAACGGTCCCAAACTTTCGGGTCCGTCAGATTTCGCTACGGTTATGGCAATTGACGGCACTAAAATTGCTAAGGCTGTTACAGTAGCTAGTAGCAACTTCAGGCTGCTTCCGAAAGTCGAACTAAATCGCAACCGAGTAACAGCCGCGAAAAGGCTTGTTAGCATGGTCATGGTCGTCAGCGTGAAGAGAATTGCATTGAATATTGAGTGACCAAGTTCATGAGCAGGCCAAAAACGTATCCAAAAGTAAGCTGTAACAATAGGCCCCACCGCAAATGCCAAAAGGAATGTTACGAGATGTGACAGCCAATCCAAAGGTCTGTGATGGAAAGCACCGTTTCCTCGAAGGGCAAGCCCGAATTCATTAACCAACCAAGGGGTAACCTGAAGAGATAGTGCTGCCCCATTAGGTCTGGGTGGAGCATCCGCCAGAGCTTCCCAAAGCTTAATTAGATAGAGATGCAGATAAACATAAAGCGCCGTTCCAAGAATTGGGCCGAAAATAAAGAAATCTTTGGTGGGAATTTCAACTCCAATCAAAGGCAATGTCGTCTGGCGGCTTGATACAAAAAAGTCTGCATCATGAACGCTCAAGAGTGTCACGCCTGCAAAGGCCATGTAAGCAAGTAGACCAAACCAATTGGCACGAGCAAAACTAGAAAGCTCGTTGATCCGATCGATCGCTGAAGCGCGTTTGGGCTTGAACCGGTTAACTAAAACTCGCCGCCGCATGAATCTTCTCTTAAAGCGATGACGATACCACGAGAGAAGGCGATAGGCAATTTGACACGGCCTAAGCAATCTAAAGCAGCAGAGGGATCTCAAATTACTGCGTCAACATAAATCAAGAATTACCAGTTCCTTAGATCACTCGTGAAACTCTACCATTAATCTCTTTCAGACATCGACCGCTCGTCTACACAGATTGCAGCCTTCGGTTCATTGCGCTTTACGACGAACACCGCACGGAACCGCAAGTTGGCTTCACACAGCCCAAAGCAAACAATTTGTTACAGTAGATCAAGCCGTTTGAGAGCAGACGAATCCAAGAACGCTCCTGAAACCTTGCGACCTAAGCTATCGACATCGCGGCTTTGGTCACCAGGCATTCCAAGCCAATGGGCTAATATAGACTTGGCGGGTATGTTGGCGGGTAGCTGGTAAAAACCGCCAATTTTTCCAATGAAATCAATGGAAAGTGGCGGACCGAGGAGGATTCGAACCCCCGACCCCTTGATTCGTAGTCAAGTACTCTATCCAGCTGAGCTATCGGTCCGCGTTGGTGAGGCGGTATTTAGACCCGGGGCGGTGGACGTGCAAGTCGATTCTTCAAAAAACTTTCAAAAAGTCACGTCGCCGCGGGGAAGCCTTATTTCAAAGGTTGTTCCGCTTGCGCTGGAGTCTTTCAGAAGCAGATCTCCGCCATGGCCGCGCACCAGTTCCTGTGAAATCGCAAGGCCCAGACCCGAGCCTCCTTTGCGGACGCCGCCCTGAAAGGGTGTGAACAGATTCTCGCGCGCCTTTGGCGGCAGACCGGGGCCCGTGTCGCTGACTTCGATGCACCAGCTGGTCTCGAACTCGCATCCGGCGATGGTCACGCGGCCGGGTTGGCCTGATGCGACCAGGGCCTGTCTGGCATTGCGCACAAGGTTCATGATGACGCGGAACAACTGCTCGGGGTCGGCGCGTACGACCAGGTCCTCGGGGACTTCGTTGACGATTTCGACGTGGGCATCCGCAACGGCCAGTTGTTCGCTGGCCGCCACATCCGCCGCCACGTCTCGAACCCGGACCATTGTCAGGGTCGGCGCGGGCTCTTCAGCGCGGCCGAAGGCCAGGGTGCTTTCGCACAGTGAGACGGCCCGGGTGATCGAGTTGACCAGTTTCGGCGCCAGACGACCAACCAGCGGGTCATCGCTGGATTCGATCCTGTCGGTGAACAGCTGCGCCGAGGTCAGGATGTTGCGCAGATCATGGCTGACCTTGGCGACGGCTCCGCCAAGTTGCGCCAGACGCTCGCGCTGCTTCAGGGCCTGGGTCAGATCGGTCTGCAAGGTTTTCAGTGCCTCTTCCGCCTCGCGCAGTTCCGTGACTTTGGAGGCAGGTGCAATGATACCCCGCGCGTCCTCAGGCGCGCTGGCGTAGCGCTGCATGTAGCCGACAACGCTTTTGATCGGACGCACAAGGACGACGCGAACCGCCAGAAACAAAAGCGACGCCGTGATGATCGAGATTACAAAGGACAGGCCGAGAATCCGAAGGCCGTAATCCACCATCGCCATGCGCAAAGGCGCGCTGTCGATGGTCACCTCGATCAACAGCCCGGCCCCTTTGACCGGCTCTCCGATCACGCGAACGACTTCGTTTTCGACCGTGAAGATACGGTTCACCGCGTCGCGGATCAGAATCCAGGGGCCCGCATCGCGCAGATCATAGGTATTGGTGATCTGCTCGGGGATGGGCGAGGACAGCATCAACTGCCGCACCTCGTCACGCCGCAAAACCACGTTATAGACACCGGCATTGGCCAGCAGTTCGGCCTCAAGCTCATCGGCCAGCATGTCGTCGGCCAGCAACGCAAGCGAGGCGATCTGCGCACGCTCAAGCCTGTTCAGCAGAAAGTCTTCGCGAAAGCGCGCAATCGAGGGGACAAAGATCAGGATTTCGGCCAACATCACGAAGACCGTCGTCAGGATCAGGAAACGGCCCGAAAGCGAGTTCAATTGGCGCTCCTTCTTTAGGTCAGGGGATCCAGCGCTGGACGAACCTGACCACTCGTTTAACTGTCTGATTCTCAAACAGCCTCGGCGAGAAATAAGCACCCGCCACACGTTTGTTAAGCTCTCCTATCGTCGGATAGGGGGAAACCATCGCGGCGATCTGACCCATCTTAAGGTTATTGGCAAGCGCAAGAGACCACAAGTTGATCAGTTCCCCGGCTTGATGCCCCACGATCGTTGCACCGACAGGTCGGCCTTTTACGACCATAACCTTGATAAACCCTTTCGTCTTGCGCTCGGAAATGGCGCGGTCGTTGTGGTGATAATCGAACCGGGCGATTTCCACCTTGTCCCCATGCTGTTCGCGCGCCTGCGCTTCGGTCAGGCCAACCTGGGCCAGTTCCGGGTCGGTATAGGTTGCCCATGGGATATGCGCGGTCTTGGCCTTGGATGGCAGGCCAAACAGAGCGGATCGGATGATGATACCGGCATGATACCCGGCGACATGGGTGAATTGCAGCCCGCCAGCGACGTCGCCGATGGCATAGACCTTGCGGTTGCTGGTGCGCAGAGCGTCATCGACCCTGATACCCGTCCGGGTGCGGTCGATCCCCGCCGCCTCGAGGTTCAGGCGTTCAACGTTGGCCTTGCGTCCGGCGGCCATAAGAAGGTGGGTACCGGCAAAGACCTCTCCGGTTTCTGTGACAACCTCGACCGCGCCGTCTGCGCCCCTGATCTCGGCGACCATCGCCTGTTCGCGGATATCGACGCCTTCCGCCTTCAGGGTATCCAGCACGATTGCGGCGGCTTCGGGATCATCCTTGCCCAGCGCCTTCAGGCCCTCGATCACCGTAACTTTGCAGCCCAGCCGGATATGCGCCTGCGCCATTTCCATACCGATGGGGCCGCCGCCGATGATAAGCAGGTGATCGGGCTTTTCACGCAGATCAAAGATGGTCTCGTTGGTGTAGAACGGTACCGTCTCCAGACCCGGTATCGGAGGCACAAGCGGCGATGAGCCCGTCGCGATCACCACGCGGCGGGCGGTGATCACATTGTCCCCCGCCTGCACCTGCGTTGGCGACAGGAAGGTCCCAAACTCGCGAAAGACCTTCACGCCGAAACCTTCGAACCGGTCCTGACTGTCCATCGGTTCGATCTGTGCGATTACGTCGTGCACGTGGTCCTTGGCGGCACCATAGTCCACCTGTGGGACGACATCCGACACCCCAAAGGGTGATGCGTGGGCTTGCGCATAGGCGGCCTTGCCACTGGCAATCAGCGCTTTGGACGGGACGCAGCCGAAATTCAGGCAATCGCCACCCATCTTGTGACCTTCCAGCAGAATCACATCGGCCCCCATCTGGGCAGCCCCCGCAGCCACGGACAGGCCACCTGACCCGGCACCGATCACCAGGATATCGGTCTTCAGTTCTGTCATGAGTCAGGCGTCCTTTTTGCCACGCAGGGCTTTGATTACAATCGGCAGAGCAGCCAGCACACACAGACCAATGATAGGCCCGATCACAAATGGCTCCCACAACAGGGACACGTCTGGGGTTTCACCCCGGTCGAACACCCCGCCCAGCCCGACGCCGATCCAAGTGTAGACAATGCCGCCCGGAATGATGCCCAGCGCGGTTGTGATCAGGAAGTTGCGGAACTTCACGCCGACCAGCGCGGGCACCAGATTGGCGACAAAGAAGGGAACGACCGGAACCAGCCGCAACAGGAACAGGACCGAGATCTCATTCTCACGTAGCCCGTCTTTCAGCTTTTTGACCGTACCTTCCGAGGATTCCAGCCGCGCCGTCAGCGACTCGCCCAATCCCCACCGCGCAGCCAGGAAGATGGCAGATGCGCCAACGGTCGCGGCAAAAACGTTGAATAACGTGCCCGCGAACAGACCGAACAGGAACCCGCCGGTCATGGATGCCACAGCAGCGCCGGGCAGCGAGAATGCAACGATCACGATGTAGATCGCCACAAAAGCGGCCGCCATTGCCCAGTAATTTGCATCGCGCCAGGCCAGCAACGCCTCGCGATTGTCGCGCAGGGTCTCGAAGCTCAGGTAATCGCCAAGCGTAAAAAACCCGACCGCAGCAGCGGCAAGGATAACAAGCAAGGGGATATGACGCGCAATTCCGCTGCGCGGCGCCTGGGTCGTTTCGCTCATCTGGCCATCCGGCTTTGTCTGTTTCATTCCTGACCCAACATGCGCTGCCCGACGGCCAAGCAACAGGGCCCTCACGCGGCCTTGAACTATGTGGCAGGGAATGTGAGGGTTTCGGGCGCAAAACCCGGAATTTGAAACCTTTTCCGGGGCCGGGATACAGAATTGTTGCAAAAGGCGTCAAAACCCCGGTCTTGGGGTTTGACTTACCCCCCGCTTAGCAGTAGAGGACGGGCTTCGAACACTAGGGCCAGGCGAATCCGCGCCGCACCCGACCGCTATAGATTGGAGACGGAGCGATGAAACGCACCTATCAGCCTTCGAACCTGGTTCGCAAACGCCGCCACGGTTTCCGCGCGCGCATGGCCACCAAGGCCGGCCGCAAGATCCTGAACGCACGCCGCGCACGCGGTCGCAAATCGCTGAGCGCATAAGCCGCTCACCGATCAGGTTATGAACATGACGCCGCCGGAGGCCCCTGAGGATGGTAGAAACCACCCCCGGGAAACGCCCCCGGCGGCGTCCGTTTGCGCGCCTGTATCCCTGACGGTTCTCAAAACCCGATCGGATTTCCTGAAAGCGGCACGCGCGCGCCGACAGGGCACGTCGTCGATGATGGTGCAGGCCCGCAAGCGCGCACCTGACGAAGCCCCGGGGCTGCGCGTTGGGTTCACCTGTTCCAAGAAAGTGGGCAACGCTGTTGCACGCAACCGCGCCAAACGGCGCTTGCGCGAGGCTGCAAGGGCCGTTTTGCCACAACATGGACAGGACGGGTGGGATTACGTTCTGATCGGCCGCGCCAATGTCACGGCAGATCGCCCATTCGCGGCGTTGCTGGATGATCTGCGATACGCGCTGCGCAAAATACATGCGCCGCGCAAGTGACCTTTCTCTCCCATATCATCGCGCTGCCAATCCGGGCATACCGGCTGATCTTCAGCCCATGGGTCGGATTCAACTGCCGCTATCAACCGACCTGCTCGGCCTATGCGCTGGAAGCGCTTGAAAAGCATGGCCCGATCAAAGGCGCATTGCTCGCCGCGCGTCGCATTGGCCGGTGCCACCCCTGGGGCGGCGATGGCTATGACCCGGTGCCCGAAAAGACCACCAAACCGCCCGACTAGAACAGCGCCAGATTGCCCCGGTCAGTGAACTTTCGGGTCGGAATGACTTCGCGGTCCAGTTTGCCCGTCAATGTGTGGTGCAGGTCTTCATAGAACCGCGACGAATCGAAGTACCAGCTATGGGTGGCCGATGGGCCGTCCGGATAGTCATCGCGATTGTCTTTGAAATACGCGCCGCAATACAGGTTCACGGCCTTTTCCGGATGATCGTCCGGCATGCCGACACGCCCCAGCCTGCGCGACACGCCGACCCGTTTGACCTCGGACACCGACAGCACCTCATCAAAGGGGCTGTAATAGCATGTCAGCCGTGTGCAGTGGCGCATCAGGGACGAGGTTTTGGAACTGCCATCCCGGAACGACTTTGCCGACACATCCGCCGCGACAAAGGCAATCTGGCTGGTCATCCAGCTGTGTTGCGCGATTTCGTGGTCATCATCGGCAAAATCCATCGCCTCGCGCACCAGAAACGTGCCCATGGAATGGGCCAACACATGAATGTTGTATCGGCAATCCGCCGTCTGCATGCGCGACAGACGTCTGATCCCATGGGTAAACAGCTTGTCTGCCGAGCGCCGCGCGTCGGCCCGGTCTGAACTGTAACCCAGCACCGACCCGTCGCTGGGCCAGTCAAAGCTGACAAGCGCGCCTTTGAAGCCATGCGCCTCCAGCCCCTTGCGGATTTTCCGGTGCCGCTCCAGCATCTCGAACTGCTCGGTGTTGAAGCCGTGCACAAAGATGACGATGTTGCCCTTTTCATCATCCGTGGCACCGGCCTCGTCCTGAACTTTTCCGACCCATTGCGACACCGGAACTTCGTGTTTTCGGGCCGGTGTCTTTACGTTCGACGGAATCGCCAAATACCGCGCCGTGCCCAGTTTGTTCGAATAGTGATCTCCGCTGCGCCCGCGGACCGAGAAAAAATAGTCCATTACTAGCTCCAACTCCAAATCCCGCGAAGATAGCATAATCGGGGTGGTTTCCCAAACCGGCGAACGCGCAACACCTTGCCCGGACCAACGGTCCGCTGTAACCACGGCCCATGTTTGATGATGCAGACGATATCCACCCGCTCTTCGCCGGCGCGCCCTCGACCACCGAGTTCAAGAAGCTGCGCAAGCGCATCGTGCGCCAGACGCGCGAAGCGATCGAGCAGTATGGCATGGTGGACCCGACCGCCCATGACAAGAACGGCAAGCCGCCCCGCTGGCTGGTCTGCCTGTCTGGCGGCAAGGACAGCTATACCCTGCTGGCGGTTCTGTATGAGCTGAAATGGCGCGGCCTGCTGCCCGTGGATCTGCTGGCCTGCAATCTGGATCAGGGCCAGCCCGGCTTTCCCGCCACCGTCCTGCCCGAGTTTTTGGAGCGTATGGGCGTGCCCCATCGGATCGAGTATCAGGACACCTATTCCGTCGTCATGGACAAGGTCCCGCAGGGCCGCACCTATTGCGCGCTATGCTCGCGCCTGCGCCGCGGCAACCTGTACCGCATTGCCCGCGAAGAGGGATGCTCGGCCGTGGTGCTGGGCCATCATCGCGACGATATTCTTGAGACCTTCTTCATGAACCTGTTCCACGGTGGGCGTTTGGCCACCATGCCGCCGAAACTGGTGAATGAAGAAGGTGACCTGTTCGTCTATCGTCCCCTCGCCCATGTGGCCGAGGCGGATTGCGAGAAATTCGCCAATGCCATGCGTTACCCGATCATCCCCTGCGATCTGTGCGGCAGTCAGGACGGGTTGCAACGCCAGCAGGTCAAACAGATTCTCGACCAATGGGAAAAGAATAGCCCCGGTCGTCGTCAGGTGATGTTTCGCGCCCTGACCAATGCCCGTCCCTCGCATCTTTTGGACCCGAAACTGTTCGATTTCGCCAATCTTGCGCTGAAACCGGACGAAAAAGCCGAAAATTCGGATGAAATTCCTCGGTTGCGTTAACGACTGACTCAGACTGATTTCCTACGGTTGGCCCGTGCGATCACTGCCAGGGGCCAAAAGACCGATGCGGAACCGACCTTCACTTGACCGTCTGGCGCGTAGCCTGACGTCCCTTCTGAACAGCTCTTCCGCTTTGGCATTTGTCCCCGCTCTCAGCCTTGGTGCGTTCTGGATCGGGGGTGAGCGTGCTTTGGTTGCAACAGCACTTGGCCTTCCGCTGCTGATCGCTGGGGCCAGCACGCTTGAGGCGAAAGCCGGGCGCGGGCAACACTCGGGCGGTCTGCTGGCCAATGATCGGTTCGACATTGAACTGAGCGGGATATTTGATCGTTCAAAACAAAGCGGCGATGTGTCGGCCTGCCTTGCCATCGCGCTGGATGACCACACGCAGATCCTTGATCTGCACGGGCAGGCAGCGGCCAACCATATCATGGAACAGGTCTGCGCGCGCGTCCTGTCGATGATCCGTGGCCAGGATATTGCAACACGTCTGGGCGAAAACAAGATCCTGATCGCCCTGCGCCCGTCGCAACATTTGGACCTTGAGGCCTGTATCCAGATGTCAGGGCGCATTCAATCCGCCGTCGAAGACCCTGTCATGCCGAATGGCACAGGTATCTATGCGTCCTGTTCTATCGGCTTCTGCCTGAGTTCGCGAGAGGCGGACGGTGCAGCCGAAAACTGGAAAGAGGCCGCGATCAGTGCCTTGATCGAGGCACAGCAAAACGGCCCCTCAACGATTCGCGCCTTTTCCTCGGATACCCGCCGCCGGTCGCGCATTCGCACCAACCTGCGGAAAGAGTTCGACGCAGCCCTGAATGGCGGCGAAATCCGACCGTGGTTCCAGCCGCAGGTTTCGACCGATACAGGCCGCGTCACGGGGTTTGAGGCTTTGGCCCGGTGGGAACATCCCCAAAAAGGCGTGCTGGGGCCGCATGTGTTCCTGCCCTTTGCCGAACAGGCCGAATTGATGGAACGCTTTGGTCAGGCCATCCGCCACCACGCCTTTCAGGCCATGCGCGATTGGGATCAGGCCGGGGTCATCGTGCCCCGGATCGGCATCAACTTCTCATCTGACGAGTTGCGCGACGCCGGTTTGATTGACCGCCTCAAATGGGAACTGGACCAATTTGACCTGACACCGGACCGTCTTGCTGTCGAGGTTCTGGAAACCGTGTTTTCCCGCCGACCGGACGATGTGATCACCCGCAATGTCACAGGCCTTGCGGCGCTGGGATGTTGCATTGATCTGGATGATTTCGGCACCGGCCACGCCTCGATCGCGTCGATCAAGCGGTTCCACGTGTCCCGGATCAAGATCGATCGATCCTTTGTCGCGAAATCTGATCAGGACCCAAGCCAGCAGCAACTGGCCAGCGCGATCCTGACCATGGCCGAACGGCTGAAAGTGGAAACTCTGGCCGAGGGCGTCGAAACACCGGGTGAACATGCCCTGATGGCACAACTGGGCTGCGATCACGTTCAAGGGTTCGGGATCGGAAAGCCCATGCCGTTTGAAAAAACGCTGGACTGGATTGCCGCACATGGCAACAAGGTCAACGGTGTTCCGAAGATTGGGCGTCAAACAGGGTCATAAGGCGGACTTTAGGCCGATCAGACCCCTGCCGTGACGAAATAACAACCGATTCCGCTTGACCTTTGGGCCTGCACTCTGTTGAACCCTGCGGGTGTCTTTCACTGCTCAAGGTGGCTGTCCCAGATGGACGATCAGAACAAGAATCTCATCCTCGCAACCGCGCTCAGCTTTCTCGTGATCCTGGTCTGGTTCGTGCTGTTCCCCCCGCCGGAACCCACACCTGCCACCGATCAGACCGAGATCGCCTCCACCCAAGAGTCCGAGATTCAGACACCCAGCGCAACAGCGACCGGTGCTGTGGGCGAAGCGACCGCCGCCACCGAAGAGACACTGCCCGAAGAACAGGCCCCGCGGGTCGCGATTGACACCCCGCGCCTGAAAGGCAGCCTTTCGCTGTCGGGCGGACGCATCGATGAGCTGTTCCTGAAAGACTACAAGGTTTCCATCGAAGACGGCGCGCCCATTGTCGAGTTGCTGGCCCCGGTGGGATCAGACTCGGCTTATTACGCGCTGTATGGCTGGGCTCCGGGCTCGGGCGTGACCGGCACGGATGTCCCCGGCCCCAACACCCTCTGGACGCTTGAGCAGGGCGCAACATTGGGCGTGGACACTCCGATCACGCTGGCTTGGGACAATGGCAACGGCCTGACCTTCCGCCGCACCGTCTCGGTCGATGAAAATTACATGTTCTCGGTGACCCAATCGGTTGAAAACACCACCGCAGCCGAGGTCAGCATGGCCCCCTATGGCATTCTGGCGCGGCACGGCATTGGCGAAGATGGCGACCTTCCCGGCCTCAAGAACTTCTTCATCCTGCACGAAGGCGTCATGGTCATGGCCGACGGCGTTTTGGATGAAATCGACTATGGCGATGTACGGGACTTTGACATCGACCCCAACGAGCGCGCGCAGGCCGAGGTGTTTCAGGTCAAGGAAGGCGGTTGGGTCGGGTTTACCGATCACTATTGGATGACGACGCTGATCCCTGCGGAAGGCGCAACGTTCAAGGCAGCCGCCAAATACGACGCCCGCCGCAAGATCTACCAAACCGAAACCGTGCTACCCACCCTGACCGTCGCGCCCGGCGCGACCGAGCAGGTGACGACGCAGCTGTTTGCCGGTGCCAAGGAATGGGACACCATTCGCGAATATCAGGCGGAAGGCGTGCAGAAGTTCATCGACAGCATCGATTGGGGCTGGTTCTACTTCCTGACCAAGCCGATCTTCTGGCTGCTGCACAACATCAACGTGCTGATCGGCAATATGGGCTGGTCGATCATCGGCCTGACGCTGATCATCAAGGCCATCCTGTTCCCGCTTGCGTTCAAATCCTACGTCTCGATGGCGAAGATGAAGGAATTGCAGCCGCAGATGGAAGCCCTGAAAGAGGCCGCTGGTGACGACCGTCAGAAAATGCAGCAGGGCATGATGGAGCTGTACAAGAAGGAAAAGGTGAACCCGGCTGCGGGCTGTCTGCCGATCCTGATGCAGATCCCGATCTTCTTCTCGCTGTATAAAGTGATCTTTGTCACCATCGAACTGCGTCAGGCCCCATGGTTCGGCCCGTTCCAGGACCTGAGCGCACCGGACCCGACCTCGATCTTCAACTTCTTCGGCTTGCTGCCCTGGGCGGGACCTGCACCCGAAAGCCTCATGGCGCTGATCTTCATCGGTATCCTGCCACTGCTGTTGGGTATCTCGATGTGGCTGCAGCAAAAGCTGAACCCGGCCCCAACCGATCCGACGCAGGCGATGATCTTCGCGTGGATGCCATGGGTCTTCATGTTCATGCTGGGCGGGTTTGCCAGCGGGCTGGTGGTCTACTGGATTGCGAACAACACAATCACCTTCACCCAGCAATACCTGATCATGCGCAGTCAGGGCTACAAGCCTGACGTGTTCGGCAACATCAAGTCCGGCTTCAAGCGGACGCCTAAGACGGACGGAAAATGAGCGGGACAGTCTCAGCCCTTTGGCGGCACCCGATCAAAAGCCATGGGCGTGAAGCCCTGAATCAGGTCACAGTAATCCCCGGGCAGACCATGCCCGGGGATCGCGTTTGGGCCGTCGCGCACGAGGCGGCGAAGACCGATGGCACCGAATGGGCGCCTTGCGCCAATTTCAGCCGTGGTTCAAAGGCACCCAAGCTGATGGCGATCTCGGCCCGGATGGAAGGGGACCGCGTCACCCTGCACCATCCAGAACGCCCGGATCTGAGCTTTCAGCCCGACACGCAGCAGGATGTGTTTCTGGACTGGGTCAAGCCGCTGATGCCCGCGGATCGCGCAGCTTCGGCCCGCATTGTCCGGGTGCCGGGGCGCGGCATGACCGACAGCGACTACCCCTCGATCAGCCTGTGCAACATGGCCTCGCATCGCGTGGTCGAACAGAAACTGGGCCGGGATTTGTCACCGAAGCGCTGGCGCGGCAATATCTGGTTCGAGGGCCTGCCCCTGTGGGTAGAATTCGACTGGCTGGGTCGCGACGTGCAGATCGGTCAGGCCGTATTCCGCATTCGCGAACGCATCACCCGCTGTCTGGCGACAACCGCCAATCCCGAAACGGGTGAGCGGGACGCAGATACCCTAGGCGCGCTCAACAGTTGGGATCATCAGGATTTCGGCGTCTATGCCGAGGTTATTCAGGGCGGTGAGATCCGCCTTGAAGATAAGGTTAACCTGCTATGACATCGCTGCCCTTCCCGCTTGCCGAAGACCCGGACGAGTTCGCGCAAGAGCGTGGGCGCAAGCTGTTTGCCGGGCCTTCGGAATTCGTCAAAGGGGTTGTGGCCATGAACGGTCTGCCCGCCCCCGACCGGCTTGAGGTCTGCTTTGCCGGGCGTTCCAACGTGGGCAAGTCCAGCCTGATCAACGCGCTGACCGGCACCAAGGGCCTGGCGCGCGCGTCGAACACGCCGGGCCGCACGCAGGAAATCAACTTTTTCACCCAAGGCCCGGAACTGTATCTGGTGGACCTGCCCGGCTATGGCTACGCCAACGCGCCGGTCAAGGTAGTGGAGAAATGGCAACGGCTGCTCAAGCAATATCTAAGCGGCCGACAGACCCTGCGCCGCGCCTTTGTGCTGATCGATTCGCGCCATGGGGTGAAGCCCGTCGACGCCGAGATCATGAAGCTGCTGGACACCAGCGCCGTGACCTTTCAATGCGTCATGACCAAGGCCGACAAGGTCAAAGCGAATGATCGCCAGAAGGTTCTGGATCAAGTGCGCGCTGCGCTGTCCAAACACCCTGCGGCCTTCCCTGAAATCGTGCTGACCTCGTCCGAGAAAGGCGACGGAATTCCCACCCTGCGCTCGATCATTGCACATCTGGAATAGCTTGGCCCTTGGCAGCGCCGTGCAAACCTCCTAACACGGAACGCCAGAGGGACTTAGCCATGAAGACACGTGACATGAACCGGGATTGGATCGCCACCGCCGCCACCTTGAACAGTGCCCTGCCCTATCTGCAGCGCTATGACGGGGCCATCGTCGTCATCAAGCTGGGCGGTCACGCCATGGGCAGTGACGAAGCAATGGAAAGCTTTGCCCGCGACGTGGTTTTGATGCGGCAGGTGGGTGTGAACCCGGTGATCGTGCATGGTGGCGGACCGATGATCAACGCGATGCTGGGTCAGTTGGACATCAAATCCGAATTCGTGAACGGCAAGCGCGTCACTGACAAACCCACCGTTGAGGTGGTCGAGATGGTGCTGTCCGGCCTTGTGAACAAACGCATCGTGCAGGCGATCAACGGTCAGGGTGGCAGTGCCGTGGGGCTGTCCGGAAAGGATGCCAACCTGATTGTATGCGATCAGGCCGATCCGTCGCTTGGGTTTGTCGGATCGCCGTCCGAGATGAACCCGAAAATTCTGCACGATCTGTTCTCACATGATGTGATTCCGGTGATTGCACCTCTGGGTTCGGGCAAGAATGGCGAAACCTTTAACATCAACGGCGACACCGCAGCCGGGGCGATTGCATCGGCGTTGAAAGCGGATCGCCTGCTGCTGCTCACCGATGTATCCGGTGTTAAAAACGCGGGTGGAGAGGTTGTGACCGAGTTGAAAGCCGGTCAAATCCGCGAGATGACGATGGACGGCACCATTGCGGGCGGCATGATCCCCAAGACCGAAACGGCGCTGGACGCGCTGCACAGCGGCGTGCGGGCCGTGGTCATTCTGGACGGGCGCGCTCCCAATGCGGTCCTGCTGGAGCTGTTCACCGAGCACGGCGCGGGTTCGCTGATCCGGCCCGACTGATCCAATCTGCGGAGGAGAGATGACCGGATATCCCCCACCCTCCTCTTACATGGCGGCAATCAGCTTTGGCTGGGTGGGGCGCGTTGCGCATCAAGCGGGTCTGATCGTCATGGGTGCGACCCATCCACGGATCAGCGGTGCCAAAGGGCTGGACGGGGGGACTCTGGTCTTACTCGGGGCGGGTTCGGCTTTTTGGCCGGTTTTAAAAGCGTCTCCCGAATGGCAGGGTCCTGATCCGGTGGACCGTTGGTCCAGGCGTGTCATCGGCGGGATGGCACAGTCACTGGGCGCAGAGGCCCATTTCCCATTCGGCGGACCGCCTTACGCCCCGTTCATCGACTGGGCGCTGAAATCCGGACGCACCTTCAGCAGCCCGGTTGGCGCGTTGGTTCATGACACGGTCGGCATGATGATCTCGTACCGTGGCGCGCTGCATTTTGCGCAGGAGTTCGACATCCCCGAGGTCAACGCCGCCTCGCCCTGCCTTGCCTGCCCAGCCCCCTGCACGACGGCCTGCCCGGTCGGGGCGCTGAATGCCGAAGCCTTTTACAGCGTCGATGCCTGCCATGGCCATCTGAATACGCCCGAGGGGCAAAGCTGCATGACCGGCGGATGCCTTGCCCGGCTGGCCTGCCCACTTAGCAGCGGCGCGGGCCGCGACCCGGAACAGTCCGCCCACCATATGAAAGCGTTCCACCCGTCATGACCCGCACTCTGATCCTGACCCGCCACGCAAAATCCAGTTGGGACGCGCCGGTTGCCAGCGACCATGAGCGCCCGCTGAACAAACGCGGGCGCAAGTCGGCCCCGGCGATTGCCGGATGGCTGCGCGAAAACCGGTGGCTGCCGGATGAGGTCATCAGTTCCACCTCAGCCCGGACCCGCGAGACATGGGGCAGGATGGGCCTGTCGGCTGAAACGGTCGGCTTTACCCGCACCCTCTATCATGCCGGGCCGGACGAGATGCTGACCGTCCTGTCAGGCGCAACAGGGGAAACGGTGCTGATGCTGGGGCACAATCCGGGCATCGCGGGTTTCGCACAGCACATCGTGCGGCAAGGCCCAGATCACGCCAGATTCTACGATTACCCCACCTGTGCGACAGCGGTTATCCGGTTCGACATCACAAACTGGGCAGATGTAACATGGCGCAGCGGGGCGGTATTGGGATTCACCATTCCGCGTGAGTTGCTGGAATAGAAAAAGGCGGGGCAAAACCCCGCCTTTCCAAAATCTGATCCGGTTCAGTGCCCCAGAATCTGGCTGAGGAACAGCTTGGTCCGCTCGCTCTGCGGATTGTTGAAGAACTCTTCCGGTTCGTTCTGTTCCACGATCTGACCGGCATCCATAAAGATCACGCGGTTGGCGACCTGCCGGGCAAAGCCCATCTCATGCGTCACACACAGCATGGTCATGCCTTCCTCGGCCAGTTCGATCATGGTGTCGAGCACCTCTTTGATCATCTCCGGGTCCAGCGCCGAGGTCGGCTCATCGAACAACATGATCCGCGGCATCATGCACAGGCTTCGCGCAATCGCCACACGCTGCTGCTGACCACCGGACAGCATACCGGGATACTTGTCGGCCTGTTCCGGGATTTTCACCTTTTCCAGGAAATGCATCGCACGCTCTTCGGCCTCTTTCTTGGGCGTCTTGCGCACCCAGATCGGGGCCAACGTGCAGTTTTCCAGAATGGTCAGGTGTGGGAACAGGTTGAAGTGCTGGAACACCATGCCAACCTCGGACCGGATCTTGTCGATGTTTTTCAGGTCATTCGACAGCTCGATCCCGTCCACCACGATCTTGCCTTGCTGGTGTTCTTCCAGCGCGTTCAGGCAGCGGATCAGGGTGGACTTACCCGACCCCGACGGCCCCGCGATCACGATCCGCTCGCCCTGATTGACGGTCAGATTGATGTCACGCAGCACGTGGAAGGACCCGTACCACTTGTTCATGTTGTTGATTTCGATGGCGACCTCGTCGCTCACCTGCATTTTCGAGCGGTCGATTTCGCGTTCTACTGCAAGTTCAGACATGTGTTGAACTCCTTAACGATGATCCGTGGCAAGGCGACGCTCGAGCCACTGGGAATATTGAGAGATGCCGTAACAGACGACGAAGAACAGAAGCGCGGCAAAGCCCAGAAGCTCCCAATAGACGCCGTTCCATTCGGTTGACGCCAGGATGGGACCCCGGATCATGCCCACCAGATCGAACATCGAAATGACCGAAACCAGTGTGGTGTCCTTGAACAGGCCCACGGCCACGTTCACGATACCGGGGATCGAGATCTTCAGAGCCTGCGGCAGGATGATCAGCCGCATCGCCTGCGGGTAATCAAGGCCCAGACTGTCTGCTGCCTCGTACTGCCCACGTGGAAGCGCTGCCAGACCGCCGCGGATCACCTCGGCGATATAGGCGGCCGAGAACATGGTGATCATGATCACAACGCGCAGGAACAGGTCGACCGTGCTGTCAGGCGGGAAGAAATAGGCCAGCATCACCGAAGCCACGAACAGCAGCGTGATCAAAGGCACGCCACGGATGAATTCGATGAAGATAACGCAGACCCACTTGATCAGCGGCATGTTGGACTGACGGCCCAGCGCCAGGGCAATGCCCAGCGGCACCGACAGCGACACACAGGTCACGCCCAGCATCATGTTCAGCATGAAGCCACCCAGGTCACGGCTGGGAACAGCCGAAAGCCAGGCGTTTTCTGACGCACCTTCCGGGATCAGCGCCCCGCCGACATTCCATATGATCAGCGCTACGACAATCGCGCCGAAGAACCCGGCGGCAAAGCTGTTCTTGCCCAGTTTCTGGAAAACGGCACCTGCTGCCACACAGCCCACCAGCGCAACCAGTGGCGCAAGGATCGTGCCCCCCCAGATCAGCCAGAAAGCGATGAACGGGTACAGGCCGGTAAAGATCAGCAACTTACGCGGCAGATCGAAGAACAGCACCGGAGCAAACGCCACCAGCATCAGCACAAAGGCCAGATTCGGGCGCCAGTAAGCTTCAGCCGGGTATTTGAACCCATAGATCAGCTGCGGCCAGCGTTCCGTCAGAACCGCGAAACAGGCCCCGGTCTTGCCCGCCAGGATCTCGCGGCATTCCGCCAGCGAGTTTGCATTCCAGACCCCGTTGAGCATCCATGGCAGGATGTTCTTCAGCAACAGATAGATCAGGACCAGCGACAGCAGTGTCAGGATGGTGTTGGTGACGCCCGAAAACAGGTTCTCGCGCAGCCATTTGATGGCACCCGTCTGGTTTGCAGGCGGTGGCGAGGGCGGGATTGTCCCGTCAGCCACAAAGGCGATCGGATTTGTTGATTGATCGGCCATGGCTCAGCGCTCCTTCAACTTGACGGATGCGTTGTAGATGTTCATCACCATCGAGATCGTCAGCGACGCCGTCAGGTAGAACAGCATCAGCAGCAGAACACACTCAATCGCGCGACCGGTCTGGTTCAGCGTGATACCACCCAAGGTCGCGGTGATATCTGCATATCCCACGGCAATGGCCAGCGACGAGTTCTTGGTGATGTTGAGGTACTGCGAAATCAGCGGTGGGATGATCACCCGCAACGCCTGAGGCAGAACCACCAGGTTCATGATCCGACCCGGACGCAGGCCAAGGGCCGCAGCAGCCTCGGTCTGACCTTTCGAGATCGCCTGAATACCCGCCCGCACGTTTTCAGCGATAAAGGCACCAGTGTAGATCGACAGCGCGAACCACAGGGCGATCAGCGGGCCACCGACCTTGATACCACCGCTGAAGTTGAAACCCTTCAATTCGGGGATGTCCCAGGTCAGGCCCATCAGAACCATCAGAACGACAAGCGGACCCAGCCAGATGGCCAGTTTGATCATGAACGTCTGGGGGCGCTCGCCAGTCTGTTCTTGTTTCAGCGTGGCGCGTTTTTCGACTTCGTGCGCAGCGAACCACGATCCCACCAGACCGGCAATCACGAGTAGCCAGTTCAAAATTGTCGCGCCAAACAGCCCGTTGGTGAATTCGGGCCGCGGGATATAGACACCCCGGTTGGTGAATGCGAACGCATCGAACAGCATGGTCGAAGACGGGTCTTCGCCCCGGAACGCCCTTGGCCCCGGCAGCACGGCCGTCATGATCGTAAAGATGATGATGATCCAGATCAGAACCGGGATGTTCCGGAAGATCTCGACATAAACCGCCATCAGTTTCGACACGAGCCAGTTGTTGGACAGTCGCAGAACCCCCGCGATCACTCCAAATATGGTGGCCGTGATACAGGCCAGAACAGCAACCAGAAGCGTATTGAGAATACCAACAATCGCCGCGCGTCCGTGCGAGGATTGGCTGTCATATTCTATCAGTCGCTGGTTGATGTCATACCCGGCTGAGTCGCCAAGAAAGGTATAAGAAATATTGAGCCCTGCGGCTCGAAGATTCTGGATCAGGTTATTGCCAAGATACCAGATGGATAGCGCAATAACGATGGCCGCAATCACCTGAAAGGTCAGCGATCTGTAGCGGGTATCGTTTATGAGCATAGACAACCGAAAATCAGCTTTCGGTGGGTCAGTCATAGTCGACATGTTTTGGGATCCCCGTAGCTTGTGGACTGTTTTTACCCCGGCGAGGTTGTCCCCGCTCCGTTTCTGTCCACAGCAGTTATAGTAGAAGAGGGCGCAGGTTGCCCTGCGCCCTCTCCCGTTGATGACTTAGCGGAACGGCGGCGAGTACAGCAGGCCGCCTTCGGTCCACTGAGCGTTAAGGCCGCGTGCCAGACCGATCGGAGTTTCTTCACCGATGTTTTTGGCAAACACTTCGCCGTAGTTACCACCGGCTTTGATCGCCTTAGCAGCCCAGTCAGCGTCCAGACCCAGCATTTCGCCCAGGGTACCTTCGGTGCCCAGCAGTCGGTTCACTTCCGGGTTGTCAGTGCCGCTCGACAGTTCGTCGATATTGGCCGAGGTCACGCCCAGTTCTTCAGCCGAGATTAGCGCGTTCAGGGTCCAGCGGACAACATCGCCCCACTCGTGATCGCCGTGACGGACCAACGGGCCCAGCGGCTCTTTCGAGATGATTTCGGGCAGCAGGACGTGATCACCGGGATTTTCGAACGTAGCACGTGTCGCGGCCAGGCCCGAAGCGTCGGTGGTGTAAACGTCACATGCGCCAGCGAGATACTGCTGCTGCGCTTCTGCGTTGGTTTCGATCGGAACCGGCTCGTAGCTGATGTTGTTGGCACGGAAGAAATCGGCCAGGTTCAGCTCGGTGGTGGTGCCAGTTTGGATGCAGACGGTTGCGCCGTCCAGTTCCTTGGCCGAGCTGACGCCCAGTGCCTTTGGAACCATAAAGCCCTGACCGTCATAGTAGTTCACACCGGTGAATTCGAACTTCAGGTCAACGTCACGGCTGAAGGTCCAGGTGGTGTTCCGGGCCAGCATGTCGATTTCGCCAGACGCCAGCGCGGTAAAGCGAGTCTTGCCGGTGGTCGGAACGAATTCAACAGCGTTCGCATCGCCTAGAACAGCAGCAGCTACAGCACGGCATAGCGAAACGTCAAAGCCCTGCCATTCACCATTCGCGTCGGGTGCCGCAAAGCCAACCAGACCGGTGGTCACACCACAGTTCAGAGTCCCACGCGCCTTGACGTCGTCAATGGTACCCGCCACTGCTGCGCTTGCGGCCAGACCGGCAACTGTTGCCGCGCCCAAGATTACGGATTTTTTCATTTTTACCTCTTCCTGATTTTCCGCCCTTTGAAAGGCGGCTCTGTCCGGCAAGTGGATGCCGGTAAGGTTACCCCAAAGGTGTCTCCCCTTTAGTGGGCATGAGTTTGGGCGCAATCATAAACAAACGTCAAGGGCCGGATCAGTGAAAACGATGGATCTGGCCCGCTGGTTCATGCACTTACGCCCAAAAATCAGGTTGTGACGGATCAAACTGACAGGTCGAAGAACCTCTTGGCGTGCAGAAAGGCGGCTTTCTTTACCTCACTGGCTGCATGGGCCTCGTCGTCGTGGCCCCATTGCTCGATTTGCCAGTCCTCATCCAGACGCGAAATGCGCCATATCTCGTCCGGATTGCGCCAGTTCATGGCCGCAGCAAAGCCCAGGACCAAGGACCCGGACAGGCTGACCAGATCGTGGAACGCCGCCAGCTGGAACGCATCCATGTCATGCACGCGGGCGCGCAGATGCTGCAACGCCTCTGGCGATTGCGGCTTGTGCAGGACACCCGCGACGGGGATCAACCGGGCTGACAAATGTTCAGCGGCCCAGTCCAGCGCCGGGTCCCATTCCGTGGCCTGACGCATCTGCAGCTCTTGCGGGTGCGTGGCGCGGTAGCACAGCAGATCAGAGTCGCCGTAATCCGCCAGCATATCCGCCACTTCGCCGTGCTGAATGCGCACCTTGTCGATGGCGGCATTGGCCGAGCGGGTGAAGGGCATGGTGGCAGGGTCCACCTCTTTTTCCTGTGCCTCCCATTCGGCAGCCACGGCCTGAGCCATCGCATGTGTCGGCAGGATCAACGCCGCTTTGGCCGGGGTCTTGACCCGGCGACCATCCAATTCGACCGTGTGGCCACCCTCGGCCTCGACCACGGTGCTGTTTGTCCAGAAGCGTTTCGGTTTCCAATCGCTCATGTCTCAGGTCCAAATCGTGTCCAGCGCGCGGGGCAACTGGTCGAAGGTTTCGATCATACAGGTGGCAGAGGTCAGCGCTGATGAATCGTGATAACCCCAGGACACACCGATCCCGGCAACTCCGGCAGCGGCGGCCATGTCCATGTCATAGCTGGTATCCCCGATCATCACCGCGTTCGCCGCCTCGACCCCGGTTTCCGCCAACGCGGTCTGCACCATCGAAGGATGCGGTTTTGACGGGTGATGATCGGCCACCTGCCGGGTCACAAAGTAACGCTCCAGCCCATGCGCCTCGATCAACGCGTCCAGACCGCGCTGAGATTTGCCGGTTGCGACACCCAAAAGGATTTCGGGCACCGCATACAGGGCTTCAATCGCCGCGCGCGCACCAGGATACAGCGGCGAACTGGCGGCACCCAGGTCCAGCCGGTGGGCGTGGAAGGCTTGCTTGTAGCCCTCGACCAATTGCGCCTGCACCGCGTCGGACTGATCCGGCGCCAGCCGCGCAATGGCCTGTGGCAGGGACAGGCCGACGATCGACAGAATCGCCTCTCGGGGCGGGACAACAACCGAAGCCGCCTGAAAACTGGCGGTCATGCAATGGACGATGCTGCCCTGACTGTCGACCAGAGTGCCATCGACATCGAACAGAACCAGCCGCAGGGGTGCGCTCATTGCAGCTCCTCAAACGGGTCGTCGGCGGCAAGGTCTTCGGTCCAGCCGAACGTGTCCCAACTGTGCTTCATATGCTCAGGCAGGGGCGCTTCGATGGTGATCGGTTTGCGCGTCATCGGGTGCTGAAAAGACGCACGCCGCGCGTGCAGGTGCAGCTTCTTGCTGATGATCCCACCCAATTGCGCGCCCCAGCCATCGCCGAGGTTTTCCTGACCCGATCCGCCGTATTTCCCATCCCCGATGATCGGATGCCCAATCGCGGCCATATGGGCGCGCAGTTGGTGGGTCCGGCCAGTGATCGGCTCCATTGCCACCCAGGCGGCGCGCCCCGCCACACGGTAGAGCGTTGCGTAATGCGTATGGGCGCGTTTTGCACCCGGCGTGCTGTCGATGTCGCCCATATGCACCGGGATCATCTTCTCGCCCTCGCCCTGCTTGCCATGGCCTGCGGCCTTGACCAGACCGGTCTTGATCTCTCCCAGATAAGGCGTGGGCACACCTGCGACCAAGGCCCAATAGATCTTGCGCGTGTCGCGGTGCCGGAAGGCGGCGGTCAGCCCTTTGGCGGCCTCGCGCGTCCGCGCCAGCAGCAGAACACCGGATGTGTCCTTGTCCAGACGATGCACCAGACGCGGGTTTTCGTCATAGCCAAAGCGCAACGCTTCGGACAGGCTGTCCACATGACGTGTCTGGCCGCTGCCGCCCTGCACCGGCAGGCCATGCGGCTTGTTCAGTGCCAGAACATGATCGTCGCGGTAAATCACGCAGGACTGGATCATCTTCGCATCCGCGTCGGACACGCTCCGCTTGACCTCGGCTGGTTTGTGATCCGCGTCGGGTAAGGGTGGCACGCGCACGACCTGCCCCACCTCTAACCGGGTCGAGGCTTTGGCCCGGCTGCCATCCACGCGCAACTCGCCCTTGCGGCACATCTTTTCGATGCGCCCCTGGCTGACATGCGGGAACAGGCGGCGCAGCCAGCGGTCTACCCGTTGATCTCCGTCGCCGTCTGCGACCGTAATCATCTGTACGCCACTCATGCCATTGCCCCTTGCGCCGCGCGGCTGACCCGCCCGGATTGCGCTATTGCCAGTGTCCTAGAAAACATGCGCGTCTGTCGCCCGCAACGGCGCAAGAGTCAAGCAATCAGCGGCCCGTCAGATGTTCCGGAAATCTCCGTGCCGCCCGGCCCCGTCCCGGAACCGCCCCGCGCCTGCGGTGCCTTCGCGGCGGATCGCTTCCAACCCGTTGGCCCATTCGAGCTTCAGCCCATCGCGCACAGACATCCCGCGCGTTTCGATGATCGAGCGTCGGTCAGCCCGCACCGCCTCTTGCGGGAAACGCGCGATGTCATGGGCCATGGCCTCGGCAGCGGCCCGCGCCTCGCCATGGGGCACAACCTTCTCGGCCAGCCCGATGCGATAGCATTCCTCGGCCTCGACCTTGCGCCCGGTCAGCGCGATTTCCAGCGCCTTGCCCTGCCCGACCAGACGCGGCAGGCGGACTGTCCCGCCATCCATCAGGGTCACGCCCCAGCGGCGGCAAAAGACACCTTGATAAGCGGTTTCGGCCATCACCCTGATATCGCACCACAAGGCAAGCTCCATCCCGCCCGCCACGGCGGCCCCCTCTATCGCACCGATCACCGGTTTCGACAATTCCAGACGCGATGGCCCCATTGGCCCCAATGTCGACGGGGCTGATCCTATGGGAAAGCCGTGTCTCTCGTAATACGCTTCACCCAGTTCCGGATCGGCCAGGGTTGCGGCCATCTTCAGGTCCCACCCTGCGCAGAAATTGCCGCCTTTGCCCCAGAACACCGCCACCTTGGCGTCGCTATGCTCAAACTCCAGAAAGGCATCGGCCAAGGCCTTCGCGTGATCGGCATCCACTGCATTGCGGGCCTCGGGCCGGTCATGAATGACGGTCCAGACATCCTCGGATTTTTCGATTGATACGGGCATGACGCGTCCTCCCTTGCAGTCACTGACCCAAGGGAAACCCGAGTTGCGCCACCTGTCTCCTGTGACGCCACGGCAGCAGCGGACCTGACCCTGCGTTACCCGCTGTTTCGCTGCGACCGCAGCTTGGCAAAGTAATCCAGTCGTTTCTTCAACTCACGCTCGAACCCGCGCTCGACCGGTTGATACAGAACGGGCCGTTTCATCGTCTCGGGAAAGTAGTTCTGGCCTGAAAAACCATCTTCGGCATCATGATCATAAGCGTAACCTGCGCCGTAACCCTGATCCTTCATCAACGACGTCGGCGCATTCAGGATGTGTTTGGGCGGCGGCTCGCTGCCCGATTGCTTGGCCAGCCGCATCGCCGCCTTGTAGCCCACATAGGCCCCGTTCGATTTCGGGGCCAGCGCCAGATAGACCAGCGCCTGCGCCAGCGCCAACTCTCCCTCGGGCGAGCCGAGCCGTTCGTAGGTTTCCCACGACTGCAAACAAATCGCCTGCGCTTGCGGGTCGGCCAGCCCGATATCCTCGACCGCCATACGGGTGATGCGCCGCGCCAGATAGCGCGGGTCCTCGCCGCCGGTCAGCATCCGGGCAAACCAATATAAGGCAGCATCAGGGTCTGAGCCGCGCACCGATTTATGCAGGGCCGAAATCAGGTTGTAATGTTCGTCCCCCGACTTGTCGTACTTGGCCGCGCGGCGCATCAAACGCGTCGACAGCGCATCCGGGTCCAGCGGTGCATCGACCTTCCAGGCAGCCACCTGTTCAATCAGGTTCAACAAGGCACGTCCGTCGCCGTCGGCCATTTCCTGCAACGCATCGCGTGCCGCCGGTGTCAGAGGTAAGGTTTTGCCCAGTTCCTTCTCGGCCCGTTGGGCAAGACGCTCCAGATCGAAAAGGCCCAGACGCTCCAGCACCAACACCTGCGACCGGCTGAGCACAGCGGCGTTCAACTCGAAGGACGGGTTCTCGGTCGTTGCCCCGACCAACAGGATGGTGCCATCCTCCATATGCGGCAGGAACCCGTCCTGCTGGGCTTTGTTGAAGCGATGGATCTCATCCACGAAAAGCAAAGTACCCTGCCCGTTCTGACGTCGGATCTTTGCCGCCTCGAACACCTTCTTCAGGTCCGGAACGCCGGTGAAAATCGCGCTGATCTGAACGAAATGCAGATCGGTTTCCTGCGCCAGAAGTCGAGCGATCGTTGTCTTGCCAACACCCGGCGGCCCCCAGAAAATCAGGCTGGACAGGCTGCCCGAGGCCAGCATGACGCCCAAGGGCGCATCCGGTCCCAACACCTGCTGCTGCCCGATCACCTCGGCCAGCGTTTGCGGGCGCAGCCGATCCGCCAAAGGGCGATGAGGGGCCGGTGCAGGCTCGGTCGCGCCAGTGTCGAACAGGTCGCTCATGACGTTACAGCCGGAACCGCAGTGACAGGGTGCGACCGCCGCGCTGGATCGTCATCTGCACCCGACGGCTGGGATCGGTCAGTGCTTGCACAACGTCGCGCGGTCGTTCAATGGCGGCACCGTTGATCGCGTCCAGAACGTCCCCGGTGCGCAGTCCGGCGCGGGCACCATATGGCCCGGGATCAATGACCACGACCCCGGTCTGCGTCAGGCGCAGCCCCAGCCTTGTGATAACCGCCGGGTTGACCCCTGATACCTTCAATTCGGGCAGCACCGTACGGTCGTCCAGAGTGGTTTCTTCAGCGGCAGGTGTTTCAGGCGCTTTGATCAGGGCCACTTCCACGTCATCGCGATCCTCGCCGCGCAACCGGGTCAGAACCGAGGTTCCACCAACCCCGGTAACGGACATGCGGAATTTCATCTCGGCGGGAGAGTTCACCTCATCCCCGTCCACGTGCGTCACCACATCGCCGACCCTCAGACCGGCCTCGGCCAGTGGGCTAAGGTCATGCAGATCTGAAATCACCACGCCCAATGGGATGGCCAGACCCAGCGACTCGGCGATATCAGCGCTCATATGCTGGCCAGTGATCCCCGCCCAGGGGCTGACGAAACTGTCATTGCCGGCCTGCGCTTGCCGCAGAAACTCGGCCACCAGATTGGCCGGAATGGCAAAGCCGATCCCGTTTGACCCGCCCGAGCGGGTCAGGATCGAGGTATTGATCCCGATCAGATCGCCATTCACATCAATCAGCGCACCGCCCGAATTGCCCGGATTGATCGCCGCGTCGGTCTGAATGAAATACCCCCGCGCATTGCCCGTGGCGGTCCCGGTCCGCGCCAGACCCGAGATGATGCCCGACGACACCGTCTGCCCGACCCCGAACGGGTTACCGATGGCCAGCGCAAGCTCTCCCACCTCAACCTGATCCGAGTCCCGCAGGTTCAGGTAAGGCAGGTCAGACGCATCCTCTAGCCGCAGAATGGCGATGTCGCTTTCCTCATGCCCCAGAACAACCGTCGCCGAAAACTCACGCCGGTCGGTTGTCACCACGCGGATTTCGGTCGCCGAGCCCACAACATGGTAATTCGACACCACATAGCCGTTATCGGACAGGATCACGCCCGAACCCAGCGAGTTTTGCACTCGCGGCTGCGGGGTGCCAAAGCCGCCACCAAAGAAATCCTGAAAGAACGGGTCCGAGAACAACGGGTTGGTGCGCCCCTGCCGGACGATCTTGGCATAGATGTTCACAACCGCCGGGGCGGCTTGTTTGACGACCGGGGCAAAACCCAGACTGATGTCAGCCTGGGACTGCGGAACCCGTGTTTCCGCCGTGGCAAGTGATGCCGACAAAATGGAGAAAGCTAAAACTGTCGCGCGCAGCATTCCGACCTCAATCTTCAGAGACCCGTAGGATATGCGGCCACCGGGCCGGTAATGCAAGCGCGGCATCCGTGACCGCGTTCGGGAAAAAGAAAACCCCCACGTCCGGGACGCAGGGGTCTGACAGTCAGATCGTCGGATCGACTTATTCTTCTGCGGCCTCTTCGGCAGCAACGCGGGCCTTGTCGGCCGCGCCTTTGGCATCGACGTCACGATCAACGAATTCGATGATCGCCATCGGCGCCATGTCACCATAGCGGAAGCCAGCTTTCAGGATGCGGACATAACCGCCCTGACGCTCGGCGTAGCGGGGGCCCAGAACTTCGAACAGCTTTGCGACGTCTTTGTCTTCTTTCAGCTGTGCTGCGGCCTGACGGCGGGCGTGCAGGTCGCCGCGCTTGCCCAGAGTGACCAGCTTTTCGATGATCGGGCGCAGTTCTTTTGCCTTGGGCAGAGTTGTTTTGATTTGCTCATGCTCGATGAGCGAGCCAGCCATGTTCGCAAACAGCGCCTTGCGGTGCTCATGAGTACGGTTCAGGCGGCGGTAACCACGTGCGTGACGCATTTTTCAGTTCCTTCTTTCGCGTTTTGCTTTGTCTGGCACCCGATGCGTGTCAGGCGCTCTCCTTGGGGCATCATTGCCCTAGTTGTCCCCGGCAGTCCGGGCATTTTCGTGGATGGGTGAAATCACCCATCCTACTGGGGTTCGTCATGTAGGATGGGTGCTTGCACCCATCTCACCTCAGAACGCGTCTTCGAATTTCTTCGCCAGGTCTTCGATGTTGTCGGGCGGCCAGTCCTCGACATCCATGCCAAGGTGCAGCCCCATGCCGGACAGCACTTCCTTGATCTCGTTCAGCGACTTGCGGCCGAAGTTCGGGGTGCGCAGCATCTCGGCTTCGGTCTTCTGGATCAGATCGCCAATGTAAACGATGTTGTCGTTCTTCAGGCAGTTTGCCGAACGGACCGACAGTTCCAGCTCGTCGACTTTCTTCAGCAGCAGCGGGTTGAACTCCAGACCGTCATCCTCGTCCTGGCGGCCGGCCGATTCCGGCTCGTCGAAGTTGACGAAGATCGACAGCTGGTCCTGCAGGATGCGCGCAGCATAGGCCAGCGCGTCCTCGGGCGTGATCGACCCGTCGGTTTCGATCTTCAGGGTCAGCTTGTCATAGTCCAGAACCTGACCTTCACGGGTCGGCTGAACGTCATAGGCGACCTTCTTGACCGGCGAATAGATCGCGTCGATCGGGATCAGGCCGATGGGTGCATCTTCGGGCTTGTTCTTCTCAGCCGAAACGTAACCCTTGCCGGTGTTGACGGTCAGTTCCATGAACAGATCGGCGCCATCGTCCAGGTGGCAGATGACGTGGTCGCGGTTCAGAACCTCGATACCGGCGCTTTCGCTGATGTCGCCAGCGGTGACAACGGCGGGGCCTTTGGCATTGATCGACAGGCGCTTGGGGCCTTCGACTTCCATGCGCAGCGACACGCCTTTGAGGTTCAGGATAATGTCGGTGACGTCTTCACGCACGCCCGCCACGCTCGAGAACTCGTGCAGGACGTTGTCGATCTGAACGCTGGTGATGGCCGCGCCTTGCAGCGAGCTCATCAGAACGCGGCGCAGGGCGTTGCCCAAGGTCAGACCAAAGCCACGCTCCAGCGGTTCAGCAACCAGGGTTGCCTGACGTGCAGGGTCGTTGCCCGGCTTGCCGTCCAGCTGGGTCGGCTTGATCAATTCTGCCCAATTCTTGTGGATCATGTAATCCCTCCATTCCTGTCCGCGCCCCATGACCAACAAGGTGCAGACGCCCGAGGTTCAAAATGACGTGCTGGGGCCGTGCAAAAACACTGGCCCCAGCTCAATTCAAAATCGCTTAGACGCGGCGACGCTTCGGCGGGCGGCAGCCGTTGTGAGCAATCGGTGTCACGTCGCGGATCGACGTGATGTTGAAGCCCACGGCAGCCAGCGCGCGCAGAGCCGATTCACGACCCGAACCGGGGCCCTGAACTTCGACTTCCAGCGTCTTGACGCCATGTTCCTGCGCCTTCTTGCCTGCATCTTCAGCAGCCATCTGAGCGGCGTAGGGGGTCGATTTCCGCGATCCCTTGAAGCCCATGGTACCGGCAGACGACCACGAAATGGCGTTGCCCTGTACGTCCGAGATCAGGATCTTGGTGTTGTTGAAGGTCGAGTTCACATGGGCGACGCCCGATGCGATGTTCTTGCGCTCTTTGCGCTTAACGCGAGTCTTATCACGTGCCATCAGTCAGACCCTCCCTTATTTCTTCTTACCAGCGATGGCCTTTGCGGGGCCTTTGCGGGTACGAGCGTTGGTGTGGGTGCGCTGACCGCGAACCGGCAGGTTGCGGCGGTGACGCAGACCGCGATAGCAGCCCAGGTCCATCAGGCGCTTGACGTTCATCTGAACTTCACGACGCAGATCACCTTCAACGGTGTAGTTTTCGTCGATGTATTCGCGGATTTTCAGAACTTCGGCGTCGGACAGTTCGTTGACGCGACGGGTCGCTTCAATGCCCACGGCTTCGCAGATCGCTTTGGCCGAGGTGTTGCCGATACCGGTGATATATGTGAGGGCGATAGGTACCCGCTTGGCAGTCGGGATGTTTACGCCGGCAATACGTGCCACGTGTCACTTTCCTTTTTGTTGCGGTTCCGTAACTCCGGAACCTTTTTTCACAACACTTGATCTTGGCAGTGACGCCAGAGGATCCAGCATTATTTCGAGGTAGTAGGGGCAAACGGAACGAATCCCGCTTGCGGTCTTGATTCCCAATGGGGATGGGGGTCGATATGGGCTTTTCCGGTTCAGGTCAAGCCCATAAACGGTTCAAGCTTTTCAGGCGTCCAGAACCTGCGCGATCGAGCCCTGAACCTCGGCGATCTCGCCCAGCCCGTTGACCTTGGTCAACGCACCTTTGGCGTAGTAATAGCCGATCAGCGGCGAGGTCTTTTTGTAGTATTCCATCAGACGGGTCTTGAGGCTTTCCTCATTGTCGTCGGCGCGGCGCTTGAAGTCGTTTTCCTTGCCGCAGTTGGTGCATTTGCCATCTGCAGGAATCGGCTTGGTGATGTCGTTATAGACTTCACCGCAACCGCCACAGGTCGACCGGGCCGTGATGCGCTGGACCAGCGCGGTATCGTCGACCTCCATCTCGATCACCGCGTCCAGGCTGTTGCCGGTGCTGTCCAGCAATTCACCCAGCGCGTCCGCCTGCGCCAGCGTGCGCGGGAAACCGTCAAAGATGAAACCACCCTCGGCGCCCTGCTCCAGCTTTTCGCGGATCAGGCCGATGACGATCTCATCGGTGACCAGTTCGCCCTTGGCCATGACCTCGGCCACGCGGTTGCCCATCTCGGTGCCGCTGTCCTTGGCCTCGCGCAGCATGTCACCGGTGCTCAGCTGGACCATGCCGCGTGTTTCGACCAGGTGACGCGCCTGCGTCCCTTTACCTGCCCCCGGGGGGCCAAGAAGAATGATGTTCATCGACGAGCGGGTCCCTTCCTGCCGCGTTTCTTGCTTTTGCCGCGCAGTTGGGACTTTTCGATCAGCCCTTCGTATTGATGCGCCAGCAAATGGCTCTGAACCTGCTGGATCGTGTCCATGGTTACAGAGACGATAATCAGAACCGAGGTGCCGCCGAAGTAGAACGGGATGGCAAACTGGCCCCGAAGGATTTCAGGCAACAGACAGACCGCCGCCAGATAGGCCGAGCCCAGAACCAGCACGCGGTTGACCACGTATTCCAGATATTCGGCGGTTTTCTTGCCCGGACGGATACCGGGAACAAAGCCGTTCTGCTTTTTCAGATTGTCCGCCACATCATCCGGTTTGAACGATACGTTGAATGTGTAGAAATAGGCGAAGAACACGATCATCGAAGCAAAGAACAGCAGATACAGCGGCTGTCCGGGGCCAAAGTTGGCCAGCATCCACGACATGATCGGACCGTTGGCCGCCCCCGACGAGAAGGTCGAGATCGTCACCGGCAGCAGCAGCAGCGAGCTGGCAAAGATCGCAGGGATCACGCCCGCTGGGTTGACCTTGACTGGCAGGTGGCTGGATCCACCTTCGTACACTTTCATACCGGCCTGACGGCGCGGGTACTGAATGTGGATCTTGCGCAACGCGCGTTCCATGAAGACCACAAAGGTGATCACGGCGATGACCATGACGATCACACCAACGATCACTGCAGGGCTGATCGCGCCGCTGCGGCCCGAGGCAAAGAACTGCGCCAGCGCGGCCGGAACCTCGGCAATGATGCCGACGAAGATGATCAGGGAAATCCCGTTGCCGATGCCGCGCGCGGTGATCTGCTCACCCAGCCACATCAGGAACATGGTGCCGCCAACCAGAGTGATCATGGTCGAAAAGCGGAAATACAGCCCCGGATCGGTCGCCAGATCGCCCGATTCCAGCGACACGGCCAGACCATAGGCCTGAACGGTGGCCAGCGCCACGGTACCGAAACGGGTGTACTGGTTGATCTTTTTGCGCCCCTGCTCGCCCTCTTTCTTGAGCTGTTCGAGCGCGGGAACCATAGATGTCAGCAGCTGCACGATGATCGAGGCCGAGATATAAGGCATGATGCCGAGGGCAAAGATACCCATCCGACCCAGCGCCCCGCCGGTGAACATCGAAACCATGCCGCCGATGCCCTGCCCCGCCTGTTCCATGAACTCGCGCAGCGCCTGTCCGTCAATCCCCGGCACCGGAATGAAGGTGCCCAGACGATAGACGATCAGCAAACCCAGCGTGAACAGGATGCGGTTGCGCAGATCGGTGGCTTTGCCAAGGGCAGCCCAGCTTGTATTGGCTGCCATTTGTTCTGCTGCTGATACCATAAATCGGTCTCTCTTATGCAAACGCCGCCCGGAACCGTTTTCCGGCTCGGACGGCGTCTAGGAAAACTGTGAGGTCTATGTAAGCGGGTCTGGGCCCGCTCACAAGCGCTTACTCTGCCGCAGCAGCTTTTGTGACCTTAAGTGAGCCGCCCGCTTTCTCGACCGCTTCGACAGCGGCTTTCGAGGCACCGGTGACTTCCAGGTTCACCTTGGCGCTGATTTCGCCCTTGGCCAGAACGCGGATGCCGTCCAGCTTGCGACGAACCAGACCGGAAGCAACCAGCGCGTCTTCGGTGATCGCAGCTTTGGCGTCCAGCTTGCCGGCATCGACGAATTTCTGGATCAGGCCCAGGTTGATAACGGCGAACTCCTTGCGGTTCGGCTTGTTGAAGCCACGCTTGGGCAGGCGCTGGTACAGCGGCATCTGGCCGCCTTCGTAGCCGTTGATGGCCACACCCGAACGGGATTTCTGGCCTTTGATACCACGGCCACCCATTTTACCTTTGCCGGAACCCGGACCGCGGCCAACGCGGGTGCGTTTCGGTGCGGCGCCAGGATTGTCGCGCAATTCGTTCAGTTTCATTTCGCTTCTCCTTAGCCGGATGTGACCCCCGAAGCGTGATGGGCCAACCACGGCGTTTCTTGGTTTTGATTCTCGTGGACGGAAATCCACCGGAGCGCTCTACAGCGTTGTGCCTTCAGTTGCAAGGTTTGTTGTCGATTGCCGCCAAAAAGCAAAAGTGGCGCCCGAACGGCGCCTCTTTCACTGTGAGTGGTGGGGTATTTTTACGAGCAATATGCATGCTCACGCGCGATATCCGCGATATCGCAGCGACGGACGCCGATGTCGTCCAGTTCGCGGTTGCTCAGACGCTGCAGCTCGGAATAGGTGCGCTGGTATTCCGCCGCACGGGCACGGGCTGCCTTGAAGCGCTCAACCAAGGTTGCAACGCGGGCGCTGAAGTTGAATCCGGTGTTCGAAAAAGTAGCTGTGTTTGCCATATCTCATTTCCTTTCTGTATTGGGGCGTATTCCCCAATGTTCGCTTGTTTGTTCCTTACTTGGACAAGGCTCAGATAGGCGTGGCTGGTAACGCTAACAACGGAAGTTTCGGTCTAGCCGGTATGCGTTTCGGGAATGGCACGACCAAGCGCCAATTGATCGAAACCTTCTGGCCCGGCAAACCAGAATTGGCCCGATTGCTTCTCACGTTTCGAAAAAATTGGTAGTCTTGCGCAGATGTCAGCGCAGGATGCAGGGTGCGAAATCATGTCATTGGATCTTCTAACCAAGGGGGAAAAGTACTTTCTTCTATACACGGGAACCGGCACCGATCTGATATTCAACCGAGGCGTCGAGCTGCCGGGCTTTGCGTCATTTCCCCTGCTCGAGCATCCGGACACACGCGCAATTCTGGCTGACCAGATGGTCGAACTGGCGCAACTTGCGGGGGAACTGGGCCTGGGATGCATTCTGGACGCGCCCACCTGGATGGCAAACGCCGATCGCGCAGCCCCCTTGGGATATGACAAAGATCGACTGGATGCGGTCAATCGGGATGCAGTGTCCTTGATGGATGAAATCCGTCGGTCAGCCGGTCGTGACGACATTCTGGTATCCGCCTGCATCGGACCTCGTTACGATCCATATGCTGATATTCCCGCCATGCCAGAAGATGAAGCCTGCGCGTATCACACTGCTCAGCTGGCCACACTGAAAGAAACCAGCGTTGACCTCGTCACCGCCTACACGTTCAACCGTCCCTCCGAGGCGATTGGGTGCATTCTTGCAGCGCGGCGTCTGAATCTGCCTATCGTGATGTCATTGGTTGTGGAAACCGACGGTCGGCTGGCCAGCGGCCTGAGTCTTGCCGAAGCGATAGACCAAATAGATGAAGCGACAGATGCGTCAGCGCTGTTCCATATGGTCAACTGCGCTCATCCGTCCCATCTCGCGAGTGCCATGGACAATCACCCCCGGTTGAAAGGGGTCGTTGCCAATGCCTCAAGCTGCTCGCACGCCGAACTCGACGAGGCCGAGTATCTTGACGAAGGCAACCCGTGGCGACTGGGACGGGAAATTGCCCAAATCGTGAAAGAAAACCCGTCTGTGCATGTATTCGGCGGGTGCTGTGGGACAGATATGCGACACCTGCGTCGTATGGGTTCGGAAGTGAACGCTGACGTGATTTCGAGGAAGGAAACGAGACTTTAGGCTCGTCAAATCGAAACCCTCAAACGAAAAACACCCCCGAAAGTTCCGGGGGTGTTTTCACTTGAAGTTCAATCGCGCTTAGTCGCGCTCTTCGATGATCTCAACCAGATGCGGGATCTTGTTGACCATGCCGCGGACCGAAGGCGTATCCTCTAGCTCGCGTGTGCGGTGCATCTTGTTCAGGCCCAGACCGATCAGGGTTGCGCGCTGTTCGGCGGGGCGGCGGATCGGGGAACCGATCTGCTTGACGACGATGGTTTTTGCCATTGCTCGCTACTCCTTACGCTTCGGCTTCAGCCGGTGCTTCGTCCCGCTTGGGCAGGATGTCGGCAACTTTTTTACCACGACGTGCGGCAACCGAACGCGGGCTCTGCTCTTTCTGCAGGCCGTTGATGGTGGCGCGGATCATGTTGTACGGGTTCTGCGAGCCCAGCGACTTGGACACAACGTCCTTGACGCCCAGCATTTCGAACACGGCACGCATCGGACCACCGGCGATGATACCGGTACCTTCAGGCGCGGTGCGCATAACCACTTTACCGGCGCCGTGACGGCCTTCGATGTCGTGGTGCAGAGTCCGACCTTCGCGCAGTTGCACGCGGATCATCTGACGCTTGGCTTGTTCGGTCGCCTTGCGGATGGCTTCAGGTACTTCTTTCGCTTTACCCTTGCCAAAGCCGACGCGGCCTTTCTGATCGCCAACAACCACCAGAGCGGCGAAGCCAAAGCGCTTACCACCTTTTACGGTTTTCGACACGCGGTTGATTGCGACCAGACGATCGGCAAATTCCGGTGCTTCTTCACGGTCGCGGCCACGGCCCCGACGGTTTTCACGTTCTGCCATTTGGCATCCCTTTTCTCATGTGGCGCTTGTCGCGCCAGTTTTCTCAATCGAAGTGAGCCACGAAAGAAATCCAGGCCCCCCGATCATCGAGGCGGGCGGACCCGCCTACAAAGCAAGATGGGTGCAAGCACCCATCCTACGGTTCTTTGTCGTGTAGGATGGGTGCTTGCACCCATCGCCACATCAGATCTTCAGACCACCTTCACGCGCGGCGTCGGCAACTGCCTTCACCTTGCCGTGGAACAGGAAGCCACCACGATCGAAATAGGCCTCTTCGACGCCTGCCTTCTTGGCACGCTCGGCGATGGCCGCGCCCACTTTGGTGGCCGCTTCGACGTTGTTCTTGCCAACTACACCCAGATCTTTTTCCAGGGTCGAGGCCGAAGCCAGGGTCACGCCACGAACGTCGTCGATCAGCTGGACGCTGATATTCTTGTTCGAACGGTGAACCGACAGGCGTACACGGCCGGCGTTGACTTTGCGAAGTTTGTTCCGAACGCGCAGGCGGCGCTTCAGAAACAGGGTTCTTTTGCTGTTTGCCATTGTCTGCGTCCTTACTTCTTCTTGCCTTCCTTGCGGAAGATGAACTCGCCCTTATAGCGGATGCCCTTACCTTTATACGGCTCGGGACGGCGCCATTCGCGGATTTTGGCCGCGACTTCGCCCACCTGCTGCTGGTCGATACCTTCCACAACGATCTCGGTCTGCTTCGGCGCGGTGATGGTGACACCTTCCGGAGCAGTGAAATCAACATCGTGGCTGTAGCCCAGGTTCAGCTTCAGGGTGTTGCCCTGCATCTGCGCCCGGTAACCAACACCCTGGATCTCCAGCTCTTTTTTGAAGCCTGTCGTCACACCGGTTACCAGATTGGCAACCATGGTGCGGCTCATGCCCCACTGCTGGCGGGCACGCTTGGACATGCCACGGGGGTCGATCTTGACCACGTTGTCTTCAACCGACAGCGTAACGTCGTCGGTGGCGGTGAAGCTGCGGGTGCCTTTCGGACCTTTCACTTCAATGGTCTGGCCAGACACAGAGGCGGTTACGCCGCTGGGCAGCTCGACCGGTTTTTTACCAATACGAGACATTGCAGACCTCCTTAGAAGACGGTGCAGAGCACTTCGCCGCCAACATTGTTGGAGCGAGCGTTTGCGTCCGACATCACACCTTTCGGAGTGCTGACAATCGACACGCCCAGACCCTGACGGACCTGCGGGATGTCATTGACGCCCATATAGACGCGACGGCCGGGCTTCGAGACCCGCTTGAGTTCGCGAATGACAGGGGTGCCTTCGTAGTATTTCAGGCTGATTTCGATGGCCGGATGACCGTTTTCACCGGTCGTCTTTTCATAGCCACGGATGTAGCCTTCGTCCGCCAGCACATCCAGAACCCAACCGCGCAGCTTGGAAGCCGGGGTGGAAACGGTGGACTTGCCGCGCATTTGCGCGTTGCGGATACGGGTGAGCATATCGCCGATAGGATCATTCATATCTATGTCTCCCTTACCAGCTCGATTTCACCATGCCGGGGATCTGACCAGCAGAACCCAGCTCGCGCAGCGCGATACGGCTGACCTTCAGCTTACGGTAGTAAGCGTGGGGACGACCGGTCAGCTGACAACGGTTGTGCAGACGGGTAGCCGAGCTGTTGCGCGGCAGTTTCGCCAGTTTCAGACGCGCTTTGAAACGCTCTTCCATCGGGCGGCTCTCGTCATTCGCGATTTCTTTCAGCTCGGCACGCTTTGCGGCATATTTGGCCACCAGGCGTTCGCGCTTCTTCTCGCGTTCGATCATTGCTTTTTTAGCCATGTCTCAATCCTCCCGGCGCTTACGCGTTGAACGGCATGTTGAAAGCTTTCAACAGTGCCTTAGCTTCAGCGTCGGTTTTCGCTGTGGTGGCAATTACGATATCCAGGCCCCAGACCTCGTCGACCTTGTCGAAGTCGATTTCCGGGAACACGATGTGCTCTTTCATGCCCATGGCAAAGTTGCCCTGACCATCGAAAGACGGCTTAACACCGCGGAAGTCACGAACGCGCGGCAGCGCGATGGTTATCAGACGATCCAGGAATTCGTACATCCGGTCACCGCGCAGGGTCACTTTCGCGCCCAGCGGCATGTCTTCCCGGACGCGGAAACCCGCGATCGACTTCTTCGCCTTGGTTGAAACGGCCTGTTGACCAGCGATTGCAGTCAGATCCTCGACAGCAGCTTTCGCTTTCTTCGAGTCTTTGACCGCCTCAGCACCACAACCGATGTTCAGAACGATTTTGTCCAGCTTGGGCAGCTGCATGTCGTTCTTGTAGCCGAACTCTTCTTTCAGAGCGGCACGGATGGTTTCAACGTACTGAGCTTTCAGACGCGGGGTATAGGTTGCGGAATCAAGCATCGATCACGTCCCCTGTGGTCTTGGCGAAGCGGACCTTCTTGTCACCTTCCATGCGGAAGCCAACGCGGGTTGCTTTGCCGTTCTTGTCCAGCAGCGCCAGGTTCGACAGCTCGATCGGGTTTGCCTGAGGCAGGCGACCACCTTGCGAGTTCTGCGACTGACGGGTGTGGCGGATGGCGATGTTGATGCCATCGACAACAGCTTTACCGGCTTTGGGGTCAACCGAGGAAATGGTTCCCTCTTTGCCCTTGTCCTTGCCAGCCAGCACGACGACCTTGTCGCCTTTGCGGAGTTTAGCAGCCATGATTACAGCACCTCCGGAGCCAGCGAGATGATTTTCATGAAGTTCTTGCCGCGCAGTTCGCGAACAACGGGGCCAAAGATACGGGTACCTACGGGCTCATTGTTGTTGTTCAGGATGACGGCGGCGTTGCGATCGAAGCGGATCGCGGTGCCGTCTTCGCGACGGACTTCCTTGGCGGTGCGTACGACGACGGCCTTGCGGACGTCACCTTTCTTTACGCGGCCGCGCGGGATGGCTTCCTTCACCGAGACGACAATGATGTCGCCGACGGAGGCGTATTTACGCTTGGAACCACCCAGGACCTTGATGCACTGAACTCGGCGTGCGCCGGAGTTGTCAGCGACATCCAGATTGGTCTGCATCTGGATCATGTGGTTTCTCCCGACCTGTGGGGGCTGGTCTTGTTAGATCCCCCAGGGTTTCGACAAATGGGAAAATACCGGAGGCTTACGCTTCCAGAACTTCCCAACGTTTCGTCTTCGATTTCGGCGCGCATTCGATGATGCGGACTGTGTCACCGACCTTGAAGGCGTTCTTTTCATCGTGAGCCCGGTATTTCTTGGACTTACGGATGGTTTTCTTCAGAACCGGATGCGTAAAGCGGCGCTCGACGGATACGGTTACGGTCTGTTCGTTGGCGTCGCTGGTCACGGTGCCTTGCAGGATACGCTTGGGCATCTGATTACTCCTCGGATGCCGCGGCAGCGGCCTTTTCGTTCAGAATGGTTTTGACACGGGCAGCATTGCGGCGGGCCGCTTTGATACCGGCTGTGTTTTCCAGCTGACCGGTTGCCTGTTGAAAGCGCAGGTTAAAGCTTTCTTTCTTCAGGTTGGCCAGTTCCTCGCGGAGCTGGTCCGGGGTCTTGTCACGCAGTTCTTGGGCGTTCATCGCCTTTTTCCTTTGCTCAAAACACCAGAAGGCCCCGTACACGGGTCACCTTTGACCTGGTGGATGAATGATAGACATACGAATCGCCCGACAACGCCGGGAGATCGCAGGATGCCGCCGTATAAGGGTTTGGGGGGTGGGTGGCAAGAGGAAGTTTAAGGCTTTCCGTGTATGGGAGTTTAGCGATCATCCCAAAAACAAAACGTTGCGTAGTCGTTCACCCAACAGGCTTCTTCACGCTGTAGGTCACGCTGGATTCCGTGAGCGTGAGCGGCATAGGGTTCGCCGTTCCACGCAACTACGCCGGTCCCATCATCCTCGACATAGAAACCGCCCCAATACTTACCGTTGTAGGTTTTGAAATCAAAGGAGCCGAAACCATCGGTCGGGTCAAATTCGCATGGCCCATCAACCTTGGTTTCCCCATATTCAATAATAAGGCATGAAACCTCTCTGGCCTGCCCTAGCTGTGCAAAAGAGGGTGTGACAACACTAAGACTGCCGATCAATGCAAAACAGATCTTCTTCATTTCTCTCGTTACTTCTTGGTTGTGGAACTAAGTCGGCATTTGATTTTAAGGGAACAATATGCAGGCGACTCGTATGATCCGGTAAACTTCTACTTCCAGTTAAGAACACTAATAATTCTAGCAAGCTACAATCAGGGCTCCGCCCGTTCGCCCCTCAATCGCTCCACCGGAGCGATTGCCGCTGCGCGGACCGGGGCTCACTCCCACTTATAATTGAAACTCACCGAAATCCGCTCGTCCTCGGCCATGTTCATCGGCACCTCGTGGCGCAGCCAGCTTTCCCATAGCAGAACGTCCCCCACCTTCGGCTTCATATAGATGAACGGCTGCAAGTCCCGCCGCCCGCCTTTAAGACGTGTCGGCGCGGCCATCATGCGGCCCGAGCGGGGGTCTTCCAGTTTCAGCGCGCTCGCCCCTTCGGGCATTGCCACGTAGGTCGTGCCTGAAATGACGCTATGCGGATGCAGGTGGCTGGAGTGCATCCCACCTTCGGGCAGGATGTTGATCCACAGATCCTCCAGCTTCAGCGTGCCCTCGCCCAGATCGAACTCCAGATCCTTGGCAAAGGCCGCGACGTGCTGGTCCAGCGCCTTGACCAGATCGGCGAAGATCGGGAAGCGCCAGGGCAGATCGGTCAGCGAGGCATAGCTGGTATAGCCGGGATAGCCGTTCTCTTCGCACCATTCCTGCCCGGCCTCATCATCCTCGGCGATGACAAGGCAAGAGCTTTCCAGCTCATCCGCGTCGATCTTGGGATCGAACTCGGACAAGGCGGCGCGGTAGAGACGGGTTACGAAGAGTGATTCAATCTGTGCCATGCCCCGGCTATAGCCCAGCCGGGGCGCAAGGGCGAGACCAGCCGCCTTAGAAAAGCGGCTGGTCGGGTGCGACCAATCGTTTGACGTTTATTGTGTATCGAAATGCGCTGCCTCGACCTTCGGTCGAACGCGCCTTCCGATGCTTGCACTCGTCTAAAAGCCAAACGCTTTAATAGAAGTAGCGCAGCCAGATATAAACGTTGGCGATCATCAGGGTCAGGATCATGATCGGGAAAGCCATGATCGCAAACTTGACAAAGCCGATGGGCTGCTTGGCCTTCTCGGCAAAGGCCGCGACGGTCAGGTTGGCGCTTGCGCCCAGCAGCGTGCCGTTGCCCCCCAGACAGGCGCCAAGGGCCAGCGACCACCACAAGGGCTCGATCGCCTCGGGGCCGCCAAACGTGTCGGCGGTGGATTCGATCAGCGGGATCATCGTCGCCACGAAGGGGATGTTATCCAGAATGGCCGACAGAATACCCGACGCCCAGAAGATGAAGAACGCGGTCCACATCATGTCACCCTCGGTCAGTTCCAGAACCTTCTGGCCGAAGAAGTCCAGCAGCCCCACGTGCTCCACACCCGCGACAATCACAAACAGGCCGCCGAAGAAGAAGATCGTGATCCACTCGACCTCGCCAAAGATGTGGTGCACGGATTCGGATTGCTCTTCGCCGTGCTGGTGACCATAGGCCAGCAGCATCAGCAGCGCCGCACCCGCCAGCGCCGAGGTACCGGGCTGGACGCCATAGCTGTGGCCCAGAGTGAAGCCCAGCAAAACCAACGCCAGAACGAACAGGGATTTGATCATCAGCCGGACATCGGTGATCGCTTCGTCTTCGTTAAAGCGCATGATCTTTTCACTGGCCGATTTCGGAATGGCAGCCAGCGTGCGGCGGTTCATCAGATAGATGATGCCGGTCAGAACAACCAGACAGATCGCCGAGATCGGGGCCAAATTGACCACAAATTCGTTGAAGCTCAGCCCTGCGGCCGAGCCGATGATGATGTTGGGCGGGTCACCGATCAGCGTGGCCGTACCACCAACGTTCGAGGCCAGAATTTCAGCAAAGAAGAACGGAAAGACCGGTGTTTCCAGCGCATCTGTGATCAGCAGGGTAATCGGCGCGATCAGCAGCACCGTGGTTACGTTATCCAGAAGTGCGGAAAATACTGCAGTGATCAGCGTCAGCATGATCAGGATGCCGGTCGGGTTGGCCTTCACAAGCTTCGACGCTTTGATCGCCACATATTGAAACAGCCCGCATTTGCTGGTGATCCCCACAATCACCATCATGCCGATCAGCAGAGCAAGCGTGTTTGCATCCACCCCGGCGACGGCCTGTTCCTGATTGAGGATGCCAAACAGCACCATCAGCGATGCGCCCAGCATGGCAAGTATGGCGCGGTTCACCTTTTCGGTGATCAGCACCGCATAAACGGCGACAAGAATGCCAGTGGCAATCCACAGAGGATCAACCCCCAACAGTTGAGGAACGGAGAACGCGTGTTCTCCATGCGAAACAGAATGATCGGTCACAATTTTGGTCCGGTATTTTAGGGGTTAACTCAGCGCGTGATCTATCAGCGAGTTCGGGCTGACAGTGCCGACAAACCGTTTGGTGTCGGGCTCAACCAGGAACACATGGCGCTTGAATTTGTGGATCAGGAAGATGCCCTCCATCACCGGCGTATCCGGGGCGGTCACGGGGATATTGGCCGGGTTGGACGTGTGGTCCCCGACCCGTTCCTCATTCAGTCGCGTGACCTGTTCGCGGAAATCTTCCTTGGTCAGATCCATGAAGCTCAGGTTGCTGATCGGCACCCGGCTTGTTTCCGAGCTCATGCCGATCAGTGCGGCCTTGGGCAGGATCATCTTGATCAGGGTCGGTGCGGTAAACACACCCAGAAACTTTCCGTTCTCGTCGACAACCGGAAGAAAGCGCACCCGGCTGTCCCGAATGATATCGAACGCTTTTGCGACAGTGTCATCCGGATGTATCGTTTTCTGCGTTTCAGGCGAGACCATCACGTCCCGGCAGGTAAGGCCCATCGTTTTCCTCGGCTTTCGAACTGTATCGCGGCGCTCAGCTGTTTTTGCTGGTTGGCGAAAGCACACTTGCACACTTGCCAAACACCGAGCCCGCGAGAGAATGTCGTTGATGCGGGCGTCATTTCACTAACCGGTGGGATTGGCCAGACTTCAAATCGATTTTTTTTAAGGACGTCGGGTGAATATCGCGCCCGACACACGTTTTGGCGGACGGAAACGCCCAAACGCTATTGCTGTAACAGGTCGGGCCAGTACCCGTTCGCCTTAGCGATATTCTCATCGATCCTGTTGGCCCAGATGCGCCGGACCTCGATGCTGTAATTCAGGTAAAGTTTGTCGTCCCAGATACGCCACGCAATCGGGTCCACGTCCGCCACGGCATTCTGACTTGCGGCATAGGCACAATAGCCGCCGAACTGAGGGGCAAACCTGTCCGGGTCAGACAGAAATTCTTGCCGGTTTTCGTCGTTCAGAAATACCCAGGTGGCCCCTTTGTAATCTGCAGTGATCTCGGGATCGCCTTTTTGCGGATTGCCGCCGCGCCAATAGCTCATGACGTCGTAGCCGTTCATGGCCAGACCGTTGAAATGGCCCAGGTTCACTTCGGGTGAGGCCGCCCCGAGAGGTGTCGCGCCAAACAAAACCGCAAAAGTCAGGAACACAGACACCACGACGTCGTGGATGGTTCGGACAATGGTCGTCATGGCGGTCCTTCCCGGCAAAGCTACCGTGAACCCTGCCACGTCTGACGCCACAATGCCATTCAACTGTGGGTGCGCATGACCATAGCGCAACAGGACGCCCCGCCGACTGCCCGACCGGGTTGGTTGTTTCAAGGCCGGGTTTTCAGACCGCCCCCTTCTGGCCGACACCCGCTTTGGTTCAGGCCTTAATCTATGATGCGCCCCTTGCCGCAGCGTGGCGTCGGGCGACCGCCATCGGCATAGGCCACACACAACACCACCTCATCGGGCAATGGCGCGTCAGATATGGTCAGGGTCATCGTATCGTAGTGGTTGATCGACCATGGATCGTCCTTGTGCCCCAGCGGCAAGTCCAGGGCGCAACCCGGCGCACCCAGTTTGGCGTTCGACGGGATGACAGCCTCACCGCCGCCAATCGCCGCGCGCATCGGGGCGCCAAGCTTGGGGTGGATGAGTGCTCCGCCATGCTCGGCATCTCCGTTCAGGCCCACAATCGCGGCCTTTCCGTATGAGATCGGCGCAGCCTTCAACTCGGCAACGGCGTCAGCCACCAATTCCGCGCCCAATGTGCCGCCAATGTCGAACAACGCACTCAGATCCTCGGAAAACACGCCCGCCAAAGGGTTTTTGAACACCGCCACAGCCGCGACACGGGTGACCGGCGCGCAGGGCTGGCCCATCTGGTCAGACGTAATCACCTCTTTGAAAAGGAGTTTCTTGCGCAGCTGAACCATCGAGGCCTCCTGTTTTTCCGACAGCAAATCAGGGGCGACCTTGTGGTGCCTCAGCCAAATACGCAATCCAAATCCAACGCCATGACACAGAAATGAAAAACCCCCGCCGGTATCCCGACGGGGGTCAATCTTGTCACGAACGGGGCTACCCCCCGGGTCGCTTACCAGTCTTCGCGGACCACAACGCGGGTCTTGATCGGCAGCTTCATCGCGGCCAGGCGCAGGGCCTCGCGGGCGATGTCGTCATTGACGCCGTCGATCTCGAACATCACGCGGCCAGGCTTGACTTTGCATGCCCAGCGGTCGACCGAACCTTTACCTTTACCCATACGAACTTCGATCGGCTTTGCAGTGACCGGAGTGTCGGGGAAGATGCGGATCCAGACACGACCCTGACGCTTCATGTGACGCGTCATGGCACGACGTGCAGCTTCGATCTGGCGTGCGGTTACACGCTCAGGCTCAAGAGCTTTCAGGCCGTAGGTGCCAAAGTTCAGATCAGAGCCGCCCTTGGCGAGACCCTTGATCCGGCCTTTGTGCATCTTGCGGAATTTAGTACGCTTTGGTTGAAGCATATCTTTCCCTCCTTAGCGACGACCGCCACCAGCACCACGAGGTGCAGGGCCGTCCTGGAGTTCCTGTGCTTTACGGTCACGTGCCTGCGGATCGTGCTCCATGATCTCACCTTTGAAGATCCAGACCTTGATCCCGATGATCCCGTAGGGGGTCATCGCTTCGGCATGTGCGTAATCGATGTCGGCACGCAGGGTGTGCAGAGGCACACGGCCTTCGCGGTACCACTCGGTCCGTGCGATTTCGGCGCCGCCCAGACGGCCAGCGACGTTCACCCGGATACCCAGGGCGCCCATGCGCATGGCGTTCTGAACCGACCGCTTCATTGCGCGACGGAACGAAACACGACGTTCCAGCTGCTGAGCGATGGACTCGGCAACCAGCTGCGCGTCAAGCTCGGGCTTGCGCACTTCGACGATGTTCAGGTGCAGTTCGCTGTCGGTCATACGAGCAAGCTTTTTGCGCAGAACTTCGATGTCTGCACCTTTCTTGCCGATGATGACACCGGGACGTGCTGTGTGGATCGTGACGCGGCACTTCTTGTGCGGACGTTCGATGATCACACGGGCAACACCGGCCTGCTTGCACTCTTTGTTGATGAACTCACGGATCTTGAGGTCTTCCAGCAGAAGATCACCGTAGTCCTTGGTGTCTGCGTACCAGCGGCTGTCCCAGGTGCGGTTGACCTGCAGGCGCATGCCGATCGGATTTACTTTATGACCCATTAGGCTTGCTCCTCAACTTGACGCACCTTGATGGTGATCTCCGAGAACGGCTTCATGATCTTGCCGAAACGGCCACGGGCACGCGGACGACCACGCTTCATGACCAGGTTCTTGCCAACCCATGCTTCGGCGACGATCAGCTCGTCAACGTCCAGGTTGTGGTTGTTTTCGGCATTCGCGATTGCGGACTGCAGGCACTTCTTGACGTCCTGCGCGACACGCTTGTTCGAGAAAGTCAGGTCGGTCAGAGCCTTTTCGACTTTCTTGCCGCGGATCATTTGCGCAACCAGGTTCAGTTTCTGCGGGCTGGTGCGAAGCATGCGGGTTTTCGCCATTGCTTCGTTTTCAGCCACGCGGCGGGGGTTCTTTTCCTTGCCCATGACTTACTTCCGCTTCGCTTTTTTGTCTGCGGCGTGGCCATAATAGGTCCGGGTCGGCGAGTATTCACCGAACTTCTGACCGATCATGTCTTCCGAGACGTTGACGGGAATGTGCTTCTGGCCGTTGTACACACCAAAGGTCAGACCCACGAACTGGGGCAAAATGGTGGAACGACGCGACCAGATTTTGATGACTTCGTTGCGGCCCGACTCGCGCGCTGCTTCGGCTTTTTTCAGCACGTAAGCATCGACGAAAGGACCCTTCCAAACAGAGCGAGACATGGATTAACGTCCCTTCTTCTTGGCGTGCCGCGAGCGGATGATCAGCTTCTGGGACGCTTTGTTCTTGTTGCGGGTACGCTTACCCTTGGTGTCCTTACCCCACGGTGTAACCGGTGTACGGCCACCCGAGGTCCGACCTTCACCACCACCGTGCGGGTGATCGATCGGGTTCATTGCAACACCACGAACCGACGGACGAACGCCCTTGTGGCGCATACGACCGGCTTTACCGAGGTTCTGGTTGGAGTTGTCGGGGTTGGACACGGCACCAACGGTGGCCATGCATTCCTGACGGACCATGCGCAGCTCGCCCGAGCTCAGACGGATCTGAGCGTAGCCGCCATCGCGACCAACGAACTGAGCGTAAGTACCGGCCGCACGTGCGATCTGACCGCCTTTGCCGGGCTTCATCTCGATGTTGTGGACGATGGTACCGATGGGCATACCCGAGAACGGCATTGCGTTGCCGGGCTTGATGTCGGCCTTGGCGGATGCCACGACTTTGTCACCAACAGCCAGACGCTGCGGAGCCAGGATATATGCCTGCTCGCCGTCTTCGTATTTTACCAGTGCGATGAATGCGGTCCGGTTCGGGTCATATTCGATCCGCTCGACGGTTGCCGCGACATCAAATTTGTTCCGTTTGAAGTCAACGATCCGGTAGAGACGCTTTGCGCCACCGCCGCGGCGGCGTGAAGTGATCCGTCCGGTGTTGTTCCGGCCGCCCGATTTGGTCAAACCCTCAGTGAGAGACTTGACCGGACGTCCTTTCCAAAGCTCCGAACGGTCGATCAGCACCAGCCCGCGCTGGCCCGGCGTCGTCGGCTTGTACGACTTGAGTGCCATGCTTTCTGTCTTCCGTTTAGCAAGTGCGAGGGGTTTCCCCGCTATGTGATAGGCCCCCGTAGGTGCCAAGGGTATAGGGCCCCGAAGGTCCCCGGTTACAAATATCAGAGGCCCCGGAACGAATCCGAGGCCGCAAGATTGGGAGCGTGTAACAGATCAATTGCACACCGTCCACAGCAAAGACGCACTTTTCTAAGCAGCAGTGCCGATTGCCGGAAACAAGGCGCTAGTCCAACCAATGCTCAGGTTTTCGTTCAAGCAACCAAGGCGCCGTGTTTCGGAGCGCCCGAACAAACCGCGCATTAAAATCGTCGGCGATTTCTTTTCCGGCATCTCGCCCAATCGTTGTGCCTTGCTGCGAGTCCCTGCTCATGACCTCGTCAAGCCGACTAGGATCTACTTCCAGTTCCCCGACTTCCTGCGCGATCCTCTCGGCTTGTCGAAGCGGATCAGCGACCAGAGCCTCATAGCTAATTACGTTGACCTTCAGACCACGCGCTTTTGCCAGGCGCATGGACTCAACCATGTCACTTAACCGCCGGGCCAAACCAACAGGTCGCCCGCCCCACAGCCTGTGCCTGGATCTGGCCCAGGTAACAGGGTCTCGTACAAGAAAAAAGCATACCGATTCTGGATGGTGACTGCACAGATCCTCACAGAATGGCGTCACGTTGGACCGTAGCTTTATGCCCATGCTTTTCTGCCCTGCCGAGCGGGTTTTATCCGCAATGTCAGCAAGGGCAACCCGCGTCAGCATTCTGAAATCCGCAGGCCGATGGTGCAATTTCGGGTTGCCCGCGAGATTGGTTAGAGCGTCCGGCTCAGACCAGGTCAAAAGACCAGCCGCATCACATATCTTTGCAAACAGCGTCGATCCGCAGCGACCAATCGAAAATATGAAAACCGGTCGTGCCGTTAAGGGCCGCTGCCACGATCCGAGATTGCCAAACTTAACCGCGTACCCGTCAGTCGCATTTTGCCGAATACCCTGATAATAAAAACTGTACCCGAACAGCGAAGTTTCATCCTTTATTCGACACCAAAACACCTCGGAGTTCTCCGCGTCGATATGGTGGATATGCAGGTTCGCGAAAGCCTCAGGGCTGAGTGTCACGGGTCCTTCGTCTGCCAGCCGAAGAACATGGCGCGAAGACACAGCTGTTTTCGACTTTCGCGTACCAACGACCCGATACTTCTGGGCCGGGATAGGCGCTGCGTTGTCGGCCTGCTTTACCGTCTGAGAATCTCTGGTCATTCTGCGCGTTTTGTTTTCATTGTTGTCACTCGGGTCTTTCAGGCTGTGGCGCAAAGTACTTCTCTGTGAACTCTATAAAAGTCTCACGATAAAACCGCAGAATATCCTGCGAAACGGGCTGGTTCTCGGAAAAAAACTTCATACTGTGGTAAACGCCCGGCCTCGTGTCGAAAACCACGTCCACGCCCGCGTTGCGCAGCGCCTCGACCATTGCTGAGGTCTGGGCATGGAACAGATCGCATTCGCCAACAAAGGTGAAGGTTGGCGGCAGGCCGGACCAATCTTTCGTGCGGATCGGGGCCTCGTAAGGGGTCACATCGGCGCCGCCCCGTCGCCCTGCCCCCAAAAGCCGGTCCCATCCAAATCGGTTCAACGATGGCGGCCAGCTTTGATCGGCCGGAGCGACCGGTGTCCAGTTGGCCTCGGTATCGTCGATCATCGGGCAGATCGGGAACTGGAACGCGACATTGACCTCACCGCGGTCGCGCGCGCGCAGGGCGGTGGACAGGACCAGCCCGCCTCCGGCGCTTTCGCCGCCGAGAATGATCTGGTCAGACCGCCCGCCGATATCGTGGGCATTGCGGGCCGCCCACACCAGCGCGTCATAACAATCGTCATGCGCCGCCGGGTAGGGCATATCCTTTGCCAGCCGATAATCGGGAACCACAAATACGGCGTCCGTCGCTTTCAGCAGATTGGCGATCGGTTTGAACGACGAGCTTTCCGGCGTCCCGATCAGGTATCCGCCGCCATGTAGATGCACGACAACAGGCAGGGGTTCCTTCTGCGCTTTAGGCGAGATCACAAGGGTCCGGACCGAGCCCGAGCCGTCGCTGCGCAGAATCTGAATCTCGCGGCATTGATACGTCTCCGGAAGCGGTGCTATCGGGTGTTTCGACAGGGCATCCAGCAGCCTGACCGCCCACAGTTTTGCGGGCCAGTTGCGCAACAAGTTAACAGCAAAGGGTACATTCTTTGGGTCGACTTTCATGTCCACTCCCAGACGTTTCACCGCGGCGTTCCCAGGGCCACATGTGCTTTATTACGCCGTTCCGCTTGCGCTCCACCCATTATCCATAAAGCGCACAGGCTTCGGCGAAAGACAAAAGACGGCGGCTTTTTTCGTCCCACAGGTGCAACCGGGCGTTGGCAAAGCTCTCGCGGATGGTCATTCGGTTGCTGTTTGCCAATTCGTCATGGTCCCGCAGCACTTCGGTCAGGCGGTAGAACGGAATGCGGCTGTACAGATGATGGACGTGATGGATGCCAATATTGGCACTAAACCATTGCAGAACGGATGGCAGGATATAATGCGAACTGCCGTGCAGGGCGGCCTCGTGCAGTCGCCAGTCCTTATCGGGATCCCACTGCGTCTCTTCGAACTGATGCTGAACGTAAAACGGCCAGACACCCGCTGTTGCGGCCAGCAAGGTCGAGGGCAGGAAAATCAGCAACAACGGCATCAGCCCGCCAAAGTGGTAGATGGCCAGCAATGCCAGCAGGATGGCCAGATTGGTGGCCATCGCGCTGATCCAGAATTTCATGTGCCCCGTCAAACCAAGCGGCAGGCGATTCTGGAGCAGAAACAGATAGCCCGGCCCAAAGCCAAACAAGGTGATCGGGTGACGATACACACGATACCAAAGCCGGTTTAAGGGGCTCAGCGCCTGATACTCGGCCACGGTCAGGGTGTGGATATCGCCCATCCCGCGCTTGTCCAGATTGCCCGAGCTGTTGTGATGCGTGGAATGCGTGCGGCGCCAGACGTCATAAGGGGTCAGGGTCAGCACTCCGATAATCCGCCCGACCCAGTCACTGACCGTCCGGTTGCTGAAGAACGCCCCGTGCCCGCAATCATGCTGGATCGCAAACAGGCGCAGCAAAAAGGCCGCATTGAGGACCGAGATTGCAAAAGCCAGCCAATAGCTGACCGACAGAAGCGCCCAAGACAAAGCCCATAGCGCAAAAAATGGAACTATGCTGACGCCAAGCTCGAATGCGCTGCGCATCTGGTTCGGCTCACGGTATTTGGCCAGCGTCGTCACCCAATCCCGCGCTGCGGCCATTTCCGGTTTTCCCGGGGTCGAATCTATGGGTCGAGTCATACGCCTGCCATTTTTTTCGTTTGCAACCGGATAGAGGAACAATCCGGCATCGCAAGCGGTTTATGGAAATGCCCCGACGTCGCGAGATCAATTTCCAGTGTCACCGCCATACGAAAAAACCCCCGCTTTCGCGGGGGCCTTTATCTCTCTCCAAAGACGTCCCGATCAGAGACCGGTGGACACGTCGATGGTGTTACCCTCTTCCAGGGTCACATATGCTTTTTTGACGTCTTTCCGACGACCCAGCTGGCCGCGGAACCGCTTGACCTTGCCTTTGGTCACGGTGGTATTCACCGCCTTGACCTTCACACCAAACAGCGCCTCAACGGCCTCTTTGATCTGCGGCTTGTTGCTGTCGATCGCCACTTCAAAGACAACCGCGCCGTTCTCGGACGCCATGGTCGACTTTTCGGTGATGATCGGCTTGCGGATCACGTCGTAGTGTTCTGCCTTCGCGCTCATTTCAGACGAGCCTCCAGTGCTTCGACAGCCGCTTTGGTGAGCACCAGAGTGTCACGCTTGAGGATGTCATAAACGTTTGCACCCATCGACGGCAGGATATCCAGACCTTCGATGTTGCGCGACGCCTTCAGGAACCCTTCGTTCACGGTCGCGCCGTCGATGACCAGAGCGCGTTTCCAGCCCAGGTTTGCAACCTGTTTGGCCAGAGCGGCGGTCTTGCCTTCGGCTTCGGCGTTCTCGATCACAACCAGTTCACCTGCCTTGGCTTTGGCCGACAGAGCGTGGCGCAGGCCAAGCTTGCGGAACTTCTTCGGCAGGTCGTGGCCGTGCGAACGCGGGGTCGGGCCCTTGTAGATACCACCCTTGCGGAAGATCGGCGCGTTGCGGTCACCATGGCGTGCGCCACCGGTGCCCTTCTGGCGATAGATCTTCTTGGTCGAGTAGCTGGTTTCCGAGCGGGTCTTTACCTTGTGGGTGCCGGCCTGCGCGTTGTTGCGCTGCCAACGGACCACACGGTGCAGGATGTCCGCGCGCGGCTCGAGACCGAACAGATCGGCGTTCAGCTCGATGTCGCCGGCTTTGCCGCCGTCCAGTTTGATTACATCAAGTTTCATGCTTCACCACCTTCCGCGGGCGCTTCTTCCGCAGGTGCTTCGGTTGCAGCCGATTTCACAGCAGCCGGGAAAGGCAGGCCTTCCGGTGCTTTCTTCTTTACGGCGTCCTTGACGGTGACCCAACCCGATTTCGGTCCGGGAACGGCGCCTTTGATGAAGACCAGACCACGGTCGGCGTCGGTTTTGACAACCTCCAGGTTCTGGGTGGTGACACGGGCAGCACCCATGTGACCGGCCATCTTCTTGCCTTTGAACACCTTGCCCGGGTCCTGACACTGACCGGTCGAACCGTGCGAACGGTGGCTGATCGAAACACCGTGCGAGGCGCGCAGACCACCGAAGTTGTGGCGCTTCATCGCACCGGCAAAGCCTTTACCGATCGAGGTGCCCGACACGTCAACTTTCTGACCTTCCAGGAAGTGTTCTGCCGAAATCTCGGCGCCCACTTCGATCAGGCCATCTTCGGAGACGCGGAACTCGGCCAGCTTACGCTTGGGCTCGACCTTTGCAGCGGCATAGTGACCGCGCATGGCCTTCGAGGTGCGTTTTGCCTTGGCAGCACCGGCGCCCAGCTGAACGGCGGTGTAGCCGTCTTTGTCAGCGGTACGCTGTGCAACAACCTGCAGGTTGTCCAGGTGAAGAACGGTCACAGGAATCTGCTTGCCGTCTTCCATGAACAGGCGGGTCATGCCAACTTTTTTTGCGATAATACCAGAGCGCATAATCTATACCCTCCGATCTTACGACTGCAGCTTGATCTCGACGTCCACACCAGCAGCGAGGTCGAGCTTCATCAGCGCGTCAACGGTCTGGGGGGTCGGATCAACGATGTCGAGCAGACGCTTGTGCGTACGGATCTCGAACTGGTCGCGGGATTTCTTGTCAACGTGAGGGCCACGGAGAACCGTGAACTTCTCAATCTTGTTCGGCAGCGGGATCGGGCCGCGCACGTTCGCGCCGGTCCGCTTGGCAGTGTTGACGATCTCTTGCGTGCTGGCATCCAGAACGCGATAGTCAAATGCCTTCAGCCGAATACGGATGTTTTGGCTTTGCATAGATACAGCCTTTTATCAGGCGTTGGGGTTGAGAGGAGGACAAGCGCGCATCGCCAACCCTCTTCGAACCCAAAAGGCGGGAATCACCCCGCCTTGACGTTCTTATTGAGAACTCGCGCGTATTAGTGGGGTTGGTGGGGTTTGGCAAGGGGTTTGTTGGTTTGCCCCCAACTACACACTCTACCAGTGATCGAGTCCACAACTAACTCAAAGGACATCTGGAAAATAATGTTCCACAGCAGTGAGATTTACACCATCTGCCCCTCGCCACCACACAGCAGGATAACCCCAATCGTTTGAATGCTCTTCTGCTGGACGTTGGTCCACTGCGAACGTGAATTCACCAAAGAACCCACTTTCATTTTTGGGTTGTAGAATTCCGCTCTTGCTCAAGACCTCTATCAGAACCCGCCGTTCGTAGTCATTCGACTTAATAATACCCGACAATGCTCGAGCCAATGCACTTGGCCTTGCATCAGCCGCAAGCCCACTGGCAACCTCAAGTATCTGGCGCATTATGTCTAAATCGGTTTGACACGGCTCAAGCATCTCGTCGCTTTCGAAACGGGTTAAATCAAACCAAGCGTAAAGTGCCTGCCCATGCCTAACGCCGCCCCATTTGTGTCGCTCAAAATTCAGAACATTCAAATCTTCTAATTTTGGTTCAGGAAAGCTGTACTCACCGCAGATGTGGCAGAATTCGGCACCAGAAGGAGCAAGCGATCTTGGGCTGGACAAAATCTTATGTTCAGGAAGGTTAGAAGCGTATCCGTAGCTACCAAGGGCAGAGCGCAACTCCAGCCTTCGCGAACTAAGGCTTGCGAGGAAAGAATCTCCTATTCGTTTTGGTGCCAGTGTCTTGCAAAGCGCTACCAATTCCTCAACGATTACGTCATGTTGAACTATTACCGGATCGAACCAAAATCCTTTTGATTTCGCGTATTCGATGTCAGCTGCGTCCGAAGCCCCAGCATCTTTTCCTTTCCACCCGGCTTTCCAGTATTGATCGAACAGTATCTTTTTAGCTTTTTTATCAAACATCTAACATATCTGAAGTTACTTAGAGCATGGTTGTTGTTTCAGCTAAAGGTGCATGGATATTTTTGGCAACCGCGAAAAGTGTTCTTGGAGACGTAAAAGTATGTAGGTGGAAAATTTGACCTCAAATAAAAAGGCCGCCCCTAGTGGGAGCGGCCTTCTTTAGTTCGACGGTGTGGGCTCTCATTGCTCTTTCAGAGCAACTGCCGCCCACCGCTTTCCAAAATTATTCAATAATTTTGGAAACGACACCCGCGCCGACGGTGCGGCCGCCTTCGCGGATGGCGAAGCGCAGGCCGTTTTCCATCGCGATGGGCGCGATCAGCTCAACGCCGAACGACACGTTGTCGCCGGGCATGACCATCTCGGTGCCTTCGGCCAGGGTCACGGTGCCGGTCACGTCAGTGGTCCGGAAGTAGAACTGCGGACGGTAGTTCGCGAAGAACGGGGTGTGACGACCGCCTTCTTCCTTGGTCAGGATGTAGGCTTCGGCTTCGAACTTGGTGTGCGGTGTAACCGAACCCGGCTTACACAGAACCT
>NZ_JBQFNZ010000012.1:0-86038 GCF_056532945.1 Ruegeria sp. H7
CCTCGTCTGCACATGCCCCCCAATGGACGCATACAAAGACGCAGCTGAATAACAACACAAACAAAACCCCCCGCCACAAAAAGGCGGGGGGTTTTCTTTAGGGTTCGAACCCTTTTGGAACGCCGAAAGGCGGCGTGTCCACGCTCGTCCCGGTCAGTGCATTCAGAAATGCGACGAGGGCGTCGATTTCTGCATCGGTTAGCGCGACCGAGGAGATATCGATTGTGTTGCGCACACGTTGCATTTCGAAACGATCCTGCCAGACAACGAAGTCTACCTTCTGTAGCCAGGGAACCTGAGGCAAAGCCGCCATGGCGGGTGTCCAGTTCGCCAAGCTGGTCTTTGGGTCCAAATGGTGGCGGATCATGCTTTCAAGGTCCGGGAAGGCGCCGTTATGGCCGTAAGGCGCGGTCAGGGCGACGTTTCGCAGCATTGGGGTGCGGAAGCGATAGGCGTCCTCGATCCGGTTGCTTTCGCCCATACGGCCCACGTCGCGGGCGTAAGGGTCCCATTGGCGGGTGCGGCCGGGGCCAAACGGGGGCAAACCCAAAGCGTGGAATTGCTGATCGGTCATCAGCGGTCCGGAATGGCAGGTCGAACAGTTTGCCTTGCCGTAAAACAACGTCATGCCGTCTTTCTGAACTTTGGTAAGGGCATTGGGGTCGCCAGCCAGATATTGGTCGAACGGGCTGTCGGTGCTGCGCCATTCGATGGCCATGAAAGCAGCCAGAGCGTTGGCAATCTGGGTGATCGTGATGTCTTGGGTGCTTTGGACCTCGTCGAATGCCTTTATCATCGCGGGACCGTATCGCGGATCGGTACGGACGCGTTTGGCCAGAATGGGCCAGCCCAGATCGATCCGGTCAGCGACGGCCCCGGTCACCTGATTTTCGCCGACATTCCCCGCCATTTCGAATTGCGATGTCAGGGGGAACAGCGCCTGTGCGGCGAGCAGAGAGTTCAGCCCCTCGGGCAGCCATTCCTGCGCGGGTGAGTTGAAGCCGTTGCCGTAGACATCAGAAATGCTCAGCCGACCATCGTGGAAGACAGTATCAAGCTCGCGCGCGCCAAGGTTCCACAGCCCCGGCGAATTGCGTGGGATGCGTTTGCGGATCTTGTCTGCTCCGATGCCGGGTGTGCGGTCCGGCCCCAGACCCTGACCACCCTCGCCAATACCCAGCGACAACCCGTCTGATGTGCCGAAATCCGGGTGGTGGCAGTGGGCGCAGGATATGTTCCGGTTGCCCGACAGGATCGGATCATAAAACAATTGATGACCGATGGCGGCCTGTTCCATATCAAAGGGGATGAAGTCATCATCGGTCAGCGGGCGCGGTAAATCCTGTGCCGCAGCAGTCCCGGCCAAAAGGAACACAACCCCATGCGCCAGCTTGTATTTGCCCTTTGCCTGCTTGCGAACCCTGCGATAGCCGAATTGGAACAGGCGCGCGATCTGATGGAGGCGGGGGAGTTTGAGGCCGCGCGCGAGGAACTGTTGCCCGCCGCCCGATCGGGCAATGCCGAGGCCGAGGAACTGATCGGTGTGATGTACGGGCTGGGTCTTGGGGTCGAGCAGGACTATGAACGCGCGTTTGAATGGTATCTTCGCGCGTCGATGAAGGGGCATCCGGGGGCGCAGTCGGGGGTCGGATGGTACTATGAGCTGGGATTGGGCATGCCCGCGCCCGATCTGGTGCGGGCTTACATGTGGTATACGCTCAGCGCGATTGGAGGCGATCCCGACGCGGCGATCAGCCTTGAGGAAGTGGTCAAGAAAATGTCGCTGGAGCAGATCGAAAGGGCGCATATTCTGGTCAATGATTACAAAGGGTGGATGTACCCTTTCAGATGATGGATCAAACCCGCAACGGTTTCGCAAACCGTTTTGGGGCGTGGGTTTCAGGGTCGATGATCGGCCCCGAGGAATATTGGCACACAAAGGCCCGTCGCGGGCTGTCGGTTATGTTCGCCCCTGAACTGTGAAGCGTAAGGCTGGAAAAGGCCACGATCGTGCCCGCCTTGCAGGTCATCGGAGTGCCTGTATCCTCGCCGAAATACCCGTTAAGCTCGTTGCTTTCATCCTGCCATTCATGCCGGTCCAGACCGGGCTCGGCGTCAAGGTCACGCGGCAGGATATAAACGCAGCCGTTTTCTTCGGTTGCATCATCCACTGCGATCCAGACGGTCAGATAGGGTGTGTGATCAAAGCCGACATAGGCGCCGTCCTGATGCCAGGCGAAACTCGCACCTTTGCCCGCGCCTTTGACCACAAACTGCTCGTTGAACAGCATCGGGTCTTCGATCCCGCAGGCGCGAGTGATTTCGGCGATCTTGGGGCCGAGCAAGAAGTCTTCCAGCGTTGGGAACTCGGCATGGCGATGGCGCAGAAAGCGGCGCGCATCGCCTAGCCCGATTTTGTGCACATTGCCGCCGCCATCATGGGCAGGCTCATCCAACAGTGTGTCGCAGGTGCCGCGCAGCATCTGCAGGTCTTCCGGGCTAAGCGCATTTTCAAAAACGAGGTAACCTTGGCGGCGAAATGCATCGGTTTGGTCGAGCATCAGAGTTTCTCCGGCGAGGGGGCAGGTTTGCGCGCGACGGGGCCGCGCACAAGGTTCTCTTGTCAGACCGCTTTACTGCGTTTCGGCTGCGCGGGTCGCTGCAATCTCGGCTTCGGCTTCGGCAACAGCAGCAGTCAAAGCGTCAAAGGCTGTTTCTCCGCCATCGACATTGGCCTTGAACCAATCATAGACAGGTGCAGCGGCTTCCTTGAATGCGGCCTTCTCTTCCGGTGTCGGCACATAAAGATCGCCACCTTCGGCCACGAATTCCTCATAAGCCTGGATTGACTTGCGCTTGGGCGAGGCGAATGTGGCCTGCTGCAGCTGATAGAACCCATCGACGATGACATTGCGCAGCTCAGGCGGCATCGACATGAACTTTTCGTTGTTCATGAACCACAACGCACCCATGTATGCGTGCCCGTCCAGCGTGATGTATTTCAGACCGGCATCGGGGAACTTCATGCTCATGATGTCGGTGATGCCGTTCTTGGACCCTTCAACTACGCCGGTCTGGAACGAGGTGAACAGTTCCGGCCACGGGATCGGCGTCGGGGCTGCGCCAAGTGCTTTGACCAGCTCCTGCGGCAGGTCAGCGACAACTGTCCGAATTTTCAACCCTTCCATATCGCCAGGGTTCTGGACGCGGCGTTGAGTATTGGCAAAGTTACGCCAGCCGCCGGTATTGCCGATGGTCATCAGGCGCAATGCGCCGCCGGAGTTTTCGGCGACCATCTCTTGCATTTTTGTCACGAAGGAAGAGCCATTGGCCAAAGCTGCTTCGGCCACGCGGTCATCTGACATCAGATAGGGCAAGTCCAGCACCTGAACGAAGGGGAAGATACCTGACGTGCCACTCGAGGTCTGGATGACGATGTCGATCTGACCTTCGGCCACACCTTGTAAGCACTCGGCCCCGTTCGAACACAGCTGGGTGCCGATGAACAGCTCGACCTCGATTGCTCCATTCGAGGCGGCCTCGACATAGTTCTTGAAGACGATCAGGCCGTCATAATCCTCGTCATTTTCGTTCGAATTGGCAGTGGCGCGCAGCGTGTAGTCGGCAGCCGTGGCTGCCATGGCGGACGCGGCCACAAGCGATGTGGCCACCGCTGCGGTTTTGATGAAGTCTCTGAGCATGCGTTTCCTCCCTGTGATACTCAGTTGGCAAATCCCGTTATCCTCGGGATCGTCATGGATAGTGCGGGGATATAGGTGATCAGAAAGATCACGATGATTTCGACCGCCAGAAACGGCAGGATCGCCTTGGCGATGGTTTCGACCCGTTCACGGGACACGGCGGCGGCCACGAACAGGACCAGGCCCATCGGCGGCGTGGCGAGGCCAACGGTCAGGTTGACGCTCATGATGATGGCGAAGTGGATCGGGTCGACACCGAGGCTGGTGAAGATGGGGCCAAGGATGGGCCCAAGGATGATGATCGCAGGGCCCGCGTCCAAAAACATGCCGACGATGAACAGCAGCAGGTTGATCAGGAACAGCAGGATCAGCGGGTTTTCCGACAGGCTGAGGATCAGCGAGGCCAGTTGTTCCGGCGCATGGCTGAGGCTGACCACGGTTTTGAACGCCATCGCCGCGCCGACCAGCAGCAGAACGACGGCTGAGGTCATGCCTGCGTTGCTGAGCACCTCAGGCACCTCTTTCCACGTCAGCGTGCGCAGGACAAAGAAACCGATGATAAAGGCGTATCCCACGGCGACGGCAGCGGCCTCGGTCGGGGTGAAAATGCCGCCCAGAATGCCACCCAGAATGATCACCGGCGTCATCAGCGGGAAGAAGGCTTTCAGGCTGGCCTGACGGCGTTCGGGCCATGTGTATTTGCGGCTGGCCACCGGGAAATCATAGCGGTCGGCCATGAGTTTGATCATCAGCATCAGGCCGACGCCGACCATCACGCCGGGCACGATCCCCGCCAGGAACAGCGCCGCAACGCTTTCGCCCATCACATAGGCATAGATGATCATGATGCCCGAAGGCGGGATGATCGGCCCGATCACCGAACTGGCCGCTGTGATCGCGGCGGCGAATTTGCGGGTATAGCCCTGTTTCTCCATCGCCGGGATCAGCATTGACCCCAACGCCGACGTGTCGGCCACCGCCGAGCCCGAGAGGCCCGCGAAGAGGATAGAACTCAGCACGTTCACATGAGCCAACCCACCGCGCAGGTGGCCCATCAGGGCCTGCGAAAACTCGACAAGGCGGATGGTGATGCCGCCGCGGTTCATCAACTCTCCGGCCAGCATGAAGAAGGGGATCGCCATCAGCGGGAAGCTGTCCATGCCATTGTAGACATTGCGATAAAGCAGCGTGATGTCGTTGGTTTGGCCATTCAGCCACAGCAGGATACCCGGGGCGGCCAGCAACGCGAAAAAGACCGGCAGACCGATCAGCAGGAAAATCAGGAAGGTGGGCAGGAACCAGATCAGCATTTATTCGGCCCCCACTGCCGCGTCAGGAATTTCGGGCAACAGGTGACCTCCGCCCAGCAGAGTGATGAACGACCGCAGGATCAGCTCGATATTCACCGAGATCAGCAGGATGACCCCAACAAGCAGCGAGGCCATCATCCAGCTACGCGGGATGCGATACCATTCGTCGAACCCGAATGAGGTAGGCAGATACAGCGCGGCGGTGGCGAATTTGCCGCCAAAGCCAGTGACTTCGGACCAGCCAATATTGACCGCGACCAGCAGCACAGCGAGCGAGATCAGCAACAGGAACAGGTTGAGCGATTGGCCGATGACGCGCGGCAGGAACCTTTGCAGCATGTCGATGGCCACAAAACCGCCGCGCCGAAAGGCGGTGGGGGCCATCAGGCCGGTCATCCACAACATGCAGAAGCGCGCGGCCTCGTCCGGCCAGGGCAGGGCGTTGCCCAGAACATATCGAAAGAACACCTGTATCAGGATTGCGATCACCATGAGTGCAATCGCAACGACACCAACCGCGCGGCCCAGACGCAGCGCGGTTTCGTTCACGAATGCAATCGGCGCTAACGCCGATGCCAGTCCGCCCATGCGGATCCTCCCTTGTTCAGCCGCGGGTTTGTCCCACGGTCGTCAGATCGCGTTTAGGTTTTCGCGAATTGGCCGAGTTTCCCGGCGTAAAAGGTCAGCGCGTCTCCATCCGCCATGCTGACCTTAAGAACTTTTCCTACGACAATAACGTGATCGCCCGCATCGTGATACGCATGTTGTTCGCATTCGAACCGCGCCAGGCAATCCGACAGCAGCGGCGTTCCGTTCGTGCAGCGCTCATGATCGATATCGCGCAGGGCAAAGGCGTCTTTCGAGCAGCCAAAGCACAGTTCGGCCTGTTCCGCCGACAGCACATGCACGCTGAAATGGCGGGCCTTGTGGAAATAGGGGAAGCGGCGCGAGTTGCGGTCGCCTGCCCACATGATCAAAGGTGGGTCCAATGACAGGGACGAAAAGCTGTTGGCGGTGATGCAGACCGGTCCATCCGCGCTGTCGCAGGTCACGATGGTGACGCCCGTGGCAAAGCGGCCAAAGGCGTCGCGCAGGGTGCGGGTGTCGTCCTTGTGGGGAACGAATGTGCGGGTCATGTCCTTTGAGATGGCGTTCATCATGGTACCTCATGCCCCAGTGCCGCCTCATAGAGGCGATACCAGCTTTCACGATCCAGATTGACTTTCAGAGCGTCCGAGATGGTTTTGATGCGGCTCAGGTTATTGGTGCCCAGAACCGGCAGGATATTTGCCGGATGAGCCAACAGGAAGGCCACAGCAACGGCGGCACGATCCACGCCGAACGCGGCTGCGATCTCGTCCGCGACGACACCGACGGGCGGGTTTCCGGCCATCAGAAGACCGCCGCCCAGAGGCGACCATGCCATGATCGGTTGCCCATGCTGCTGGTGAAAGGCCAGATCGCCATTGGTAAAGGGGCTGATCTCGCCCAGAGAGATCTCGATCTGGTTGGTGACCAGTTGCGTTTTCATCGCCGATTGCAGCAGCGACCAGTCCCAGGGGCGGAAGTTCGACACGCCGACCGCGCCGACTTTGCCGCTGGCCACAACCTCATCCAGTGCGGCACCGGTTTCGTGGTGGTCCATGAACGGGTCGGGACGGTGGATCAGCAGCAGGTCGATATGGTCAATCGCCATTTCCGACAGAGAGGTATCGACGGACTTCAGGATATGCGCGCGCGAGGTGTCGTAATATTTGACCTTGGCATCCGCATACCGGCCCATCGGCGCGATGATGTCACATTTGGTGACAATTTCCATCCGCTGGCGCAGGCTGGGGTTGGCGCGCAGCGCGTTGCCCAGAACCGCCTCGGCCGCGTAACCGCCATAGATATCGGCCTGATCGAATGTGGTAATACCTTGATCCAGACAAGCCTGTATCTTGGCCTCGACATGGCCCACGGACGTGTCGCTGTCATCGCCCAGCCGCCACATGCCATAGACCAGACGGCTTAGCTCCAGCGTGTCGGATAGTTTCACACGTTGCATCAGCGACGAACTCCGTTGCCCAACGGGGTCGCCGGGGGTGTTGCGGGCACGCGCCCATAGGCTTCGGGCAGCGAGCAGGTTTTTAGGTTGGGCATCACGCGGGCGCCAAAGTGCCTGGCCTCGTCCATGTGCGGATAGCCCGAGAAGATGAAGGCGCGGATGCCCATCTTCTGATACTCTTCGATCTTAGACATAACTTGATCGGTCGAACCGACCAGCGCAGCACCACAGCCTGACCGCGCGCGTCCGACACCGGTCCACAGGCCGGGTTCGACATAGCCATACTCATCCGCCAGATCGCGGTTCTTGGATTGATGCGCCACTCCCAGCGAGGTCGCGTCCAGCGCCCGTTCCCGGATCGCGCGGCCATAGTCGTCATCCAGTTTCGAGACGATGTAGTCGGCGTATTCCTGCGCCTCGGCCTCGGTATCGCGAACGATCATGTGCACGCGCAGGCCGTAATCCAGCGTGCGGTTGTAATTCTCGGCAACTGCGTGAACGGCCTTCATCCGTTCGGCCAATTGCTCCTTGGTTTCAGGCCACATCAGGTAGACGTCGCAATGTTCGCCACACAGGTCCAAGGCAGACGGGGAGTAGCCGCCGAAATACAGCAGCGGGCCGCCGGTCTGATAGGGCTTGGCGGGGTCGGTGGTCAGGCCCGAGAAATTATAGACCTGACCCGCGTGATTGATCTCATCCCGCGTCCAGGCCTGTTTCAGAATCTCGACCACCTCGCGCGAGCGTTGGTAGCGGTACGCGCTATCGGCTTTCTCGCCCGGGAAGTCTGATGAGATGATGTTGACCGTCAGCCGCCCCTTCAGCATGTGATCGAGCGTCGCGATGGTGCGGGCCAGCATGATCGGCTGCATCTCACCACAGCGTACGGCGGCCAGCAGGTTGATCCGGTCGGTGATCGGCGCGCAACCTGCGACAAAGCTCAGCGTGTCCTGACCGACCTGATAGGACGAGGGGCACAGGATATTGCGGAACCCCTGCGCCTCGGCCTCTTTCACGATGCCGGAACAGTGGTCCCAGCTAGAGCGTAGATCGCCATCGGGCACGCCCAGAAACTGGTAATCGTCCGAGCACAGCGCTGCAAACCACGAGACTTCGGCCGCATCCAGATCGGGGGATGTGATGGGGACGATGCTCATTTGATTCACGCTCCGTACATCTTTGACTTTCCTCTTGCGTAGCAAGCACATTGATGTAGATCAATAGTGTATCAATTTTTCCTGCGACTGAAAGAAGCGCCCGAACGTGCCCCCGAACAGCCGAAACCCCAACGCATTGCCGATCTATGTTCAGATCGCCGAACTTCTGATCCGCGAAATTGCCGCCGGACGGTTGATCGATGGGGAACGCTTGCCGCCGGAACGGGACATGGCGGCCGAGCTTCAGGTCTCGGTCGGGACGCTGCGAAAATCGCTCGCCGAGCTTGAGAAAAAAGGGATGCTGGAGCGGATACAGGGCTCGGGCAACTATGTGCGAGAAACCGGAACGCAAAACAGCGTCTATGCGATGTTCCGGCTGGAACTGCCCGAAGGCGGGGGCTTGCCGCGCGCGGATATTCTGTCGGTCGATCAGGTAGAAAAGCCCGCCGATCTTCCCCAATTCGGGGCATCAAGCCTGGGCTCGCGCGTGCGGCGGATGCGCTATCTGAATGACACAATCATCGCGGTCGAAGAGATCTGGCTGGACGAATCAGCCGGCCGGATCGATCGCAGCCTGCTGTCGGACTCGCTCTATCGTTATTATCAGCACCAGCTTGGGTTCTGGATCACGCGGGCCGAAGACAGGGTGTCGGTCGGGTCGCTGCCCGACTGGACGCCCGAGAGTTTCACTAAACCCGCCGGTGAAACGGTGGGGTATATCGAGCGGTTCAGCTGGTCGGAAAAGGCCGAACCCGTCGAGTTTTCAAAAACATGGTTCGATCCGGATCGGGCCACCTATGTCCAACGTCTGAAGTAAAAGGAAATGCGCATGACCCGGACCATCCATTACGGGCTGATCGGATGCGGCATGATGGGGCAGGAGCATCTGCACAATATCGCTTTGTTAGAAGGCACGCGGGTCGCGGCGATCTACGAACCTGATCCGGACATGGCCAAAGCGGCGCAAACCATCGCGCCGGATGCGGTCATGGTGACGTCTGTGCAAGAGTTGCTGGCAGTCGAGGATCTGGATTGCCTCGTCATCGCCAGCCCGAACCACCTGCATGTGGATCAGATTTGCGAAATCGCAGCCACGCGTCCCTTGCCGCTGTTGGTGGAAAAGCCGCTGTTCACCGATCCGCAGGATGCCGCCCGGCTTGAGCAGGTTCAGCGCGACTACCCCCATCCGATCTGGGTGGCGATGGAGTACCGCTATATGCCCCCCATCGCGGCGCTGATTGATCAGACGGATGTGACTGGCGGCGTTCAGATGCTGTCGATCCGCGAACATCGGTTTCCGTTTCTGGGCAAGGTCGGCAACTGGAACCGGTTCAATCGCAATACCGGCGGCACCTTTGTCGAAAAATGCTGTCACTTCTTCGACCTGATGCGCCTGATCCTGCGCGCGGATCCGGTGCGGATCACTGCAAGCGGCGGGCAGGCGGTGAACCATCTGAAAGAAAGATATGATGGTGAGACGCCGGATATTCTGGACCACGGCTATGTGCTGGTCGATTTCGCCAACGGGGCGCGGGCGATGCTGGAACTATGCATGTTCGCCGAAGGCTCACGCTATCAGGAAGAGGTCTCGGCCATTGGCCCCAAGGCCAAGATCGAGGCGCTGGTTCCCGGACCGGGCCGGTTCTGGCCTGATCATCTGGGCGAACCGCCGGTGCCGCAAGTGATCGTCAGTCCGCGCGATCCGAAGGGGCCGGTTTCGACCGACATTCCGGTCGATCCGAAATTGCTGGCCGCAGGGGATCACAACGGATCGACTTTCTATCAGCACCAGGGGTTTCTGGAACTGTTGCGCGGTCAGCGTACTGCTCCGGATGTCTCACTTCACGACGGTCGATGGGCCGTGCGCATGGGGCTGGCGGCGCAGCAGGCGCTGAACACGGGCGAGGCCGTTCGCTTCGATCCGTGATGCCGATAGGAAACCTGTGTTCCCGATATACGCGATTTCCGATGTCGTTTTTGGCATCGGAGAGGTCTTTTCCGCTTGCTGAGCGGTTGAGCAGGCAATAGCTCTGCCCGTGGGACACCCCTCCCCAACGAGGGGCGTGTATCTGGAAGGGTAATACAGATGACGAATGAACAACCGGCGACGCGGCCGGCGAATCCGCGTTTTTCCTCGGGCCCCTGCGCCAAACCCCCCACATTTGATCTGACCAAACTGGCCGATGCCGCGCTGGGTCGCTCGCACCGTGCCGCTGTTGGCAAGGACAAGCTGAAGGCGGCCATCGAAGGCACGCGTGAGATGCTGGGCATTCCGGCGGATTACAAGATCGGCATCGTTCCCGCCTCGGACACCGGCGCGGTCGAGATGGCGCTGTGGTCGCTGCTGGGCGAACGCAAGGTCGAGATGCTGGCCTGGGAAAGCTTTGGTGCCGGTTGGGTTACGGATGTGGTCAAGCAGTTGAAGATCGACGCCGAAGTGAAAACGGCTGAGTACGGTCAGATCGTTGATCTGGCCTCGGTCGATTTCGCCAATGACGTGGTCTTTACGTGGAACGGCACAACCTCGGGCGTGCGGGTTCCGAATGGCGACTGGATTGCCGATGACCGTCAGGGTCTGACGATTTGTGATGCGACCTCGGCGGCCTTTGCGATGGACCTGCCCTGGGACAAGCTGGATGTGACCACCTTTAGCTGGCAGAAAGTGCTGGGCGGTGAGGCGGCCCATGGGATGCTGATCCTCAGCCCCCGCGCGGTGGAACGGCTGGAAAGCTATACGCCCGCATGGCCGCTGCCGAAGATTTTCCGCCTGACCAAGGGCGGCAAACTGATCGAGGGTATTTTTACTGGTGCCACGATCAACACGCCATCGATGCTGGCGGTCGAGGATTACCTGTTTGCGCTGGACTGGGCACGCTCGGTTGGTGGGTTGCAGGGGCTGATCGCCCGTGCGGATGCCAATGCCGGTGCGGTCCATGCGTTCTGCGCGCAGAATGACTGGATCGACAATCTGGCTGAGGATGCGGCGACGCAGTCGAACACGTCCGTGTGTCTGAAATTCACCGATGCCCGTATTCAGGACGGGGCCACATTCGCCAAGGCCGTGGCCAAACGGCTGGAGGCCGAGAATATCGCGCTGGACATCGGTGCCTATCGCGACGCGCCTGCGGGTCTGCGCATCTGGTGCGGCGGTACGGTGGAAACCTCGGATATCGAGGCGATGCTGCCGTGGCTGGCCTGGGCCTTCGAGGCCGAGATTGCGGCGCAAGCAGAAGCTGCCTGACGTCCCCGTGCCGGGCTGAAGCCCGGCCTACGCAGAACTGAAATGTAGGGCGGGCTTCAGCCCGCCATCCCAAGACTTCTTCAAAGGACCAGAGATATGGCCCCCAAAGTACTCGTATCCGACAAGCTCAGCGAAACCGCCGTGCAGATTTTCCGCGACCGTGGCATCGATGTGGACTTCATGCCCGATCTGGGCAAGGACAAAGACAAGCTGGCCGAGGTGATCGGTCAGTATGACGGCCTCGCCATCCGCTCGGCCACCAAGGTCACGCCGACCATTCTGGAAAAGGCCGACAAGCTGAAAGTCATTGGCCGCGCCGGGATCGGCACCGACAATATCGACAAGGATGCCGCGTCCAAAAAGGGCGTGATCGTGATGAACACGCCCTTTGGCAACATGATCACCACCGCCGAACATGCGATTGCGATGATGTTCGCCGTGGCGCGGCAGATCCCCGAGGCCAGCACCTCGACCCATGCGGGCAAGTGGGAAAAGTCCAAGTTCATGGGGATCGAGCTGACCAACAAGACCCTTGGCGTCATCGGTGCGGGGAACATCGGCGGCATCGTCTGTGAACGCGCGCTGGGTCTGAAGATGAAGGTCGTCGCCTATGATCCCTATCTGGGCGAAGAGAAAGCGGCCAAGATGGGTGTCGAAAAGGTCGAGCTGGACGAGCTTCTGGCCCGCGCCGATTTCATCACCCTGCACGTGCCGCTGACCGATCAGACCCGCAACATTCTGAGCCGCGAGAACCTTGCCAAAACCAAGAAGGGCGTTCGGATCATCAACTGTGCCCGTGGCGGCCTTGTGGACGAAGAGGCGCTGGCCGAGGCGCTGCAATCCGGTCAGGTCGCCGGGGCTGCCTTTGACGTGTTCAGCGAGGAACCGGCCAAGGAAAACGCCCTGTTCAACCTGCCCAACGTGGTTTGCACGCCGCATCTGGGCGCGGCCACGACCGAAGCGCAGGAAAACGTGGCGCTGCAGGTGGCCGAGCAGATCTCGAACTATCTGCTGACCGGTGCCGTGGAAAACGCGCTGAACATGCCCAGCGTGACGGCGGAAGAAGCCAAGGTGATGGGTCCGTGGATCAAGCTGGCAGGTCATCTGGGTAGCTTTATCGGTCAGATGACGGATGAGCCGATCAAAGCGATCAACATCCTCTATGACGGTGTTGCCGCCGGGATGAACCTTGCCGCACTGAACTGCTCGGTGGTCGCGGGGATCATGAAAAAGTTCAACCCCGAGGTGAACATGGTCTCGGCCCCGGTTGTCGCCCGTGAACGTGGTATTCAGATTTCGACCACCAATCAGGACAAATCGGGCGCGTTCGAGGGTTATATCAAGGTAACCGTCGTGACTGAAAAGCGCGAGCGTTCCATCGGGGGCACCGTGTTCAGCGATGGCAAGCCGCGTTTCATTCAGATCAAGGGCATCAATATCGATGCCGAGGTGGGCGCGCATATGCTGTATACCACCAACGAAGATGTTCCGGGCATCATCGGTGCGCTAGGTCAAACCATGGGTGAGAACGACGTCAACATCGCGAACTTTACCCTTGGCCGGTCCGAGGCAGGCGGCGAGGCCATTGCGCTGCTTTACGTCGACGAACCTGTTCCGGCTGAGGCCCGCGCCAAGCTGGCAGAGACGGGTCTGTTCACACAGATCAAGCCGCTGGAGTTCGATGTCGCCTAAAGAAGCGTTTCGGGTTTAACCTGAGACACGAATGCCCTGCCACGCCTGCGGCGTTCTCGGGACATTCGTGTCGAATAGTGGTGCATGTAAAACCCGAAACGCTTTAAGTGTTGAATTTCTGAGACAATTCCTGCCCGCGCCCCCCAAGGCGCGGGTATTTTCTTTTCCCGCCCGAAGATTTGCGCAACAAGCCAGATATTCAATCTGTACGAGGGCACCTGATGCCATCCCCCGTTTACGTAATTGGCGATATTCACGGCCAGTTTGAGATGCTGCAACAGGCGCTTGACCGGATCGAGCGCGACGGAGGGTCAGACGCCCGCGTGGTGTTTCTGGGTGATTATGTGGATCGCGGTCCGGATAGTCGCGCGGTTCTGGACCTTTTGGCTGCGGAACACCGCGCCGGGCGCAACTGGGTCTTTCTGCTGGGCAATCATGACCGGATGTTTGCCCGTTTCCTGCAGGATGGCTCCACCGCCGAGGCCAAACTGCGCGTCGGGGAACACTGGCTACATCACCGCTTGGGCGGGGCCGAGACTTTGGCGTCTTACGGTGTGGAGTTCACGGAAGAAGACCGTATCTTCCGGCTGCTTGAGCGGGTGCACGATGTCGTGCCGCAGGCTCATATCGACTTTCTGAACAGCCTTGTGACACATCATCAGGAAGGCGAGGTGTTCTTTGCCCATGCAGGCATTCGACCCGGCGTCCCCTTGGCGGATCAAACCGAAGAGGATCTGGTCTGGATACGGGGCGAGTTTCTGGACGATCCGCGCCCGCATCCCTGTCTGATCGTGCACGGGCACACACCCGCCCATCGGGCCGAGCATCGTGGCAACCGGATCAATCTGGATGGCGGAGCCGGGATGGGCCGACCGTTGGTTCCTGCGGTTTTCGAGGGCCGCGACTGCTGGTTGCTGACCGAAAACGGCCGTGTCCCGCTGACCCCTAGCGTTTGACGAACCGATCCCTGAATTGCTCGCGCAGCGTGTTTTTCTGCACCTTGCCCATCGTATTGCGCGGCAGGGCGTCCATCAGGATCAGCTCGCGCGGGTGTTTGAATCGGGCGAGGTCGTTCTGAACCGAGGCCATGATTGCGGTCAGGTCCGGTGACTGGCCGGGCAAGGGCACGATGATGCCCAGAACCGTTTCACCAAAATCCGGGTGCGGCACGCCGATCACGGCGCTTTCCAACACGCCGGCCTGATCGTCCAGCAGCAGTTCAAGCTCTTTGGGGTAGATGTTGAACCCGCCCGAGATGATCAGGTCTTTGCCGCGTCCGACGATGTGGACATAGCCATCCTCATCCACGCGGCCCAGATCGCCGGTGATGAAGAAGCCATCCTCGCGCAGTTCGGCGGCGGTTTTTTCAGGCATCTGCCAGTAGCCGCTGAAGACGTTTGGGCCGCGCACCTCGATCATGCCGATCTCACCCTGCGGCAGGGTCTCTCCGGTTTCGGGATCGGTCACTTTTAGTTCGACATCCGGCAGAGGAAACCCGACCGTGCCCGCGCGGCGTTCACCGTCATAGGGGTTCGAGGTGCTCATGTTGGTCTCGGTCATGCCATAGCGTTCAAGGATGCGGTGGCCTGTGCGGGCCTCGAATGTCTCATGGGTTTCGGCCAGCAGGGGGGCTGAGCCCGAGATGAACAGCCGCATATGTCGGGTCAGATCACCGGTGAAGCGCGCGTCGCCCAGCAGGCGCGTGTAGAAGGTGGGCACGCCCATCATCGATGTCACCTGTGGCATCAGGCGCAGCATGTCGTCCAGATCAAACTTCGGCAGAAAGATCATCGACCCGCCCGAGGCGAGGATCACATTCGTTGCCACAAACAGCCCGTGCGTGTGAAAGATCGGCAGCGCGTGCAACAGCACATCTTCGCGCGTGAACCGCCACTCCCGCACCAGCGTATCGGCGTTTGATAGCAGGTTCGCCTGTGTCAGCATCGCCCCCTTTGAGCGTCCGGTGGTGCCAGAGGTGTATAGGAATGCGGCCAGATCATCCTCGGTCCGGTGAACCGGTTCGAAGGCCGGTAACATGCCCAAAGCCCGACGCATCAGACTGCCCGAGCCATCGGCGTTCAGCGTTTCCAGCCGGGCGTTCTGAGCCTGTGCAATTGGGGTCAGTTCCGCCTCACTGGCCGCATCGCAGACGACCAAAGCGGCCCCGCTGTTTTCGATGAAATAGGTCAGCTCGGCTGTTTTGTAGGCGGTGTTCAAAGGCAGAAAGATCAGCCCCGCCTGCGCGCAGGCCGCATATAGCGCCAGCATCTCAGGCGATTTCTCGACCTGAACGGCGACGCGATCGCCGGGTTCCAGCCCATACCCTGTCAGCGCGTTGGCGATCCGCGCCGCCATATCCAGAAACGCGGCATGGGTGATTGTGCGCCCGTCGGGCAGATGCAGAAACGCCGTGTCTTTCCCCGCGTGAATCCCAAACAAGCGATCATAAAGCGGGTTGCCCATCCCGTATTCCTTTCCCAGCTGCCTGCGCTGAATCTGTCGTGGAAATGTGGGGTGGTAAAGCCCCGTTTGCGATATATTTTACGGGCGTTTTCCAATCCCGCTCTGGTGCATATGCTGCACCTGCGATATGCGCATGGCAGCTTGCCGGAGATACGATATGTTTGTTGCCACATTGCTTACCAACCCAGCCGCACCGTCGCTGGACCCGGCTCTGGTCGAGTCGCTGCGAAACGCCTGGGGCGGTGCCGAAATTGTCTGGCTGAACCCCGACGAGGCGGCAGAATTTGCCGTACCGGACATGCCGGACAATCGCTGGGATGTTTGGGCGGACTTGCAGCAGATGGGCGTCGATCTGGTTGTGCAACCGTCCGAGGGGCGACGCAAAAAGATGCTGCTGGCCGATATGGACAGCACCATGATTCAGCAGGAATGCATCGACGAACTGGCTGATGAGGCCGGTGTGGGCGAACGCGTCAAGGACATCACCGCGCGCGCCATGAATGGCGAGTTGGATTTCGAAGGGGCCCTGATCGAACGGGTCGGTCTGCTGAAAGGGCTGGACGAGGCGGTCATCGATCAGGTGCTCAACACCCGGATCACCCTGATGCCCGGCGGGCGCGAACTGGTTTCTACCATGCGGGCAAATGGCGGTTATACGGCATTGGTGTCAGGCGGGTTCACCGCCTTCACCGCGCGTGTGGCCGAATTGTTGGGGTTTGACGAAAACCGCGCCAACACGCTGCTGGCCGAAGACGGACGCCTGACCGGCGATGTCGGACGTCCGATCCTGGGTCGGCAAGCCAAGGTCGAGTCGCTGGAACGGATCACCCACAAACTCGGTTTGGCCGAGGCGGATGTGATCGCGGTTGGCGACGGCGCCAATGATCTGGGCATGTTGCACCGCGCCGGAACCGGAGTTGCGCTGCACGCCAAACCCTCGGTCGCGGCGGAATGTGACGTGCGGATCAACCACGGTGATCTGACCGCGCTGCTGTATCTGCAGGGCTACAGGAAGGCCGAGTTTCGGGGCTGATCACCCCTAGAACAGATCGAAACGCACCGGGTTTTTGGCCCAATACACTCTGGCCGCCAGCAGCAAGCGCGCTTTGGGGTCATTTGTCGACGCGTAGGACACAGGAACCCCGAACCGGGCACTGGCGCTTTCCAGCGCGGCCAGCGTGGCGGGGCCGACCTGACCGTCAATGGCGACGTTTTCTCCGACCTCGTTCAGGGCCATTTGCAGGGCCCGGTCCAGATCAGCCTTGGATATCCCGTCCAACTGACCCATCGCCTGCGCGGCGGGTTCTTCGTTGGCGAGCAACGCGGCTTTGGCCGCCCGCAGCGCCGCATCGGCAGGGCCACGTCCCGGCACCTGACCATCCAGAATGATGTAGGCTCCGTTGGCCCCACCCCACGCATCACCGCGTTCCAGTGATGTATCGTACCACTGCAACGCCTCAGCGCGGGTTCTGCCCTGCAACTGGTCGCGCAGGATCATGCGGGCGATACTGGCCGGAGCGGTCGGATGCCCGCCGTCAGAGGCGGCACGAAAATAGGCCTCGGCCTTTGCGAAATCGACAGGGTTTCCACCAAGCCCTTCCAGCGAGACATAGGCAAGGTTGTCGTACCCATAGATATCCTTGCGCAGTTCCGAGGCGCGCAGATAGCGCAGCCCGCGTTCGGGGATGTAGTGGTCCGAGTTCGGACGCAGATAATAGATGCCCAACTCGTTCATTGAGAAGGTATGGCCCAACTCAACTGAACGCTCCAACAACTCGAACCCGCGCTTTTTCTCTTCCGGTGTTGTGCCATTGCGCAGTAAATCGTGACCAAGGCTGTGCATGGAATACGGGTCGCGCTGAACTGCACCCTGTTCCAAAAGTTCGCGGGCACGTTCGGGGTCATAGGGGGTTTTGGTCACGGCGCGGTCAATCCGCTGGGTTTTCAACAAACTCGCCAACGCATATTTGGCGCGGATGTGCCCCCCGGCTTCGGCTGCCGAGATGCTCTCATAAGCGGCGGGCACGTCACCTGATGCCTGTTGGATGCGCCCAAGCTGATATAGGAAGCGCGGATTATCGGGATCGTCCTGAACGGCCTGTGTGCAGGCTGCCAACCCTTTTGAGATGTCCAATTCGTTCGGCAGGCGGAACACGCCGACGCCATTGATGTCCAGCGCATCTCCGGCCTCAAGATCACAGGCGTTCATTTCCAGATCCAGGGACACGTCGACCGTCTGCTGTTTTTGGTCTTGTGTCAGCACCTGAACCGAAAAGGTATCTTTGAAGTCAGCGTTGCCGACTTCGACAGCGCGCGCGTCAGAAATCTCGGGGGCGTATTGGACGTCACTGGCCGTGGATTGATCGCTGAAACTGACAGCGCCACGGGTCGGGTTTTCAATCACCTGCAGGTCGAGAATTTCGGTTCCCAATGCCTGTTCCAGGCTTCGCAGCAATGGGATCGACTTGTCGAACTGATAGCTGAGAGCCACCGATTGTGGTGCGGCTTCTTCTGCCTCGGCAGGTGGGGGTGTGGGCTCGGCGGTTTGTTGTGCCAGATAGAACGGGCGTACCAGCGTCGAGCTTTCCCAAGGAATCTGCTGACCCGCCGTTTTGGCGTGAACCTGTTCGCGAATGACAGGGAAAAGCTGCTGAATGTTCTCAAACGGCGAAGATGCAGCCGTAGCCAGAACGGCAGCAGTATAGGGGCTGTTCTGACCCTGCGCGCCATCACTCGCCACCGCACCGGGTGACGTGGAGTACGCAACAAGTGAGTTCAGGGGCGTCTTGAAGACATCAAACCCTTCGCGGGTTTCGAACAGGTTTGCATCCAGATCCGCGGCAAGTCGGAGATCCTGAAATGGATTGTCGCGACACGAATCCAATATGGCGACATGGGCCGCGCTGCGCGCCGACAGGGTATCGATCACGCGGTCCAGCGTCATGGTTGCCAGCGGGACGTCGTAGATGGTTTCGAACTTGGCATCGACCGGTAGCAGGTAGTTTCTGCGGCCGATCTGAATGCCATGACCCGCGTAATAAAACAGCACATCGGCTGAGGGTGGGATGTTCAGCACCGCCGTTCGGATCAGCGCTTCAAATTCCTGCTTGCTCAGGTCATAGCCGTCGTACACGCGGAAGTCGAAATCCCGCAGCATGGCCGCAATATCTTCGGCATCCTTGCGGGCATTGGTCAGGTCGCCAACGCTTTCGTAATCCTGATTGCCAATCACAATTGCGATGCGGTTGGCCGGTGACGATGCTTGGCTGGTCTGCGCGCTCAGAGCATGTGTGTTCAGTAACAGGAAAGCCGATGCAGCCAGTAAGCGACCAAGTCGTTGCTTCAACGCTTGCTGTGCCATTGTTAAGACCCTTTCAGATCATGTTCCGCCCCAGCCGCCACCGCTGCTGCCACCGGTGCCGGAGCTGCCACCGGAAGAACCGCCGGAGCCGCCACCCGATGAACCACCTGAACTTCCACCTGAAGATCCGCCCGAGCTACCGCCTGACGAACCGCCGGAGCCGCCACCGGAACCTCCGCCTGATCCTCCGCCGCTTGAACCGCCTTCGCCGCCGCGTTCTTCACCGGCCAGGGATGTTGAAGACGTGCCAGAGCTTCCCGACGACGTCGCCGAAGCCGGCGTTGCTGCGACGGCTGACTGCGTCGCCTCGCCTGAGGTATCAACCGGCTCTTCCTGAGACCAAACTGTCCCACATCCGGAAAGGGCGACTGTCAGAACAGCAAATGCTGAAACGGTCGTACGGCGCATTTCAAAACTCCTTAACAACTTACATAAAACACGAAACTCGCATGTTTGATTATAGTTCGCAGACATTATGTCTGTCTATCAGTGAATTGTGACGGTTTTTGAAACACTTAAGGTGCAGAACGTGACCGAGTTCACACAGCCGCTTCGGGCTTTCTTTAATTTAACTTTTGTGTTAAATAGTGATCATGAACACGCTTCTCACCACCTTCTCCGCCCTGTCCGACGCGACCCGTTTCGCGATTGTTGAGCAATTGATGGAGGCCGGAGAGATGCCCGCAGGCGAGTTGACCAAGGGCAAGGGCATGTCCGGTGCCGCGATCTCGCGCCATTTGAAAGTGCTGCGCGCGGCGGGGCTGGTACAGCAGCGGGTGCAGGGCACACAGCGCATGTATTCGATCCGCCCCGAGGGGCTGCGCGCCATTGCCGACTGGACGATCTCGAAGCGTCAGTTCTGGGAAAGCAGTCTGGATCGCTTGGGCGACATACTGGAAAGGGAAAACTCATGGCCGACCTGAAGCTCGAGCGGGAGTTTCCCGTTGATCCTGAAACGCTGTTTGCATGGGTCACCAACGGCGCGAAGCTGTTGCAATGGTGGGGCCCCGAGGGGATGCATGTGCCCCAGCACAATCTGGATTTCTCGCGCACGGGTCCATGGTTTTCGGTGATGGAGAATAGCGAGGGCCAGCAATACAAGGTCTCGGGCCATGTCACCCATGTCGATCCGCCCAAATCTGTTGGGTTCACCTGGGCCTGGCATGACGATCAGGATCAGCGCGGCGCGGAAAGTCATGTGACCTTTGCCGTCACGGCAACCGAAACCGGTTCGCGCCTTGTGGTGGATCACCGGGAACTGGTCGATGCGGAAGCTGCCGAGAACCACAACATGGGCTGGACATCTTCACTGCGCAAACTCGAAGCGCTGTGCACATAGGTTTTCATCAGGGAGGAGCGTTATGCCCCAATATTTGTTTGTCTATCACGGGGGCCACACCCCCACCGACCCCGCCGAGATCGAGGCGACCATGGCCGCATGGGGCGCGTGGTTTCAGAACATGGGTGAGGCGTTGGAGATCCCCGGAAACCCGGTTGGCCAATCCTACACCGTCAGCAGCAGCGGGGTCGTCGACAATGGCGGCGCAAACCCGGCCTCGGGCTTTACGGTGATCAAGGCCGACAGCATGGACGCCGCGACCGAGATGGCCAAGGGCTGCCCGATGGTTGTCAACGGTTCCGGCTCGGTCGAAGTGGCCGAGGTGCACGAGATTGAGATGTAGCGGGCCTAGCCGGGAAAACCCGGTGCGGGTCTGATCACGCCGCATTCCAGCCCTCGGCGGCTGTATTGCGTAGCGTTCATGAATTTTCTGGTGGCCGGGTGGTCGGCCTCCAGCACGCCAAGGCTGACCAATAAGGCGGCAATGGCGCATTCGCTGGCGCGGGTGGTTCCGTCGGTGATTTTCAGCGCCACACCCATGCGTTTTTCCGGCAGGATGGCCACGAATACAGCTTCGGCCCCGGTTTTGATCGCCGCACGCCCCTCCATGGCGCGCATCAGTTCCGTGCAGGCGCGGGTTTCGCCCGCGACCAGTTCGGGATGTTTGATCATCGCGGCGGTCAACTGCTGCGCCGCATCGCTGGATCGGTCGGACCGGTCCGCGGCCGAGGCGAACCACGCCATTGACCGCGCCAGCCCCACCAATGAGGTCGCGAAGTTCGGGGCCGAGCATCCGTCGATCCCATAACCGGGGCTGGTTTCGCCGGTTGTCTCCTCAATTGCTGACAGGCAGGCTTGCTGCACCGGGTGGTCGATCTCAAGATACTCCGGCCCGGCCCCCATATGCTGACCAAGGGTCAGAAACCCGCAATGCTTACCTGAGCAATTGTTGTGAATCTGGCAGGGCGTATCGTCGGCCAAAATCAGCCGGTCGCGCGCGGCCTTATCCGCCGGTTCCTGCGAGCCGCAGCGTAGATCGGGTTCTGCCAGACCCAAATGATCCAGCCACTCCGCTACACGTTCAGTGTGGATCGCAGCGCCATTATGCGAAGCACAAGCCAGCGCCAGATGCTCTGAGTTCAATCCGTACTTCGCGGCAGCGCCCGACGTAATCAAGGGAAGTGCCTGAATCATCTTGGCCGAGGATCGCGGATAGATCACCGCATTTGGATCGCCCCAGCTTTGCACGATCTGCCCGGTATCGTCACAGACCACCGCATGACCCAGATGCAGACTTTCCAGCAGGGGACCACGCCACAGTTCTGTCATCGGGATGGGCTGAGTCATCTTGACCTCCGGATTTATGCGCAAAATTCTGCCAATCGCCCTTTCGCCTGTGGCGAAACCTGCGTTAGTGTGTGTATGTCGGCAATCATCGGGATGCGCAACTTTTCCAAGACGAACCGGCAGGGTTCGCGACGCATTCTGATGGGTATGAGGTAGAAGGTCGAGCTAGGAGGCTGGACAAATGGGATCAATGCTCGTCCGCGTGATCGCGGGCCTGTGCGTGGCGGGGATGGCCACGACTGCAATCGCTCAACAGGCGACAAGCACAAATCGCGTAGCGGCAAAAACGGATTGGAGCGTTTTTGTCGAGGATGATCCCACCGAATGTTGGAGCGTGTCCGCCCCCAAAGAAACGGTGAATACCCGTGGCGGGCGTGTGGTTTCGGTCCGTCGCAGCGACATCCTGCTATTCGTGTTCTATCGCCCCAATGCCGAGGTCAAAGGTCAGGTGACCTTTACCGGTGGCTATCCGTTTGCGGCAGGGTCGACCGTGAACCTGAACGTAGATGGCAGCGAGTTCGAATTGTTCACCGAAGGCGAATGGGCCTGGCCCGCAACAGCGGCCGACGATGCCAAGATCGTCACCGCCATGAAGCGCGGCACCGAGGCGGTGCTAACCGCACGGTCGGAGCGGGGAACGCAGACCAAGGACACATTTTCATTGCTGGGCTTTACCGCAGCGATCGAAGACGCCGAAAAGCGTTGCACCAACTGACCCACTCTAAATTCAGATATAGGTAACCCCGTCTTTCGGCGGGGTTTCTTTTTGGCTCAAAATACGCCCGCTTTACGTAACGTACATATTCGAATTTGATCCGTATCAAAGCAGGTTACTCCGTTTTCTGAACTAATCGGTTCAGAGGAAAAAAAGGAGCTTTCGAATGCTGAACAAGTCCATTGTCGCCCTTATGATCGCCGCCGCTGCGGTGCTGAGCGCATGTGAGAAATCAAGCGACACCTATCCGGTGTCCGGCGAGCAATGTGGACCGGAAGATCCGGTGAAAACCCTGGATGCAGCGGATTGTAACATCCTGCCTGCAAGCTTCTGACCGGCTCATCCGGTATCGGAAAACGAAATCGGCCGCATCGCTCATCCCGGTGCGGCCGAACTGTATCTGGGCGCGTCAAAAAAAGCAGGAGACCGGGATTGACGATTCCTTTTGATCTTTGCGCGCGATCCTATATAGAGGCGCATCCCAAGCCAGAATCCGTTGAGACAGCCACATGTCGCCCAAAGCGCCGATCACTCAAGACGTCATGACCATCCCCCGTAAACTGCCCGAGGGGAAGGTGAACCTTGTCGGTCTGACCCGCGACCAGCTGCGCGAGGTGCTGATCGAACATGGTACACCCGAAAAGCAGGCCAAGATGCGCACCGGGCAGATCTGGCAGTGGATCTATCAATGGGGCGTGCGCGATTTTGGTGAAATGACCAATCTGGCCAAAGCCTATCGCGCGCAATTGGCCGAGCATTTCGTGATAGAAATCCCCGAGGTCGTGACCCGTCAGGTGTCCGAGGACGGCACACGCAAATATCTGTGCCGCATCGCGGGCGGGCATGAGGTCGAGGTGGTTTATATCCCCGAGGATGATCGCGGCACGCTGTGTATCTCGTCTCAGGTCGGGTGCACGCTGACCTGTTCCTTTTGCCATACCGGCACGCAGAAACTGGTGCGCAATCTGACGGCGGCGGAAATTGTCGGTCAGGTGATGATGGCCCGCGACGATCTTGAGGAATGGCCCACCCCCGGCGCGCCCAAGGACGAAACGCGCCTGCTGTCGAACATCGTTCTGATGGGCATGGGTGAACCGCTATATAATTTTGAAAATGTCCGTGATGCGATGAAGATCGCCATGGACCCCGAAGGCATTTCCCTGTCGCGCCGCCGGATCACCCTGTCGACAAGCGGAGTGGTGCCTGAAATCGCACGCACGGCCGAGGAAATCGGTTGCCTTCTGGCGATTTCGTTCCATGCAACCACCGATGAGACCCGCGACGTGCTGGTGCCGATCAACAAGCGCTGGAACATCGAGGAATTGCTGCAGGCGCTGGCCAGCTATCCGAATGCCTCGAACTCGGAACGGATCACGTTCGAATATGTGATGCTGGATGGCGTGAATGACAGTGACGAGGATGCGCACCGTCTGATCGACCATATCAAGCGGCACAAGATTCCGGCCAAGATCAACCTGATCCCGTTCAACGAATGGCCCGGCGCGCCCTACAAGCGCAGCTCGAACAACCGTATCCGGGCCTTTGCGAACATCATCTATCAGGCCGGATATGCCTCACCGATCCGCAAGACGCGGGGCGAGGATATCATGGCGGCCTGCGGTCAGTTGAAATCGGCCACAGAACGCGCCCGCAAGTCGCGCAAACAGATCGAGGCCGAGGCTGGGTTGAACAGCTAAGGCATCTGCTCAGCCGACGGTTGAAGATGAAATCTTAACATTTCGGCTTCTGTTTTTTGCATGCAAAATTTGTTATGTTTGTCCTGCCCGGGTTTCGGATTTGGGGCTCACCTTTGTGCACGAAACGGTGAGGTGGACGGACCGGTTCTGGCAGGATGATTGATGTTCGCTATGTGGATTAATGTAAGTCCCGATGCGCAAGCGAACTGTTTTTCAGGTAGGCCAAGTTATGAATACAGTTTTCAGCAATAGATTTCAGACCGTTCTTATTATTTCGGCTTCGCTTCTGATTTTTGTGGGCCAGACGCAGGCCGACGAACAGGATGCCCATATCGCAATCGAAAACCCCGCCGAGTTGAGCAAGGACGAGGCCAACGCTGTCTACAAGTCCTTGGCGAAGCGGATGGCGCGTGGCTATGCGGCGGCACAGCTGGATCTGCTGCGCAATTACCAAAGCTGGCCGCTGTTTAACGATGCGCCCTATATCTCGGCCACCCATGGGCAGCGGTTCGTGAACAGCTATGCCAACAGGATGGCGCATAATTACGGGACCTTGCAGGAAGGCGAGGTTCTGCCGGTGGGGTCCGTGCTGGCCAAGGACAGCATGACCGTCACGGATGAGGGGAAGATCTTTCCCGGTGCGATGTTCGTGATGGAAAAACTGGCCGCTGGTACAGATCCCGACATGGCGGATTGGCGCTATATCATGGTTCTGCCGGATGGCTCTTTGTTTGGCGACACGATGGGATTCCGCGCCAATGCAGTGGCCTATTGCCATGATTGTCACGAGCAGGTCGCCGAGCGCGATTACACCTTTTATGTGCCCGAAGAGTATCAGACCGGCGAATAGCAATCGCATCGCCTGTTGACGGTGCGACGGCGGGTCCGCCCGTTAGCCGCGTCGGAACCGAGCCGTTCCGATAACCTCGATCAATTGCTGGCGGACGGGTTCGGGTTGTGCTCGAACCGCGTTCAGCACCTCGCGCAGTTCCGCGCGCAAACCGTGCATCTGGTCGATCAGAGAGATCATCACCGACAGCGCGTCCGCTTCCATATCGTATTGCTCGTGCAGCTCGCAGGCCAGTTCCAGCCGGGCGACGTCGATGCTGTGATAGACCAGCCCCTGATCCGATTGTTCGGGGATCACGATTTCGGCCGCCAGATACTCGGTCAGACGGTCCGATGTAAGGCGCGAGATGGTCTCGATCAGTTCCTTTTCGGTCAGGGTCATGACGGCATTCCTTTCCGCGGATCATAGCGGTGCGTGTCGCGCCAGGTCTCCATGAATGTCTTCAATTCTTCATCAATCGTACCGGGCATTGCGATGGTCAGTTCGATCAGCTGATCACCTCGGTCAGATGAGCCGCGTTTCTTCACCCCTTTGCCGCGCAGCCGCAGGGTTTTGCCGCTGCTCGTGCCTGCGGGCACATTGACGTTCACGCCACCATCTATGGTGGGGGCCGGGATTTTGCCGCCCAGAATGGCCTCATCAATAGTGATCGGCAACGTTATGTGGATGTCGTCACCCTGACGGTCAAACACCGGATGTTTGGCGACCGAGACCGTCACCAAAGCATCGCCCGGCGGCCCTTCACCATAGCCCGGAGCGCCCTTACCCCGCAGGCGGATCGTTTGGCCGTCGGTGATACCGGTGGGGATCTTGACCTCGATCCGGTCCCCATCCGGCAGGGTCAGCTTTTGGCTGGCACCAAAGACGGCATCCAGAAATCCGATCTCGAGCGTATAATTCAGATTGTGCCCCGGCGCGTGAAATTCCTGCGTGCGTTGGCCACCGAAACCGCCGCGTCCCCGCATGAATTCGGCGAAGATGTCGGACATGTCGTCCGGATCCGCCTGACGCCCGCGATAGGGGTTGCCCGCTGCTTCGGCGTAGTCCCGGTAGTATTGCTGCTGCGGCCGTTCCTGACCCGAAGCGTCAATTTCGCCGTTGTCATAGCGTGCGCGCGTTTCGGGGTCTTTCAGCAGGTCATAGGCTGCGGCGGCGGCTTTGAATTTGGCCTCGGCCTCTGCGTCGCCGGGTTTCAGGTCCGGGTGGCATTCCTTGGCGATGCGCCGATAGGCTTTCTTGATCTCGGCGGCAGTTGCGTCCTTTGCTACACCAAGGACGGAATAGGGATCGTCGCTCATCTCACCTCTCTCACAGTTCGGTCAGAACAGGGTGGTTGCGTTTTATCATGCGATTTCAAGGGCCCAAAAGGAAGAGACGATTGAATTGCTTCTTCATTTCGTGCAAACCTGTTAACATCTGCATGTTTTTAAATGTCGCTTGACGGAGGCCACCCCATGTCGCGCAGAATCAAATCCGCTCTGGCCCTGCTGGCCGGGAATGCTCTTGGGTTGTTGTTGGCTGTGCTGCTGCTGTCCGGGTTTTCGATCAAGCCGCTGTCGTTCATCGTTGTGGTGATCGTCTTCACCCTGGTTCAGGTGGTGGCCGAGCCGCTGATCCTGAAACTTGGGGAAAAGAAAGCGCCCGCGCTGAAAGGCGGGATCGCGCTGATCGTGACCTTCGTGGGCCTGCTGGTGACCGATTGGATCACGGCTGGGTTGACCATTGGCGGTATCTCGAACCTGCTGGCGGCGACGCTGCTGGTCTGGCTGGGCGCGCTGATCGGCAGTATCGTGCTGCCGATCTATGTGTTCAAAGAACTGCGCGAACCTAAAAAGTAATCACAGCGCGTTCAGGCTGGCCTCGATGGCTTGCCACAGCTCCTCGACTGGCTCGCAGCCAACAGAGAGGCGGATGAACGCTGGATCGACGTCATCGCCCCAGCGGGCGCGGCGCTCGGCCGAGCTGTGAACGCCTCCGAATGAGGTTGCGGGGCGCAGCAAGGGGCAGGTGTTGATGAAGGCTTCGGCCTGCGCTTCGCTGCCCAACGTCAGGGACAACAGGAACCCGAATCGCGCCGTTTGAGCCTGCGCCAAGGCGTGCGCGGGGTCGTCTGGCAGGCCCGGATAGCGAACTTGTTTCACCTTCGGATGCTCCGCCAACCGCTCCGCCAGCACCTGCGCCGAGTTGCACATGCGGTCAAAGCGCACATCCAGAGTTTCCAACCCGCGATGCAGCAGCCAAGCCTCATGCGGGCCGGGGATTGACCCGGACACCGTCCGCCATTCCTCGACCCGTTCCATGATCTGCGAATTACGGCTGGCCACATGGCCCATCAGCATATCGGAATGCCCGCCCATCGCCTTGGTGTCGGATGACACAACCACGTCGATGCCCAGATCCAACGGGCGCTGGCCCAGCGGTGTCAGGGTTGTGTTGTCGGCGATGGTCACCCCACCGGCGGCGCGTACCTGTTCGGCAACCGCTTTCAGGTCGATCATGTCCAGACCGGGGTTCGAGGGGCTTTCGACAAACACCACATCGAACCCGGCAAAACCACCTTCGGCAAAAGCCGTCGTCGCGCGTTCTTCGACCTCAACACCGAGGCGTGAGAGGAACCGATCCGACAGCAGACGCGTGACGTAATAGCCGTCCGAAGGGATCAACAGCCGCGATCCGGCCTGAACGGTCGCGAACAGCGCCGCTGAGATCGCCGCCATGCCCGACGGAAAGCTAAGGCAAGGCGCGTCTTCCAGATGCGACAGCACATGTTCCAATTGGACCCACGTGGGATTGTCCACACGGCCATAGGTGGCCAGACCATCTGTTGGCCCCGGCAGGTGATACATGCTGCTTTGGGTCAGCGGCAGGGCCACCGGCTCACCTGCGTTCAGGGCGTTGCCGCGCAGGTGCAGCATTTCTGAGATCTTCGGTGCCATGACTCAGCGCCCCGGAATTGCGTCGCGGGGTGGGGCGGGTTCCCAGTTCTCGATGATCTCGACCGCCTCTTGCGCGGTATCGACAAAGCGGAACAGGTCCAGATCTTCGTCCGAGATGGTGCCTGCATCGGCAAGGGCTTCCCAGTTGATGACCTTTTCCCAGAATTCGCGGCCGAACAGCAGGAAAGGCACGCGGTCCATCCGGCCCGTCTGGATCAGGGTCAGGGATTCGAACAACTCATCCATGGTGCCAAAGCCGCCGGGGAAGATGGTGATGGCGCGGGCGCGCATCAGGAAATGCATCTTGCGGATCGCGAAATAGTGGAAATTGAAGCTGAGCTCGGGCGTCACATACAGGTTCGGGGCCTGTTCATGCGGCAAGACGATGTTCAACCCGATGGAACAGCCGCCTGCATCCTGCGCGCCCCGGTTTCCGGCCTCCATCACGCCGGGGCCACCGCCGGTGACGATCACATTCTCGCGGCAGCCTGTCTCGTTCGATTTCTCGGTCATCAGCCGGGCAAACTCGCGTGCCTCGTTATAATACTCGGACAGCCCGGCCAGCGTTTCGGTTCGTGCCGTGTGCTTTTGCGACGGTTCCGGAATACGCGCGCCGCCGAACATGACGATGGTCGAGGTGATCTGACGTTCGCTCATGATCATCTCGGGTTTCAGCAGCTCCAGCTGCAGGCGCACCGGGCGCAGCTCATCCCGGCACAGAAATTCCTCATCGGCGAAGGCAAGGCGATAGGCGGGTGAGCGCGTCTGCGGCGTATCCGGCACCTCGCTCGCGGTCGAGCGGTCGGTCTGCGCATCGCGGAACGGGCTGTGGCGGTCTTCTCTCATCGTTGATCGATCCCTGCTTGCGTGTTTGACAAACAGCTATAGGGTTCGCGGGCAGAGTGCCAGTCACGGAAAGACAAGAATGGATTGGAAGACGGAAATTCAGGCGGCAGCCAGTCGGATCGACGGACATGCACAGGTGACCCCGGTGATGGAAAGCCACATTCCCGGCTATTCGGTTGAAATGAAGCTGGAGCATATGCAGCACACCGGCAGCTTCAAGGCGCGGGGGGCGTTCAACACGCTGCTCAGCACGGATGTGCCGCAGGCGGGCGTTGTGGCGGCTTCGGGCGGCAATCACGGGGCGGCGGCGGCCTATGCCGCGCGGGCGCTGGGCCATCCGGCCAAGATTTTCGTGCCGGAACTGGCCGGCCCGTCCAAGATCGCCCTGATCGAACAGATCGGCGCGGATCTGAGCGTGGTGCCGGGTGAATACGCCAATGCCCTGACCATGGCGCAGGAGCATGAGGAACAGACCGGCGCGATGCAGATCCACGCCTATGACGCACCAGCGACTGTGGCCGGGCAGGGGACGTGCTTTGCGGAATGGGACGCGCAAGGTTTGCAGGCTGATACCGTCCTGATCGCTGTTGGCGGCGGCGGCCTGATTGCCGGGGCGTTGGCGTGGTTTCAGGGCGCGCGCAAGGTTGTGGCGGTTGAGCCGGAAACCTCCTGCGCGCTAAACGCGGCTTTAGAGGCGGGTAAGCCGGTGGACGTGTCGGTCTCCGGGATCGCGGCCAACGCGCTGGGCGCGCGGCGGATTGGATCGATCTGTTTTGATCTGGCGCAGGGGATGCCCTCGGTTCTGGTCTCGGATCAGGCGATTTCCGACGCACAACGCGCCTTGTGGCAGGCCCATCGCATCCTTGTTGAACCCGCAGGGGCAGCGGCCTTGGCAGCCCTGATGTCGGGTGCGTATCAGCCGGAACCGGGGGAACGCGTGGCGGTTCTGGTTTGCGGTGGAAATATCGCCCCCGATCCGTTTGCGGCGTGAATTATCGGCTTGTGGACAGGCGTTGACGATTTTATCGATAATCTATGAACGCCACGATTGCCGACACAATTTATGAAAACTTGCGCCAGCAGATCATCACCGGGGCTTTAAGCGCCGGTGAGAAATTGCGTCAGGACCACATCGCCAAATCCTTTGACACCAGCCACGTGCCGGTGCGCGAAGCGCTGCTGCGGCTTCAGGCGCACGGGCTGGCCCACAGCGAGCCCAGACGGGGGATGCGTGTCTCGGTTCTGGATCCCGCTGAAATACGCGAAGTGATCGAGATGCGCGTGGCGCTGGAACCGCTTGCCCTGCAGCAGGCGGCGCAGAACATGTCGCCCACTGATCTGGACCGGATCGAGGCGGCTCGTATTGCCTGCGATGACGCTGAAACCATGCCGGAATGGGAGGCCCGCAATCGCGCCTTTCACCGTGCAATCCTGACGCCCTGCGGTTTGCCGCGCCTGTTGCACACCATCGATGACCTGCACATCGCCAGCGCCCGGCATCTGTTTGCCCATTGGCGCCCCAAATGGACGCAGCGTGTGGACAAGGACCACCTGTCCATCGTGCAGGCCCTGAAGCGCAAGGATACGGGCGCGGCAACGGCCATTCTGATCCGGCATATTCGCCGCTCAAGCTGAGGATAGCGCGGATTGGACGCAAAAAGACCCGCGTTCGTCGCATTGCGCCGTGGGTCCGGCTTGCGTATAGGCCACACCGACACGAACAGATTCTCTAGGGAGACGCCCAATGTCCAATGCGCAACTGGAAGCCGCCATCGAAGCCGCATGGGAGGCCCGCGATACCATCTCGCCCGCAACCACCGGCGAACAGCGCGAAGCCATCGAGGATACGCTGAACGCACTGGACAGCGGATCGCTGCGTGTGGCCGAAAAGCTGGAAAGCGGCGACTGGCATGTGAACCAGTGGGCCAAGAAGGCGGTTCTGCTGGGCTTCCGCATCAAGGACATGGAAATCCAGTCGGGCGGCCCGCAGGCCGGTGGCTGGTGGGACAAGGTGGACAGCAAGTTCGCCGGTTGGGGTGAGAACCAGTGGAAAGCCGCTGGCTTCCGCGCCGTGCCGAACTGCGTGGTCCGCAAATCGGCCTATGTCGCGCCGGGCGTGGTGCTGATGCCGTCCTTCGTGAATCTGGGTGCCTATGTGGACGAGGGCACCATGGTTGACACCTGGGCCACCGTCGGGTCCTGCGCGCAGATCGGTAAGAACGTGCACCTGTCGGGTGGCGTCGGTATTGGCGGCGTGCTGGAACCGATGCAGGCCGGTCCGACCATCATCGAAGACAACTGCTTTATCGGCGCGCGGTCCGAGGTGGTCGAGGGCTGTATCGTCCGCGAAGGCTCGGTTCTGGGGATGGGTGTGTTCATCGGCAAATCCACCAAGATCGTGGACCGCGAAACCGGCGAGGTGACCTATGGCGAAGTGCCGCCCTACTCGGTTGTTGTGGCGGGTTCGATGCCGTCGAAGAACAACATCAGCCTGTATTGCGCAGTGATCGTGAAGCGGGTGGACGAAAAGACCCGCTCGAAAACCGGCATCAACGAGTTGCTGCGGGACTAAAGCGTCCGCTTACGTGCAAAAGGGCTGTGGCGCGTGCCGCAGCCCTTTTTTGTTGCCTGCCTATCCCTTGATCGGATAGCGATCCGGTTCTTCAAACACATCAATGGCCCGCGTACCGGCCTTGATCTTGCCGCCATGTTCGACGCCCGAAGGGATCGAATAGCTGTCGCCGGGACCGTATGTTCTGGTTTCGCCGCCGATGGTCAATTCAACCTCGCCCTCGATAATCGTGCCCCACTGCGCTTTGTGCGAGTGTGCGGGCAGTTCAAAATCCTTAAGGAACGTGAAGAACGCCACCAGGCCCGCATCAGACCGGATGACGGCGGTTTGCACCACGTCCTCGGGGAAGGGAATGTCGAGGCTTGGGAAGGCTGTAATAAAATCGGGATAGGGCATCGAAAGTCCTCTGCAATTGGCAACGGGCTGTGTTTTGGCACTATGGACGCCGGAATGCCCGCGCGCAATTCCCGGCTGCTTGACCGTAGGCGGGCGCGCGGCTATGGCCCGTTGCATGGAAAAGCAAAAGAAACCTTCGCGTCAGCAAGTCTATACCCTGTTGGTCCAAATCGGTCGCAAGGACGGCGACGGATTGCCTGACGGGGCGACCGGGGCGGCCCTGATGTGCTTTGCCAGCGGCGTGGATGAGGCCGAGGCGGTGCGCGAAACCGTGGCGATCCTGAAACAGGCAGATACCGCGCCTCTGGATGTCACGGGCTATGGCACGCTGGCCGAGCGCGAGGCGCAGGGCCACGACATTGATCCGGACGAACGTGCCCTGATGCAGCGGGCGCTGGATGAGAATGCGGTGATCGTCGCGCAGATGACGCCGTTTTTCGAAGGTGACGCGCAGCCGTAAAGCAGACTTGCCTTAGTTCTGCATCCCGAACCAGTTGCGGTAAATCTCGTCATAGGTCCCGTCTTCGCGCAGGGCCAACAGCGCCTGATTGACCTCTTCGACAAGGGGCGAACCGGTCGGGAAGGCAATGCCATAGTTCTCCCGCAGGAAGATGCCTCCGGTCATGCTGGCAATGCGGCGACCTTCATGGGCGGCGAAGTAGGACAGGATGGGCGCGTCGAACACGACCGCGTCCAGATCTTCGGCCTTGAATGCTTCGAGCATTTGATCCAGCCCGGTGTAACCGGTGAATTCAATCTCGCGTCGGGTCAGGAAACTGGCGGCGGTCGAGCCCGTGATGGTGCCGACATTCTTGCCGTAGAGGTCATTGACCGAATTCACATTGCCGGTGATCGCGTCCACCGTCATGACGCTGGTGATCCGGGCGGTGAAGACTGACACGATGAACAGGGACGAGACGACCAGCACAACGCCCAGAATCCGGCCGAAGGGCGTGCGCGGCATCCGTTCCTCAAACCCGCCATTCACCACCAGATTCAGCGCCCACCAGAAGGATGGGAACCATGCCTCATTCAGTTTGCGGTCGAAATAGGGCTGTGCGCGCCGCTCAAACCCCCACATCAGCATGCCGCCGCCCAGAAGGATGGCAAAGGCCAGGCCAATGGCAATGAACAGCTCGGTCGACAGCAGGGCCTGCAGCAGTGATGGCCTGCGCACCGCGTCCGAGGGCACCATGATCTGCAATCCGGCCTCAAAGATCGGCTGGCTGAAATCCATCTGGGTTTCGCGCATCGCGGTGATCGAGATATTGGCAATCGCCAGATCCGCAGACCCGTCCCGAACCGCGCCCAGCATGTCCGAAAAACCTTCGACCCGGGATACCGTGTAGTCCCAGTCCAGCGCCTCGGCCAGCGCCGCAAGCAGGTCCATCGAGAATCCGGTCTCGGCCTCGTCCTCCACATAGGAAAACGGCGGTCGGGTCACGGTTGTGACATTCAGCGTTTGTGCCAGGCTTTGCTGTGCGAGAACGGCGAAAGTCAGGCAGATCAGGGCGTAGAATGCGCGCTTCATGGTCAATTCACCTGTTTCGCGGCCCTGTAACGCGAATGTGTGCATGGCGGCAAGCACGTCCCGGGGTAAAGCACCATGATTTATTGGCGTCTCAGGTCGATACGTTGCGTGTTCGTCACTGTGAAAATTGCGGATTGGGGTTGGCAATCCGGCCAATTCGTTGAATCTGTGCACGAACCTGAGCGCACCACCACCAAAGAGGCCCTTAAATGACCGATCCAGTTCAATTGACGGCGGACCTGATCCGTTGCCCATCGGTCACACCTGCCGAAGGCGGTGCATTGGTCCTGTTACAGGGTCTTTTGTCGGATGCAGGGTTCGAATGCACCCGAGTGGATCGCGGTGGGATCAGCAACCTGTTCGCCCGTTGGGGGGCCAAAGGACATGCACGAACATTTGGATTCAACGGCCATACCGATGTGGTTCCCGTTGGCGACGACTCCGCCTGGACCAAACCACCTTTCGGGGCCGAGGTTCAGGGCGGGGTGATGTATGGGCGCGGCGCAACGGACATGAAATCTGGCGTTGCCGCCTTTGCTGCTGCCGCCGTGGATTTCGTACGCGACACGCCGCCGGATGGCGCGATCATCCTGACCATAACCGGCGATGAAGAGGCCGATGCGCTGGATGGCACCACCGCCCTGCTTGATCATATGGATCAGGTCGGCGAACGGATGAGCGTTTGTCTGGTCGGCGAACCCACCTGTCCGAACACAATGGGCGAGATGATGAAGATCGGGCGGCGCGGGTCGATGACCGCGTGGTTCACCGTGACGGGCGTACAGGGCCATTCCGCCTATCCGCACCGGGCGAAGAACCCTCTGCCCGCGATGGCGCGGCTGATGGACCGTCTGGCCAGTCATGAACTGGACCAAGGCAGTGACCATTTCGATGCCTCGACGCTGGCCGTGGTCACAATCGACACCGGCAACCCCGCAACAAATGTCATCCCGGCGCAATGCCGTGGCACCGTCAATATCCGCTTCAACGACCTGCATTCCGGCACGGGCCTGAGTGACTGGCTGAAAGCTGAGGCCGCGCGTGCGGCCGAAGAAAATGGCGTTGAGGTTGAGACCAGAATCAAAATCTCGGGCGAAAGCTTTCTGACCCCGCCCGGTCCTTTGTCCGACTTGGTGGCGCAGGCGGTTGAGGCGGAGACGGGTTTGCAGCCTGAGATGTCGACGACCGGCGGCACCTCGGACGCGCGGTTCGTCAAGAACCACTGCCCGGTGGTCGAGTTCGGGCTGGTGGGCCGCACCATGCATCAGGTGGACGAATGCGTCGAGGTGGCCCAGATCGAACAGCTCAAGGCGATCTATACGCGCATTCTGACGGATTATTTTGCCTAAGCCATGCAGCGCACTCTGGTCATCATGGTCAAGGAGCCCCATCCGGGGCGCGTCAAGACGCGGCTGGGGCGCGATATCGGCATGGTCGGCGCGGCGTGGTGGTTCCGGCATCAGACACGGGCGCTGATCCGGCGGCTGCGGGACCCGCGCTGGCAGATCGTTCTGGCGGTGTCTCCGGATCGCGAGGGGCTGACCAGCCGCATCTGGCCCGCTGACCTGCCGCGTGCGGCGCAGGGGCGGGGTGATCTGGGTGACCGCATGGGGCGGATGCTGCGCGGGATGCCCAAAGGGCCGGTATGTCTGATAGGCGCGGATATTCCCGGTATCTCGCGTGGGCATATTGCGCGGGCGTTCGGGGCGCTGGGGCGCGCGCAGATGGTATTCGGTCCGGCCCCTGATGGCGGCTATTGGCTGGTCGGCGCGCAACGCTATGGGGCGCTGCCGCCGGGGCTGTTTCGCGACGTGCGCTGGTCCAGCGAGCACACATTGGCGGACACGCTGGCCTCGGTCCCCGGTTGCCGGGTGGCGCTGCTGGACCAGTTGCATGATGTGGATACGGTGGCCGATCTCGATCGCTGATGTTTTTGGTCATGACGCGGTCGCGTCCCCGTGCTAGGCCGGGATCATGACTCGCATCCCCACCAAGCAGGAGGTCCTGGACTGGATCTCGGCGAACCCCACCCTGACCTCGAAACGCGATATCGCAAAGGCCTTTGGCATCAAGGGCGCGGATCGGATCGACCTGAAACGCATCCTCAAGGAACTTGAGGCCGAGGGGCATCTGGAAAAGCGCAAGCGCAGCTATCGCGACCCGGATCGCCTGCCACCGGTCAGCGTGTTGCAGGTGAAGGCCCCCAATGCCGATGGCGACCTGTTTGCGCGCCCGCTGGAGTGGCATGGCGAGGGGGTCGAGCCCATCGTGCTACTGATCACCCGCGCCAGCGATCCGGCGCTGGGCGAAGGCGACCGCATTCTGGCCCGCCTGACCGTGGTGCATGAGGAAGACCACAATTACGAGGCGCGCCTGATCCGCCGCATCGGAACCAACCCGCGCAAGATCGTCGGCATCTTCCGCAAAGGGGCCGAGGGCGGGCGGATCGTGCCCATCGACAAGGCCGGTTCGACCGAATGGCTGGTGCCCGAAGGTGCGGTGCATGGGGCCAAGGACGGCGAATTGGTCGAAGCCGAACAGGCCGGCCCCAAGAACCGCATGGGCCTGCCCCGTGCGCGGATCGTCGAGCGGCTGGGCGACCCTACGGCCCCCAAGGCTGTTTCACTGATTGCGATCCATCAGCATGGCATCCCCGACGATTTCCCCGATAAGGTGATCGATGAGGCCGACAAGGCCAAACCCGCTGGCCTGAAGGGCCGCGAGGATCTGCGGGACATGCCGCTGCTGACCATCGACCCCTCGGACGCGCGCGATCATGACGACGCCTGCTATGCCCATGCCGATGACGACCCCAAGAACCCCGGCGGGTATGTGGTCTGGGTCGCCATCGCCGATGTCGCCGCCTATGTGCAGCCCGGCACCGCGCTGGACCGCGAGGCGCGCAAGCGGGGCAATTCCAGCTATTTCCCCGACCGTGTGGTGCCAATGCTGCCGGATCGTCTGTCTGGCGATCTGTGTTCCCTGCACGAAGGCGTCCCGCGCGCCTGTATCGCCGTGCGGATGCAGATCGACGCGGATGGCAACAAGATCGGCCACAGCTTCGTGCGCGGCCTGATGCGCTCGGCTGCGTCGCTGCATTACGCCGAGGTGCAGGAGGCCATTGACGGCACCCCCAACGACCGCACCGGGCCACTGCTGGAGACGGTGCTGAAACCGCTCTATGCAGCCTATGCCGTGCTGAAAAAGGCGCGGGCGGTGCGGCAGCCGTTGGAGTTGGACCTGCCCGAGCGCAAGATTGTCCTCTCCGACACCGGCGAGGTCACCAGCGTGGCGTTCCGCGACCGGTTGGATGCGCATAAGCTGATCGAGGAGTTCATGATCCTCGCCAATGTCGCCGCCGCCGAGACCCTGATCGCCAAGCGCCGTCCGCTGCTGTTCCGGGTGCACGAAGAACCCGCGCCCGAAAAGCTGGCAAGCTTACGGGAAACGGCGCAGGCGGCTGGTCTGAATCTGGCGAAGGGTCAGGTGCTGCAAACCCGCCATCTGAACACGCTGCTGAATGCGGCTGCCGGGACCGAGGATGCGGAACTGATCAACCTCACCACCCTGCGATCCATGGCGCAGGCCTATTACAACCCCGAGAATTTCGGCCATTTCGGGCTGGCGCTGCGCAACTATGCGCATTTCACCTCGCCCATTCGCCGCTATGCCGACCTGATCGTGCACCGCGCGCTGATTTCGGCCCATGGCTGGGGCAAGGACGGGCTGACCGAGGATGAGATCGCAAGGCTCGACGAAACCGCCACCCATATCTCGGACACGGAACGGCGTTCGATGATGGCGGAACGTGACACGACCGACCGCTATCTGGCCGCGTATCTCAGCGAACGTGTGGGCAATGAGTTCTCGGGTCGGATCAGCGGCATCGCGCGCTTCGGGGCCTTTGTGAAGATGGACGAAACCGGCGCGGATGGTCTGGTGCCTGTACGTTCGCTGGGGCGTGAATTCTTTCATTTCGACCGCGAAGCCGGAACGCTGATGGGCTCGGACACCGGGCTGATCATCGCGATTGGCCAACGCGTCACCGTGCGACTGACCGAAGCGACGCCGGTGACAGGTGGGCTGGAACTGGAACTGCTGTCCATCGACGATCAGGCCCTGCCGCGCGGGCGCGGCCCCGCCAAACGCGGTGCAAGGCGCAAGGCGGTCAGCACCAAGCGCAAGAAGGACAAGATCAAGCGCAAGGTCGAACGCAAACGCCGTCAGAGGTGATACTGCGTTTCAGGAAAATGTCGTATCGCTTTTCATTTGCCTTTCGCTGTAACGCGATAGGTTAGCGCCCGCGCGATCAGCCAGCCATGGCGGGTCGGATCGATCTGGCCCACGTCATCGAACAGAACCGCGCGATTTCCGTCGATCCGATCTTCACCCGGAAAGGCGCTGGTGAAATCACCCATCAACCGGCTTTGGCAATGCACGAACAGGGCAAAGCACGCGGATTTGTGCCCGCCCAGCCGAATGGTCGAGCCCTTGGGCGCCAGATACGCAGGCTGACCCCAGCGCAGCGCCTCTTGCAGCGGTTGCGCGCTGGGCAGGTCGCTGGCCGTCTCAAGGATCAGATTGCGCAAGGCAAACGCACCGGCGCGGGTCTCTGGTGGCAAGGCCGCGAAGGCTGCGGCGACGGCGGGGTCCTCGAACTGTGTCATGCCAGCGGTACTGCCTGTTCCATCCGATCCACATAGCTGTTGAGCAGGTTATCCTGTTTGATCCGACGGGTCAGGGGGGTATCGGCAGGGGTGGCACGCATCGCGGCCAGCATGGGCCCAACGCTCATGTCCGCCGCCGTCGGGCGTTCGCCCAGCAGAAACGGCGATTGCCACAGATAGGCCGAGATCGCCTCAAGATCGCGTTCGACCCTGTCCAGACGTTCGTTCAGGGAAAAGCGGCCAATGCCTTGGGTCCTGATCCCCTTCAGAACGGATTTGCGGATCGCGTTCGAGGCCGGTTTGCGGATCAGTGCCGGGATTCCGTCAAAGAACATCTCGCGCAGGATGGGCCAGACCTGATCATTGCCCCAGCGATCCAAAACGATGTGGAAATACAGGTGTTCCTCAACCATTCGGATCAACGCGCGGGACTGTGCCTTTTCCACATCCGTCAGGCCCTGATCGAAATTGGCGCCCTGATGCTCCAGCCATTCGCGGATCAGGTCGCTGTCGGGCATCAGCCGTTCAGGCGTGCGAAGGACGGGCAGTTTCTGGTGCGGCATCTTGCGGGGGTCCAGCATGTCGGATCGCTGCCAGCTTTGGCCGGAGTGCTGCAGCATCAGCGCGGTTTTCACGCAGAACGGGCTGGCGCTGAACACGCCAAAGGCCGAGGGGAAGGTCAGTAGGGTCAGCATCTGTGGCTCCGTCATTGGGGATGGCCAGACCCTAGACGCACCTGATGACAGTTTCTGGCATTAGGGGTAAGTTAGGATACATCATGTCCCGCACCGCCCGCCTGTTCCAATTGATGCAAGCCCTGCGTTCTGGCCCGTCCCCGAAAACCTCGGTGCAACTGGCCGAGGATCTGGGCGTGTCGCCGCGCACGATTCATCGGGACATTGATGCGTTACGCGGCCTTGGGGCCGTTATCGACGGCGAGGCCGGGTTCGGATTCACCCTGATTGAAGATGCAACTCTGCCGCCGCTTGGCTTCACCGATGACGAGCTTGAGGCCCTGGTTCTGGGCCTGCGCGAAGTGCAGGTGATCGGCGATCCGGCCCTGTCAGAGGCCGCCAGCGCCGCATTACGCAAGTTGCAGGGGCGGTTGCCGCCACGCCAGTCTCACAGGCTTAGCCACGCGGTGCTGGCCGCGACGCGATTTGCGCGTCCACCCGCGCCGACGATCGAGGTCGCCGAGCTGCGGCAGGCGACGTGGGATGAGCGGACGATCGAGTTTGCCTATACCGATGCCAAGGGCGATGAGACCCGCAGGCGGGTCGATCCGCTGAGCATTGTTTATATGGACCGCTCGAATGTGTTGCTCAGCTGGTGTCATCTCAGGCAGGATTTCCGCGTCTTCCGGCTGGACCGGATCCGCGACATGTCCGTGACGGATCAAAGCTTTCGCCCCAATCGCGTGCCGATGCTGCGCGATGTGCTTGCGCGTATCCGTGCCGAACGCCAAGCACAAGCGCGCGAGGACGAGCGCTGAGCGCTTTGAGAATACCTGATTTTGCGCTATCCTCGAGGTTGAGCAGTAATCAGGAAAAAACGGAATGCGTAAATGCGTAGGTGGCGTCATGACCGCCGCATTATGGGCATCCATCGTGCAGGCGTCAGCGACAGAACAGTCTCCAAGGCCCGAGTCTCGGCCATTGGAGGGCGAAATCCAATTAGCTTCGGCGGAGGTGACAACGTCAATTCGCCCGGTGCCCCGGCCGTCGGCTGAGGTGGTGCGGGTGTCGGCGGCAGGGAACGCGCGGTTTCAGGCCTGGCTGGGGGCGTTCGGGGATCGGGCGCGGGATCAGGGCATCTCGCAGACCACTCTGAACCGGGCCTTGGCGGGTTTGACATACGACAAGGACGTCATCCGGCGCGACCGCAATCAGGCCGAGTTCAGCAAGCCAATCTGGGAGTATCTGGACAGCGCCGTCTCGGACACGCGTATCGCCAACGGACGCGCGGCGTTGGATCGTCACGGCGCGGTGCTGAACCGGATCGAGGCGCAGTATGGCGTCGAGAAAGAGGTCGTGACGGCGATCTGGGGGTTGGAGACGTCCTTCGGATCGTATCGCGGCAACAACCAGACCATAAGGTCGCTTGCCACTCTGGCCTTTGATGCCCGCCGTGCGTTGTTCTTTGAGGCGCAGTTGATCGCCGCCTTGCAGATCGTTCAGGCCGGGGATGTCAGCGCGGGTCGGATGATCGGCAGTTGGGCCGGGGCGATGGGGCATACGCAGTTCATGCCGACCTCGTATCTGGACCACGCCGTCGATTTCGATGGCGACGGGCGGCGCGATATCTGGTCGGACGATCCGACGGATGCGCTGGCCTCTGCCGCTGCCTATCTGGCACGACATGGCTGGACCGAAGGACAGCCCTGGGGGGTCGAGGTACGACTGCCGGATGGGTTCGACTATGCCACGGCCAAGCGGGACTATACTCTGATGCCGTCGGACTGGGCGGCCCGAGGTGTGGTTGGGCGCGATGGTAAACCCGTGCGCGACTACGGGCAGGCCGCAATCCTGCTGCCCGCCGGAGGGCAGGGCGTGGCGCTGATGATCTTCGACAATTTCCGCGTGATTGAGGCCTATAACGGCGCGGATGCCTATGTGATCGGGATCGGTCACCTGTCAGAACGTCTGGCCGGGCGCGCACCGTTTCAGAGTGACTGGCCTCGGGGGGATCGGATACTCAGTTTCACCGAAAAGAAAGAGCTGCAAACCCGCCTGACCAATGCGGGGTTCGACACGCAGGGCATCGACGGGCGCACCGGGCCGAACACGATCAATGCGGTTCGGGCCTATCAACTGGCGCAGGGGTTGCTGCCGGACGGGTATCCGACGTTGAAGTTGCTGGAACGGTTGAGGTGAATGCGCGCTGGCGTTTCAGGGAATTGGTGATAGCCTTCGCGAGATGCAGAAGGTGATCACATGACTATCGAAACCTGGACCATCTACGTCCTGACGGTGCTTGCATTGATGAGCACCCCGGGACCGAGCCAATTGCTGATGCTGTCAAATAGCGGCGCACATGGGTTCAAACGTGCGCTCTCAACGGCGGCAGGGGACCTGACCGCAAATGCGCTGCAGATGCTGGCCGCCGGTCTGGGCTTGGCCGCCATCGTTGCGGCCTCGGGCACTGCGCTGGCCGTCATCAAATGGGCGGGTGTTGCCTATCTTCTGTGGCTTGGGTTCATGATGATCCGTCGCGCCAAGCCGGACGATCCGCATCTGGATGAGGCCCGGCCCAAGGCATCCCTGAAAGCCCTGTGGATGCAAGGCTTTCTGACCTCGGCGGCCAATCCGAAGGCGGTCGTGTTCTTTGCCGCTCTGTTTCCGCAATTCATCTCTGCCGACAGTGCCTTCTGGCCACAATTCCTGATCCTGAGCGCGACCTATATCGCGATGGATGGCGTGTTTCTGTCGGCCTACGGGTTCAGCGCAAGCTGGATTGCCAAGCGGTTCAAAGGAACCGCGCGTGTTTGGATCGAACGCACTGGCGGCGGCTTCATGATCGGCGCCGCCATCCTGCTTGGCCTCAAATCCATCGCGCAGAAATAGCGGTTGCGCACGGCGATACCGGAGACGTTAGGTCGTCTCCGGCCAGTGTCAGAATGTCAGGACGCCGCCTTCATCAGCCCCTGCGCGATGATTTCTGCCTGAGCCTCATCCAGCGATTTGTAGATCCGCACAAACATCTCGTCGATATCCGCAGGGGTCAGGATCAGCGGCGGAGAGATGATCATTCGGTCGCCCACATGGCGCATGATCAAGTTATTGGCAAAGCAGCGGTCGCGGCAGATATAGCCCACGGTGCCCGGCGCCGACGCAAACTTGGCGCGGCTGGCCTTGTCCGGGGTCAGCGCGACCGAGGCCATCATGCCGACGATCTTGGCCTCACCCACCAACGGATGATCGGCCAGCGCCTCCCATTTCTGTTTCAGATAGGGCGCGGCCACGTCGCGGACATGCTCGACGATTTTCTCTTCTTCCAGAATGCGCAGGTTTTCCAGCGCGACCGCAGCAGCGACGGGATGGCCGGAATAGGTGTAGCCGTGGTTGAACTCGGTGCCGCCGATCACTTTGGCAATCTCGTCGGTGACGATCGAGCCGCCAATCGGCGCGTAGCCGGAACTCAGCCCCTTGGCGATTGTCATGATATCGGGCCGGATGCCCACGGTTTGCGACCCGAACCAGTTGCCGGTCCGTCCAAAGCCACAGATCACCTCATCCGCGATCAGCAGGATGTCGTATGTGTCGCAAATTCGCTGGATTTCGGGCCAGTAGGTATCGGGGGCCACGATCACACCGCCCGCGCCCTGCACGGGTTCGGCGATAAAGGCGGCCACGCGGTCTTCGCCCAGTTCAAGAATGGCCTCTTCCAGCTCGCGGGCGCGGGCCAGGCCGAACTCTTCGGGTGACATATCACCACCCTCGGCCCACCAGTTCGGCTGGTTGATGTGATGGATGTTCGGGATCGGAATGCCGCCCTGCGCGTGCATCCCCGCCATGCCTCCCAACGAGGCCGACCCCACGGACGAGCCATGATAGGCGTTGTGACGGCTGATGATGATGTTCTTGTCGGGCTGGCCTTTCTCGGCCCAGTAGGTGCGGACCAGACGGATATTGGTGTCATTGGCCTCGGACCCGCCGGCTGCGAAGAACACGTGGTTCAGATCACCCGGAGCCAGTTCGGCAATTTTCGCCGCCAGCGCAATAACGGGAACATGGGTCGTTTTGAAGAAGGTGTTGTAATAGGGCAGTTCGCGCATCTGACGTGCGGCCACGTCGGCCAGTTCATCGCGCCCATAGCCGATGTTCACGCACCACAGACCGGCCATGGCATCCAGAATCTCTTCGCCGTCGCTGTCGGTCAGATAGACACCTTTGGCGCGCGTGATCACCCGCGCCCCTTCCTGACCCAGCGCCCCATTGGCGGAAAACGGGTGGAGGTGGTGCGCCGCGTCCAGTGCCTGCAACTCGGCCGTGGGCATGTGATTGGTGATGGTGGACATCCTGAAACCTCCTGCAGCAGTTGGCACTCAGAATATGATCAAATTTTTTGCTGTCAATCGAATCGCTGTTGCCTAGGCGGTGGCCAGCGCGCCGACCATCAGCTCCATCCCTTGTTCGATGTCCTGCGCAGTGGCCAGGGCGGCTTTTTCGGCGTCTCCTTTGCGCAGGGCGGCAATGATGTCTTTATGCCTGTCCGGCAGGCTTTGCGTTCCGAAACGCCCGCTGACGACACGCAGCGAGGGGCCGAAGCGCAGCCACAACCGTTCGGCCAGATCGCGCAGAATCGGGGCGTTGGCGTGGGCATACAGCGCCTCGTGAAACGCATAGTTCAATTGCAGGTATCCGCTGACATCGCCATCCGCGATCATACGATCAAGGCGCTGGTCCAACCGTTCCAGCGCGTCGATATCGGAAGGTTTCAGATTGGCTGCCGCCAGACGTGAAAGCTCTGATTCTATTGACTTTCTGGCAAAGATCATCTGCGCGATATCCGAGTCCGAAACCAGCGGAACACTGACCCTGCGATTGCCCTGAAACACCAACGCCCCGTCCGAGATCAGACGACGGATCGCTTCGCGTACCGGTGTCATCCCGACCCCAAGCGAATCAGTCAGTCCCTGGATCGTTACGGGCTGACCCGGAACCAGATCGCCGAACAGGATCTGCGATTTCAGTGTTTGGTACACCTGCTCATGTACTGGGCTTTTTTTGCCGTCCATCTTTGTCGTAGATGCCTTATTTTTGATCAAATCCAAGTGGTTCATTCCAATTTGCAAGCCGACAGCTTGCCGGGTTTGAACCGTCATGGAAGCATACTGCGTGCGGCTGAAAAACGCAAAACTTGATCAAATCCAAAAAACCGGGAAAATATCGGGACACTTGCAGGGAGAAGAAAATGTCAATCAAAACGCTGACACTGACAGCGGTCATCGCATTGGGGGTTTCGGCGGCCTTTGCCGACGAGGTGCGTGTCTACAACTGGTCCGACTATATCGATGAGGACCTTCTGAAAAAATTCGAGGAAGAAACAGGTCTGACGCTGATCTACGACGTGTTCGACAGCAACGAGGTTCTCGAAACCAAGATGCTGGCCGGTGGATCGGGCTATGATGTCGTGGTGCCGTCGGGCACGTTCCTTCAGCGCCAGATCCAAGCGGGCGCCTTTCAGGAACTGGACACAGCCAAGCTTTCGAATGCCGGAAACCTCTGGGATGTCATCCAGGACCGCACGTCGGGTTACGATCCGAACAACGCCCATTCCATCAACTACATGTGGGGGACGACTGGAATTGGCGTGAATGTCGGCAAGGTCAAAGAAGCCTTGGGTGACGATGTGGCGCTGAACAGCATGGATCTGGTTCTGAAACCAGAAAACATGGAAAAGCTTGCCTCATGCGGTGTGCATTTCCTGGATGCACCATCTGAAATGATACCGATGGCGTTGCAGTATCTGGGTGAAGACCCGGACAGCCACGATCCGGATGTGATCAAGAAGGTCGAAGGTGTTCTGACCGCGGTGCGCCCGCATATCCAGAAATTCCACAGCTCGGAATATATCAACGCGCTGGCAAACGGGGATATCTGCGTCGCCGTTGGTTGGTCGGGCGATATCCTTCAGGCGCGGGACCGCGCGGCCGAGGCGGATAACGGGGTCGAGATTGAATACCACCCGTTTGCCGAAGGCTCGTTGATGTGGTTCGACCAGATGGCCATTCCTGCGGATGCGCCGAACCCGGAAGGGGCGCATAAGTTCCTCGATTTCATCCTGGACGCCAATAACATGGCCGCCGCGTCGAACTATGTGTACTACGCCAACGGCAACAAGGCCTCGCAGGAATTTCTGGCCGAGGACGTGATCGGCGATCCGGCGATTTACCCGGATGAGGCCACGATGCAGAACCTCTACATCACGACGCCATACCCGTCGAAAACCCAGCGGGTCGTGACCCGTCTGTGGACCAAGATCAAGTCAGGCACCTGATCATTCAACACGGGGCGGGTGGACCGCCCCGTGTTCATTTTGTCCGTAGAGATCGACGGGGGCCGCTTTGAACACCGAAGTCTTTGCGCCGTGGGATGACCCGCAGGCGAAACCACTTATCCAGTTCCAGAATGTGACCAAAAGGTTCGGCGGTTTTACCGCCATCGACAACCTGTCGCTGGACATTTTCGAACGGGAATTCTTTGCTCTGCTCGGCCCGTCCGGTTGCGGCAAGACCACGATGATGCGGATGCTGGCAGGGTTCGAGACCCCGACCGAAGGGCATATCATGCTGGGCGGTCAGGACATTGACCCGATCCCGCCGAACAAGCGGGCGGTGAACATGATGTTCCAGTCCTATGCGCTGTTCCCGCATCTCAGCATATGGGACAACATCGCCTTTGGTCTGCGCCGGGACAACATGCCCAAGCATGATCTTGAGGATCGGGTCGAGGAAATGCTGCGCCTGACCCGGTTGGAGCAATTTGCCCGCCGCAGACCGCATCAGATCTCGGGCGGTCAACGGCAAAGGGTGGCGTTGGCGCGGTCACTGGCCAAGGCGCCCAGGTTGCTTTTGCTGGATGAACCGCTGGGGGCGCTGGACAAAAAGCTGCGGCAGGACACGCAGTTCGAACTGATGGACATTCAGGAAAAAACCGGCACGACCTTTGTGATCGTCACCCACGATCAGGAAGAGGCGATGACCGTTGCCAGCCGCGTTGCCGTAATGGATCAAGGCAGGCTGATGCAGGTCGCCACGCCGGATCGCATCTATGAGACCCCGAATTCGGTCTACGTCGCAGACTTCATTGGCGATGTGAACATTATCGAAGGTCGCGCGACATCGAACGGTCAGGATACCTATCAGATCGACTGGGCCGAAGGGCAGGCCCCGCTGACCGCAACCTCGGACGCCGGGTTCTCGAATGGCCAATCCTGCCATCTGGCAATCCGGCCCGAGAAGGTGACCATTTCCGCAGATCGCCCAACGGACGCGATCAATGCCATTCAGGGCAAGGTGCATGACATCGCCTATCTGGGCAATCTGTCCACCTATCACGTCGAACTGGCAAACGGCACGATCATCAAGGCGCAATCCGCCAATACCCGTCGCATCTCGCGCCGGTCGTTCACATGGGAAGACCCGGTCTGGCTGTCCTGGACAGCGACGGCTGCGGTTCTGCTGGCGAACTGATGCGCCGCGCCCTGCTGATCGCCGTTCCCTATGTCTGGCTGCTGGCGCTGTTCATGGTGCCGTTCTTCATTGTTCTGAAGATCTCTTTGTCCGACACTGAACTGGCGATCCCGCCCTATACGCCGACGCTGGACCTGTCGCAGGGATGGGCCGGGATCAAGGACTTCTTCAGCCAGTTGGATTTCGAAAACTTCGTCTGGCTGACCGAGGATGACCTGTATTGGAAGGCTTATCTGTCCAGCGTAAAAATCGCCGTGATCTCGACCTTTTTCACGTTGCTGGTGGGCTATCCGATCGCCTATGGCATGGCCCGCGCGCCCGAGGAATGGCGGCCGACGCTGATGATGCTGGTGATCCTGCCGTTCTGGACCTCGTTCCTGATCCGCGTCTATGCGTGGATGGGCATTCTGTCGAACGAAGGTTATCTGAACCAACTGCTGCTCTGGACGGGCATCATCTCGACCCCGTTGACGATCCTGAACACCAACACGGCGGTCTATATCGGCATCGTCTACACCTATCTGCCCTTCATGATCCTGCCGATCTATTCCGCACTGGAACGGATGGACGAATCCCTCATCGAAGCTGCCGAGGATTTGGGCTGTTCACGGATGCAAGCCTTCTGGCTGGTGACCATCCCGTTGTCGCGTCCCGGCATAATCGCGGGCTGCTTCCTTGTGATGATCCCTGTAATTGGTGAGTTCGTGATCCCGTCCCTGCTGGGCGGCTCGGGCACGCTGATGATCGGTAAGGTTCTGTGGGAAGAGTTCTTCTCGAACCGCGACTGGCCTGTCGCCAGTGCCGTCGCCGTTGTCCTGCTGTTGATCCTGGTGATCCCGATTGTGCTGTTCCAGCGCAACCAGCAAAAACAGACGGAGGCCGAACAATGAGCAGGTTAAGCTGGTTCAACACGGTCTCGCTGACGCTGGGGTTCGCCTTCTTGTATATCCCGATGCTGATCCTGATCATCTACAGCTTCAATGAAAGCAAGCTGGTCACGGTCTGGGCGGGTTTCTCGACCAAATGGTATGGCGAGCTGTTCCAGAACGAACAGATCCTGGATGCCGCATGGGTGACGTTGCGCGTGGCCGTGTTCTCATCAACGATCGCCACCGTTTTGGGCACTGCTGCCGCCTATGTGTTGGTGCGCGGAGGGCGTTTCTTTGGCCGCACCCTGTTTTCGGGCATGATCTATGCACCGCTGGTGATGCCCGAAGTCATCACCGGATTGTCGCTGCTGTTGCTGTTCATCGGCATCGGATTGGATCGGGGCATCCTGACCATTGTGTTGGCGCACACGACATTCTCGATGTGCTTTGTGTCCGTCGTCGTCTCGTCGCGGCTAGTGACGTTCGATCAGTCGCTGGAAGAGGCCGCACTTGATTTGGGGTGCTCTCCGGCGCAAGCGTTTCGTCTGGTGACCCTGCCGATTATCGCGCCTGCCGTGATCTCGGGCTGGTTGCTGGCCTTCACCCTGTCGCTGGACGATCTGGTGATCGCCTCCTTTACCTCAGGCCCGTCGGCCACGACCTTGCCAATGCGGATATTCTCTGCCGTGCGTCTGGGGGTCAGTCCGGAAATCAACGCTCTGTCGACGATCATGATCGCGGTTGTCACAATTGGCGTGATCACCGCCTCGTTGGTGACAAAACGCGCGATGATGCGGCAGCGACAAGATGAAATGGCTGCTGCCCGAACGGAATGAGGCGCATTTTTCCCGGCTATACCTACGGCCCCGGCCCGCGCGCGGGGTGTTGGTGGGATGAAACCAGCCCCAGCCCCGATTGGCCGGTGCAGAAAGGTGATCAGAGCGTCGATGTCGCCATAATTGGCGGAGGTTTCACCGGCGTCTCTGCCGCGCTGCATCTGACGGAAGGCGGGGCCTCAGTCGCGGTGTTCGAGGCGGAAACCCCCGGCTGGGGTGCCTCGGGTCGCAATGGCGGGTTTTGCTGTCTGGGCGGCTCAAAGCTGAGCCACAGGACCATGGCGCGCCGGTTCGGCGAACAGGAGGCGGACGCCTACGGGCAGGCAGAACAGGATGCGGTCCAGCTGGTCGCCGGGTTGCTGAACAAGCATGAGATCGATGCCGACACACATTCCGCAGGTGAAACCCAACTGGCGCATACCAAGCGCGCAATGACCCGTCTGCGTCGGCATGCAGACAAGAACGGCACCCTGCACGAGGCCAACGACTTGCCCGCGTTGGGGCTGAACGGCCCGTTTCATGGCGGCTATACGAATCCCGTCGGCTTTGGCCTGAACCCCCGCAAATATCTGTTTGGACTCGCGCGCGCGGCACATGATCTGGGGGTGCAGCTTTACCAAAAAAGCCCGGTTCAGCGCGTCCAGAAATCCGGGCCGGGGTTTCGGCTGACCACCCCCAACGGCTGTGCACAGGCCGACACGGTCCTGATCTGCACCAATGGCTATTCAAGCGAGGATGTGCCGGACTGGTTGTCAGGCCGGTATCTACCGGCGCAATCCACCGTTCTGATCACACGCCCCCTGACCGAGGCCGAGAAGATGGCGCAGGGCTGGACCTCGGATCAGATGTGCTATGACACGCGGCATTTGCTGCACTATTTCCGATTGATGCCCGACGGGCGGTTTCTGTTTGGGATGCGCGGTGGACTGCGATCCTCGGACCGGGCCGAGGCCGCAATTCGTCACAAGGTGCAAAGGGATTTCAGGCGAATGTTCCCTGCCTGGGCCGGGATCGAGATCACGCATATCTGGTCGGGCATGGTGTGCCTGTCTCGCGGTTTGGTGCCTTATGCGGGCCCGGTGCCCCGGCAACCCGGCCTGTTCGCGGGCTTTGCGTTTCATGGCAACGGCGTTGCAATGGGGACCTATTGTGGCCGGGCCTTGGCGCGATTGGCTCTGGGACAAGATGCCGGGCTGCCCGGTCCGATGACACAGCCTCCGCAGCGATTTCCCCTTGGCAGGTGGCGGCGCGCGGTTCTGCCGCCTGCTTATGCGGCCATGTCGATCGCTGATTGGTGAGTTCGGATCAGCGCAGTGCCTCGATCTCAAGTTCCAAACCGTGCCGGTAATCCGGTGCACCGTTTTCCATCCGCCACAGACAATACGCCGCCATGCGCCAGGCGAACCATGGGTGCAACTGTCTGTACCGGACCGTAATCGCCTTATCCCGATAAGCTGTCAGGAACCGTTCTGTCTGATCGGTCGCCAAAGGCGCCCCCCGGTATAGTTTCTGCATCGCCGGGGACAGGAACATCGCCAAATCCTCACAAGGATCCCCCAACGCCGGACATTGCCAGTCGATCAGGGTCAAACCGGTATCTGCCACCAGAATGTTGCCCGGCACAGGATCGCCATGGATCAGGCAAACATCAGAAATCGGTTCGACCGAGTGTGAGGGCCGCAAGTCCAGCAGCGTCTGAAGGGTTTGGGACGAACACCGATCAAGGATTCTTAGCCCGTGCTGTTCCAGATCCGCGCTGCCATTGCACCCTTCTGGTGCCGGAACCGGAAATTGCTGCCGGTGCAAATCCCAAAGCAGCTCGGCCACCGGCTCGGGCTCCTTGTCCCAGGGTGATCCGGGCGCGTGGTCGTAGAACACCCAGCGGTCCTGCTGGTACCGCCCTGCGGCGCGCAGCCGAGGCACAAATCCGGTGGGTTCCAGCGCTTTCAGGCAGCGGGCTTCCAGTTCGGCATCGTTGCCAAACAGAGGGTTGCGCAGGGATGAGCTATAGAGTTTCAAAACCCTGTCGCAATCGCCGCCAAGCACCTTCCAGACCTGATTGGTCCGCCCGCCATATAGGGTCTCGAAACGCGCACCTTCATGAACCAGCGCTTTGTCGATCAGCTGCTGGACAAGGTCGGGCGGAGGTTTGGGCAGGTCGGGCAGGGCGTTAACCAGTTCTTCAAGCGAGTCGCGAATGGCCTAGCTTTGGCCCGCCCGGCCCGTCAGTTCAAGCGCCCGCGCGCACGGCTGTGACCTGATCGGTGGGAACAACCTGCCCGCTTTCAAGGGTCAGCAGGATCGACCCGTCTCCGATCTGGGCTTCTACCACCCGGCTGTATGAGGCGGCGGGCGTGTCCGACAACCGGTCACCATCCTGAAAACTGCGGAGCGTGGCCGTGTAGGTTCCGGGGGGCAGCGGATTGCCGTCGGCGTCGGTACCAGCCCAGATAAACTCGGTCTGATCCAGCGGCACATCTGTCCGGCTGACAACCGCGCCTTGTTCATCCCGGATGATCATCGTCGCTTTGTCCGCCGCATCATCGGGCTGGGCGAACAAGGTCACGGGCGCGTTTTCGAACCGGAACCCCGCGGTCGAGCGCACGTCCATTCCAACCCAATTCGCCAGTTCGCCAAGGTTCAGCCCCCCCATGCTGGCTGTCAGCGAGGATAGCAGATCATTGGTCTGCACCTGCTGCTCAACCATCGAAAACTGCGCAAGCTGCGAGGCATATTCGGTGGAATCCATCGGCTCCAACGGGTCCTGATTCTGGGCCTGTGTGGTCATCATCAGCAGAAAGGTTTCGAAATCGGATGCAATGGCCGAGCTTTGAGTGCTGGCTGCCGTCTGAATCTGGCTTGTGCTTTGCGCAATCTGGGTTGGGTTTATCATTGTCATAACCTCATATCGATGCCCCTGCCCGGGGCCGATTTCTGCGGAATTGCATTTGTATGGACCGCCGCTTCTTCGGATGGCATCTCGACAAAGCCAGAGGTGTTGGGATCGCGCGCGTCCTGTCGAGGGTCCGAAGACGTGCCCAGATCGAAGGACAGATCGCCATAGCCAAGCTTCTGGAACTCGGCGTTCAACACGGCAATATGTCGGCGCATCAGGTCCAGCGTTTCAGGACGCTCGGCGGCAATCGTGACATAAAACCCGTCATCGCGGCCATTCAGTACGATTGACACCCGCCCCAATTCTTCGGGGTTCAGTGCAATCTCGACCGCCCCGGATCCGGGCCGCGCCTGTACCGCCGCGGCCATTTGTCCGGCAATGGCCCGCGCGACCTCGGCCCGCGTCGCCTGAGCGGGCGCGCTGAGTGACGGGGCTGATTCACGCGAAGATTGCAACACCGGCTCATCGGCCATAACAGGCAGAGCCTCTGGTTTCTCGGCAGGTCCCGGTTCTTCAACCTCACGAGGGGTGGCCGTCGCCAGAATCTGCATCTGAGCGGCGCTGGGAGGTCGATCCATTGGCACCTGCGACTGCGGTGATTTTGGCAGGTCGCTCGCGATCTTTGGGGCATCCCGATGCATTGTCACCTGCCCTTTGGATGACAGCTCCGGCCCGTTTGTTGAACGTGCCGCGAAAGCCGATTCGACGGGCGTTCCAATATTCACCTGCGTGATAGCAGGCGACGCATTGGGCGGGGCGTTGTTTCGCGTGTCCGGCTGCGGCACGGCTGCTTGTACGTCTTTGGGCGGGGCGGGGTCATGCGGGATCGTTGCTTGCGCCGCCGTGCCAGCCTCCACAGCTTGTGGCACAGTCTGCGCGCCAATCGTCACTTGTGTTTGCACCATTTTCCCCGTGGGCGGCGCCTGTTCAATGGCACGTTCGGCAACCGGCACCGGCTTGACCTCGGCCACAGCGAGCGTGGGGGCAGGAGGCTCGGCTTCGATATCTGGCGCGTCGGCTGCAATCTTGGCTTCGGGCAAATCGGCCCCTTCTTCTGTCACCTCGGGCATGGGGTCTTGTTCCGGCGCAGGTTCCTGCTGATCCAGAATGTCCTGAAACTGCGCCGTCTTTTTTGACGCATCCGATTCGTGCGTTGCAGACTCGGGTTTGGCAGTCGATGTGGGCGTGTTTGTCGCCAGTGTCAGCGGGTTGGGCATTTTGCTCCGGCTCCGTCTTGTGTGACCGGAAATCTGCCCTCAGGAAGTTACATTTATTTTAACCGCTTTCCTCTTTGATCGAGAAAGTTCGATGCAATTTTCGGAGAAAGCAATGAAGGTTTCGGCCCTCCCCCCACCGGTTCCAACCACGGATAAGCTCAGGTCCGCAGCTGTTGAGCTTGAGGCCGCATTCCTGGCGGAGATGTTGAAGTCCGCCGGTCTGGGGGAATCGCGCGACTCGTTCGGCGGCGGGGCCGGAGAGGATCAGTTCTCGTCCTTTCTGGTTCAGCATCAAGCACGACAACTGGCCCAGTCCGGCGGCGTCGGGCTGTCGGAACTTTTACTCAAATCAATGATGGAGCGCAGCAATGACAGCTGATTCCGATACGATTCTGATCCGATCACTGGAAGAGATTCTGGATCTCGAACGCGCGGCGCTGGTTGACGGCGATCTGGATCGCCTGACCCTGATGGTGCCGGAAAAAGAAAAGCTGATCGGTGCGATCAACGATCTTCAGGTTCGCGACAGTGCCGAGTTGATTCGCGTTCAGCAAAAGGTCGAACGTAATCAGGCCCTGCTGAACAGCGCGGCAGACGGCATCCGCGCCGTGGCCGCGCGCATGGCCGAACTGCGCCGGGTACGTCAGGAATTCAGCACCTATGGCGCGGATGGCCAGCGCAACGGGTACAAGGTGCGCAGCCATGCAAAGTTGGAAAAACGGGCATAGCCGTCGGTTTGATTCAAATCCGAAATTTCCGGGTTGGGCGTTTTAGCACTCCGTTAGGGGATCACGGTCAAGAGTGTCCCTGCACTTGATGAACACAGGTGGCGCGAACGGCCTCAGGGTGCGTCGCACAGGTCAGAACGACAGCAAAGCCCGCAGGCATTGCGGGGTGAAACTGGGCGCAAAAGGCCCGAACGGAAAAGGATGAAAGCTATGTCCAGCATTCTGACAAACAATGGCGCAATGGTTGCGCTGCAGACCCTGAAGTCGGTCAACAAGAACCTTGAAATGACCCAGAACGCGATCTCGACCGGTAAGGATGTCGCGACCGCCAAGGACAATTCGGCCGTGTGGGCGATCTCCAAAGTCATGGAGTCGGACGTCAAAGGCTTCAACGCCATCAAGGACAGCCTGTCACTGGGTGAATCCACCGTTGCCGTTGCGCGGAATGCGTCGGAAACGGTGACCGACTTGCTGACCCAGATGAAGGGTAAAATCGTCGCCGCGCAGGAAGGCAATGTGGACCGCGCCAAGATCAATGACGACGTGACCGCGTTGCGCGATCAGATCGCATCGGTTGTCGGAGCCGCGCAGTTCAACGGTCTCAACCTGGTGGATGGGACCGCAGGCACCGTCTCGATCCTGTCCTCGCTTGACCGTGATGGCACCGGTGCCGTGAACTCTGCGTCAATTTCGGTGGCCAGCCAGGACCTGTCGATTGGTGGGTATACGGCCAAGGGCGTTCTTGCCGGTTCGGACGGTGCGACAACCGACAATGACGTGGCAGGCTTCACCATGGACCGCACCACGGGCACTGGCGACATTCTCATCGACAGTTCGACGGACAACTTTGAAGTTGGTGACAGTGTGTCGATCCGCGTTGGCGATCAGGAAGTGTCATATACGATCCAGGACAGCGATCTTGATCCGTCGGGAACCTATGACGAGAACTACACCGATGCTCTGGTCGCGGTCGGCCTGAAAAATGAGATCGATGCACTGGGTATCACGGGTCTTGCCGTTGATTATGACGCGTCCAGTGCGCCGAACACCCTGTCCTTCGCGACGGGTACCGCCGCTGCGGGTGCTGATGCGGATCAGGACATTTCTATCTCTGCTCAGTTCACCAACGCGGGTTCTGGCGGTCTGGGTGCGCTGAGCTCGATTGACGTGTCGACCGATGCAGGTGCAGCGGCAGCACTGGGCACGATCGAAACGCTGATCGATACCTCGATCGATGCGGCGGCGGCCTTTGGGTCCGTGCAGGGTCGGATCGAAACCCAGCAGGATTTCGTCTCGAAACTGACCGACTCGTTCAAGTCCGGTATCGGCTCGCTGGTTGATGCCGACATGGAAGAGACCTCGGCCCGGTTGCAGGCCCTGCAGGTACAGCAGCAATTGGCAACCCAATCGCTGTCGATTGCCAACCAGGCGCCGCAGTCGATCCTGTCGCTGTTCCGTTAATTCCGGAACCTGGTCGGGGCGCGGGTTTCGCGCCCCGGCATTGACCGCATGAAGACGGCCTATTGGAAGGATTTCAAGTGACCCCGCAAATGCTTGCTCACAACGCCTACGCGCAAACCGCTGCCCCTATTCGAACGCCTCGCGATACTGAATTCGAGGCGATTTCGAAAATCACGCGCCGTCTCAAAGCGGCCGCAGCACGCAAGTCAACTGATTTTGCCGGATTTGTTCAGGCCGTGCATGAAAACCGGCGTCTGTGGACGGTTCTTGCAACGGGCGTGTCTGACTCGGATAACGCCCTGCCCAATGACCTGCGGGCCCGCATCTTCTATCTGGCGGAGTTTACCGAACATCACAGCAGTCAGGTTCTGACCAACAACGCAACCATTGATCCCTTGTTGGAAATCAACACCGCAGTTCTGCGCGGGCTGCGTCAGGGTGGGGCCGCGTGATGGGGGGGCTGGTCCTGAAATTGGCCCCGAAAGAGAGGGTTCTGATCAACGGCGTTGTCATTGAAAACGGGGATCGACGCAGCCGGTTCTCGATCATGACGCCGCAGGCCAATGTGCTGAGGTTGCGAGATGCCATTCACCCGGATGAGGTGAATACACCCGTCCGTCGTGTCTGTTACGCCGCGCAGCTTGTTCTGTCCGGGGATATGGATCCTGTTTCCGCAAGACAACAACTGCTGCGCCGCGTTGAAGAACTGAGTCAGGTTTTCACCGATGCCGACAGCCGGCGCGTTCTGACCGAAGCAACCGATGCGCTGGTGGCCGAGCATTATTATAAATGTCTGAAATCGCTCCGCTCGCTATTGCCGAGGGAAGAGCGTTTGATGGCCTATCAGCAATGACCTTCCAACCCGTCATACCCACTGGCGGGCTGGTCGGCTGGCGCTTTCTGCAACGCACGTACGATTCGCAGTTTCAGGCCTTTTCGACCTCGAACATCAACGAGCGAGAGACACGGTATTTTCTGGAAAACATCGGTCAGGTCGAAACAGCCGAACAACTGGTGTCGGATCGGAGGCTGTTGCAAGTCGCACTTGGGGCGTTTGGGCTTGAGGGTGATCTGGATAACCGCTTCTTCATCCGCAAGATCCTTGAGGATGGAACCAGCGCCGATGACGCCTTGTCCAACCGGTTGGCCGACAAGCGGTATCGCGAGTTCTCGGACGCTTTCGGATTTGGCCCCGGTCAGGTGCGGCGGACCGGATTTGCATCGCTTATGGAGCAGGTCGCACAGGACAACATGACCGCACGTTTCGAGATCTCGGTAGGTGACTCGGATGAGTCCATGCGCATCACCCTTTATGCGCAACACGCACTGACCGAACTGGCTGAGGCGGATACAAGCACGGACACGAAGTGGTTCGATCTGATGGGGTTACCGCCGCTGCGCAGCATGATGGAAACGGCATTGGGATTACCTGCGTCCTTCGGGCAGTTGGACATTGATACGCAATTGGTCGAGTTCAAAGAGCGTTTGTTCAGTCTGACGGGCTCTGAAGATCTGTCGCAATTCACGGATGAGGGCGCTGTGTCCCGCCTGACCGATACCTACCTTGCGCGCAGCCAGATTGCGCAGTTGCAGAACACGATCTCTCCTGCGCAGACCGCGCTGATCCTGCTGGGGGCCGGGTAATCCTATGATGGCCGAACAAGTCACGGGATGAACCGTCTTTGGCGAAACCGGGTTCGCCGAAGACTATGATTGCACCGCTGGTCGAAAGACCCGGATCGAGGCACAGGCAAGCTAAGAATTCAGGATGTCATCTGCAGATGTGCGCAATGCATAGGATCTGACCGGTTTGGACACATTATGCAACGCGACCTCGCCCAAGGGCTGCGCATTTGCGCAGGCCGGCGCGATGTCTTCCGAAACTACGATGCGGTGCCCAACGGTTTTGCCGAACTCCCCCAACCGGGCGGCGACATTGGCAGCCTGACCGATCACGGTGAAATCCAACCTTTCGCGCGAGCCGACATTGCCATAGGTCACACGCCCATAGGCCAGACCGATCGAGCAATCGCAATGGGTGTCGGTGCCGGCTTGCCGCAACTCGCCCAGTCGTTCGACAATTCCAATTGCCGTACGTTGCGCGCTTTCTCGCGCGACCGCGGGGTCGTCGATGGCCGGAAAGACAGCAAGCACAGCGTCGCCGATGAATTTCAGAACTTCTCCCCCATTGTCGTGAACGATGCCGGATACGGTTTCGAAAAACTCATTCAGAAGGTTGATATAAGCCGCACGTCCCAATTTCTCTTCAAGGCTGGTCGAATTGCGCAGATCGCAGAACATGATCGCCGCATCAATCTCATCCCCGTCGCCGCGACGGATTTCACCACCCAGAACCCGCGCCCCGGATCGTTTGCCGACATAGGTTTCCAGCAGAACCTGCGCGTTCTCGCGCTGCATGAACACTTCGTAATACCGGGCGATCACGGCCGAGCATTCAAAAACCAGCCCAAGATTTTCGGTCGTGAAGCCGTTGGGGTGATCGCAGGTCAGGGTCAGAACATTGGTGCGCCCGTCCGAAAACGGCAGCGGCATGGCGACATAGTCCGTTGCGCCCTTGGCCCTCAAATCCTCCATGATCGGGAAACTGTTATGGGGGTTCTCGTCGTTCAGCCGTTGCCGCACGCCACCCAGCCCGTTGGAAACATGACGCAGCGGGCTGTTGATAAACGCCGGATGGTCATGGATCTCGTAGGTTGGTGCGTGGGTCAGAATCTCGGCCTGATCCTTTTCCCAGATATAATGCTTGCCCACGATCAGGGGATGAAGCGACCAGGCCAGAATGCTGAGGCGTTGAATCGCGATCCCGTGTTCCAGCATTTTCTCGGCCAGCGCTTCTGTAAACGCCTCGGGCGTATTGGCGGTTGAGGCACCGCGCATCAGCCAATCAATCAAGGGGCCGCTGATGTTCCCGTCATCAGGTTCGCGCAGTTGGTTCTGGCCCAGATCGATCTCGGTATAGGCGCCGGGCATGAACCCGATATGGCCCTGAATCGCGATGCTTTCCGGCAGCGCGTCTTCATAGGCCCAGACGGAATTGGTCAGATGCTCACCCGGCAGGTTGATGTCATGATAGGTCGCGGTGCCCTTGAACGGGCAAAAGGTCTGCAGTTCGGTTTCCGAACTCAGGTCCACGCACAAATCCGCGCGCGGGATGTAGAGGGTGGGCGGCAGCCGTGTCTCATACATCACCTTGGCATTGTGGCTCTCGGCCAGAAGAATGTCGTTCCGGTAAATGGCAATTCTGCCCTTCAACGGCTCGACAGAGATTCCGTAACCTTTGGGTCTTGGTGTGGCGTGGACGTTCATGATCGACCTCCCTTGCCATGGGGTCCCAAAATAATGGGGTTTTCCGGTCTTTATTCCAAGGGGCACGGCCCAGTTTTTCCGCTGCGCCGGGTCACACCATCTGGATGACGTCCTTTTCGATGGACAGCATATAGCCCTTTTTGGCGATATTCTTGACCAACAATTCGCTGACCATCTGGTTGCCCAACGCGTCGCGAAGGCGTTTGATACGGGTGGCCCCGGCTGCCTCGTCACAATCGGCTGCATCACGGCCCGAGATCATCGCCTCGATCTGGGCACCTGACAGGACCTCGTCGTCAAGGCGGGATTCGGCCAGAATGGACAGGGTTTCCATCGCGGCAGGGGTCAGTTTGAAGTCCATGTTGTTGAGGTAAACCGTGTTTTCCTCGCGGCTGATCAAAAGCGAGGTCACCTGAATCCCGGTGCGTTCGATCTGTGCCATGCGCCGGTTCAGCAGCACCAGCATCACCAGAAACACAAAGGCCGAAATCAGCATCGCGCAGGAAAAGACAAGCAGCACATAGATGACCATCCGATAGCTGGCCAGCGTATCGGCAAAGGCGGTGCCGGATTGGGCCAGAATCTCCAACAGCCGGATTTCGGCCTGCGTGGTCAGGTCGCTTTCGACAAACAGCCTTTCGACCCGTGCGTTGAAGGCGTTGGCGTCGGGCAGGGTCCAGAACAGAAATGCGGCTGCGGTCACAAGAATGGCCAAGATGGCAGCAATGCCCAGCCCGACCAGTCGAACCCCAGAGCGTCTTGCGTCAGAAACGGAGATAGAATTTTCCGGCATTGGCCTTCCTTTGATCCAACCCTTCCGGCCCAAACACCGACATGACGTTCAGCAAGGTCCAGCCGGACCCGCGCAGGCGCTGGGCGACCTCCTGCTTTGCCTGCCCTTTTTTGCATGAAGACACCTGCATCACGCCGTAATGCAGGCGCAACGGATTGTCCTGTTTGGCCTTGTAGTCAGCATAGCAATCCGCCGCTAAAGCAGAGGAGCCCACCGATAACAGGGTCGCAATGACCAGAGAAGAGAGGATCTGTTTCATAGGCCGCATCCTGCGCATGGGTGGCCGGGATATTCAATAACATAAGGGGTTAGACGCGGCTGATATTCGATAACAACCGCGCGTTATTGCTTGTCTGAAGGGGACGGGCCCAGTGTCGGGGCATCACATTCGCGGTCCTTAGCGGGTCCGCCCCAAGTTGCGAAAGGACATGCATCATGCACCGCAAATTCATCGCCCTGATCGTCGCCACCGCCATTGCCGTTACCGGCGTCTCCGCCTCGCAAGCGCGGGCTGCAGATACCGGGGACATTCTTGGCGGGCTGGCCGCAATTGCCATCATCGGCGCGGCGGTCAATCACTATAACAAGGAAAAGCGCAGGGATCGACCGAGCCGCCAGTATCATCACGTGTACAAGGAACCGAAGATCGTACATCCATATGTTCGCCCGGTTCCGAAACGCGTGGCGCGATATGACCTGCCGCACCGGTGCCTGCGGACAATCAAAGGCTACGGACCCAACCGGCAGTTGCTTGGGCCAAAATGCCTGAAGAAACACTACAGACATGCCAATAGCCTGCCCAACCAATGCAAGGTCGGTTTCTGGAACGGCAAAAAGGTCAAGCGGGGGTATGAACCCGCGTGCCTGCGCCAGCAAGGATACCGCGTGGTTTACCAGTAATCGGTCACGAGCAGGAGCGGTGCCGCAAGAAGCGCCGCGCAAGAGAGGGGGCGGCGCAAGCTGCCCTCTCTTTTTTCTTGCGGTCGGTCGTGAAACGCGGTTTGCCAAAGGGATGATGGTACCGAATTTTGAACTTGAGCAGGCCCTGCTGGACCGGGGGCATCTGCGTGTCGCAGGTGTTGATGAGGTCGGGCGCGGCCCGCTGGCCGGTCCGGTTGTGGCGGCTGCGGTGATTCTGAACCCCGACGATATTCCCGACGGGTTGAACGATTCCAAGAAACTGACCGCCAAGCGCCGCGCCGCTTTGGACACGGCCTTGCGGGACAGCGCCGAATTTGCGGTTGCCGAGGCGTCGGTGGAAGAAATCGACGAGATCAACATCCTGCGCGCCTCGCATCTGGCCATGGCGCGGGCGGTGGCGGCCCTGGACCCTGCGCCCGATTTTCTGCTGATCGATGGCAATATGATACCGCGCGGCCTGAAAATCCCTTCGCAGGCGGTGGTCAAAGGGGATGCGCGATCGGTGTCGATCGCGGCGGCCTCGATCCTTGCGAAAAACTGGCGCGATCAGGTGATGGTGGATTTGGCGCAACAGCACCCGGGCTATGGGTGGGAGACAAACGCCGGTTATCCGTCAAAACAACACAAGGAGGCGCTGCAAAATCTTGGTGTGACCCCACACCATAGACGTTCGTTCAAGCCTGTCCACAATATCTTGTATCAAGAGTAAATCGTAAGTTGCTGATTCAAAAAAGAAATTGACGGCGAATCGTCTTTGACTCATCCTTGTCTCAACCAAATGAGCGCAAAAGCGCCGTGGATACTTGAGGCAGTAAAATGACAACAACCACCAAAAAGGGCGCAAAAGCGCTCCCTTTAAACACGATCCTATCCGGGGACTGCATCGATGTGATGAACAGTCTGCCCGAGGCGTCGGTTGACCTGATCTTTGCGGATCCTCCGTATAATTTGCAACTGAAGGGGCAATTGCATCGCCCGGATAACTCTCAGGTGGATGCGGTTGACGACCATTGGGATCAGTTTTCCAGCTTTGGCGCTTATGACCAATTCACCCGCGAGTGGTTGAAAGCGGCGCATCGTCTGCTGAAACCCAATGGCGCGATCTGGGTGATCGGGTCGTATCACAACATTTTCCGCGTGGGTTCGGCCCTGCAGGATGCGGGCTACTGGATCCTGAACGACGTGGTCTGGCGCAAGTCGAACCCGATGCCAAACTTCCGCGGCAAACGGTTCACCAATGCGCATGAGACGATGATCTGGGCGTCCAAGCGCGAAGGTGCGAAATACACGTTCAATTATGAGGCGCTGAAAGCCCTGAACGAAGGCGTGCAGATGCGCAGCGACTGGGTGCTGCCGATCTGCACCGGGCATGAACGGCTCAAGGATGAAAACGGCGACAAGGCGCATCCGACGCAGAAACCGGAATCGTTGCTGCACCGGGTTCTGATCGGCTCGACCAATCCGGGGGATGTGATTCTGGACCCGTTCTTTGGCACCGGCACCACCGGTGCGGTCGCCAAGATGCTGGGGCGCGAGTTCATCGGTATCGAGCGCGAGGAAAGCTATCGCAAGGTGGCCGAGAAACGTATTTCCAAGGTCCGTAAATTCGACCGTGAGGCGCTGGAAGTCAGCGCCAGCAAACGCGCCGAACCGCGCGTGCCCTTTGGCCAGTTGGTTGAACGCGGCATGCTGCGCCCGGGCGAAGAGCTGTATTCGATGAACCAGCGCCACAAGGCCAAGGTCCGCGCCGACGGGACGCTGGTGGGCGACAACGTCAAAGGTTCGATCCATCAGGTCGGCGCACATCTGGAAAACGCGCCGTCCTGCAATGGCTGGACCTACTGGTGTTTCAAGCGCGACGGCAAGACGGTGCCGATTGACGTGCTGCGCCAGCAGATTCGCGCGGAAATGAACTGATTTCACGAAAACCGCCGGTGCCTGTGGCCTGACACATGGCACTACGCCTTGCCCCGCCGATCATCCGGCGGGGTCTTTTGTTTTGGTCGCAGGAATGGTTGCATGGGATCACTCTGATACCTGATACGAGAGTGATCCCTCATGACAGACACCAGCGCCAGCCCCTCGCGTTTTGAAAGGTTCTTTGTCACCCGGCCCGACAATTTCGATCTGGACAACAAATACACCGAAGCCGCGCTGGAACAGCACAAGCGCGAGGGGCTGGAACTGGCCGTTCGCGCCCGCTGGATCGCGATGGGGCTGACCGGGGTGCTGCTGATCTACCTGAACCCGCAGTGGGAGGTGTTGTGGTATCACTTCATCCTGCTGCTGCTCTGCGCCAATGGCTGGCTGATCCGCCGCGCGGGCCGGGTGGGGCAATCGCGGGCTGAGCTGTTGCTGATCTTTGTCGATCTGCTGATCATGACCTTGGGCATGATCGTGCCCAACCCGTTCAGCGACGATGTCCGACCGCTGGCGATGCAGTACCGATTCGACAATTTCCAGTATTTCTTCATCATTCTGGCGGCGGGCACGCTGGCTTATTCCTGGCGCACGGTGATTGCCATCGGGTCGTGGACCGCAGGGGTATGGACTGCTGGGTGGATCATTGCCTGGTGGATCGCCACCCCCTTCCCCGGGATCAGCGAGCGGGTGGCGGATGCGTTGCAGGGCTATCCGGATGTGGCCGAAATGTTGGATCCAAACAGTTTCCGGGCCGAACTGCGCATCCAGGAGGTGATCGTGTTTGTAATGGTCGCGGTGACGCTGGGCGTGTCTATGCGGCGGCTGAACCGGCTGTTGATGACCAATGCGGGGCTGGAACGCGAGCGGGCGAACCTGTCGCGCTATTTCTCGCCCAATGTGGTCGATGAACTCAGCCAGAATGACGAGCCGTTGAAACAGGTGCGCAAGGAAAACATCGCGGTTCTGTTCATCGATATCGTGGGCTTCACCAAGTTTGCGGCGGGTCGCGACCCGTATGAGGTGATCGAGGTTCTGCGCGGGTTCCATGCCCGGATGGAGACCGAGGTTTTTCGTCATCATGGGACTCTGGACAAATATCTGGGTGATGGGTTGATGGCCACGTTTGGCACACCGGTCCCGACGCCGCTGGATGCCACCAATGCGCTGGGCTGTGCGCGGGCGATGGTGGACATGATCGACCGCTGGAATCTGGAACGCCGCCGCGCGGGCGAGGTTGAGATTCATGTTGGGATCGGGGTCCACTATGGCTCGGTCGTGTTGGGTGATATCGGGGCCAACCGTTTGGAATTTGCGGTGATTGGCGATGCGGTGAATGTGGCTGCCAAGCTTGAGGCGATGACGCGCGACTATAAGGCGCGCGTTGTGGTCAGTGACGCGCTGCGGGCTCAGGCGTTGCAGGAAAGCCCCGCACACGCGATGGAAGGGTTCACCAGGCGCAGCGCTCAGGCCGTGCGCGGAGTGGCGGACCCCATGGATATCTGGGTGTACTGAGGGGCTCCCGCCCGTCGTTGCTGCATCACAGATGCAGCGCCTTTGGTTGGGCCGGGCAGCGCGCAGGGCGCGCTGCGGTCACGCATTTGGCTGGGGGTTCTGCGCCTTGTTGTAGGGATGCCAATCGGTGATCTCAGGGTAGTATTGCCGCCGCCAGGCCCGCACACGGGGGTTCATGACGCGCCGCCACAAGGGCGGGATCATCGCGGCCACCGTCATGACCGGGTAGCCATGGGGCAATTGCGGCGCGTCCTCTTTTGCGTGGTTTTGCAGCAACGGAAAGCGCCGGTTGGGTTTGTAGTGGTGATCCGAATGGCGTTGCAGGTTGATCAGCAACCAGTTTGACGCCTTTTGCGAGGCGTTCCAGGAATGGCGCGGCAGAACATGTTCGTATTTCCCGTCGCCGATATGTTTCCGGGTCAGCCCGTAATGTTCGACGTAGTTCACCAGTTCCAACTGCCAGATCGCCACGCCCGCTTGCAGCAGGAACAGCCCCAACCCGGACCATCCGCCGATCAGGGCCGCAAGCGCCAGCATTCCGCCTTGCAGCGCCCAATACCGCCAGAACGGGTTCGACGGGTCGGTCCAGGGGCGATCCTTGCGGGCCAGCTTGTCCCGCTCGGCTTTGAAGGCGGACATGAGGCATTGCAGCAGGACGCGCGGGTAGAAGCGGTGGAAGCCCTCGTTATACCGCGCGGTCACCGGGTCGCGTGGAGTGCCGACATAGCGGTGATGGACCAACAGATGTTCGGACCGGAAATGGGAATAGAGGACCATGGCAAGCAGGATATCGCCCAGCCAGCGTTCCAGCCGGGATTTCTGGTGCATCAGCTCGTGGCTGTAGTTGATGCCAACCGTACCCGAGAGGATGCCCATACCGAAAAACAGCCCGACCTTGGACCAGCCTGACAGGTGATCGGTGTGCGTGACATACCAGATCAGGCCAAACAGGGTGACAAACTGAACCGGCACCCAAAGCTTGGTCAGCAGGATGTACCAACGCAGCACATCGTCTGGCGTTTCGGGATCGGCATTGTCCAGGTTAAGGCCGGTCAGGCGGTCCAGCGCGGCAAAGGCCCACCAGGTCGTCAGCGGGATCAGCAGAACCCACCAGCCGCCTGCGATGGCTGTGATCCAGATCAGGGGAACCAGCAGAAAGGACACCCAGAAGGGCAGAGCCGTTTGCCAGCGGGTCAGGGTCTCTGTTGTGATCATCATTCGTGCTCCGAACCGGTATGGGCAGCCTAGCCGGGCGACCCAATGGGGCACAACGGGCTTATTGCCCGCGCCACAGATCGTGGGCCTTGCGCATCACGGTTGGCAGGTCGCTGGGTTTGAAATCGTGTTTGGGCAGTATCGTCAGGCCGTTTGGTGTTTCTTGCTCAGGCAGGTCCGCTGTCCAGATACGCAGAACCAGATGGAAATGAGTGAAGGTGTGGCGCACTTCGCCGGGCAGCAGGTTCCAGTCGGCGCGGAACGGAGGTGCCTCGGCTGGTGCATCCGACCAGTCCGAGCCCGGCCAGCCCAGCATTCCGCCCAACAGCCCTTTGTCGGGACGACGCTCCAGCAGCAACGCTCCGTCCTTGCGCTGGGCGATGTAGACGTGGCCGAAGCGGGTGGGTTTAGGCTTTTTCGGGGTTTTCTTGGGCAATTCCGCTTGGGTTCCTTCGGCGCGGGCCAGACAGGGGTCACGCAGAGGGCAGATGCCGCAGGCGGGGGATTTCGGGGTGCAGATCGTTGCGCCCAGATCCATCACCGCCTGCGCATGGTCGCCGGGGCGCTGATCCGGCGTCAGCGCGGCGGCCTTGGCCTTCAGAACGGGTTTCGATCCGGGCAGCGGATCATGAATGTCATAAAGCCGGGCCATGACGCGCTCGACATTGCCGTCCAGCACGGTCTCGGGCCGGTCAAAGGCAATGGATGCGATGGCGGCAGCGGTGTAGGGACCGATCCCCGGCAATTCCAGCAAGGCGTCATAGGTGTCGGGAAACCGCCCGTCATGCTGATCGGCCACGACCCGGGCGCATTTCAGCAGGTTGCGGGCGCGGGCATAATAGCCAAGCCCTGCCCATTCGCCCATCACCTGATCATCCGGCGCGGCGGCCAGGTCCTGAACGGTTGGCCAGCGCGAGGTGAAACGCATGAAGTAATCACGTACGGCAGCTACGGTTGTTTGCTGCAGCATCACTTCGGACAACCAGACGCGATAGGGGTCTGGCTGCACGCCTGTGGCACGATCCGCAGGCCCCACGCGCCATGGCATGTCCCGCGCGTGACGGTCATACCAGTCGAGCAACGCGGCGCTCAGGTCGAATTCAGGGCTGTCACGCAAGATTTATCTAGCTCTCTGTCGGGTTTCGCTGGCACCTGCCGTTTCGCCCTTTACAATAGCGGCGCAGGAGTTGGAAACCAGATGCAGCGCAGACGTTCTTCGACCCGCGGGTTCAAACGGACCGCGACATTGCTGAACGATCAGATTCGGCGCGCCGGGGAAAGCCGGGGCTTTGCCGTGTCGCGACTGTTGACCCACTGGGCCGAGATTGTGGGGCAGGACACTGCCTCGATCGCGCGTCCGGTGAATGTGGGGTACGGCAAGGGCGGGATTGGCGCGACGCTGACCCTTTTGACCACAGGCCCGCAAGCGCCGATGTTGGAGATGCAGAAGGAACAGCTGCGCGGCAAAGTGAACGCCGTATACGGCTATAACGCGATCAGCCGCATCCGCATTACCCAGACCGCTCCGACAGGATTTGCCGAGGGGCAGGCCAGTTTCGATCACAAGCCGAAACAAGCGAAACCGGAAATAAAACCAGAAATTGCAGCCGAGGCAGACAAAGTGTCGCGCGATGTTCACGATGGTGATTTGCGCGCTGCCCTTGAACGTCTGGGCCGCAACGTTTTATCCAAACAGAAACGCTGAGAAAGGGCTGAGAATGAGCCGTATTGCAACCGTAATCTGTGCGGCTGTCGCCGTCGCCGCTGGCGGCTATTGGCTGACAACCTCGAATTCCACCCCCGCCAACCCGCTGGTTGGCAGTGCTATCGCGCAAGAGGCCGATCTGGACACCTCGACCATCGTCGAAATGGTGCAAGGGGCCGAGGATGCGCCGGTCGAGATCATCGAATACGCATCCTATACCTGCCCGCATTGTGCGAATTTCCATCAGGGCGCGTATAAGCAGCTCAAGAAGGATTTTATCGACACCGGGAAGGTCAAGTTCATCTACCGCGAGGTGTATTTTGACCGCTATGGCCTGTGGGCCTCGATGGTTGCGCGCTGTGCGGGTCCCGAGAAGTTCTTTGGCATCACCGACCTGATCTATGAAGGTCAGTCCGAATGGACCCGCGCGGGCGGCCCGCCGGAAATCGTCGACGAGCTGCGCAAGATCGGGCGTCTGGCCGGGATCGATGGCAATCAGCTAGAGGCCTGCCTGCAGGACGGTACCCGCGCTCAGACGCTGGTTGCGTGGTATCAGGAAAACGCCGAGCGTGACGATATTCAGGCCACCCCGTCCTTCATCGTCAACGGCGAGAAGGTATCGAACCAGTCCTACGAGGATTTCAAGCGGCTGATCGAAGCCGAGCTTGGCAGCTAAACCCATTCCCGGTCAGCCCGTTCAGGGCTGGCCGGATCCATCAGGGCGAAGGTGCCGCCTTTAACAGCATCTCGCGCACAGAATCGGCATCTGCCACTTGCAGGCGCACCGGCAGGGTCACGACCTTGCGACGAAAGGCATCGGGCAACCGGACCGCATCTTTTTCCGTTGTCACCATCTGAGCACCCAAGGACCGGGCTTCGTTTTCAAGCCGTGTCATAAGGGCTGTCGTCAGCGGTTGGTGATCGTCCAAAGCTTCGGCCCTCAGCAGCTCGGCCCCTTGCTGGCGCAGGGTCTGGAAGAATTTCTCGGGATGTCCGATGCCTGCAAAGGCCAGCACGCGCGACCCGGCCCAGTCCATTCCTGTTTGCAAAGGTTCGACGACACCGGTCGCGTGCGGCACTGAAATCTGATCGCCCCACTGATCGGCAAATACCTGTTGCGCGGGGGCGTCGCCAAGGGACAGAACCAGATCGGCGCGTTTCAGGCCCACATCGACGGGTTCGCGCAAAGGCCCAGCAGGCAGGCACAACCCGTTCCCGAACCCGCGTTGCGCGTCCACCACGATGATCGAGAAATCCTTGGCGACCGAGGGGTTCTGGAACCCGTCATCCAGCACGATCACACTTGCGCCTTCTTGTGCGGCAGCACGCGCACCGGCGGCGCGATCCTTGGCCACCCAAACCTCGGCAAACATGGCCAGCAGCAGCGGTTCGTCGCCGACTTGCGCGGCCGAATGTTTGCTTGGATCGACCCGCACCGGTCCTTCCAGCGACCCGCCATGTCCGCGTGTGACGATATGCGGTTCGTGCCAGTTGCTTCGCAACTGTTCCACAACCCAGATCGCCGTGGGGGTCTTTCCGGTTCCGCCTGCATTCAGGTTGCCGATGCAGATCACCGGAACGCCCGGATTGACCCCGGTATCGGATGCAACGCGGCGCGCGGTTGCCGATGCGTAGATACGGCCCAGAGGGGCCAGTAGCCGCGCCCGCAGGTCCAGCTTGTCTGGGCCGGTGTTCCAGAACTCAGGTGCTCGCATCATCTGCACTCCGCTGGTCCAGCGCTTCCTGCACCATCTCGATCAACTGGTCGGCCTGCGGCGCGCCTTCGGTGATCATTTGCCATCCTGCAAGGGCCATGCCAGCCGCCTGATCGGGGGCCAGAAGCTCGACGATCGCATCCCCCAACTCGGTGGCGGATTTCACCATGCGTGCCGCCTTGACCTGTTTCAACTGATCGTAAAGCTCTTGCTGGCTGTGCACAAAGGGGCCGTGCACAATGGCCGATCCCAATGCAATCGTCTCAAGCGGGTCCTTGCCAGCTGCGCCACGTTCAAGCGAACTGGCCATGAATGTGACGGGTGAGACTCGTTGCCAGAGGCCCAGATCTTCGGGCTCGGATGTCAGAATGACCTGTGTCGTGTCTTCGATCTTGTCGCCCTGATCCCAGTAGGCACAACGCAGATCCATCGATTCAAGCCGCCTGTGCAGCGGTCCGGCTTCGCGCATGTCGGCCACATGCAGCACCAGCGCCAGACGCGGCAGCATCCGCATCGCCTGACGATGGGCACTGAGAACCGAGATGAATTCCTTGTCCTGCACCCATGCCGCCAGCCAGACGGGCCGACCCGAAAAGATGTGATTGATCTCAATAAGCTCGTCTTCGGGCCAGGGTTCCGGGTTGGGGCTGATCTGCAGGGGGGGAGATACGGCAACCTTGGCCGATGCAACACCCATGCGCCGGATCTGGCGTGATGTGTCTTCGGATTTGGTCAGGATTCTGTCAAAGCAATCAAATGTATACCGGGAAATGTCCGGCAGCCACCGCGCGGTTCTGGGGATCTCGATCTCCAGCGTCGCCTCGATCAGGATCAGCGGTATGCCCCGTTCCTGAGCGCGGGTAATGATGTTGGGCATCAGGCCGCCGCCAACCCACAGCCCCATATTCGGACGCCAGTGGTTCAGAAACCCGCGTGCCGCGCCGGTGTGCTCGACCGGCAGGGTGATCAGCGGATAGGGCGTTTCGGTCCATCGTTTCAGGTCAGCCTTTGGCGGTGCGCTCAGCAGGATGGACAGGCCGGGCCGGACCTGTTGCAGACGGTGGCAGAAGTGATTGATCACCCGCAGCCGGTCCTGATCTGCGATGTGGATCCACAACAACTCCCCTTCAGGTCGCGGCAGGTCGGGCTGGCCATTGCCGTTGGGAACCCCCCACGACAAAACCCGATAGGCCGCAAGGCTGAGAGAGCGGGGCTTGCTCATCCGCTGATCCCGGGGCCGTTGGGATCCAGTTGTTCGGATAGCTGGTCGTGCAGGGGTTTCCCGGCGGCAATCACCCCGTTCAGGCGGGGATGGGCATTGTTGAAGCGCAGCGGTTGGCCTGCACGGTCGGAGCAGATGCCGCCCGCCTCGCGCACGATCAGGTCGCCTGCCGCGATGTCCCATTCCCAACTGGGGCGCAGGGTCAGCATCCCGTCGAACCGGCCCTGCGCGACCAGCGCCATGCGATAGGCCAGCGACGGGCGATAGGCCCGCGTGAACGACGGGGGCTGGCCCTGACGCCAATGATGGGGCGCGAGGTTTGGTTTGGCCGCCAAAAGCTCGGAATCGTCCAGCGTGGCGGTTGTTGCGATGCGGATGGGGGCGCCGTTCAGCGTGGCCCCCTGACCCTTGGCTGCGGCGTACAGCAGGTCGCGCAGGGGCAGATAGATCACCGCTGCCGTGACCTCACCCTTCTCAGCGATGGCCAGCGAATGCGCCCATGTGCGGGCACCCTCGGCAAAGCTGCGGGTGCCGTCGATCGGGTCGATGACAAAGACGCGGTCGCGGTTCAGCCGATCCGGCGTATCCTCGGTTTCTTCGCTCAGCCAGCCGTAATCGGGGCGGGCTGCGGGCAGGTGCTGCTCCAGCATGGCGTTTACCGCCAGGTCGGCCTCGGTCACCGGCCCGGCCCCGTCGGGCTTGTCCCAGCGTTGCGCCTGCGCCCCGGAATAGCGGGTGGCGATCTTTCCGGCCTCAAGGGCTGCGTCGATCAGAAGTGGCAGATCAGTTGCCGGCAAGCGTCATTCCTTCGATCAGCACCGAGGGGACGACCCGCGACAGATAAGCCCGCGCGTCATTGGCCGGGATCATCCGTTTCAGCATGTCGTGCAGATTGCCTGCGATGGTGCATTCGTTGACCGGGTGCGTGATCTCACCGTTTTCGACCCAGAATCCGGAGGCCCCACGCGAGTAATCGCCGGTATTCGGGTTGATCGTCGAACCGATCATCGACGTCACCAACAGGCCGGTGCCCATGTCGCGGATCAGGTCCGCGCGGCTTTGGTCACCCTGGGTCAGGCTCAGGTTCCAGTTGCTGGGCGAGGGCGGCCCCGACACGCCGCGTGTGGCGTTGCCGGTCGAGGCCATGTCCAGCTTGCGCGCGCTGGACAGATCCAGCGTCCAGCCCGTCAGAATGCCGTTTTCGACAATCGCGCGGCGGCGGGTCGGCAGCCCTTCGGCATCAAAGGGGCGCGAGCCCGAGATGCGCGGGCGGCTGGGGTCTTCGATCAGAGACAAATGTTCGGGCAGAATCTGCTTCCCAAGGCTGTCTTTCAGCCACGAGGCCCCGCGCGCGATGGCGGCACCGTTGCTGGCGGCCTGCAAATGCCCGATCAAAGACGATGAGATACGTTCATCAAACAGAACTGGAAAGCTGCCGGTCTCGGGCTTGCGCGCACCCCCAAGGGCCACGGCGCGTTCGCCCGCCTTGCGACCGATCTCCTGCGGGTCGCGCAGGTCGGACTGGAACGTGCGGCTGTCGCCGTCATAATCCCGCTCCATCCCCGTGCCTTCGCCCGAGATGGCGACGCACGAGGTTGAGCGATAACTGCGCGCATACCCGCCCGAAAACCCGTTCGTGGCGGCCAGAAAAACGCGGTGGGTTCCATAGCTTGCACCGGCGTCGGACACTTGCGACACGCCCGGTACGGCCAAAGCGGCGGCTTCGGCGGCAAGCGCATCCTGCATCAACGCATCTGGGGCAGGTTCCGGGGTGGGGTCGAACAATTCCAGCGCGTCGATGTCCCAGCCATTGGCCAGTTGCGCGGCATCGGCCAACCCGGCAAAGGGGTCCTCGGGGGCCTCTTTCGCCATGGCAACGGCGCGTTCGGCCATCGCGTTCAGGGTTTCGGGACGATTGTCAGAGCTTGAGACGATGGCCTGCCGTTTGCCGACAAACACCCGCAGCCCAAGATCGGTCCCTTCCGAACGTTCCGCATGTTCCAGGGCCCCGCCGCGCACTTCGACCGAGACCGACGAGCCGTCGATAACAATCGCATCGGCCGCTTCAGCCCCGGCTTTGCGGGCCGCATCCAGCAGGGATTGGCTGATTTCTTCTGGTGTGCGCGTCATGGGGCCTCCGGTTTGACTGCAATGGACCTAGCCTTGCACAGCCCGTCTCGCAAGACCCGTGACCGAATGGTTTTGTGACGTCTGCACCGTAGGTCAAGGGCAAGGGCGCGCGGTCACGCCCTTGCCCGATCACATTTACTTAATACGCTGACCATTCGCCAGAATCTGGCCGTCTTCGGTGAATTCGATGGTTGAATTCAGCGTGTCGGGCTCATCCCCCGGCACCGCCATCATGCCCATCATCATCCGGGCGCCCAAGGCATCGCTGTCGGACATCAGGCCCATACCGATCAGCTTGTCGATCAGCGCATTTGCCCCCACCAGTTGAAGGTTGGCGACACCAGCCGGGGCGGGCATGCCGAATTCCTCGGTGTTTGCGTTGTCGAAGGTGAAATCGCCGTCACCGGTCAGTCTTGCCCCAACCAGCGAGACCAGAAGCTCGTTGATTTTCAGCGAGTGCAACTCGGCCGGAATCTCGCCTGTTGCCTCGAACTCGGCGGCTTCTTCGGGATCGAAGATGTTCATCAGCACTTTGGCGGTGCCGCTGGTGTCCAGCGCGATGGTCGCCGGATCGCGGGGCAGGGTGCCTGCGGGGTCAAACATGCTCCACAAGATATCCGACATGGTGAAATCGGTCAGGTTCATCGAGAAGCCAAACGGCTTGACCTCATCCGACGGCTGAACCGGAATCTCAAGTTGCAGACCGGCCTTCTCCATCGCGGCTTCCAATGGGAAGGGCAGATCCGCCGTTGTCACCGCCAGCTTGGTGTTGTTCTGCTCGATATCATAGGCAATCCGTTCGGCATCCATGCTGGCCGCAAAGCGCCCACCTTCGGATGAGCTGGCCATGTTGAACTGCTCACCCTCGCTGACGCCGCTGACATCGGTCTTGCCCGAGGCATAGGTGAAATCGCCCGCAAAGGCGAAACCGGCAGCGTACAGCGCTTCGGGGTCGCTCAGGTCAAATTCCAGCGGCAGGATGTTTTCACCCGCAAACGTCAACTGGTCCATTTTGCCGACAAACAGGCCGGAATCGCCGTTCTCAGGGTCTTCGAACTGGATGTCGTAGGACAGTTCGGCGGCTTCGAACGTCTGATCGATTGTGCGCTCATCACCGATCAACATGCGAGAGCTTCCGGACAGGTCGGTCATGTCAAAGCTGACATTCAGAGCATCATCGGGCAGGGCTTCGTCGCCAGCCTGCAACTCGCCCAGAACGATGCTGAGGGTGGATGCGGAATAGTCATAGGTCATGTCTTCGGGCGAGCCGGAAACAACCATGTCCAGATCGGTCTGCGAATAGATCAGGTCGACCGAGAATGCCTCATCTTCGGCCGTGCCCGAGATTGTCATCGGGAAGCTGTCGGGAAAGCCGATGCTGACGGTGCCATCGCCGTTTTCGGTCAGTGTCATTTCCGGCATGACCATCTGGAACTGACCGTCATCTTCGGGGAAGGTCATCGACAGGGTCATGTCCGCGATTGTGGTCACGTCCCCGGCGTTGCTTTGATCGCCGGTAATTGTATAGCCCATCGACTGGAAATAGTTCTGCCAATCGGCCCAGACATCATTTGCAGTCAGGTCGGCCCAGGCGCCTTGGGTGGCAACGGCGTAAGCCAGGGCTGCGCCGCAGCTGCGGCGAAGGAAAACAGACATAAGGTAACCCTTCTTGATCAATTTGTGGCGCATGGTCGGGGTTGCGGCGGGTATCGTCAAGGGGCAAGGGCTGGACGCCTTCCCCGTTTCCGCGCTACGGCTTTGGACAAGGACCAGCCCACGGATTGAGGAGGGGGAAATGCAGGGAAAAACAGTACTCATAACAGGGGCCAGCCGGGGAATCGGGGCCGAGGCGGGGCGCGTTTTTGCCGCAGCCGGGGCCAATGTCGCGCTGATTGCACGCAGTCGTGATCAGATTGATGCGCTGGCGGCTGCGCTGGGGGATAACGCGATTGCGCTGGCTTGCGACGTCAGTGATTTCGCGCAGGTCGAACAGGCGGTGGCCGATTGCGTTGCCCGGTTTGGCGGTCTGGACGTACTGATCGGCAATGCAGGTGTGATCGAGCCGATCTTTCACCTGTCCAACGCCGATGTCGCATCCTGGAGCCAGGCCATCGATATTAACCTCAAAGGCGTATTCTACGGCATGCGCGCCGCCCTGCCGGTGATGCGCGCCGCCGGGGGTGGTACGGTCCTGACCGTCTCGTCCGGTGCGGCATCGAACCCGGTTGAGGCGTGGAGCCACTATTGTTCCTCGAAAGCGGGTGCGAAGATGCTGACCGAATGCCTGCATCTGGAAGAGGCGCATAACGGTATCCGCGCCATGGGCCTGTCGCCGGGCACTGTGGCCACGGATATGCAACGTGTCATCAAGGCCAGCGGCATCAACCCGGTTAGCCAGTTGGATTGGGATGTTCACATCCCGGCGGACTGGCCCGCGCGGGCGCTGATGTGGATGTGTTCGTCAGACTCGGATGAGTTCTTGGGCTCCGAGATTTCCCTACGCCAAGATGACATCCGCCAAAGGATCGGCTTGACGTGATTGAATTGACGAAGGACGACGGTCTATGGACCGTCACGATCAATAACCCGGGCAAGGCAAACGCCCTGACCGGTGCGATGCTGACCGAACTGGCCGAGATTGCCGAGGCCGCGACCGAGGCCAGCGCGCTGATCCTGACAGGTACCGGCAAAGTGTTCAGCGCCGGGGCCGATCTGGACGAGGCGCGCGCCGGGCTGGCCACCTCGGACGTGTGGGAGCGCCTGTCGGGCGCGATTGCCGCCTTGCCCTGTCTGACGGTGGCCGCATTGAACGGTACGCTGGCCGGTGGGGCCAACGGGATGGTGCTGGCCTGTGATCTGCGCATCGCGGTGCCCTCGGCCAAGTTCTTCTATCCGGTGATGAAGCTGGGCTTTCTGCCGCAACCGTCCGATCCCAAACGCATGGCGGCCCTGATTGGCCCGGCGCGGACCAAACTGATCCTGATGGCAGGGCAGAAGATCACGGCAGAGGAAGCCTATGCCTTCGGTCTTGTGGACCGCATCGTCGCGCCCGAAGACCTGATGCCCACAGCGCGCGAGCTGGTGGCGGACAGTGTCGCTGCAAAGCCCGACATCGCCGCTGGCATCGCCGAGCTGTGCCGATGAGGTTGTCCGCGCTGCGATTGCGCGTCGCCGCTCCGGATCGCCTGGCCGGATTTTACCGGAACGCGCTTGGCATGTCGGTGCGGGCCGAAGGGCAAAACCGCCGCGTCGGCTATGACGGGCAGGATGCGGATCTGTTGCTGATGCCAGGTGGCGGCGGGTACGCCCATGATCAGGGGCAACGATACTGGAAGATCGGGATTACTCTGCCCGATGTGGACGCGGCGGTTGAGGCGTTGAGCAAACAGGGCCATGCTGTCAGTGTCCCGCGCCAGTTTCTGGATATCGGCTACATGGCCCATCTCAGCGACCCCGAAGGCTTTGTGATCGAACTTCTGCAACATGATTTCGAAGGCAACCGGCCCGAAAATGCAGCCGATCCCGCGAACCCGTTCGCGCAGGCGCGGGTCGGTCAGATCACCCTGCGTACCGGCGATATAGCCGCCGAGGACGCGTTCTGCCGCGCCCGGGGCATGAAACTGCTGTCAATGCAGGACGTCGCTCCATACGGGTTCGATCTGCATTTCTACGCCTTCACGCAGGACGCCCCGCCTGATCCCGACCCGTGGGCGGTCGGAAACCGCGAATGGTTGTGGAAGCGCCCCTACACAACGCTGGAATTTCAGCACATTCAGGGCGCGCAATTCGCACCGGTGCCGGATTTCAAGGGGTTGGAGTTCGAGGGCCTGGCCCAGCCGATTTCGGATGCCTTCGGTGATCCCGTCCTGCCCGGCTGATCACCGAGCGCGCCGTTTTCCCGGCACTTTCGAACGAAAACCGGGCGGGCGTTTGCGGACCCAGTTCAGGAATTTCTCAAGCCTGGGATGCGCGCGCAGGGCCTCGACCGTGTTGAAACTGCGCGCCAATTCGGCCTCGGTCAGCGTGGCGTGGATTTCCTTGTGGCAGATCTGGTGCAGCAGAACGGTGGGTCCGCCCTTGCCTCCTTTGAGTTTTGGGATCAGATGATGCAGGCTGCCGCCGCCTTCGGGGATCGGGCGGTCGCAAAGCGGGCAGATCGGATCGCTGTTCGTCATGATCGGGAATGATGCGCCTGTGGGCGACGAAGGCAAGAGGGTGCGAATGGCGCAGGCAGTGGTGATCGGGGCAGGTCCCGCCGGGTTGATGGCGGCGGAACAGCTTGCCCGGGCCGGTCACTCGGTTCTGGTGGCCGAGGCCAAACCCTCGGTCGCGCGCAAGTTTCTGATGGCGGGAAAATCGGGGCTGAACCTGACCAAGGATGAACCTTTCGAGACCTTGATCCAGTCTTATGACGAAGCCGCCGACTGGCTGCTTCCGATGCTGACCGAGTTCGACGCGCAGGCCGTTCAGGACTGGGCGCGCGGTTTGGGGCAAGAGCTGTTCACCGGCTCGACGGGCCGGGTATTTCCAACCGTCATGAAAGCCTCACCCCTGTTGCGCGCGTGGCTGGCCCGCCTGTCAGAAGCGGGCGTTGAGATCAGGACGCGCTGGCGCTGGACTGGGTGGCAGGGCGATGTGCTGACATTCGACACCCCGGACGGCGAACACAGCCTGACGGCAAGCGCGACAATTCTAGCGATGGGCGGGGCCAGTTGGGCGCGATTGGGATCGGACGGCAATTGGGCGACCCCCCTTGCCGACAAAGGTGTTCAGATCACCCCGTTTGCTCCCGCCAATGCCGGTCTTCTGGTCGACTGGTCCGACCAAATGGCATCGCATTTCGGCGCGCCAATCAAAGGTGTTGCCCTGCAAGCCGGGTCCTTGCACACACGCGGCGAGGCGGTGATCTCGGCCCGCGGGCTGGAGGGCGGCGGCATCTACACCATCTGCAAAGCGGTGCGAGACGGGGCGCCATTGACGCTCGACCTGATGCCTGATGTGTCGCAGGACGACGTGGCGCAGCGCCTCAGCAAACCGCGCGGCAAGGCCAGCCTGTCCAATCACATCCGCAAAGTTCTGAAACTGGGGCCGACCCGAACGGCGTTGCTCATGGAGTTCGGGCGGCCCATCCCGTCCGCGCCCGATGCCTTGGCGCAACTCATCAAATCGCTGCCGGTTCATCATGCGGGCCCGCGGCCAATGGACGAAGCCATCTCAACCGCAGGTGGCGTTTCGTGCGCGGCCCTGACCGATGGCTTGATGCTGACGGCCCTGCCAGGCGTTTTTTGCGCCGGAGAGATGCTGGACTGGGAAGCGCCAACAGGTGGTTACCTGTTGACGGCGTGTCTGGCCACAGGGCGCTGGGCCGGTCGATCCGCAGTAGACCGGCTGAGGCAAAACGGTCCTGATTAATTGAGTTCGGCCAGTTTCTTATAGGCAGGCCGGTTCCGCATCTCTTTGCCGTAGGCTTTCAACACGTCCGAATCCAACGAAAAGCCCGCGCCCTTTGCCCAGCTCATGCAATGTACCAGCAGGATATCGGCGATGGTCATTTGATCACCCATCAGGAACGGACCCTGGAACCGTTTCTCTAACCGCTTGAAATTCTGATCGAACTCCCATTTGGCGGCCTCGCCAATCTGCGGGACGCGCTTGTCCTCGGGCAGGATGAACCCGTGCCGTGCCGCAACCCACAGGACCGCGTCCAGTTCGTCCAGAATCGCGTGGAACACCGAATCCTGAGCGGCGCGTTCAGGGCTGCCCGCCGGGAAGGTGAAGGCCCCGTGTTTGTCGGCCAGATAGGTCATGATCGCGGAACTGTCCGAGATCACATGATCGCCGTCCACCAGAACCGGAATCTTGCCGCTGTGGTTCAACGCGGCAACCTGTGGATCACGTGGTCCGACATTGACCAACTCGTACGGCTGCCCGAGCTCTTCCAGCAGCCAGATGACGCGCGAGGCGCGGCTTTGGACGCGTCCATAGATCTTGTACATGCTGATCTCCTGCCATTTGCTGGCCTGAGTGTGGCCCGGAACGGGCAGGGGTCAAGACAAACGCAGGGTCAGCGCGACCGGGCGAGCATTGCCAGACGGATCATGGCACGTTCGACCAGCGCCATCGCCGGGGCTGTCTGCCCGGCTGAGCGCAAGGACAGGTCGGTATCGGTCAAAACGGTCAGCGCCGTTTGCAGCTTGGGTGCGCCCCATCCCTGCGCTTGCCGCAGAATGCGGTCGCGGCGTTTGCCATAGACCGGCGGGCGCAGCTTGCCGATTCCCTGCGCCGCACCGCCGGGGTCCGAGGCGCAGGCGTAAAGTGTGCGAAAATGCCGGGTCGCACCGATGCACAGCGTCACCCCATTGGTGCCCTGCGCCTGCAGACGCCGGATCAGCGGCCCGATCTCACCAGCGCGGCCCTCGGCGACCACGTTCAGGACATCGTCCAGCGCCGCTTCGGTCGAACGGGGCGCGCAGGCTTCGATGTCCTCCAGGCTGAGTTCGCTGTCATCTCCGCGCTTGAACAGCGACAGTTTTTCAACCGTCTGGGCGAAATCGCCGGGGCTGAGGCTGACGGCCAGTTCGTTCAGCGCCGACATTGTGTCGCGCGGCACGTTCCGCAATCCGGCCTGGGCCAGCACACGCTCGACCTCGGCCCGTGAGGGCGGATCGTCATAGATACCAACCGCATAGGCCGCCGGGTGCGATTCGAAGGCTTTGCGGATTTTGGAACTGGGTTTCAGCTGCCCTGCGGTGACGATGATCTGCGCGTCTCCGGGTGCCCAATCCTCAAGCGCGGCCAAAATCGAGGGGGCGGCAGCATCCGTGGCTTCTTCGACGAACACGGCGCGGGGGCCGGGGAAGAAACCGACCGCTTTGACCGCATCCAGCAGTAAAGCGGGGTCGCCGCGCAAGTCGCTGCCGGGCATTCGGGTCAGGCGCATTTCCTCTTCGGCATTTGCGCCCAGCAAGGCCGCCAGCACCTGTTGACGCTTCAACGCCACCCGCATGGCATCCGCGCCGTAGATCAGCAGGCCGGTCTTGTCTGCATCCGGTTTGGCGAAATAGCCGTCAGCCTCACGCGGGCTCAGCTTCATGCGGTCAGGCCCGGCGTGGCGTAAAGGCGATTGACGATCTGATCCGACAGAATCGTCATCAGGCGCCGTGTCGCGTCGCGTTCATCGGCGAGTGTGGAAACCGTTGACCCAGACGCCGAATAGCCCACGAAATCGGTGACGGTGCCCGAGGCCACGATCTGCCCCGAGGCGTTCGAGCGCAGCGAATACTGCGCCCGTCCGTTGATCGTGTAGCGGTTGGTCTCGTTGGTTGTGGTGATGGCCGCGCTCTGAACCTGAGTAGAGACCTGCACGCTCAGCTTGTAATCCTTACCCGAGGTCGCACTGCGCCCAAGCTGCTGTTCCAGATTCTGAACCAGAAGGAACGTGTTTTCGTTATTTGGCGCAGACAGTTCGACCTTGCCAAACAGCGCCGATCCTGCCCCGCCCGGAGCGTAAACCGGTTGAAAGCCGCAGGCAGCAAGCGCCAGCGGCATCAACAGAAAGGTTCTTCGGTCAAACGACGACATTCACGATCCGACCCGGGACAACGATCACTTTCTTCGGGGCCGATCCATCCAGCGCCCTTTGCACAGCTTCGGTGCCAAGCGCGAGTTTTTCAACCTCGTTCTTGTCCATGTCCTTTGGAACGCTGATTTCGGCGCGGCGCTTGCCGTTGATCTGGATCGGCAGGGTGATGGTGTCATCGACCAGCATCGCCTCATCGGCCACCGGCCATGGCGCAGTTGCCACCAGCCCTTCGCCGCCCAGCAACTCCCAGAGTTCCTCTGACAGGTGCGGGGTCATCGGCGACATCAGTTGCGCCAGTGTCTTGGCGGCCTGACGCTTGGCGTCGGTGCCCGCCTTGGATTTGGCCAGCGTATTGGTAAAGGCGTAAAGCTTGGCAATCGAGGCGTTGAAGCCAAAGGATTCGACGCCTCCGGTCACATCATGGATGGCTTTATGCATTTCACGCAGCAAGGTTTCGTCTTCGCTGTTGGCCGGGTTGTCCGACTCGGCGATTTCTGAGGCGATGCGGTGCACGCGGGTCAGATGTTTGTACGCGGCCTCGGCCCCGGCGGCGGTCCACTCAACGTCCCGCTCGGGCGGCGAATCGGACAGCACAAACCAGCGCGCAGTATCTGCGCCAAAGGCCGAGATGATGCTGACCGGATCGACCACGTTCTTTTTGGACTTCGACATTTTGGCCGAGGGGATGATCTCGACCTCGGTGCCGTCGGCCAGTTTACCGTCGGTCACATCCTCGGGCAGGTGATAGACCGGGCGGCCCTTGGCGTCGCGGGTCTGGTAAATCTCATGCGTTACCATGCCTTGCGTGAACAGCGCATTGAACGGCTCGATGGCCTTTTTCGGCAGATGCCCGGTGATCTGCATCGCCCGCGCGAAGAAACGGGAATAGAGCAGGTGAAGAATCGCATGTTCGATGCCGCCGATATACTGGTCGACATTCATCCAGTATTCGGCCTCGGCCAGATCGGTGGGCGTTTCCGCGCGCGGAGCGGTGAATCGGGCGAAATACCACGACGAATCGACGAATGTGTCCATCGTGTCGGTTTCACGCTTGGCCGGGGCACCACAGGACGGGCAGGCGCAGTCACGCCAGGTCGGGTGGCGGTCCAGCGGGTTGCCCGGTTTGTCGAATGTGACATCGTCGGGCAGGCGGACCGGCAGATTCTCTTTCTTCTCGGGCACGACGCCGCAGGCATCGCAATGCACAACGGGAATCGGGCAGCCCCAATAGCGCTGACGGCTGAGGCCCCAGTCGCGCAGGCGGTATTTGGTGACGCCTTCACCCCAACCCGCCTTTTCGGCGAAATCGACGGTGGTGTTGATGGCCTCATCGCCCGTGGCCTCGGTCAGGCCCGCGAAATGGTTCACCCAGCGCACCTTTTCGGTCTTCGGCGGCACAAAGGCGATCTTGTCGACCGGCGTGTCATCGTCCAGCGCAAAGAAGGTATCGATCACGGGCAGGCCGTATTTGCGGCAGAAATCGAGGTCGCGCTGGTCATGCGCCGGGCAGGCAAAGATTGCCCCGGTGCCGTAATCCATCAGGATGAAATTGGCGATCCACACCGGCAGCTCCCAATTCGGATCCAGCGGGTGGCGCACGCGGATGCCGGTGTCATAGCCCAGCTTTTCTGCCGTTTCGATGGCCTCTTCGGTGGTGCCGCCCTTGCGGCATTCGGCAACAAATTCAGCAACTTCAGGGTTCTCAGACTCCAGCGCCTTGGCAATCGGGTGATCCGGTGAGATGCCCACAAAGGACGCACCCAGCAGCGTGTCGGGCCGAGTCGTATAGACCGTGATCGGCTCACCTCCATCGGTGCGTTCAAAGCCGAATTGCAGGCCGCGTGACTTGCCGATCCAGTTTTCCTGCATCAGACGCACTTTGGCGGGCCAGTTGTCCAGCGTGTCCAGAGCGTCCAGCAGTTCTTCGGAGTAGTCCGAGATCTTGAAGAACCACTGCGTCAACTCGCGCCGTTCCACCAGCGCGCCCGAACGCCAGCCGCGCCCGTTTTCCACCTGTTCATTGGCCAGAACGGTCATATCCACCGGGTCCCAGTTCACCACGGCGTTCTTGCGGTAAACCAGCCCGGCCTCGAGCATGTCCAGAAACAAAGCCTGCTGCTGGCCGTAATATTCCGGGTCACAGGTGGCAAATTCACGCGACCAGTCGATCGACAGACCCAGAGGTTTCATCTGCCCGCGCATGTCGGCGATATTGCCGTAGGTCCAGTCCTTGGGGTGGCCGCCGATGGCCATCGCGGCGTTTTCGGCAGGCATTCCAAACGCGTCCCAGCCCATCGGGTGCAGCACGTTATGCCCGGTCGCCAGCTTATGCCGCGCGATCACGTCGCCCATCGTGTAGTTGCGCACATGCCCCATGTGGATTCGGCCTGACGGGTAGGGGAACATCTCAAGCACATAGTATTTCGGCTTGTCCGCCTTGTGGTTGGCGGTGAAGATCCCGGCCTTGTCCCAGGCCTCTTGCCATTTTGCTTCGATTTCGGTGGCCGAGTAGCGCGACATCATGCGGTCCTTCGTGAATGAAAACGCCGGGTCAGAACCCGGCGTGGTCTTAGTGCGAATTTCGACGGGTTGCTAGAACTTACTGTCTGCAACGCGCAACTGACGTGCGCGGGACAGGATCGCATCCTCAACCGCGCGCGAGGTTGCCGCGCTGACGGGTGCACCGCCGCTGGACTGCAACGCAACCGACAAGGACCGCGCCGCAAGCGCCGGGTCGCTGATATGCACGGTTGCCCTGTACGAGCGTCCTCCGCCCGGAGGAGTGCCGTAACCCGTTACAATTACGCCGGTAAACGGATCCACCTCTTGAACAGGCAGGAAGCTGAGAACGTCCAGCGATGCGGCCCATAGGTAACGGTTCACATTCGCTGTTTGCTCAGCACCGCTGCGGTCGAACACATCCCAGATGGTCGAGCGGTTGGAGTCGTTCAGCTCTCGTTCAGCCGAACGGGTACTGTCCGTATTGTTGTAAACCGGATTTGGCGCGGCGCCTCGATTCGGGCCGCAGGCGGAAACGGCGGCGGTAATTGCAATCAGACCCAAAATCGTCGGCAGGCGCATTGTCAGCAGATCCTGTTTTCACTTGCTATACATCGTCGGGGGATACTCCTAACTAAGGTCCCTGTGTGCAACAAGCCTATTCTTTATGAATTGTCGGTGTGATTGCCGCCTGACAGGCCCCAAAACCGACTGTGGCATCCTTGCACCAATCTGATCCCAATGAACCGCCCCCTTTTATGCCAAGCTTGCGCAATGGGGGCAAAAAGAGCGAAACGGTGTCCGTGCTGAGACATATGCCTTGGTATGTGTCGAGTAGATAAAACTTTTGAAACCGAGGGAAACAAGATGAAAAAAGTTCTCTTCGCAACGACGGCGCTGATCGCGACCGCAGGCGTTGCAGCAGCTGAAGTGAAATTCAGCGGTTATGGCCGTTTCGGTCTGGGCTATCTGGAAGACCGCACAGGCACCGTTGACACCGTGTCCGTCGTAACCGGTACAGGTTCTGGCGCAGCAACTGGCGTTGAAACCGACGAAACCATCCTGGTCTCGCGCTTCCGTCTGAACATCGACGGCATCGTTGAAACCGACGGTGGCGTACGCTTTGAAGGCCGTGTTCGTATTCAGGCCGACGAAGACGCAGGTAACGGCGAAGCAGACGCAGCCAGCCTGAACGGCGCGCGCTTCTCGGTCATCTTCGGCGGTCTGCGTGTTGACGCGGGCAACGTTGCTGGCTCGTTCGACAACCTGGCGAACTACTACGGTAACGAGCCTGGTCTGGAAAACTTCATCGGCCAGTATTCGGGCGTTGACTACAGCTTCCTGGCCTATTCGTCGACCGGTGAAGGCTCGAATGCTGTGTTCTTCCAGTATGCAGTTGGCGATTTCGCGTTTGGCGCGTCGTATGACCAGCGCACCTTCGCAAACGCTGCGGCAACCGGCTCGGACACCACCGACGCCGACCGTTGGGACATCAGCGCGACCTACACCTTCAACAACATCACTGCCGCTGTGGCCTATGGTGAGACCAGCGACATTGGTTCGCTTGACAAGCAAAGCCTGGCCGTTCTGACCCTGGGTGCAGAATTCGGTGACTTCTCGGGCACTCTGTTCGTCGCGGACGATGACGTTGCAAACGATGCTCGCAACGGTACTGCATACGGTCTGTCGGCTGCTTACAACGTGAACGCAGCAACCACCCTGACCTTCGCCTACGGTGACGGTTCGGCTGACGACGACCTGCAGCAGTACGGCATTGGTGCCATCTACGACCTGGGTGGCGGTGCATCGCTGCGCGGTGGTATCGGCAACCAGAAGCGTGGCGACGGCGACAGCCAGCTGCGTGCTGACTTCGGTGCACAGTTCAACTTCTAAGTTGATCTGAACCGAACGGTTCTTAGGGCGGGTCTTTGGACCCGCCCTTTTCTTTTGCCCGCACATGGTGTTCTGTCGCGCCAAAGACAGATTTGAGGAACGCCATGTCCCTGCAAGACATCACCGCCCGTATCACAAAGGCCGAAGCCAAAGCAGGCCGGGTCCCCGGTTCGGTCAAACTGATCGCCGTATCGAAGGTCCAGCCGAATGAACGGGTTCAGGCCGTACTGGAACAGGGCCACCGCTGTTTCGGTGAGAACCGGGTGCAAGAGGCGGCAGGCAAGTGGCCCGCGTTCAAAGAGCAGTTCGACGGGATAGACCTGCACCTGATCGGACCGTTGCAAACCAACAAGGCACGGCAGGCGATGGAACTGTGCGACGCGATCCATTCCCTCGACCGCCCGAAACTTGCCAAAACCCTGGCGCGGCTGGCGCAGGAGATCGGAGCCTGCCCGGACCTGTTCGTTCAGGTCAATACGGGGGAAGAGGAGCAAAAGGCCGGGATTCTCCCGACCGACGCGGATGGATTCATCGCAGAATGCAAAGCTCTGGACCTGCCGGTACGGGGGCTGATGTGCATCCCACCGGTCGAAGAAGAGCCCGCGTTGCATTTTGCCCTGCTGGCCAAAATCGCTGAACGCAACGGGTTGAACGGCCTGTCCATGGGAATGAGCGGTGATTTCGAGCAAGCCATCGCCCTTGGCGCGACCCATGTGCGGGTCGGCTCGGCCATTTTCGGCGAGCGGGTCAGACCTGAGGAATAATCAGCCGCGTGCCCGGTGCGATCCGCCGGGCGATCCAGTGCAGGTGATCGCGACGGAAGGCTACGCAGCCTTCTGTCGGAAAGCCGGGCCTGCGCCATTGATGGATAAAGATGGCCGACCCAGCCCCCGGCACCGCATTCGGCCAGTTCCAGTCGGTTATCAGGACCAGATCATATAACGGATCCGCCCGGCGCATCTTTTCATGGCTGAAGGCGTAAGGCGCTGAAACCAAACTGTTATACTGGTCATCGGACATATCGTCGGACCACAAATCCGTCGGGCCGATGGGCCGCGCCCAGGAACAGGGTGCAACTATTCGATCCGGGCGATACAGCATCCCTACGATGCGGTGCGTTCCGGTTGGGGTGGCCCCGTCGCCTTCGCGTTTCGCGGCGCTCAGACCCCCTTTCCCAATCGAACAGGGAAAGACGCGGCCCAGAAACCGGACGCCGCGTGGGGTCCAGACCAGATCGCCCGGTGTCACAGTAAATGCCCGGATTTCGCAGCCTTGGTGGCCAAGTAGCCGCGGTTATGCGCTGTCCCGCCCACTTTCAACGGCACGCGCTCGGTCACTGCGATGCCGGTTTTCTCCATCATCGAAATCTTGGCCGGGTTGTTGGTCAACAGACGCACCGAGCTAAAGCCTAGCGATTTCAGAATGTCCGAGCCCAGCCGGAAATCACGCTCATCGTCTTCAAAGCCCAGCCGATGATTGGCCTCAACAGTGTCAAACCCCTGATCCTGAAGGAAATAAGCGCGCATCTTATTGGCCAGGCCAATCCCGCGCCCCTCTTGATTCAGGTACAGCAATACGCCTGCACCCTCAGCCCCCATTTGCGCCAACGCGCCCCGCAACTGCGGACCGCAGTCGCATTTCAGACTGCCCATCAGGTCGCCGGTAAAACAGGCCGAGTGCAGGCGCGCCAAAACCGGTTTGTCGCGATCCGGACGGCCGATTTCTACGGCATAGTGCTCCTCACCACCGTCTTCGGGGCGGAACACGTGCAGACGTCCTGCCTCGGACACCTCCATCGGCAGACGCGCGGCAACAACCGGGTGCAGGGCGCTGCGATCGGCCAGATGAGGGGCCGCACGCGTGTGATCGATGCAGGTGAGGCCGTGCTGTGCAGCAAAGGCCCGGCCGTCCTCAACCGGCATCACAACAGCTGCGGGCAACAGGCGTGCCGACTTGGTCAGCGCGATGGCAATGCGATGCAGGTTGGCATTCCCCTGCCGCTCGGTTATCAGGGGGCCCTTCATTGGCGCGTTCAGATCATCCGAGGGATCGGCAACCGCCTGCACCCAGTCAATCTCAACATCTGCCGGGATCACAACCCGCGCCAGATCCCCGTCATAGGCGCGCGCTTTCAGCGTCTCGGCCCGCCGTCCGGTGATCGCGACCACAGGTGTCCCGCCAAGCCCGCGCAAATCCGCCAGACGTTGGGGGTTGAGCGTCTCGGCCGCAAGCGCCAGCACACTGACGCCGCTGTCGTCGGTCAGGGCCACAGGCACGCCCATGCGCAGGTCAGCCCGGGCGCGGGCCAGCAGCTCGGTGATGTCGGGGTTCAGACTCATTGATAATGCCCAATCGCGTTCGGCGGACTTCTAACGGTTTCCAAAAGAAATGTGAAACATTTCCGCCGCGTCTGACACGATGGCGTGAGACGGGTGCAGCAAAGCTTGTCGATTGCATCTTCTACGCGCAAGTGATGGAAAAGGCTTAGGAGGACCGCGAAATGGCTCAGCTCAAGAAAATCCTGCTGGTGGATGACGACGAAGACCTGCGCGAAGCGCTTAGCGAGCAACTGGTGATGACCGAGGATTTTGACGTGTTCGAAGCCTCTGATGGTTCGTCAGCGATGGAGCGGGCCCGCGAGGCGATCTACGATCTGGTCATTCTGGATGTGGGACTGCCCGATACCGACGGGCGAGAGCTGTGCCGCCTGATGCGCAAACAGGGCGTCAAAAGTCCGATCCTGATGCTGACGGGCCATGACAGCGACGCCGACACGATCCTGGGCCTGGATGCCGGCGCCAATGACTATGTGTCTAAGCCCTTCAAATTCCCGGTTCTTCTGGCCCGCATCCGCGCGCAACTGCGCCAGCATGAACAATCCGAGGACGCCGTATTCGTTCTTGGCCCGTACACCTTCAAGCCAGCCATGAAGATGTTGATCACCGAAGAAGACCGGAAAATTCGTCTGACCGAGAAAGAGACCAACATTCTCAAGTTCCTGTACCGCTCGACCGATGGCGTCGTGGCACGCGATGTGCTTCTGCACGAGGTCTGGGGTTACAACGCCGGTGTCACCACCCACACGCTGGAAACGCACATCTACCGTCTACGTCAGAAGATCGAGCCTGATCCATCGAATGCACGCCTTTTGGTCACAGAATCGGGTGGATATCGCCTTGTATCGTGATCCGAGGTGGATTGATTTGGATCAAAGTGATACTCTGGCCTCATAATTAGGTTACTCCCAACCCGCGCATGTCCGGGTTATGACATGCACCTCCCTGTTGGACTGCCGGGCCTGATGGCCCGGCTTTTTTTGTGGGGAGTTGATTTATAAATGTCCGCTTTGAGCCCAAAGTGGACAACGAAAAGATGGCCAATCAGTATAGGGTTTCTATTGCGTTTTCCTAACAGCGGCTACTCAATTGCCGTGCGAAATGTTGCGGTAAGCCGTTTGTTCAAACCGTGATGAGGTTCGGCTGAAGAACCGTAGTGCAACTCCGCCAAAGCAGCGATGTCATTGAAAATGACTACA
>NZ_JBQFNZ010000013.1:0-54032 GCF_056532945.1 Ruegeria sp. H7
CGGCGTGGCCGGGGCAGTCAACGTGCGCATAGTGGCGGTTGTCGGTCTCGTATTCCACGTGGGCGGTCGAGATGGTGATGCCGCGCGCTTTTTCTTCCGGCGCACCGTCGATCTGGTCATACGCTTTGAAGTCACCGAAATACTTGGTGATTGCTGCGGTCAGCGTCGTTTTACCATGGTCAACGTGGCCAATCGTGCCGATGTTGACGTGCGGTTTTGTACGCTCAAACTTTTCCTTTGCCATGATGGCCTCCTTTTTCGGTAATGAAGGGAGCCCCTGACCGGAGCTCCCTCAAATCTTCGCTTATGCGTATTTCGCCTGGATCTCGTCCGAGATGTTCTGCGGAACCGGATCGTAGTGGTCGAACTGCATGGTGAACTGGGCACGGCCCGACGACATCGAACGCAGGGTGTTGATGTAGCCGAACATGTTCGCCAGCGGAACGAACGCGTCGATCGCGATCGCGTTGCCGCGCGGTTCCTGACCAGACACCTGGCCACGACGCGAGGTCAGGTCGCCGATGATACCGCCGGTATATTCTTCCGGGGTGATCACTTCGACCTTCATGATCGGTTCCAGCAGCTTCGCGCCAGCTTTGCGCATACCTTCACGCATACACATACGGGCCGCGATTTCGAACGCCAGAACGCTCGAGTCAACGTCGTGGAACTTACCGTCCAGCAGGGCAACCTTGAAGTCGATCACAGGGAAGCCAGCCAGCGGGCCGCTGTCCATGACCGAGTTGATGCCTTTTTCAACACCCGGGATGTATTCCTTCGGAACGGCACCACCAACGATGCGGCTTTCGAACGAATAACCTTCGCCCGGCTCGGTCGGCTGGATTTCCAGCTTAACTTCACCGAACTGACCCGAACCACCCGACTGTTTCTTGTGGGTGTAGGTGTGCTCGACCGGCATCGAGATGGTTTCACGATAGGCCACCTGCGGTGCACCGATGTTCGCTTCAACCTTGAACTCGCGCTTCAGACGGTCAACCAGGATGTCCAGGTGAAGTTCGCCCATACCCTTCATGATGGTCTGACCCGATTCCAGGTCAGTTTCCACACGGAAGGACGGGTCTTCGGCGGCCAGACGGGCCAGACCCTGGGACATTTTCTCTTGGTCGCCCTTGGTTTTGGGCTCAACTGCGATCTCGATCACCGGATCTGGGAAGGTCATGGTTTCCAGAACCACCGGATCCTTCGCATCACACAGGGTGTCACCGGTGGTGGTGTCTTTCAGACCCGCCAGCGCGATGATGTCGCCTGCAAACGCTTCTTCGATCTCTTCCCGGTTGTTCGAGTGCATCATCATCATACGACCGATGCGCTCTTTCTTACCTTTGGTCGAGTTCAGGATCGAGTCACCCTTGTTCATGGTGCCCGAGTAGATCCGGGTAAAGGTCAGCGAGCCTACAAACGGGTCGTTCATGATTTTGAACGCCAGACCCGAGAAGGCCATCTCGTCGTCTGCACGACGGGCGATGTCACGAACTTCTTCCTCGTCGCCGGGCTTGAAGCCCATGTAATCGACAACATCCAGCGGGCTGGGCAGATAGTCGATCACAGCGTTGAGCAGCGGCTGAACGCCTTTGTTCTTGAACGCAGACCCACCCAGAACCGGAACGAACGCGATGTCCAGCGTACCTTTGCGCAGCAGGGCGCGCAGGGTCTCAACGTCGGGCTCATTGCCTTCCAGGTATTCCATCATCGCGTCGTCGTCCATTTCGACGGCCGCTTCGATCATCTTGCCGCGCCATTCGTCAGCCATGTCTTTCAGGCTGTCGCGGATCGGTGCTTTGATCCAGCTTGCGCCCAGATCTTCGCCCTGCCACAGCCACTCTTCCATGGTGACCAGGTCGATCAGACCTTCCAGCTCGGACTCGGCGCCGATCGGAATACCAACCGGAACAGCACGTGCGCCGGTGCGGTCTTCGATCATGCGAACGCAGTTAAAGAAGTCTGCGCCGATCTTGTCCATCTTGTTGACGAAAACCATACGCGGAACCTTGTAGCGGTCAGCCTGACGCCACACGGTTTCGGTCTGGGGCTCAACACCGGCGTTCGCGTCCAGAACGCAGACGGCACCGTCGAGAACCGCCAGCGAGCGTTCGACTTCGATGGTGAAGTCAACGTGGCCGGGGGTGTCGATGATGTTCAGGCGGTGCTTGGGGGTATCGGCGGTCTGACCGTCCTCGGTGCGTTCCCAGAAAGTGGTGGTCGCAGCCGAAGTGATGGTGATGCCGCGTTCCTGCTCCTGCTCCATCCAGTCCATGGTGGCTGCACCGTCGTGCACCTCACCGATGTTGTGGGATTTACCAGTGTAATACAGGATACGCTCCGAGCAGGTGGTCTTACCTGCGTCGATGTGCGCCATGATACCGAAGTTACGGTACAGTTCGAGCGGATATTCGCGTGCCATTTTTGATAAGCCTCTGAATTACCAACGGTAGTGGCTGAAGGCTTTGTTCGCCTCGGCCATCTTGTGGGTGTCTTCGCGCTTCTTCACGGCAGTACCGCGGGACTGTACAGCGTCCAGCAGTTCACCGGCGAGGCGTTCTTCCATGGTGTTTTCGTTGCGGCCACGGGCAGCGGTGATCAGCCAGCGGATGGCCAGAGCTTCGCGGCGCTCGGGGCGGACTTCGACCGGAACCTGATAGGTTGCACCACCAACCCGGCGCGAGCGAACCTCGACCGACGGTTTGATGTTGTCGAGCGCTTCGTGGAACACTTCGACCGGTGCGCGCTTGATCTTGTTCTCAACGCGGTCAAACGCGTTGTAGACGATGCGCTCTGCGACCGACTTCTTGCCGTCGATCATCAGGTTGTTCATGAATTTGGTCAGAACCTTGTCGCCAAATTTGGCGTCAGGCAGGACTTCGCGTTTTTCGGCGGCGTGACGACGTGACATATCAGCCTCTCCTTCTTACTTGGGACGCTTCGCGCCGTATTTCGAACGGCGTTGCTTACGGTCTTTGACGCCCTGAGTATCCAGAACACCGCGCAGGATGTGGTAACGCACACCGGGAAGGTCTTTCACACGGCCGCCACGGATCAGAACAACCGAGTGTTCCTGCAGGTTGTGGCTTTCACCGGGGATGTACGAGATCACCTCGAACCCGTTGGTCAGGCGCACCTTGGCAACCTTACGCATAGCCGAGTTCGGTTTCTTCGGTGTGGTTGTATAAACACGTGTGCAGACACCGCGTTTCTGCGGGCACTGCTCCAGGTGCATGGACTTCGAGCGTTTTACTTTGGGCTGCCGCGGCTTGCGGATCAGCTGTTGAATAGTTGGCATTCCGGTTTCTTCCCCGTTTTGCAACACACATGACATGCACGCGGGTTGCGTGCGGTTAAATTTGCTGCACTCATGCGTCCACAAGCGCAAAATCCGCGAGCGTTCCCATTCCGAGGTGAACGTCGCGGTTGGTTATCAGAGGGCGCGAACGGCAAAATTGTCCGGGCCTTGACCAGTTCATTACTGAAATCGGTTATGGGGCGGCCCCCGGTACCGAGATGTCGCGCGTATTAAGGGGAGTCGGCCCAAGTGTCAACAGCGCACCCGGTCTGCAAGTCAACTGGCCGTATCGCGGCGATTTATCAGGGCGTGCTCCGGTTTGGCAATCGTTCCGTTCGTTGCAGCCCATCGGATGCGCGGGCATAGTCGCCGCATCGGATGTCCCAGCGGGTGAATCATGCAAATCCTCGGCCTGTGCCGTTTTTCCTTTCCCGCCACTGACGGCTTTCAAATCCTGCATGACACGGTCGAGGACCGGCGGGCCTATCTATACAGCCCCGCCCGGCTGGAAGAACGGTTCCGCCTGTTCGAAACAACCACCCTGCCCTGTTTTCGCGAACAGACCGACCCGGATTTCGATCTGATCCTGCTGACCGGAACCTGTTTACCCAAACCCTTTCTTGAGCGACTGCAAGACGTGACGTCCGACGTGCGCCAGATCCAAATTGTCCAGATGGACCCCGCGCCGCACAAAGCTGTGGTTCGCGACGTTCTGAACACCGCACGCCAGACGCCGGATCAGCCCTGCATCCAGTTCCGAAATGATGACGACGACGCAGTCTCGGTGGATTTTGTCGAACGGCTGCGCCGGACGGCAAACGACAACGCAGGCCTGATGCAACGGTATGAGAGTGTCGGGATCGATTTCAACTCAGGCTATCTTGCGCGGTTCGGGTCGGATGGAATTCAGGCCACCGCCGTCATGCGCTCGCTGTTGGCCGTCGGCCTTGGGATGTTTGTTCAGGGCGGCAGCAGCAGAACCATATTCGACCGGTTGCACAACCGATTGGCCCGGTTCATGCCGGTGATCAGCCAACCTGATGCGCCGATGTGGGTGCGCGGGTTGAACGGGTTCAACGACTCGCCCCATGCGCGGACGGACAAGACCGAACTTCACCCACTGACGCCGCAGCAAGCCGGGGAATTCATCGCCCGCTTTGCCATCGACTCCGATGCCGTGCGGGAAGCCCACAGCAAAAAACCGGACGACCGGCCATGATGCAGGTTATCGGTCTGTGTCGGTTTTCATACCCTGCCATTGGCGGCTTTCAAGTCATGCATGACACGATCGAGGATCGGCGGCGTTTTCTCTATGACCCGGTCAGGTTGGAGCAGCGCTTTCACCTTTTCGAAACGCTTGCCCTGCCCGGTCTGCTGCACCAGACGGATGAGCGCTTCCAGTTTCTGATCGTTGTCGGCGAGTGTCTGCCCGAACCGGCCCTGCACCGGCTACGCGACATCACGCAGGACCTGCCGCAGGTGCAGATCATCCCCAAACCGCCAAAGCGGCACCGCAAAGTCATGCAAGAGGTGCTGAATGCAGCGCGCAAGGACCCGGACCAGCCCTGCCTGCAATTCCGCCACGACGATGACGACGCCGTCGCCATCGACTTTGTCCAACGCTTGCGATTGGCGGCGCGGGACTGCGACGGAACCCTGAAACACCACGAAACGGTGGGCATCGACTTCAACAGCGGCTACCTGCTGCATTCCAGGGACACAGACATTCTTACCTCGCAGCTTCACCGACCCTTGGTGACTGCCGGGCTGGGGATGTATGTCGCGGCAGGCAACCCAAAATCCATCATGAACTTCACCCACAACAGGATCGGCCGGGTCATGCCCGTTGTCACCCTGCCGGACAGCCCGATGTGGGTGCGCGCATTGCATGCGCATAACGACTCTCCTCAGGCCCGGAAAAACCTGAATGACCTGACGCCTGTCCGGCCCGCCGATGAACAGATCCTGCGCCAGCGCTTTGCGATTGATCCGGATGCTCTGCGGAAGGTTCAGTCGTCCGATTGAAGCGACCGCTCGCGTAGCAGGGTGAACAGCCCCGCCACGACAACCAAGGCCGCACCCATCAGCGTGACGCTGTCCGGCCAATCCCCAAAAACGAGCCAGCCCAGACCCAGCGCCCATAGCAGGCTGGAATAGCGGAACGGGGCGACAAATCCGACCTCACCCACCCGCATCACCATCACGCTGAACGTATATCCCATCAGAACAAACACGGCCGCAGCCGCTACCAACCCACCGGTTACATGCGCAACCGGCACCCAGCCTTCGAACACCGAGATGATCGCCGCCGTCACCGTGATTGACAAGGACGTCGCCAGAGTGACCACCATCGAAGGCACCTGTGCCGACATGCGCCGCGTGATCAGATCGCGCACAGTAACCGACAGCATCGCAATCAGCGCATAGACCGCATACAGGTTGAACCCTTCGGGCCCCGGGCGGACAATCAGCAGCATTCCGGCGAACCCAATCGCAATGGCGATCATCCGCCGCCAACCGATGCTTTCATTGAAAAACAGCACTGCCCCCAGCGTCACGGTCAGCGGCAACGCCTGCAAAACCGCCGTCACATTCGCCAGCGGCATGTTTTTCAAGGCCGCCAGAAAGAAGAACGTGGCCGACAATTCCGTCAGACACCGCAGGGCAACCAGGATTTTGTCATGCCGCGGAAAGTTCAGATGCAGCGCCCCAAGATGCCGGGCCAGCAGATAGATCAACACCGTCGCCAGCACACCTCGCATGGCAATCAACTGAAACAAAGGCAGGTCCTGCAGCGCAACCTTCACCAGAGTGTCGTTGACGGTAAAGGCCATCATGCTGCCCATCATCAAAAGGGCACCTCTGACATTGGGGGTCATTCTGGTCTGATCCAAATACAAATGCTTTTGGGCATTGGTCTTTCAGGTCGCTGAAATGTCAACTCATCAATCAATGATCTCGCCCAGCATGACGGTGGTGTGGGGCGACACCTGTCCAGGCCGGAAGGGCCTATCCAAAAACGGTAGCACCTGTAAACTGATTGGCACCCGATACAGCCGCAGGCTGCACCGGGCTTGGCGTATTTGCTCACACTCGACGCAAATCGCCCGCTTCTCTCAAAAAATCCCAAAAATGTGAGGTCATTATGATTACAGCCGAATATTGCCGTCTATTCGCCCGTTACAACAGCTGGCAGAACTGTTCGCTAATTGCGGCAGCCGGAGCCGTACCTGACCCAACCGACCTTCCAAAAATACCGTCGCTACAGGTGTCAAAACACAAAACAAAAAAGGCCCCACGCAAGCGTAGGGCCTTTTCTATTCTTTCGATGCCAAGCTTACTCGCGGCTTTCCGGGGTTTCCACCAGAACGTCCAGCTCATCCCCCACCATGTCGTCGTCGAATGCCGGGGCGGCCAGAGCAGCGGCGGCTTCGGCTTCTTCCCGGCGGGCTTCGATGACCACGTTGTCACGCGACTGCGCGATGTGGCGGACGGCCTGGGTCGCACCACCTGTACCGGCGGGGATCAGACGTCCGACGATGACGTTCTCTTTCAGGCCAACCAGCTTGTCCTTCTTGCCCTGAACCGAAGCTTCGGTCAGCACACGCGTGGTTTCCTGGAAGGACGCCGCCGAGATGAACGAACGCGTCTGCAGCGAGGCTTTGGTGATCCCCAACAGGATCGGCTCACCCTGAGCCGGACGACCGCCACGCGAGAGTGTCTTCTCGTTGGCCGCGTCGAACTCCTGCTTGTCGACATGTTCGCCTTTCAGCAGGGTGGTGTCGCCTGAATCCAGGATCTCCCACTTCTGCAGCATCTGGCGCACGATGACCTCGATGTGCTTGTCGTTGATCTTCACGCCCTGCAGACGATAAACATCCTGCACCTCGTCGATCATGTAATCCGCCAGCGCTTCGACACCCATGATGGACAGGATGTCGTGCGGAGCCGGGTTACCGTCCATCAGGTATTCACCCTTCTGGATGAAGTCCCCTTCGGCGACCGGGATGTGCTTGCCCTTGGGCACCATGTACTCGATGGTCTCCATGGACTCGTCAGCCGGTTCGATGCTGATGCGGCGCTTGTTCTTGTAGTCGCGGCCAAAGCGCACGTAACCATCGGCTTCTGCGATGATCGCGTGATCCTTGGGACGACGGGCTTCGAACAGTTCAGCCACACGCGGCAGACCACCGGTGATGTCCTTGGTCTTGGCACCTTCACGCGGGATACGCGCGACAACGTCACCGGCTTCGACGGTTTGACCGTCTTCGACCGACAGAATCGCATCCACCGACATCGGATAGTGAACCGGGTTGCCCGCATCGTTGCGGACCGGCTCGCCATCTTCGCCAACCAGAATGATCTCGGGCTTGAGGTCGCTGCCTTTCGGGGCCGCGCGCCAGTCGATCACGATCTTCTGGGTCATGCCGGTTGCTTCATCGGTCTCATCGCGGACGGCAAGGCCCGAAACCAGGTCGACATACTTCGCGGTACCGGCTTTCTCGGCGATGATCGGCAGGGTGTAGGGGTCCCACTCGAACAGCTTGTCGCCACGGGCCACTTTGGTGCCGTCCTTGACGAACAGCTTGGAACCGTAGCCCAGCTTGAAGCTGGCGCGCTCTTCGCCGTGTTCGTCGTTGATCACCAGCTTCATGTTCCGGCCCATGACCAGGCTTTCACCTGCGGCATTGACCAGAATCTGCGGGTTCTCGAATGCGACAACGCCTTCCTGGTTGGCTTCCTGGAACGACTGCTGACCACCTTGGGCAACACCGCCGATGTGGAAGGTCCGCATGGTCAGCTGTGTACCGGGTTCACCAATCGACTGCGCGGCGATGATGCCGACAGCTTCACCTGTATTCACCATGGTACCGCGTGCAAGGTCACGACCGTAGCAGGTTGCACAGACGCCTTCCTCGGACTCACAGGTCAGAGGCGAGCGGATGCGCATTGAGGCAACACCAGCTTCATCGATGGTGTCCGCCATGCGTTCGTCGATCAGCTGACCGGCCGCGACGATCACCTCATCCGTGCCCGGACGCAGAACGTCGTCGGCGGCCACACGACCCAGCACACGCTCGGCCAGCGAGGCGACAACCTCACCGTCGTTCACAGCGGCTTCGGCTGTGATCGCACGCTCGGTGCCACAGTCAATCTCACGAACGATACAGTCTTGCGCCACGTCCACCAGACGACGGGTCAGGTAACCCGAGTTCGCCGTCTTCAGAGCGGTATCCGACAGACCCTTACGGGCACCGTGGGTCGAGTTGAAGTACTCGAGAACGGTCAGACCTTCTTTAAAGTTCGAGATGATCGGCGTCTCGATGATGTCACCGTTCGGCTTGGCCATCAGGCCGCGCATACCGCCCAGCTGTTTCATCTGAGTGACCGAGCCACGCGCGCCCGAGTGGGCCATCATGTAGACCGAGTTCGGTTCCTGCTCAGAGCCGTCCTCCGCCCGATCCGACGACGAAATCGTGGACATCATGGCTTCGGTGACGCGGTCGTTACACTTCGACCAGGCATCGACAACTTTGTTGTACTTTTCGCCCTGAGTGATCAGGCCGTCCATGTACTGCTGTTCAAAGTCCTTCACCTGACCGCGGGTGTCATCAACGATGCCCCACTTGTCGTCCGGAATGACCATATCGTCCTTACCGAACGAGATGCCCGCCTTGAACGCTTCTTTGAAGCCCATCGACATGATCTGGTCACAGAAGATAACCGACTCTTTCTGACCGCAGTAACGGTAGACGGTGTCGATCACCTGCTGCACTTCTTTCTTCCGCAGCAGACGGTTGACCAGATCGAACGGCGCTTTGTTGTTCATCGGCAGCAATGCACCCAGACGCAGACGGCCCGGAGTGGTTTCATAACGCTTCTGAACTTCGTTGCCTTCGTCGTCGATCTGCGTGATCCGCGCAGTGATTTTCGAGTGCAGGTGCACTTCGCCGGAATCCAGCGCGTGCTGAACTTCGTCGATCGAACCGAACACTTTGCCTTCACCCGGCATGCCTTCGCGTTCCAGAGTCACATAGTAGAGACCCAGGATCATATCCTGCGACGGAACAATGATCGGTGCGCCGTTTGCAGGCGACAGAACGTTGTTCGTCGACATCATCAGAACACGGGCTTCCAGCTGCGCCTCAAGGCTGAGGGGCACGTGAACCGCCATCTGGTCACCGTCGAAGTCGGCGTTAAAGGCAGAACAGACCAGCGGGTGCAGCTGAATGGCTTTACCTTCGATCAGGACCGGCTCGAACGCCTGGATGCCAAGACGGTGCAGCGTCGGCGCACGGTTCAACATGACTGGGTGTTCGCGGATCACCTCGTCGAGGATATCCCACACTTCGGGACGCTCTTTCTCGACCAGTTTCTTCGCCTGTTTCACGGTCGAAGACAGACCCTTGGCCTCAAGGCGCGAGTAGATGAACGGCTTGAACAGTTCCAACGCCATCTTCTTGGGCAGGCCACACTGGTGCAACTTGAGTTCCGGGCCGGTCACGATGACCGAACGGCCCGAGAAGTCGACGCGCTTACCCAGAAGGTTCTGACGGAAGCGGCCCTGCTTACCTTTCAGCATGTCCGACAGCGATTTCAGCGGACGCTTGTTGGCGCCGGTGATCACGCGGCCACGACGGCCGTTGTCGAACAGAGCGTCAACGGATTCCTGCAGCATCCGCTTTTCGTTGCGGACGATGATGTCAGGCGCGCGCAGCTCGATCAGACGCTTCAGACGGTTGTTCCGGTTGATGACGCGGCGATACAGATCGTTCAGATCCGAGGTCGCGAAACGGCCACCATCCAGCGGAACCAGCGGTCGTAGTTCCGGCGGAATAACCGGGATCACGGTCATCACCATCCATTCGGGACGGTTGCCCGACTCGAGGAAGGATTCAACAACCTTCAGACGCTTGATGATCTTCTTGGGCTTCAGCTCGCCAGTTGCTTCGGCCAGATCAGCGCGCAACTGCTCGGCTTCGGCTTCCAGATCGATCTGGGCCAGCATCTCACGGATGGCTTCAGCACCGATATTGGCGGTGAAAGCGTCCATGCCATAAGCATCCTGCGCATCCATGTACTCTTCTTCGGTCAGCATCTGGCCATAGGTCAGGTCAGTCAGACCGGGCTCGATGACGACATAGTTTTCAAAGTACAGAACGCGTTCCAGATCGCGCAGCGTCATGTCCAGCATCAGACCGATGCGGGACGGCAGCGATTTCAGGAACCAGATATGTGCAACAGGCGCGGCCAGTTCGATGTGGCCCATACGCTCACGACGGACTTTCTGCAGGGTGACTTCCACACCGCATTTCTCGCAGACAACGCCGCGATACTTCATCCGCTTATATTTGCCGCACAGACATTCGTAGTCTTTGATCGGGCCAAAGATACGCGCGCAGAACAAACCGTCACGCTCGGGCTTGAACGTCCGATAGTTGATGGTTTCGGGTTTCTTGATCTCGCCATAGGACCAAGACAGGATCCGCTCGGGCGACGCCAGCGAGACCTTGATCTCGTCGAATACCTTAGGGGGCGTCAGCGGGTTGAACGGGTTGTTGGTGATTTCCTGGTTCATTTGTTACCTCAAATCTTGCGGAAGGGGGGACGGGAGAAAGGGCAGCGCCCTTACTCCTCAACCTCCGCATCCAGGAGTTCCATATTCAGGCCGAGGCCACGGACTTCTTTAACCAGAACGTTGAACGATTCCGGTACGCCCGCTTCAAAGTTATCCTCGCCCTTGACGATCGACTCATAGACCTTGGTCCGGCCGGCGACGTCATCCGATTTCACGGTCAGCATCTCCTGCAGGGTGTAGGCGGCGCCGTAAGCTTCCAGAGCCCAGACCTCCATCTCACCAAAGCGCTGACCACCGAACTGCGCCTTACCACCCAGCGGCTGCTGGGTCACCAGGCTGTACGGCCCGGTCGAACGCGCGTGGATCTTGTCGTCCACAAGGTGGTGCAGTTTCAGCAGGTACTTGATGCCAACGGTGACCGGACGTGCAAATTGCTCACCGGTGCGACCGTCGAACAGAACCGACTGACCGCTTTCCGAGAAGCCCGCACGCACCAGCGCGTCGTTGACGTCAGCCTCTTTGGCACCGTCGAAGACCGGGGTTGCGATCGGAACACCGCGGGTCACGTTGCCCGCAGCCTCGATCAGGCCATCCTCGTCCAGACCGGTGATGCCTTCTTCGTAGACGTCTTCGCCATAGGCCAGCTTCATCGCCTCACGTACCGGGGTCAGATCGCCGGAACGGCGGTATTCACCCAAGGCGTCGTCGATGTTCAGACCCAGACCGCGCGCGGCCCAACCCATGTGGGTTTCAAGGATCTGACCAACGTTCATACGCGAAGGCACACCCAGCGGGTTCAGACAGAAGTCAACCGGCGTACCATCGGCAAGGAACGGCATGTCTTCCATCGGAACAACCTTGGAAATCACACCTTTGTTCCCGTGACGACCAGCCATCTTGTCGCCCGGCTGCAGCTTGCGCTTCACGGCGATGAAGACTTTGACCATCTTCATCACACCCGGCGGCAGGTCGTCGCCACGGCGGACTTTCTCGACCTTGTCTTCGAAACGGGCGTCCAGAGCACGTTTCTGCACTTCGTACTGCTCGTTCAGAGCCTCAACGATCTGTGCGTCCTGCTCGCCTTCCAGCGCCAGCTGCCACCACTGACCACGGGTCAGGGTTTCCAGCAGCTCCTCGGTGATCACCGAGCCTGCCTTGACGCCCTTCGGGCCTTTGACAGCGGTTTTACCCAGGATCAGGCCCTGCAGACGCGCATAGATGTTGCGGTCCAGGATCGCCAGTTCGTCGTCCCGGTCACGGGCCAGACGTTCAACTTCCTCACGCTCGATCTGCAGCGCACGCTCGTCTTTTTCGACGCCGTGACGGTTGAAGACGCGGACCTCGACGACCGTACCGTAATCGCCCGGCTTCACGCGCAGCGAAGTGTCGCGCACGTCAGATGCTTTTTCACCAAAGATGGCGCGCAGCAGCTTTTCTTCCGGGGTCATCGGGCTTTCGCCCTTCGGAGTGATCTTGCCGACCAGAATATCGCCCGGCTCAACATCCGCACCGATGTAAACGATGCCCGCCTCGTCGAGGTTGCGCAGCGCTTCTTCGCCGACGTTCGGGATGTCGCGGGTGATCTCTTCCGGGCCCAGCTTGGTGTCACGGGCGGCGACTTCAAACTCCTCGATATGGACCGAAGTAAAGACGTCGTCACGCGCGATACGTTCCGAGATCAGGATCGAGTCTTCGTAGTTGTAACCGTTCCACGGCATGAACGCGACGACCACGTTCTTACCCAGAGCCAGTTCACCCATATCGGTCGACGGACCATCGGCAATGACCTCGCCCTTCTGGACGGTATCACCCACCTTGATCAGCGGACGCTGGTTGATGCAGGTGTTTTGGTTCGACCGCTGGAATTTGCGCAGACGATAGATGTCAACGCCAGCGTCGCCCAGTTCCAGATCTTCGGTGGCGCGGATCACGATACGCTGGGCATCGACCTGGTCGATGATACCGGCGCGTTTCGCCTGGATCGCAGCGCCCGAGTCGATCGCAACCTTTTCCTCGATGCCCGTCCCGACCAGCGGCGCTTCGGCGCGCAGCAGCGGAACCGCTTGACGTTGCATGTTCGAGCCCATCAGAGCACGGTTGGCGTCGTCATTTTCAAGGAACGGGATCAGCGATGCAGCGACCGAGACCAGCTGCTTCGGCGACACGTCGATCAGGTCCACATTCTCACGCGGGGCAAGGGTGTAGTCACCGGCCTGGCGGGTCGACACCAGATCGTTGATGAACTTGCCATCAGCGTCCAGGGTCGCGTTCGCCTGCGCCACGGTGTGACGCATTTCCTCGGTCGCGGACATATAATGCACTTCGTCCGTCACCTCGGCGTCTTTGACAACGCGGTAAGGTGTTTCGATGAAGCCATACTTGTTCACGCGGGCAAAAGTGGCCAGCGAGTTGATCAGACCGATGTTCGGACCTTCGGGCGTTTCAATCGGGCACATCCGGCCATAGTGGGTCGGGTGTACGTCGCGAACCTCAAAGCCCGCACGCTCACGTGTCAGACCACCGGGGCCAAGCGCCGAGAGGCGGCGTTTGTGAGTAACTTCCGACAGCGGGTTGGTCTGGTCCATGAACTGCGATAGCTGCGAAGAGCCAAAGAATTCACGAACAGCAGCCGCAGCCGGTTTCGCGTTGATCAGGTCCTGCGGCATGACGGTGTCGATCTCGACCGACGACATACGCTCTTTGATCGCGCGTTCCATGCGCAGCAGACCGACGCGGTACTGGTTTTCCATCAGTTCGCCGACCGAACGGACACGACGGTTGCCGAGGTGGTCGATATCGTCCACGTCGCCTTTGCCGTCACGCAGTTCAACTAGCGCCTTGACGCAGGCCACGATGTCTTCGCGGCGCAGGGTGCGCAGGGTGTCCGGCGCGTCCAGAGCCAGACGCATGTTCATCTTCACGCGGCCAACGGCGGACAGGTCATAGCGTTCGCTGTCGAAGAACAGGGTGTCGAACAGAGCGGACGCAGCCTCGACGGTCGGCGGCTCACCCGGACGCATGACGCGGTAAATGTCCATGAGCGCGCTTTCGCGGTTCATGTTCTTGTCCTGCGCCATAGTGTTGCGCATGTACGGACCAACATTGACGTTGTCGATGTCCAGAACCGGAATGTCGGTGATACCCGCGTCGATCAGCTCTTTCGCGGTGCCACCGATCAGGTCGCCGTCCTTGTCGTATTCCAGCGTCAGCTCGTCACCAGCTTCAACATAGATCGCACCGGTTTCTTCGTTGATGATGTCCTTGGCGACATATTTGCCAACGATGTGATCGAACGGAACCAGCAGGTCGGTAACGGTGCCTTCGTCGATCAGCTTCTTGACCGCGCGCGGGGTGACCTTCTTGCCTGCTTCGGCAATCACTTCACCGGATTTGGCGTCAACCAGATCATAGGTCGGACGGGTGCCACGCACACGCTCGGGGAAGAACGGCGTGACCCAACCCTTCTTCTTGTCCAGCTTGTAGGACACGGTGTTGTAATACGCGTCCATGATCGCTTCCTGATCCAGACCCAGCGCATAGAGCAGGGTTGTCACAGGCAGTTTACGACGACGGTCGATCCGGGCGAACACGATGTCCTTGGCGTCGAACTCAAAGTCCAGCCAGCTGCCGCGATACGGGATGATGCGGCAGGCAAACAGCAGCTTGCCCGAGGAATGGGTCTTGCCCTTGTCGTGGTCAAAGAACACACCGGGCGAGCGGTGCATCTGGGACACGATCACACGCTCGGTACCGTTCACGATGAACGTCCCGTTCGGCGTCATCAGGGGCATGTCGCCCATGAACACGTCCTGTTCCTTGATGTCTTTGACCGATTTCGCGCCGGTGTCCTCATCGACATCAAACACGATCAGACGCAGAGTAACCTTCAGCGGCGCGCTGTAGGTCATGTCGCGCTGCATGCACTCTTCGACGTCGTATTTGGGCTTTTCCAGATCGTATTTCACGAACTCCAGAACGGAGGTTTCGTTGAAATCCTTGATCGGGAAAACCGATTGGAACACGCCTTTGATGCCTTCGCCGTCGGTGGGCTGCTCTGCATCGCCGGAGCGCAGGAAAAGATCATAAGAAGATTTCTGGACCTCAATGAGGTTCGGCATTTCCAGCACTTCGCGGATTTTGCCGTAATATTTACGAAGACGTTTCTGGCCAAGGAACGTTTGAGCCATGTCAGATGTCACCTTTCGATGTTCTCAGCGGGCAAAGACACCGTCGGGCCCCGGCATCTTGCACAATCGAGACAACACGTCCGGATCAATTCATGGCCACCGTCCCGAAGGCAGCCTCCCGATCCGAAAACCGTGTCTTAGAAAACGCCCCTTTGATTGAGGCCCTTTCTAAGACAGGTTCGGCTGGACCCGGATTTCTCCGGACCCAGCCAAATTTTGTGGCGCATCAGCGATGCACCTGTCGGATGGCTTAGGCCAGCTCGACTTCGGCGCCAGCTGCTTCCAGCTTGCCTTTGACTTCTTCGGCTTCCTCTTTCGAGACGCCTTCTTTGATCTTGCCGCCAGCTTCGACCAGTTCCTTGGCTTCTTTCAGGCCCAGACCGGTGATGCCGCGAACTTCTTTGATCACGTTGATTTTCGAAGCGCCGGCGTTCTTCAGAACGACGTCGAATTCGGTTTTCTCTTCCTCAGCTGCGCCACCGGCGTCGCCACCGGCTGCCATGACAACTGCGCCGCCGGCTGCGGGCTCAATGCCATATTCGTCTTTGAGGATGGTTTTCAGTTCTTGTGCTTCCAGCAGGGTCAGACCCACGATGCTTTCTGCGAGTGCTTTCAGATCAGCCATTTTATCAGCTCTTTCCGTTTACAGTGTGTGTTCCAACGTCAGGGGGTTTCCCCTACGCAGATCATTCAGTGCCAACCGCTTACGCAGCTTCCGCCTTCTCTTCGATGGTGGAAAGGATGCTTGCGATGTTGCATGCAGGTGCGCCAATCGCGCCGGCGATGTTCGAAGCAGGTGCGCCAATGCAGCCCACGATCGAAGCAATAAGCTCCTCGCGAGACGGCATTTTCGAAACTGTTTCGACGCCTTTGCGGTCCAGAGCGTTCTCACCCATTGCACCACCAAGAATCTCAAAATTCTTGTTATCCTTGGCGAAGTCCTCGGCCACCTTGGCTGCTGCCACGGGGTCCTCGGAATAGGTCAGAACGGTCATCCCTGTCAGCAGGTCGGCCATGCTTGCACACGGCTTACCCTCAAGGGCGATTTTGGCGAGCCTGTTCTTGGCAACACGCACGGAGCCACCCGCGTCACGAGCACGTGCGCGAAGGTCCTGCATCTCGGCAACTGTCAGACCGGCGTAGTGAGCAACCACTACGACGCCAGAGCTTTCGAAGATTTGGCCGAGTTCCTCGACCACTTTCTCTTTCTGGGCTCTATCCACAGTTCTCTCCAAGTTAGGGGCGATACCTCACCCCGGCTCATATTTGCCGCAGCTTTCGCTCCGGCGTTCAGGTCCGTTATTACGGGATTGGCCAAAATGCGCCCGAGGGTGGGACCCTCAGAATTCTTTGGTCTTACCCGTCTCAGGCAGGGAATTAAGGGGCCGGATGGCACCACCCACCGTCTTGGACGAAACGAAAGAAAGCGCACGACGAATCGCACGCTTTATTCCGCAGGTCTACTTAGGGCAGACAGGTCCGGTTTCCAAGGGGTAAATTGCACGTACCAGCGATCTATCGCCCGTATGTCCGGTTCAGGCGGACCATTGACACGATTGCACCGCTCTTGTCTTGTCAGACCCGCCGCCGGGGCGCAGAAATTCAGACGCAGATTTGCGAGACCATGCCGACACTTACGATTTCCGAATACGACATGGCCCGCGAGTTTGCCAACGAATTTGCGCGCGATCACCTGCGCGACCACATCACCGGGCTTCATTGCGTCTACCGATCACATGGCTTCCCCGGTTCGCGCTTTGTGATGAAGGTCGAAACCCCGTCGCAGGACTACGCGTTGAAGATCGATACCATCTCACCCGAATCCGGACGGCTGCCCAACGAATTCCAGGTGCTGGCCCGCGTGCACGATCATTTCCGACGGCACGAGACCGCCCGCGTGGTCCGCCCGGTATTCCTGTCGCCCGGCGGCGCGTTCATGGTCACCGAATATGTCGACCGCCCCACCGCCGTTGATGTGATCTACAACAGCACCGACGATAAACAGGTTGCCCAGATCTACCGCCGCGCCGGGTCGTGGCTGCATCACCTGCACAGCATCCAGAAGCCGACCGACTACGCGTTCCGACCGCGCTGGATGACCGACAACATCCGCGAACTGTCAACACTCGTTCCCCCCGATATCGCCCGGATCAGCCAGCCCATGGTCGATGCTTTCTTGGCCGAAGCCGCGCGCCTTCGAAACCGGCCCGACCTGCGCGTATTCTCGCACGGAGATTTCCACGGCCTGAACCTGATCATGGGTCAAGGCACCACTATCGGGCTGGATTTCACCGAAGCACGGGACAAGCTGGCCGTCTATGATATCGTGGATTTCCTGAAAGCGGACATATTCCGGGACGGCCCCAAGCCCGAGGTTGACCGAAGCGGCATCCTGAAAACCAACAAGCAGATGTTCTTCAAACTCTACCGCCACCCCATCGACATGGAGATCCTGGATTGCTGCCTGCGGGGTCGCCTGCTGAAAGACTGGCTGCGCCTGTGGCGGCCGGATTTTATTTGCAGCCAGTTTGAAGAACGTAAACGCGACCGCCTGGAAACCCGCTTGCGGCAAATCTTTCTGTAACGCCTGAGGCAAAGAAAAACCCGGGCCGTTCGCACGACCCGGGTCCATTTTCCAATGACTGAAAGCCGGGGCTTATTCGCCCGCAGCCGCCGCCACGTCCAGAGTCACGCCCGGGCCCATGGTCGAGCTCAGCGCGATTTTCTTCATATAGGTGCCTTTGGCGCCCGACGGTTTGGCCTTGGCCACAGCCGAGATGAAGGCACGGACGTTTTCGACCAGCTTGGCTTCGTCAAAGGACGCTTTGCCAACACCGGCATGCACAACGCCGCCTTTTTCCGCCTTGAACTGAACTTCACCGCCCTTGGCTGCTTCCACGGCCGCTTTCACGTCCATGGTCACAGTGCCGACCTTGGGGTTCGGCATCAGGTTGCGGGGGCCCAGAACCTTACCCAGACGACCGACGATCGGCATCATGTCCGGGGTGGCAATGCAGCGGTCGAATTCGATGGTGCCGCCCTGAATGGTTTCCATCAGGTCCTCTGCGCCAACGATATCTGCGCCAGCTTCTTTCGCCTCGTCAGCTTTGGGGCCACGTGCGAACACAGCAACGCGCATCGCTTTACCTGTGCCGTTCGGCAGGCCGACAACGCCACGAACCATCTGGTCCGCGTGACGGGTGTCAACGCCCAGGTTCATCGCGATTTCGATGGTCTCGTCGAATTTCGAGGTTGCATTGCCCTTGACCAGAGCAACCGCATCTTCAACCGACAGGTTTTCCTTGCCGGCGACAGCTTCGCGCGCAGCGCGGGTACGTTTACCGAGTTTTGCCATCTTACTTCACCTCGATGCCCATAGAGCGGGCCGAGCCCAGGATGATCTGCATTGCGCCTTCGACGTCGTTGGCGTTCAGATCTTTCATTTTGGCTTCGGCGATTTCGCGAACCTGCTTTGAGGTCACGGTTGCCACGGTCTCACGACCTGGGTTTTCCGCGCCACGAGGACGGTTACGCTTGCCGACCGGCTTCAGACCAGCTGCTTTTTTCAGGTAGTAAGACGCGGGCGGCGTCTTGATGTCCATGGTGAAGGACTTGTCCTGATAATAGGTGATCACGGTCGGGCACGGAGCGCCGGGCTCCATGTCTGCGGTCTTGGCGTTGAACGCCTTGCAGAATTCCATGATGTTGATGCCGCGCTGACCCAGAGCGGGGCCAACTGGCGGCGACGGGTTCGCCTGACCTGCAGGAACCTGCAGCTTCATTGTACCAGCAAGCTTCTTGGCCATTTGGTTTTCCTTTCAACTAAGGTGAAACGCGTTCCACCCAGATTATGTTGCGTGGTTCGGACCAGGATCGCGATCCCAGCAACCTCCCACGAGAGAATCTCGCCCGAAGACGATAGAGGCGGCATTTATAGGGGAATGGTGGGGTTGGCAAGAGCATTGCTTCGCAGCGTACTGGAATTACAGTGAGTAAAAGTCGAATTTAAAAAATCATCCAAATGAACATTGCGCAGCGCATTCTAAAACTCATAGGCGGGCTTTTCTTGCTGTGGCTTGTCCTGTTTGGCGCAAGCATACATTTTGGCCTTAAAGCAAGGTCAGAACAGGAGGAAGCTGCGAAAGAACAGAGAATTCAGAAACTCCGCCGTGAATGGCAAGAGCTATGCGCCGTCGAAGACTGCGCTCAGTTTCCTGTTGGTTACATTACCTACAAATTCGGGCCGGATCTGTACTATTTCCCGACAATTGGCTTGATGACCGAAAAACCACCCACTTTCACCGGTGGACTTTTGCCAGGCAGGTATGTCGAACTGGACGAAGAGAACAACACCAGACGCTCTTTCTCAGACAGCGGCAGTTTCAAAGTCTCCAGCTGCTGTCACTATCTTCTGGCGTTCTATGGGCTTGCCACAGGCATTCCAAAAATTCTTCGCGATAGTAGGGGCCATCGAATGGTTTCAACCATAACAAATTTCAATTCTCATGATCACCCTTACGGCCACAACAAGATCGGCCGCTGGCTTGATTTTGAGGTCGACGAAACACCTTCAATCCAAGCGGTCATCCGCGCTGATCAACCGTCTTTCAACGACGATTTTTGGCTTCTCTATTCTGGTGAGCCAAATGAGAAAGGAGGAAGAGATTTACGACTGTTGTCAAAACGCCCATTGATCAATGATAGGCATATTCTAGGCATGTGTGACTCATTGTGCACATTTGCAACAGTTTCATTGAAGGAAGCGACTGGTGGGACACAGCCACATATAACTCTCAAATGGATGACAATACCCAGAGTGAAGTCTTGTAATCCGGGCGGCTCTTCATACGGATGCCCCCTCTCTCTGGAAGCATTCGAAGAAGTCCCGCGCTTATTGGCCGTGATTGACGAAATGTTCGAGGCTGCGAAGAAGAAACCCTCAGTAGAGAACTGACTTGCACCCAAAGCACTTTTGCTACTCACTCGGCACCAAAGCAAATGCTGCGGTACCCACCTGACGCGCCATTCCGGGCACCTGAGAAAAATAAACAACGGACACGAGGTCATGGACTTTCAATACCTGATCGGCCTGGTCGGCATGGCGGCCTTTGCAATCACCGCCGTGCTGGCGGTCGCCCCGCGGGGCATCGACATCTACAGCGCCTGCTTTTGGGGATCGTGACCGCGATTGGCGGCGGCACCATTCGCGACATGGTGCTGGATGCGCCGGTATTCTGGTCGATGGATCCGAACTATATCTGGGTGGCGCTCATCGCCAGTCTTGTGACCGTTTATGCCTACAGATTTGCCCGGCAGGAGTCTGTTTACCGCCTCATGCTATATACCGACGGCCTCGGCGTGGCGCTGTTTGCAATTCAAGGCGCAAACAAGGCCTGGGGGTTGGGGTTCGGCTTGCCGGTCGGGCCTGTGATCCTCGGGGTGGTTACGGCCGTTGGCGGCGGCATCATACGCGACGTGCTGGCCGGGCAACCCACATTGCTCATGAGCCGGGACATCTATGCGTTTCCGGTATCCGTCGGATGCGCCCTTTATGTCCTGCTGCTGTATCTGGTTCCGGAGCACTCGACCGTGTCAGGCGTCGTCTGCGCAACCTTGATTTTCGCCATGCGGGCCGCCGTCATTCGCTGGGACCTGCGATTGCCCGACTGGGTGATGGTTCAGGCCAAACGCAGCTAAAGACTGCTTGGTCTACAAACAAAAAAACGCCACGAGCCCAAGCATCGCGGCGTTTCAAAAATCGTTGAGAGCCAGCTTAGCTCTGCTTCGTGACCTGAGTGAAATCCAGTTCCACCGGCGTTTCCCGACCGAAGATCGAAACCGAGACCTTCAGTTTCTGTGCTTCGTCGTCCACGCCTTCGACCATGCCGTCGAAATCCTCGAACGGGCCGTCGTTGACCTTGACCTTTTCACCCACCTCAAAGCTGATCATCAGCTTGGGCGCTTCTTCGCCTTCCTGAACGCGGTTGAGGATCTGGTTCACCTCGGCGTCGCGCATGGGCATCGGGCGGCCCTGCGGGCCCAGGAAACCGGTGACGCGGTTGATCGAGTTGATCAGGTGATAGCCCTGATCGGACATTTCCATATGCACCAAAACGTAGCCGGGCATGAAACGGCGTTCGGTCGTGACTTTCTTGCCCCGGCGCACCTCGATCACCTCTTCGGTGGGCACCAGAACCTCGTCGATATCGTCCTCAAGGCCCTGTTCAGCCACCGACGTGCGGATCTGCTCTGCGATCTTCTTTTCGAAATTCGAAAGAACGCTGACCGAGTACCACCGTTTCGCCATGAACCTGTCGTCCTTGTTTGCCGTCAGGGCGGTGCAAGCGCCCTTCATTGAAATTCTATCGCGTGACCCGGAATAAAAAGCGGCGCGCAACCTGATTCGCCGCACGCCCATTCCGAATAGTCATGTCACCTACTCTGACACGCCGTGCTGTGCAAGGGGGCAGTGGCGTTTCCGCCCGCCCGGACCGGCTTAGCTGAACGCGCCCAGGATCAGTTGCAAGCCGCCGCGAATGCCCAGATCGACCAGCGCAAAGAACACAGCCGTCAGCGCCGCCATGATGAACACCATGACCGTGGTCAACAGCACCTCACGCCGGGTCGGCCAGACGACCTTGGAGACTTCGGCACGGACTTGCTGAATGAACTGGATCGGGTTGGTGGTGGCCATGTGGCTTGATCTCTCTGCTAGCGGATAGGCCGGACATAGCCGGGCATTGCGGCAATTTCAAGGGCGGTTCGGATCAACTCTGCCTGGGCGATGCGACCCGGTTACGGCTTGGGCTTGTCGTCCCATTCATCGCTGAGAATTCGACGGGCGTCACCTTCGGGATCTTCATACTGGTTCGAACGGACGGTGTAGACAAACGCGACCAGGCCAACACCCCCCAGAAACAGGGAAATCGGGATCAGATAGGCCAGTACTTCCATTCGGGGTTACCTCAGCCGCAGGGCGTTCAGGGATACGGTAATGGACGAGGTCGACATCGCCAAGGCCGCGATCAGGGGGGTCGCCAAGCCGATCACCGCCAGCGGCACCGCGATCACGTTATACACGGTGGCAATGCGAAAGTTTTCGCGAATCCGTTTGGTGGCTTTGACGGCGGTGTCGCAGGCATCCGCGATGGGCGACAGATCGGTGCCCAACAGAACGATATCGGAAGCCACCCGCGCGGCGTCCAAAGCAGAAGCCGGAGAGATCGAGACATGCGCCGCAGCCAGCGCCGCCGTGTCATTCAGACCATCGCCCACCATCAGGACATGCCGCCCCTGATCGCTGAGCTCCTGAATGCGCCGCGCTTTGTCCTGAGGCAGCGCCTCGGCAATCCAGTTTTCGATACCCAGCTTATCGGCCAAGGCCTGAACGGAGCCCTTGGAATCGCCCGAGATCAGGATGATTTGCTTGCCCAACCGCGCAAACGCCTCGACCGCTTCTGCTGCGCCGGGGCGCAGGGCGTCCGAGAATGTGAAGGGCACGGGTGGGTTTGATCCGATTGAAAGCCAGGCCGAGGTCTGAGCCCCTTGCGCCCCTCCGACCCAGGCCGCGCGGCCCAGTCGGACACGCTGATCGCGATACAGGCCTTCGGTGCCATATCCGGGTACTTCGACGATTTCTTTCACTGCGGCAGGTTTAACCCCGGCGGCACGTGCTGCCTGCGCCAATGCGACCGAAAGCGGGTGGGCTGATGCCTCGGCCAAGGCCAACGCAATTTCCAGGTCAGCGCGGGAATGGTCGCCCAGATTGGTCAGTTCCGGCGCGCCGGAGGTCAGCGTGCCAGTCTTGTCGAACACAACCGTATCGACCTCGGCCAGACGCTCCAGAGCGGTGGCGTGCTTGATCAGCATACCCTTGCGGAACAACCGGCCCGACGCGGCTGTCGTCACCGCAGGCACAGCCAGCCCCAAGGCGCAGGGGCAGGTGATGATCAACACCGCCGCCGCGATGTTCAACGCGGTGCGCAGATCGCCGGAATAGATGTACCAACCAACGAAGCTGAGTGCCGACAGAATGTGAACGCCCGGCGCGTAAAGCTTGGCTGCCTTATCCGCCAGCGACGTGTACCGGGACCGCCCGGATTCCGCGATGGCAACCAGATCGGCCATCCGGTGGAGTGAGGTATCTTCGCCCACCGCCGTGGCCCGGATGGTCAGCGGGCCGGTCAGGTTGACCACACCCGCGCTGACGTTCTGGCCCGCTTCGGCAAAGACCGGCAGGGTTTCACCAGTCAGCAAAGACCGGTCCAGCTCGGACCGCCCCGAGACGATCTGGCCGTCCACGGGCATGCGCCCACCGGGCCGCACGAGGATCAGATCGCCCGCGGTCAGGGCTGACACGGCAACCTCTTCCTCGACCCCGTCGATCACGCGGATGGCGCGCGGCACCTCAAGAGCGGTCAGTTCCTCGGCCGCGGACCGCGCGGCGGCACGGGTCCGGTAATCCAGATACCGCCCGGCCAACAGGAAGAAGGTCAGGGTCAGGGCGGCGTCGAAATAGGCATGTTCACCGCTCAGGGCCGTTTCCCAAAGGGACGTCATCAAAGCCAACAGGATGGCCAGCACAATCGGCACGTCCATATTCAGGCGACGAACCCGCAAGGCCGACCACGCATTGGCAAAGAACGGCTGCGCCGAAAAGGCAATGGCAGGCAAGGCAATGGCGGCTGAAATCCAATGGAACATGTCGCGCGTCGCGTCCGCCGCCCCTGACCAGACCGACACCGACAACAACATCACGTTCATCGAGGCGAAACCGGCCACCGCCAGCCGCATCAGCAGATCCCGACCCGCCTTATCCGCACTGGTCGCGGACAGGGCGCCCGGATCCAGCTCATGCGCCTCATACCCGGCGCGTTCCAGCACGGGGATCAGCTCCGCTGCCCGCGTCTCGGGCGCGGCTTTGATCATGGCGCGCTTCAGGGTCAGGTTGACCCGCGCATCTTCGACACCGGGATGCGCGTTCAATGCGCGTTCGACATTCGCAATACAGGCCGAGCAGTGGATGCCCGGCAAGGACAGCGCAATCTGAACATCCTCGGGGATCGGACGCGCCGGTTCCGCCGGGGTCGCAATGCACCCCGGGCAAGCCGCCGTCCCGGATGTGATTTGCGCCGTCACTCCGTTAGCCTTTCACATACAGCGGTACGCGCTGCGTGAACTCGGCCCCTGCATGATCGCGTGCCACAAGGCGGATATTCCAATTCCCCTTGCCCAGCGTCGCAGGCGTCGCATAGGCGATACCGTCAAAGGTAAAATCCGGCGAGAAATCATCCTTTACATGGGTCGCGCGACCCACGACCGCCCGCAATTCGGCCACCTGAACCGGGGCACCCGTGGCATCGGTAATGTGCAGGATCAGCAGGCCACCCTTGGTCTCGGCCCGGACCTCCCAGCCCAGCGCCTGTTGTTCCTTCAACCGCTCATTGAATTCCTGGCTGGCGACGTAAGAGTTCTTAACCTCGAGCCCCGGAAATGTTTTCACCGCGTTATAGGCCAGCAGCAGGTTTACGGCGATAATCACCCCAAAGGCGCCGACGAAAATCGCCAAAGCGTGCTTCCCGGTGAATTTGCGTTCTGTCATGATCCGTTCCCTCGGCCATTGAACGTGGTGTCTTTGTAGGCGCGCTCGCCGCTGGTGATGTCTTCGACCCAAATCCGAACCGGCGTCGTTTCCGCCCCCGCTGGGCCAGCATCGCGAGAGGCGGTGATGTACACGCGCACCAACTGTGCTGTGTCGGCCGTGACATTCACAGTATGCAGGTTTGTGCCCTCAATCTCCAACCGCATCGACGGATCACCGGCAAGCGACAGGCTGAACAGGCGGTCTTCGCCGTGTTTGTTGCGCAGACGCACATCATAGGTGTTTCGGATGGTGCCGTCGGACAAGGTCACGAAGGTCGGGTTGCGAACAGGTGCAACCGTCAGATCAATATCGGACCGGATGAACAGCGCGAACAGCAACGCGAACCCAACCAGTGACCACAGCGCCGTATACATGATCGTCCGGAACCGCAGGATGTGCTTCCACACATTCTTGGGCGGCTTACCCGAGCGTTCGTTGGCCTCATCGCTCAGCGCCATATAGTCGATCAACCCACGCGGTTTGCCGATCTTGGCCATCATGTCATCACAGGCGTCGATGCACAGCGCACAGGTGATGCATTCCAACTGCTGGCCATCCCGAATGTCGATCCCCACGGGGCAGACATTCACGCAGGCCATGCAGTCGATGCAATCGCCCAACTCGGAATCGGCAGTGCGTTTGCCTTTGCCGCGCGGCTCACCCCGCCATTCGCGGTAGCCGACGACCAGAGTGTCTTCGTCCATCATCGCGGCCTGAATGCGCGGCCAGGGGCAGGCGTAGATACAGATTTGTTCACGGGCAAAACCGCCAAACAGGAAGGTCGTACCAGTCAGGATCAAAACGGTCGTGTAGGCCACGGGGTGCGCATTGCCGGTGACCAGATCGCGCAGCAATGTGGGCGCGTCGGCGAAGTAGAACACCCAGGCCCCGCCGGTTGCGAGGCCGATCAGAAACCAGGCCGTCCACTTCGTCAGCCGCAACCGCGCCTTGCGAAAGTCCATCTTCTCTTGCCGGTGCAGGCGCAATCGCGCGTTTCGGTCCCCTTCGATCCAGCGCTCGACCAGTATGAACAAGTCGGTCCAGACCGTTTGCGGGCAGGCATAACCGCACCAGACGCGACCAAGGGCCGAGGTGAACAGGAACAACCCAAGACCGGCCATGATCAAAAGCCCGGCCACAAAGTAAAACTCATGCGGCCAGATCTCGATCCAGAAGAAATAAAACCGCCGGTTGGCCAGATCCAGCAGCACCGCCTGATCCGGCAGGCTGGGCCCGCGATCCCATCTGATCCACGGGGTCACATAGTAGATACCCAGCGTGACAATCAGGATGATCCATTTCAGGTTCCGAAACGGGCCGGATACGCGTCTTGGGAAAATCGGCTCGCGCGCGGCATACAAGCTGGGGGCGGGATCGGAATCGCTCACTGGCTGGCTCCAAATGGGTCTTCTGCTAGCGTCTTCTTCCAGATCATGTCCGCGCAAACTTTGACATGGGTCAAAACGCGCATCGAACAAACATCTTTTATCACATGCTACCAGATTGCCGCTTCAACCAGGTCACAAATGTCTTCACAGCGGGCCTAAGCGGCGTTTTTGCAGTTAAAACATGGTATCCGCTGGGGTCCGGCTCGGAATGCAGCTCGATCAGACGCCCGGCGCGGATGTCGTTTTCGACGAAATGTCGCACCGTTGCGGTGACGCCCTGACCGGCACGCAGCCCATCCAGCAGCAGGTTTCCGGGCAAAGACATACGCCCGGCCAAAGGCGGATGAGTCACCCCCCGCTTGGCAAGCCATGTGGACGCCTCGGTTGTTCCCAACTCCTCCAGCCAAGGCAAATGGGCCAGTTCTTCTGGCGTCCAGCTGGTTTTGCCCCCCAACAGGACGGGGGCAGCGACAACGACAAAGGGTGTTTCCAGCAACATCTCGGACTCGACACCCGACCATCCGCCCGCCCCGTAGCGGATCGCGACATCGACGCCGCCGGGCGTCAAGGCAACCAGATGCGGCGATGGGTCAATCGCCAGGTTGATCTGTGGGTATTCGGCCTGAAACGCCGGCAAACGCGGCATCAGCCACGACGCCGCAAAACTTGAGGTCAGCGATACGTGCACCGGACGCGCCTCGCCCGATTTCATAAGCTCTTCCACAACGGTGCCGATGGATTCAAAACCCAGATGCAGGGCGCGGGCCAGATGTTCGCCTTCGGCGGTCAAGGACAGGGATTTGCCGCCACGCTGTACCAATGCGACGCCCATATGTTTCTCAAGCGCGCGCAATTGCTGGCTTATGGCAGCATGGCTAACATTCAAGGCCTCGCCAGCCTGAACGACGCCGCCCCTCTCTGCAAAGGCAGAAAAGGCCCTTAATGAGGCCAGCGGGGGTAGCTTCAGCCAATTCACGTGTAATCCTTGCTTACATTTTGGAACGCTAATTGGGTCGCATTTTTTGCCGGAGAACACAATCTTGTTGTTATCCGCAACACCGCGACAGGAGGGAACCCATGCTCTCGATTTATGCCAAAGCGATATTGAACGCGACCAGACTGCACCGACCGGCAACCACCCATGCCGCGCACTCAGAGGCAAAACCAAAGCTAATCGCCTTGCCGCCGGTGGGTCATTCTTTGTCGAAACACGCGCCCAGATCGGTTCAGAAAGACACAAGCAGGGTTCTGACACATCTGCCCTCGGGGCAGTCCTGTCCTCAGACCTGAAATAGGCACCGGCTGTTCAGGAAACGCGCGAACAGATGGAACAGCCGGTGCCGGGACCTGTGGGCAGCGAACCGCCCACAGGTATTCTTTTGCGCTTACTGACCGCCGCCCAACTGGTGGACATATGCGGATACGGCGCGGATCTGCGCCTCGGTCAGGCGGGTATCCCAGTTCGGCATCACGCCAAAACGGCTATAGGTCACGGTCTCGGTCAGCGCCTCTTCGCTGCCGCCGTACAGCCAGATCGCATCCGTCAGGTTCGGAGCACCCTGGAACATGTCGCCTTGACCGTTTTCGCCGTGACAGGCCGAACAGTTGTCTTCGAACACAACCTTGCCCGCCTGTGCAGCCGCATCGTCGGTCTGCGCGTTGGTCAGCGACATGACGTACTGAACCACCTGGGTGATCTCTTCCTTCTCGAGGATCTCACCAAAGGCCGGCATCTCGGAATAGCGCGCATCGTCGCTTTCTTCGTTCCGGATGCCATAGCTGACGGTAAAATGGATATCCTCCATCGTGCCGCCCCACAGCCATGCGTCATCCAGCAGGTTCGGGAAGCCCGGCGCGCCCTGCGCACCCGAACCATGACACTGCGCGCACCAGGTACGGAACACGGCGCTGCCCGCGTTGACGGCATATTGCTGAAGCTCAGCATCCTTCGAGATATCGTCGAGCGGCGTATCCACCAATTGGGCGTTCAAAGGCGCGTTGGCCTCTTCAAACGCGACCAGTTCCTTTTGCACCTCAGCGCGCGAGGACCAGCCCGTCACACCCGCCGTTGCCGATTGCACAAGCGGCCAGGCCGGATACATGATGGTGTAGATCACGCCCCAGAAGATCGTGGCGTAGAAGGTCCACAACCACCAGCGGGGCATCGGGTTGTCGAATTCCTCGATCCCGTCCCAGCTGTGACCGGTTGTATTCGGATCGCCCGGCTGTTTTTCAGGTGTCTTGCTCATGGCCGCGCCTCCTTGGGTGTGGCGGGTTTGTCTTGCTGGGCGGGGGCATCGGAGTGCCGGAACGGGATGTTGGCGGTGTCCTTGTATTCCTTGCTGGCACCGGGGCGGAAAACCCAAACCACGATGCCAAGAAAGAAGGTGAACAGCAGCAGCAGCATCCAGCTATCCGCGAATTGCCGTAAGAGTGTATATTCTTCCATCATACCCTCCTGTTATCGGCTGGCTGCCGGGGTGAAGGTCGAGAAATCGACCAGTGTGCCCAGCATCTGCAGATAGGCAATCAGCGCATCGGCCTCGGTCAGATCAGACTGACCGTCGAAGTTGCGCACATTGACCTTGTCGCCATAACGCTCCAGCAGCCCGTCATAGTCGCTGTCCGGATCAGCCTGCGCGCGGAAGTCGGCCACGGCGTTTTCCAGCATTTCTTCGGTGTAGGGCGTGCCGACCACGGCGTTTGCCGCCATGATGTCGCCGATATATTCACCGTCGATCTTGCGGCGTTCCAGGAAGCCATATTTCGGCATCACCGATTCCGGCACCACCGATTGCGCATCGCGCAGGTGGCGCACATGCCAGTCGTCCGAGTAACGGCCACCGACGCGAGCCAGATCAGGCCCGGTACGCTTGGACCCCCACTGGAACGGGTGGTCATACATCGATTCAGCCGCCAGCGAGTAATGGCCATAACGTTCGACCTCGTCCCGCATCGGGCGGATCATCTGGCTGTGGCAGACATAGCAGCCTTCGCGCAGATAAATCTCGCGACCCGCCATTTCGAGTGGGGTGTAAGGGCGCATGCCCTCCACCTTCTCGATGGTGTTCTCAAGATAGAACAGAGGTGCAATCTGTACGATTCCACCGATGGTCACGACCAGAAAGCTGAAGATCAGCAGGAGGGTCGCGTTGGTCTCGAGGATCTTATGTTTGTCGAGAATTGCCATTGCTCCGGCCCTCCTTATTCAGCCGGGACCGCGACGGTCAGGCTGGCCTCACGGGCCGGCGCTTTCCGCACAGTCATCCACAGGTTGTAGCACATGATCACCGACCCAGCGAGGAACATGACCCCGCCCAGACCGCGCACCACATACATCGGGAACTTGGCCGCCACAGTGTCGGCGAACGAGTTCACCAGGAAGCCGTTGGCATCCACTTCGCGCCACATCAGGCCTTCCATGATACCGGTCACCCACATCGACGCGGCGTAGAGCACGATGCCGATGGTGGCGAGCCAGAAGTGCCAGCTGACCATTTGCAGCGAGTAGAGACGCTCACGCTTCCACAGGACAGGCACCAGGAAGTACAGCGCACCGAATGTGATCATGCCGTTCCAGCCCAGCGCACCCGAATGCACGTGACCAATGGTCCAGTCGGTATAGTGAGACAGGCTGTTCACGGCACGGATCGACATCATCGGACCCTCGAAGGTGGACATGCCGTAGAAACCGACCGAGATCACCATCATCCGGATCACCGGGTCGGTACGCAGCTTGTCCCACGCGCCCGACAGGGTCATCAGGCCGTTGATCATGCCACCCCAGGACGGCATCCACAGGATCACCGAGAACACCATGCCCAGCGTCGAGGCCCAATCCGGCAGCGCGGTATAGTGCAGGTGGTGCGGACCGGCCCAGATATACAGGAAGATCAGCGCCCAGAAGTGGATGATCGACAGCTTGTACGAAAACACCGGACGTTCGGCCTGTTTCGGGATGAAGTAATACATCATGCCCAAGAAACCGGCGGTCAGGAAAAAGCCCACGGCGTTGTGGCCGTACCACCACTGGATCATGGCATCTTGCACGCCCGACCAGACGATGACCGATTTCGAACCCCAGATGCTGACCGGGATGGTCATGTTGTTGACCAGGTGCAGCATGGCGACGGTGACGATGAAGGCCAGGTAGAACCAGTTTGCCACATAGATATGGGGCTCTTTCCGCTTGATGATCGTGCCCAGATAGACCGCCAGATAAGCGACCCAGACGACGGTCAGCCACAGGTCAACATACCATTCCGGCTCGGCATATTCCTTGGACTGGGTTCCGCCCAGAACGTATCCGGTAGCAGCCAGCACGATGAACAGCTGATAGCCCCAGAACACGAACCACGCGAGGTTTCCACCCCACAGCCGCGCGGCGCTGGTACGCTGAACCACATAGAACGAGGTTGCGATCAACGCGTTGCCGCCAAAGGCAAAAATCACCGCCGAGGTGTGCAGCGGACGCAGGCGGCCAAAGTTCAGATAGCCCTGCGCCCATTCGAAATTCAGCGCCGGAAAGGCCAGCTGGAACGCAATAAAGGTCCCTGCAAGGAACCCGACCACGCCCCAAAAGGCGGTTGCGATCACGCCGTAGCGGATCACGTCATCCATGTACTCGCCCGAGCGATCAGTGAGAATATCTGGCTCATCCGTGTTTCGAAGCGTCCAGATGAACAGACCGCCGGCGATGACCATCACCAGAATCGCATGCACCTGATACGCCAAATCGCGTGCATAATTGGACCCGATCGCGGCAAATACCACGACCAGACCAAGCACGATCAGCTTGATGTAATTCGACATATTGCGTCCCTTTACCGTGCCCCGCGCAATTTGCGTGCCGCGCGGAACCTTTTTGACTGTTTGCTGTATTGAAGAAATGCAGCCTGGGCTGCTTTGATCTGAGTCAAGACAGACACCCGTTTTCTATGACACGCATACCTCTATGAATGGGTTATCTGGTCGCAGGGGACCGTTGACCCCAAGTCAAGAGGTCGATATGGCGTATAAATCTCTTCTCACAATCATGACCGAAACACAGGGCGCACAGGCCACGCTTGCCCAGTTGGCGGCACTGGCCGAAGCGCAGGATGGTCATGCCGAGGCCCTGTGTCTGGGCGTCGATCGCAGTCAGACAGGCTATTACTATGCCGGGGCAAATGCGTTGATCCTTCAGGAAACGCTCAGCCGGGCCAATGCCGAAGCGGATGAGTTGCTGGCCTTCGCTAAGGAGTATCTGCGCAAAACCGGGGCCCGCTGGTCAGCCGAAAGCGGTGTGGCCCAGATCGCAGATATTGGCCGCCATGTGGCACATCGGGCGCGGTTTTCGGATCTGGTCGTGCTGCCGCATCCGTACGGTGAGGATCGCGGCGCCGAGGCCGAACCGATTATCGAAGCCGCCATGTTCGAAGGCCACGCGCCTGTGCTGGTCGTCCCGAATACCGCCCGTCCGATGTCGGTGCCCAAGCGCATCATGATCGCGTGGAACGAAAGCATCGAGGCGATGCGCGCCGTGCGCCGCGCCCTGCCCTTCCTCAAGGCGGCTGATGTGGCCCGTATCGTGGTCATCGACCCGCCGCGCCACGGGCCTGACCGGTCCGATCCCGGCGGGATGCTGTCCCAGATGCTGGCGCGGCACGGCGTAAAATGTGAGATTGAGGTGCTGAGCAAGACAATGACCCGCGTCTCGGACATTCTGAACCGGCACGCGATGGATACGGAATCCGACATGATCGTCATGGGGGCGTATGGCCATTCCCGCTTTCGCGAAGCGATCCTTGGCGGCGCAACACGCAACATGCTGGAACAATCCGCCGTCCCGGTTTTTCTGGCCCACTGAACCACGCTGCGGGCCTGGAGCTTTGAAAGCTGCATCAAGTACGACCGGCTGCAGGTTCGGGCGCACATGAACGTACAACCGTTTCGCGGCACCTTCTGCCACCCGGGCTGCCGCATCTTCACATGCCCGTTAGTGCGGTGAAACGATGCTGGCGTGGTGCGCGGACACTCCCTACCTCGGTTTCAAATCGACGGAGGCACAATGCGCACCTTTATCCCAACCCTTGCCGCTGCGGTCATGCTGGCCATTCTTATCGGCGCAGATGTCGCCAAGCCTCTGGGTGCCCACCGATGGTGGTCGCAGAAAACGCTGCTGTTTGGCGCGCTAATCGGGCTGATCCTTGCAACCCTGCTTGCACGCGTGTCGGTTCCGGTAGCAAGGCTGGCTGTTGCCGTGGTGCTCACAGCGTTCGCTTTTGGTGTTGCAAAATACGGTCAGACCCAATTCGCCGCCTCATATGCCGAAGATGCCTTGGCGGGTAAGCTGTGGTACTTCGGATGGATTGCGGTCGGAGCCACTGCGGCATCCCTGTTGACCTTCCTGATGCAGATGATCCTGCCCGGAACCGCTGGTCGAACACCATCAGGCTCGGGCAGCAAGATCAGCTAGGCCAAAGCGAACCCAATCGGGTCTAGCCAACGCGGGTGCCTGATCTGGTCAGACCAGGAACCCACCATCCGAATCGTCCCCGGCCTCATCCATCAATCGGGCCATGTCAGGAATAGTCACGTGGCGTTTGCCTTCCAACGCAATCACCCCGTCCTTTTTCAGGGCCGAGATCTGACGGCTGACCGTCTCAAGCGTCAGACCTAGGTAGTCGGCCATCGCCTCGCGGGTCAGGGGCAGGTCAAAGACAATCGCCTCCGACAGCCCCTTTTGCGTGATCGAGGCATCGCGACGCGCAATGATCGACAACAGGCTGGCGATCTTTTCCCGCGCGGTTTTGCGCCCCAGAACCAGCATCCACTCGCGCGCGGCGTCCAGCTCGTCCAATGTCATCTGCAACAGGCGATGCGCGATATGCGGCGTCGCGTTCATCAGATCCTCGAACGGTTTCTTGCGAAAGCAGCACATCACCACGTCCGTGGTGGCCTGAACGTCATAGGCCGCGGCGTCGCGCCCCGGTCGACCCACAAAGTCACTGGGCAGCAAAAGACCCACCATCTGGGTCCGGCCATCCTCCATCGTTTGGGTCAAAGAGGCGATTCCCGACACGACCGAACCGACAAAGTTCATCTGATCGCCTGACCAAATGATCGTCTGACCCGCCTCGAAACTGCGGTAATACTTAATCTCTTCAAGGGCTTCCAACTCATCCGTATCACAGCGTGCACAGACGGCCCGGTGACGAATCGGGCAGTCTTCGCAATTGGCGTGATCGAACTGTGCTTTAATTGTCATGCGCGTTCCCACTTGATCTCTGTCAAAGCAGCCAAGTCGTTGGCCTCATAAGGTTATCGTCATGATAGATAAATCACAATTGGCAAGGCTTGGACTATTTGACGCGAAAGTGCCGCGTTACACGAGCTACCCAACCGCCCCCCACTTCAGCAATGACGTGGGGGCTGACCTTTATGGCGACTGGATTTCCGCAATAAAACCCGGAAGCGCCGTCTCGCTATATATCCACGTCCCCTTCTGTCGCCGGCTGTGCTGGTTCTGCGCCTGCCGCACGCAAGGCACGCAGACGGACAACCCGGTCATTGCCTATGTGGATGTTCTGAAGGCCGAGCTGGACTTGCTGGCCGCGCGCCTGCCAGACGGCGTCGTGCTGTCGCGCCTGCATTGGGGCGGTGGAACGCCAACCCTGCTGAACCCGGACCTGATGCGCGAACTGGCGCAGCATATCCTGGGCATTGTGCCCATGGGCCCGGATGCCGAGTTCTCGGTCGAAATCGACCCGAACGAAATTGACGATGCGCGTCTGGATGCCCTGGCCGAGGCAGGCATGAACCGCGCCTCGATCGGTGTGCAGGATTTCGACGATGAGATTCAAAAGACCATCGGGCGCATTCAAAGCTATGACACCACCCGCGAAGCGGTCGACATGATCCGCGCGCGCGGCATCACCAGTCTGAATGCCGATATTCTGTACGGTCTGCCCCATCAGACCAAGGCCCGCATGACCGAAAGCGTGCAGAAGCTTCTGTCGCTCAGCCCGGACCGCGTGGCGCTTTATGGCTATGCCCACGTGCCGTGGATGGCCAAGCGGCAGCAGCTGATTCCATCAGACGCGCTGCCGACGCCCGAACAACGGCTGGACCTGTTCGACACGGCCCGCCGCCTGTTCATGTGGGACAACTACGCCGAGATCGGGATCGACCACTTCGCAACACAGGAAGACGGCCTGACCCGGGCTTTGAACGCGGGGCAGTTAAAGCGCAACTTCCAGGGCTATACCGACGATCAGGCCGAGGTTTTGATTGGGGTCGGTGCCAGTTCGATCTCGCGCTTCCCGCAGGGCTACGCACAGAACAATCCGGCGACCTCGGCGCATACCAAGGCGGTTCGCGACGGGCGGTTTTCAACCTCGCGCGGGCATCTGTTCAAAGCTCAGGATGTGCTGCGCGCCCGGCTGATCGAAACGCTGATGTGCGATTTCAAGATCAACTCGGCCGAGATTCTGCGCGACTACGACGTCACCGTCCAAGAGTTGCGCGACATGTACAGCGCGGCCAATACAGCCTTTGACGGGTTGCTGCGCATCACCGAGGACGGGCTGTTCATCCCGCCCGAAGCCCGCGCCCTGACCCGGATGATCGCGCGGACCTTCGATGCCTACGACCTCAGCAAGGCCGGGCATAGTTCCGCCATCTGACCCAAAGACCGCGGGCGGCTTTTCCGCCCGCGTCGCGAGATTTCGAACAGGGGCTTGACGCAAGGCTTCTGTTTTCTCCAAACTTGGGGTGTGGCCCGTTAAACTGGTCCGCAACTCGAGGCAGGTAAATTCGCAGACATCCCGTGCCGACGCTTTTGCGTTTGACATCCTCATTCGTGCAGCCACTCTGCAACCTGAAAGAGGGACAGCACATATGCGCGTTTTCACCGTCCTGGGCCCCAGTCAATCGGGCAAATCCACTCTGGTCGAGGCCATCAGCCGCCTCGACGGGCGCCCCACAACATTCGACGTATCCGGAACCGTGCATTTGCACGGTTTTTCTTACTTGGACGAACCGTGGTGCGCGGTTGACGTTGATGGCGGCGGCGATGCGCTGGCTTATGTCGGTCCGGCCATGGCAATCTCGGACGCGGCAGTTGTCGTCGTGCCACCCGATCCAGACGCCGCTGTGCTGTGTGCGCCGTATCTGAGATTGGTCGAAGAGGCCGGCATCCCCTGCTTTCTGTTCATCAACCGGATGGACAATCCCAACGGCCGCATCCGCGACATTATCGCGGCGCTGCAAACCTATTGCACCAATCACATCGCATTGCGCCAGGTCCCGATCCGCGAAGGGGAAACGATCATCGGCGCGGTCGATCTGATTTCTGAACGCGCGTGGAAATATCAGGAAGGCCAGCCCTCGGCCCTGATTGAATTGCCGCAATCGGTCGAGGATCGCGAGCAGGAGGCCCGCACCGAATTGCTGGAAACCCTGTCCGATTTCGATGACAACCTGCTGGAGCAACTGATCGAGGACAAGCAGCCCCCCAGCGCCGAGGTCTATGACCTCGCCGCGCAAGTCCTGCAGAACCACCAGCTGATCCCGGCCTGTCTGGGGGCCGCAAGCCATGGCAATGGCCTGACCCGGTTGATGAAAGCCCTGCGGCACGAGGCGCCTGAGTTTGATATCGCCGCCGGGCGTGACGAAGCCGCAGACAATGCCCGCGCAATCGCAGGCTTTGCTGATGTTAAGAAACATATCGGCAAGATCACCGTGCTGCGTGGCCTGGGCGACGGCGTCAAAGCGCACGAGGCGTTGGGCGGCGAAACCGTGGGCAACCTGACCACGCTGGACGCGAAAACCCAGATCAATGCGTTGGAGGCCGGGCAGATCGGTCTGGCGGTCAAATCCGATCACCTGAATCCCGGTTTTATTTATGACAGCCGTGCGGCAACACCGTTGCCGGATTGGGCCGCGTCGCACCCGGTTGCGCACCGGCAGATCGTCTCGCCCGCGCATGAACGCGACGACGTGCGCCTGTCCAACGCCCTGACCCGACTGGTCGAAATCGATCCGGGGCTTCAGATGGAGCAGGATGAACTCAGCGGTCATTCCGTTCTGGGCTCGCAAGGGCCACAGCATATGCGGCGGGTGACGGCGAAGCTGTTAGAAGATTTCGGCATCGAAATCGAAACCAGCGCGGTTGAAACCGCCTATCGCGAAACCATCCGCACGCAGGTGGAACACCGGCATCGGCACCGCAAGCAATCCGGCGGGGCCGGACAATTTGCCGATGTGGTCATCTCGGTCGCGCCGCTGCCGCGCGGGTCGGGCTTTCAGTTCGAGGAAATCGTCAAGGGCGGGGCCGTGCCGAAGAACTATATCCCGTCGGTCGAACACGGGGCCAAGGACGCGCTGGTACAGGGCCCCGAAGGCTTTCCGGTTGTGGATGTCAAAGTCACACTCAGCGACGGAAAGCACCACAATGTCGACAGTTCGGACTATGCCTTCCGCACCGCAGGCAAGAACGCCGTCCGCGAGGCCCTGCCCGAAGCCAAACCCGTGGTCCTGCAACCGATCCTGACCGCCGAGATTCACCTGCCGTCGGATTTCGTCGGCGATCTGGTGCCCACGATCAGCACGCTGCAAGGGCAGGTTTTGGGGTTCGAGGGCAATCCAAACGCCTCGGGCTGGGAGATCTTCAATGCGCAGCTTCCGGCCGTTGCACAGGATGAGCTACACCGCACCCTCGCCAGCGCCACGCGCGGGACCGGTTGGGTCAAGCTCAGCTTTGATCATTATGAGGAGCTGCGCGGACCGGTTCCCAAACCCGCCGACCGGGAAAAGGCCAGCGCCTGAGAAACGCGTCGGGCGGGCGTCAGCCCGCCGCCGCAATCAACTCGCGCGTATAGTCTGTTTGCGCGTTTTCAAACAGGTCTTCTGCCGCGCCCATCTCGATCACGTCACCGTTGCGCATGACGACGACATTATGGGACATGGCGCGCACAACCTTCAGATCGTGGCTGATGAACAGATAGGCCAGCCCGTATTTCCGCTGCAGATCGCGCAGCAAATCGACGATCTGAACCTGCACCGTCATGTCCAGCGCGCTGGTCGGTTCGTCCAGAACCAGCAGTTTCGGGCGCAAAACCATGGCCCGCGCAATCGCGATGCGCTGACGTTGCCCGCCCGAGAACTCATGCGGGTAGCGATCCATCGACGCCGGGTCCAGGCCCACTTCGGTCATCACTTCGGCCACCAATTCGCGCGGGGCGCGATGGGGATCGACCTTATGGATGGCCAGCCCCTCGGCGATGATCTGCTGGCAGGTCATGCGCGGGCTGAGGCTGCCGAACGGGTCCTGAAACACGATCTGCATATCCTTGCGAAGTCGCCGCAACTGCCGCGTGGACCAGCGGCGGACGTTCTGGTCGCGGAATGTAATACCGCCTTCTGACGCAATCAGCCGCATGATGGCCAGCGCCAATGTGGTCTTGCCCGAGCCACTTTCGCCGACGATCCCCAATGTCTCACCCGCCCGGACGCTGAGCGTGGCGTCATTGACGGCCTTCACATGACCCACGGTGCGTTTCAGGAAACCCCGCTGGATCGGGAACCAGACTTTCAGATGGTCCGTGCGCGCGACCTCTTCTGCGTCATATGCAACAGGGTCCGGTTGGCCCGAAGGCTCAGCCGCCAGCAGCTTGCGCGTATAGGGGTGCTGCGGGTTGTCGAAAATCTCAGCCGTGACGCCGGTTTCGACAATTTCGCCATCCTTCATCACGCAAACCCGGTCAGCGATCCGACGGACGATCCCCAGATCATGGGTGATGAATAGCATCCCCATATTCTCGGATTTCTGCAATTCGGCCAGCAGTTCGAGGATCTGCGCCTGAATGGTGACGTCCAACGCCGTTGTCGGCTCATCCGCGATAAGGATATCCGGCTTGTTGGCCAGCGCCATCGCGATCATCACTCGCTGTCGCTGTCCGCCGGACAGTTGATGCGGATAGCTGTCCAGACGTTCTTCGGGGTCACGGATACCCACCTTGGTCAGTAGCTCGACAATCCGATCCCGCGCCGCGTCGCCCGATATCCCCTGATGCAGCGCAAGCGATTCCGCCATCTGTTTCTGGATCGTGTGCAGCGGGTTGAGCGAGGTCATCGGCTCCTGAAAGATAAAGCTGATATCGTTGCCGCGCACGCCCATCAGCGTGTCCTCGGACGCGCCGATCATCTCCTGCCCGTCATATTGCACCGAGCCTTCGACAATCGCGCTGTCGCCCAGCAAGGACACCGTGGACAGGGCCGTCACGGATTTGCCCGACCCGGATTCACCCACCAAGGCGACCGTTTCGCCCCGATCCACGGTGAAGGACACGCCTTTGACGGCCGCTGATACCTGACCGTCCTGCCGGAACGAGACTTTCAGGTCCTGCACATTCAACAGCGACATTTTCATACGCTGATCCCCCCAAGCGCTGCGTGCGTGAAACCCACCCATACGGCACCGAGCATCGCGCCGACCTGCAGCCAGGTCGGGAAAGACCGTTTCGTTGCAAAGATGACCGCGCTGGCGATCAGAACGGCTGTACCCAGCCCGAACAGCACCAGGAAAAACAGGCCAAAGACGTCGTACTGAAACGGGCCGTGGGGGTGCGTGGTAAAGAACTCCCAGCCGAGCCCACCCATCACCAGAATGATGTATCCCAATGCCACTAGCCCCGCGACAAGGATGAGGCGTTCCATCGGCCTGTTGATCACCTTTTCGGTCATGAGAACGTCTTTCTGGGATCAAACGCATCGCGGACGCCTTCGAAAATGAAGACCAGCAGCGACAGCATGATGGCAAAGGTGAAGAACGCGGTGAAGGCCAGCCACGGGGCCTGCAGGTTCTGTTTCGCCTGCAAGGTCAGCTCGCCCAGTGACGGGGCCGAGGATGGCAGGCCGAAGCCCAGAAAATCCAGCGACGCCAGACCACCGATGGTGCCGGTGACGATGAATGGCATAAAGGTCAACGTGGCGACCATTGCGTTGGGCAGCATATGGCGGAACATGATGGTCATGTTGCCCACACCCAGCGCGCGTGCGGCACGAACATATTCCAAATTGCGCGCCCGCAGGAATTCGGCCCGCACAACGCCCACAAGTCCGGTCCAACTGAACAGGATCATCAACGCCACAAGCAGCCAGAAACTTCGCCCCAGAATGGCGAACATGATGATGATCACATAAAGCGACGGGGTCGCCGACCAGATCTCGATAATCCGTTGGAAGATCAGATCCAGCCAACCGCCGAAAAAGCCCTGAATGGCCCCGGCGAATATCCCGATCAGGCTGGCGGCGCCGGTGACGATCAGGGTGAACAGGATCGACAGGCGGAAGCCGTAGATGACGCGGGCCAGAACGTCCCGTTTCGTGTCGTCCGTACCCAGCAGGTTCTGCCCGTTGGGCGGCAATGGGGCCGCGCCGGGGCGATCGACGCTGGTGTTGTAGGAATAGGGGATCAGGGGCCAGATGGCCCAGCCCTTTTCAAACCCTTCAGCCTCAAACGTTCCCGCGTCGATCTGTTCGATGATGCCTTCGGGGTCATCGAAACACTCCTCCAGACCCCCACTGTCGATCAGGCACATCACCTCGGGGTCGCGATAGATCGCTTCGGTCTGGAAATCGCCGCCGAAATCCGTCTCGGGATAGAATTTGAAGATCGGCGTGTAATACTCACCTCGGTATTGCACCAGGATCGGTTTGTCATTGGCGATGAATTCGGCAAAGAGGGACAGACCGAACAGCACCGAAAAGATGATCAGCGACCAGAAGGCCCGGCCATTGCGCCGGAAATTGCGCCAACGGCGCTGGTTGAGAGGGGAAAGCGCCATCTACCCCTCCCGCTTTTCAAAGTCGATGCGCGGATCGACCAGCACATACATCAAATCGCTGATGATGCCGACCACCAGACCCATGAGGCCAAAGATGAACAGCGTGCCAAAGATCACCGGATAATCGCGCGCCACGGCGGCCTCAAAGCCCAGGCGGCCCAGACCGTCCAGCGAGAAGATCGTTTCGATAATGATCGAGCCGCCGAAGAAGACGCCGATGAACACAGCCGGGAACCCGGCGATCACAATCAGCATCGCATTGCGGAACACGTGGCCATACAGAACCTTCCGCTCGCCCAGCCCCTTGGCTCGGGCGGTCATGACATACTGCTTCTTGATCTCATCCAAGAACGAGTTCTTCGTCAGCAGCGTCAGCGTTGCAAAGGCCGAGATCGTCAGGGCGATAATCGGCAGGGCGATATGCCAGAAATAATCTCCGATCTTGCCCATCAGGCTGAGGCTGTCCCAATTGTCCGAGGTCAGCCCCCGCAGCGGGAAGATCTGCCAGTATGAGCCACCGGCGAACAGCACCAGAAGCAGAATGGCGAACAGGAAGCCGGGGATCGCATAAGCCACGATGATCGCGCCGCTGGTCCATGTATCGAAGGTCGAGCCTTCCTTGACCGCCTTGCGAATACCCAGCGGGATCGACACCAGATAAGCGATCAGTGTGGACCACAGGCCCAGCGAGATCGAAACCGGCATCTTTTCCAGCACCAGATCAATCACGCTGATCGAACGAAAATAGCTCTCGCCGAAATCCAGCGTCAGGTAGTTGCCCATCATGCTCAGAAACCGTTCGAGCGGGGGCTTGTCGAAGCCGAATTCCTTTTCCAGTTCGGCGATGAATTCGGGCGGCAAGCCACGAGCGCCGACATACTTGTCGTCAAAAACACCGCCGCCCGCAGGCTCGGCCCCGGCGCCTGCATCGCCGCCGCCTGCGAACCCGGCGAACACGTCCCCCTGCCCTTCGATCTGAGCAATGATCTGTTCGACCGGCCCGCCGGGCACGAACTGCACCAGCGTAAAGTTGACCACCATGATGCCCAGCAAGGTCGGGATGACCAAAAGCAGGCGTCTTAGAATATAGGCGCCCATCTTAACGCAGCGCGCCTTTCGCTTTCAGCGCGGCTTCTTTCTCGGGGTTGATCCACCACAAATCCAGATGACCAAGCGAGTAAGGTGGCAGGTTTTCCGGGTATTCATACATGTCGTAATAGGCCGTCCAGTAGTCCGCGATATATCCCACGGGGATTACGAAGAACTCATACCGCAGTGCCCGATCCAGCGCCATAAGGGCTGTGTCTTGATCAGCCTGATTGTCCGTCTCGAATGACGCGTTGATGATTGCATCAACCAGCGGGCTTGCCAGTCCCGCAGGGTTGAACAAGCTAAAGGCCGCTTCCTCGGACCCGTACATCTGCAGCAAGCCGCCGCCGGTCGAGAGGAACGTGCCATACCGGGTCGAATACACCATGTCATAGTCGCGTTCCCGGCTGCGCAGGGTGTATTGGGCCGGATCGACCTTTTCTGCCGACGCATCAACGCCCAGCGCCTGAAGGTTCTGCACATAGGTTTCGATCATCGTAGCTGTCGATGTGGGCAAATTCGATGGGTAAGGGATATTCACCTTCAGGGTCTGCCCCTCGGCGTTTCGGCGCAGGTTGCCGTCGCCAACCGGCCATCCTGCTTCGTCCAGCATCTGGGACGCCTTGCGCAGATTGCGACGGTCATTCAGCCGCGCCGAATTGGATTCGTGCGCCATGATCGCCGGTTCGGACAAAAAGTCCGCAGGTACGACATCCCCCAGCGTTTCCAGAAACGCCAGTTCATCCCCTGTGGGAACATCCTGCGCCTCCAACGGCGTGCCTTGGACAAAAGAACTGCGAGGTGAGTTCAGACCGAACAGCAGGGATTCGTTTGCCCATTCGAAATTGAAGGCCAGCGCCAGCGCCTTGCGCACGTTTTTGTCCTCAAACTGAGGTTTGCCCAGATTGAACACAAAACCAGACGGGGTCGGAGGGCTGCCATCCGCGATCTCATCCTGCACAACCGAACCTTCGGTCAGTTTGGGGAAATCATAGCTTGTCGCCCAGAGCTTGGGGTCGCTCTCGATCCGGATCGTGTATTCACCGGCCTTGAAGCCTTCGAAGGCTGCGGTCTGGTCTGCGAAGTATTCGACGCGAATGGTGTCGAAGTTGTTTCGCCCAATATTGAATGGCAGATCCTTGCCCCAGTAATCGTCACGCCGTTTGTACACGATCCGACGATTAATGTCGTAGCTGTCCAGTTTATACGGGCCCGATCCAACGGCCACTTCCAGGCGGGGTTCGTCCAAACGGCGCGAGTCATCCGCCTCGAACCAGGCTTTCGAAAACACCGGCGTGGCCCCAACGGTTTCGATCAGACTACGCCGCGTCACCTCGGGGTTAAACGTGAATTTGACCGTGTAGTCATCCAACGCCTCGGCCCCCGTGACCATGCGCCCTACCGCTTGCGCGTATGACGGCAACCCCTGCTCGATGAACAAACGGTGGCTGTAAACCACATCCTCGGCCGTAACCGGCGTGCCATCCCAGAACATCGCCTCGGGCCGAAGGTGGAAAATGACGTAGTTTCGCCCTTCGTCATATTCCAGGCTTTCCGCAAGGACGCCATAATACTGGCCCACACTGTCATCTGCACTTTCGAACAGGCGATCATACTGAATGGTGGTCAAGGCTCCGCTACGGCCTTTGCGCGAATAAGGGTTCAGCGAGTCGAATGTTCCAGACGCCGCCAATGACAACTCTCCGCCTTTCGGCGCATCCGGATTGACGTAGTTCAGATGCGGATAATCGGCCGGATAGTCCAGATTTCCAAAGTAGGAATACCCGTGGCTGCGCGTGATGTTCTCGTCATTCGCCTGCGCAATTCCTACCGATCCAAAAGCGGTGGCTGCCATCATTCCCAAAACCGCCCCCCAATGCCGAACGGTCATCTCGCGCGAAGCAGGCAGGAGGGGTTTCATATGGCTCGTCCTCTGGATCGTTGTCATCTTCTATGTCGGTTCAGCTAGCTAAATCGCCAGCCTTGGATGATTCAAGTTTAGAATGCGTGAACGCTTTGTGAAGATTTTCGGCACAAAAAAAGCCGCTGCACAAGGCAACGGCTTTGGGATTTTCACATTCGTGAGGGCAATCAGTTGCCGATGGTCTGCAGGTAAGCAATCACATCCGCGCGCTCTTGCGGCTTTTTCAGGCCCGCAAAGCTCATGGTCGTGCCCGAGATATAGTTGCTGGGGCGCTCCAGGAAGGCATCCAACGCTTCGGGGGTCCAGTTCCCGCCATGCGCAAGCATGCCTGCCGAATAGCCGCCAAAGCCCTCGGCCGTGCCCAGCGGACGGTCCACTACGCCGTACAGGTACGGGCCGGTGCCGTTTGCGCCATCTTCCAGCTTGTGGCACGCGGTGCACTTGCGGAAGACTTTTGCGCCTTTTTCGACGTCGGCGGCGGCCAGCAGATCCTCGAATACGACCTCTTCGCCGTCGGCGCTTTCGCCCGAACTTTCGGTTTCGATGATATATGCGGCCTGCGCATCACCGTGGCCACCATGCGAATGGTAAAGGATGTCGCCACCCCATTTGGCAAGAAGCAGCACCAGGAAAGTGCCGAACAGGCCTGCTGCGGCCTTGGTAACTGTCATCGTGTCGAACATTGATCGCGTGTCCATTTCAGCTGTCTGTGCAGGTGTCTAAGGCTTCCCCTGACGAGAGGCAAGGTATAGACACCGCGACGAAACGCCCAATTCTGGAACTTGTTGCACGGAATCGACCAAATGACCAATCGCATTGCTTTTCAAGGCGAACCCGGCGCCTACAGTCACGAGGCCTGCCGCAACGCGCGCCCGGAAATGGAGGCCCTGCCCTGCCGCACCTTCGAGGATGTGATCGAATCGGTCCGCTCGGGCGAGGCTGATCTGGCGATGCTGCCGGTGGAAAACACGACCTACGGGCGGGTGGCCGATATTCACCGGCTGTTGCCGCACAGCGGTCTGCATATCATCGAAGAGGCGTTTGTTCGGGTTCATATCAACCTGCTCGCTGTGCCGGGTGCAAAACTGGAAGACATCACCGAGGCGCACTCGCATCTTGTGCTGCTGCCCCAATGTGCAGGGTTCCTGCGTGAACACGACATTCGCGGACGCGTCAGCCCCGATAACGCACGTGCCGCGCGCGAAGTGTCCGAGGCCGGTGACATTCATTCCGCCGCGCTGGCCAGCGAACTGGCCGGAGAGATTTACGGCCTGAACGTCTTGGCCCGCCATATCGAGGATCACGGCGACAACACCACGCGCTTTTTGCTGATGTCCCGCCAGGCCGACCTGTCGCGCCGGGGCGCGCATGAGATGATCACCAGCTTCGTGTTTCAGGTGCGCAACATCCCAGCCGCGCTGTACAAGGCCATGGGCGGCTTTGCCACCAACGGCATCAACATGACCAAGCTGGAAAGCTACATGCTGGATGGCTCGTTCACGGCGACGCAGTTCTACGCAGACATCGTCGGGCACCCGGACGACCGGAACGTGCAACTGGCCATGGACGAGCTTGAGCACTTTACAACCAATGTCGAGATCCTGGGCGTCTACCCGGCAGCGCAACCGCGCGGTTGATGCAGGGCGGTCCCGTTCGAGACTAATTGAACTCTGACCGCCTTGTTCCGCTGCGCCACGCCGCCAGAATGGCCTTGACACAGCTTTCCGTACCTTCGGTTGAATCGACCTCTAGGTCGTATTGCCTGCCGGTATGGATGAACGCATGGTCTTGCTCAGCACTACCTGTCGGTCGGTCGCCGCGTATTTGTTCACGCTCCCGCAGAACGGGCAGTGGGCATTGAACCGAGACAAACAACACGTCGTGGGCGCGCAGCAGGTTTTTCAGGTCTTTAGCCCATCCCGGGCCATCCAGAATATGTTCTAAGATCAGGTTGTTTCCGGCATCCGCATAGGCTGCTATTGACGCGTGAAACCCATTGAAGAAGGCGACACGGTCTTGGGTCCAGTCGAACTCTCCATTTTGGTAACGCGCAGTTGGAAGGGCACCAGAGTCTTTTAGGTGATCGATCGAAATATGCCAGAAGGGCAAACTGATCTCTTGCTGCAATGCGCGCGCGATCGTGCTCTTTCCGCTACTGGACGCGCCGTGAAGAAAAATGATGTGAGACATTTTCATAGCTTTGTGAAAACGGGTCGCAAGGCTGATCCCCGCGCCCTAAGCCCCGTGTTTATGGCGCTGCTCCAGCTCTCGGGCGAACTCACCCAAGCGGATTTGGAACTGCTTGCGGAAACGGGCCTGCCCCAGCTTCATTGATTGCAGAAGCAGGCGGGCGGGCAGGGATTTCGCGCTTAGGGACATTTCGACGCTCAGGCGGGTTCTGCGTTGTGACAGAGCCAGAAAATCAACGGTGGTAATGCCGCTCATGCCTTTGCTGTTGGCTTCGAACCGCATCTGCGCAGGACGGTCGCAATCGGTCATCACAACCGACATCTGACGCGGCTTGCCGCGCAGCTTGAACTCGGTCTCCCAAGTGGTGCCGGCCTCGACCGGGACGCCTTGGGTTGTGCGCCGAACATCGATGCCGCGCCGCATGGCCATACGCTCGAACCGTTCGAAATCGGCAACCATTTCGAATACCGAATTGATCGGGGCTTCGATATCTTCGCGCGCTGAAAACTGCATGTCTGCCTTTGCTGCCTTTTGTCCAGTTTTTCCTTAGTCCAGCGTGTCCGCAAGCCAGTTTTGCAACAGAAAATGCGCGATGGCCCCTTTTCGAGCGGGCAGCAGGGTTGGATGCTCGCCTGCGAAAGCCTGCATCATTTCCGTTTTGCTGACCCACATCGCGTCTTCAATCTCGACCGGATCGATCAAGATGTCACGCGACAGCGCCTCGCCCGCGCAGCCGAACATCAGCGAGGCCGGGAACGGCCAGGGTTGGCTGGACAGGTACGACACCGTGCCGACCGGCACGCCTGCCTCTTCCATCACCTCGCGCCGTACGGCGGCCTCAAGCGTTTCGCCCGGTTCGACAAAGCCGGCCAGCAGTGAATACATCCCCTCGGGCCAGCCGGGCGAGCGGCCCATCAGCACCGCGTCACCATGGGTGATCAGCATGATGACAACCGGGTCCGTACGCGGAAAATGCTGCGCGCCGCAGGTCGGGCAACTGCGCTGCCACCCGGCCTGCGAGATTTCACTGGGCGCACCGCATTTGGCGCAGAATTTATGCGTTTCATGCCAGCCGATTACCGCCTTGGCCGTCGCCGCCAGTTCGGCATCAAGGGGCGACAGGCGAGTCATGATCCGGCGCAGCTCGGCAAAGACATGGCCTTCGGGCAGGTCGGGATGTTGCTGTTCGGTCCGGTCGACAAACGCGCCGATGCCCGTCAGGTCCAGCCCTTCGGCGGCCCAGTTCGAAATATCCAGCGCAAACAAAGGGGCATCTGAAGCGTCCAACCCCAGAAAGATCGGGGCAGAAACAATCCCTCCGGGTCCGCGTGTGATCAGGGGATGAGACATGGGCTGCAAAGCCAACCGATCCAGCCTGTCACCCTGCACCAGCAGTTTACCGCGCCACAGCAGAACACATCTGGCTGCCGGATCGCCTTGTGCTTGTGACAACTTCTCGGCGTCGCCCCGAATATGGGCCGCACGGTTCAGACCCGCGCCACCGAAAGTCACCTGTTCTGCATTTATCATCACCTGCCCCTTCGGCTTTGCTGACAGGGCTGCCATGACTGCCCCGGCGTTGCAATGGCCTTTCGCGGTGCCGGGCCATGCGCGGCCAGAGGCAATGCTTGCACAGGCCTGGAAACATTGGCATTAAGTCTACCAATTGTTGATTTTGATTTAGCACCAGCATCCAATAGTAGAATTCAAGAGTGAAAACTGGACCTTTTAGACCGGGTCAAACTGAAAGTTCGGATGTGCATATTCGTATTCTCGCGACAACTGATCTGCACATGAATCTGACCGGTTTCGACTATTACTCGGATCAGCCGGACCCCACGATCGGATTCACGCGAACCGCCAGTCTGATCCGCGCAGCACGAACCGAAGCAGACGGCGCACTTGTTTTGCTGTTCGACAATGGCGATGCGCTTCAGGGCACGCCGCTGGGCGATCAGGCGGTACAGGACCCTGACGGCCATCCAATGATGCAAGGGTTTGCGGCCCTGCACTATGACGCCGTTGGGCTTGGAAATCACGATTTCGGCTTTGGGCTGGAGGTGCTGGACACTGTGCTCGATCAGGCTCCATGTCCTGTCCTGTGCAGCAATATGCGCCGCCGGTCGGGGGTTTCGCAACGCTGGCAGGACCATGCGGTGCTTGACCGATCGATTTCGCGAAACGGGCAGGACATTCCCATCCGCGTGGGCGTGTTGTCGGTTCTGCCACCTCAAACCGCGCAATGGGAAGCGCATCATCTGGGCGACGATATCACGGTCGAGGATAGTTTGAGCGCGGCGCGACGCACCGTGCAGATTCTGAAATCGGCGGGGTGTGATCTGGTCATCGCGCTGGCCCATTCCGGCCTCGGTCAAGATCAGGAAGTACCGGGGCTGGAGAATGCCGTGATCCCGTTGGTCGCTATTGACGGCATTGACGCCCTAGTGGCCGGGCACACGCATCTGACCCTTCCCGGCAACGACCACGGGGGGCTGGCCCATGTCGACCCTGAGGCCGGATTGGTCCATGGCAAACCGGTTGTCATGCCCGGGTCCGCAGGAAGTCATCTGGGCGTGATTGATCTGAACCTGTCCCACTCTGCCGATCTCGGGTGGCAGGTCACCGATCAGCAGGTCGGGTTGAGACCGCTTCGCCAAAACAAACCCACCCCTGAAACGCCAGAGGACCCCGACATGGTCCGGCTTTTTGCACCCGTGCACGCCCGAACCCGCACCAAGATGGCCGAGCCGGTGGCGCGAATCGCAAAACCGATGCACAGCTTTTTCAGCTTTTGCGCCGCTGATCGGGGGTTGGCTCTGGTGGCCTCGGCGCAAGCTGCTCCACTACGCCCCTATCTGTCCGGCACTGCACTGGCCGATTTACCCATGTTGTCCGCCGTTTCGCCCTATAAATGCGGCGGTCGGTCCGGGCCGCGCTATTATACCGATGTCCCGGCGGGCGAGGTGTGCCTGCGCCACATCGCGGACCTTTACGTCTTTCCGAACGAACTGAGGGCGGTGAAGGTCAGCGGCGCTCAGGTGCTGGACTGGCTTGAGATGTCGGCGGGTCTTTTCAACACCCTGCGTCGCGACGCCGAGACCGATCTGATCGGCTCCGGTCGGGTTGGGTACAATTTCGACCTTCTCTTTGGCCTGACCTACCAGATCGACCTGTCCTGCCCGGCCCGGTTTGACGCTCAAGGGCAGTTGATCGACAATTCTCACCGCCGCATCAGGCAGGCCAGAATTGACGGGTCTACGCTCGACCCCAATCAGGATTTTGTGGTCGCGCTCAACAATTACCGCGCCAATGGTGGCGGGCATTTCCCGTTTGTGGAAACGGCAGAGCCGATCAACCTGCCCGCAATAGATATCAAGCGAATCCTACGCGATTATCTGACCGGGAACCTGCCCACCGACCCGCTGTCTCAGGCGGTTTATCCGTTTTCGTTCACGCCGCAGGCCGGGGTTCAGGCAATCCTCAGTACAGGGCCCGGCGCGCTGAAATACCTGCCCGAGTTGCAGAACTACGACCCTATCGTTCTGGACCCAGACCCGCAGGGGTTCGAACGCATCCGACTGACACTCTGACGGGTTGTCATTTTCCCCAGGCTTCCCTATATCAAGCGCTGAGAGGTTGGCGCGGGCGAGCGCCTCGCCAACCTGGTCAGGTCCGGAAGGAAGCAGCCACAACGAGCCCCGCTTGGGTCGATGTCCAACCTCTCACCTTTCCCCCACGTATCCGCTCATCAGCACAATCAGGCAACCAACCGGGGCCAGATTGCCGAATTCCGGCGGGCAAATGCGCCGATATGGCCGATCTCTTTCACTCCGAACTCCTTGGGTGACAACAGGTGCCGCCGCGCGTCCGGCCCATACAGATCCGCCAGACGCCATACGGCTTGTGGCGGGACGGTCTGATCGTCGTCGCTGGTGAACAGATCCACCGGAACACCCAGATCCGCCCAGCGCGCCGGTGGCAGTTTTTGCCCGATCTCAGGCACATAATTCAGCGGCGCGGTGCACCACCTGCGCCATTGCCAATAGACAGAGCCCGGCAGATCGGCGCCGAACCCAATGGCTTTGCCGGGCAGATACCCCAGGGCTTTCACAAGCAGCGGTACATGCCCATGCCAGAACGCCCATGCCAACCCCCGATAGGGCCATGGGTGATCGGACAGCGTCACCAACCCCGAGCAGACACAGATCATCCGGTCGATCTGGTCGATATCCGGCTGAATGGGCCCCAGCATTCCGCCAACGGAATGGCCAATGCTCCACTGCCGGGCGTCCGGAAACCGCCGGCGCATCTCGGCCCGTGCTGCGGGCATATCGATCAGCGCCCAGTCCGACATCGTGACCTGCGAGTTGCGCATGGGGCCGGAAGCAGAGTGACCGAAATCACGATAGTCATACGTCAGGCAGGCCATGCCACGCTCGGCAGCCAACCACCGAGCAAAGTGCTGGTAGTAGTCGCGCGGCACACCGGTTGCCCCGTTCAGTACCACCACCGTGTCGGGATCAGTAAAAGGCCGATACAGCCGCGCCGACAGCTGGGCCGGACCAGCGGGAAACTGGAAATCCTCGATCTTCACGTGCTGCTGCGTGTCCAACATCGAACCTGTGGGCCTTTCTGAACCAATCGGTTTACCTGCCCAAGAGGCACAACAACCCGCAGCCGAGTCAACCCTGCTGCCACTTGACCACACGTCGCCCGGCACAAGACTTGTGTACGTGACACCCAAAACCCCGCTTGACTCAGAACGCGAACAGACGCTAGCGGTTGTGTGATGGTTTCCGATCCACACAATGGGTCGGGATGAAAAGGGAACACGGTGCGGTTCTGCCCGGTCAAACCGGAACGAACCAAGGCCGCGACTGCCCCCGCAACTGTAAGCGGTAAGCAATGCCGGAATGCCACTGGCCGAAAGGCTGGGAAGGTCGGCAAAGCGACGACCCGCAAGTCAGGAGACCTGCCATCATCAACGTAACCGAAACTCGGGCGGGGTGTCCGGGCAGGTCCTGACAGCACATAGCTGAACCGCCTGCCAACGTCCCCGTCCGCCGCGCGGAGGGCGCAGGATGATCTGGAAGACAAAAACCCACGAATACGTGGCGACCATTTGCCAACGCACAGGCGGGCCCTGCCCCGCAATGGCGCGCATGGCACGCGCGCTGGCCGAGGCAATGAACGAGGCCGACCACGTCACCAGCGAAGGATTCGAAATCGAAGGCAGCAGCGACCTGACGCACTGCGCGCAAGGATGCATGGCCCGCTTTCGCGCCGGACCAGAACAGATACGCATTTTCTCCGGGACCGAGGCGGACACGCCGATCCAAACGCTGGATACCTATGCCGACCTGATTTTTGACGAGACATGCGCGGCCCTTCCGTCCGGGGCCTTGCCAAAAACGCCTTGCGCCATGCTTGAGGTCTTGGCCCTGAGACCTTCAAGACCAGTGCAGGAACCGGCGCGGGTATCAGCCTGAGCGCGCATCCAAAGGTGCGTGGGTCGCTTTCGTGGCCCATGCCATCTGCTCGTCGGTTTCTACCGCGCAGGGGCGCAGGGCCCGCAACCGGGCCAGCGCCTTGTCTGCCGGTTCCCCGCATTCCAGCATCAGGCGCAAGACCACCATACCAGATCGCCCGCACCCACCCCGGCAATGCACCAGCACCCGGCCACCGCCGGACAAAGCCTGCCGCGCCGATGCGCTGACCGACCCCCACCGATCGTGAACGGCGCGCGGCGGGGCGCCAAAATCCTCGACCGGCAAATGAACCCATCTGCTGGCGCGGCCCTGAATGTCACTGCCAAAGGTCCGGGCCCCGTCCTGCAGCATCTCAACTTCCGTGGTCATCGAGATCACAAGACCGGGTTTCCAATCCGAGATCGTATCCAGATCGCCCGCGTAATCTCCGCCGCGTCCCGGCATCGAGGTCAGCGCAAGTGTTCCGCCTCCGACTTGCAGCGCGTAGACGACCAGTTGCGACATCAAAGATTTCCTCCCAAACCCAAGCCTGCTTGTAAAATGTGCTTCAAAAATACTGAGATTCCAGTTTACGCCGATCTCGGGTCTTTCCAAACCAAATTTCCCCGACCCTGCTGTGGACGCGGGCGGCAGCGGCCACTACGCTGCGACGACGTCCCGAATCCGCCAGAGCAGACATGACCGACACAGACAGCCCCGCCTATCAGGTTCTCGCCCGCAAATACCGCCCGGAAACCTTTGCTGATCTGGTGGGCCAGGACGCGATGGTGCGCACGCTGAAGAACGCGTTCGAAGCCGACAGGATAGCCCAAGCCTTTGTCATGACCGGCATACGCGGCACCGGCAAGACAACCACGGCGCGGATCATCGCCAAGGGTATGAACTGCATCGGCCCCGATGGCACTGGTGGCCCTACGACCGAACCCTGTGGCGTCTGCGAACATTGCACCGCGATCATGGAAGGCCGCCATGTCGACGTGATGGAGATGGACGCCGCCAGCCGTACCGGCGTCAATGATATTCGCGAGATCATCGACAGCGTCCGCTATCGCGCCGCCTCGGCCCGCTACAAGATTTACATCATCGACGAGGTTCACATGCTCTCGACCAGCGCCTTCAACGCGCTGCTCAAGACGCTGGAGGAGCCGCCCGAACATGTGAAGTTCATCTTCGCCACCACCGAGATTCGCAAGGTCCCGGTCACGGTCCTGTCCCGCTGCCAGCGCTTTGACCTGCGCCGGATCGAGCCCGAAGATATGATCGGTCTGCTGCAAAAGATCGCCAGCGCCGAAGGGGCCGAGATTGCCGAGGACGCGCTGGCCTTGATCACCCGCGCGGCCGAGGGGTCTGCCCGCGACGCAACCTCACTGTTGGATCAGGCGATTTCTCACGGCGCAGGCGAAACCACCGCCGACCAGGTGCGCGCCATGCTGGGGCTGGCCGACCGTGGCCGGGTGCTGGACCTGATGGATATGATCCTGCGCGGCGATGCCGCCGGTGCCCTGACCGAGCTTAGCGCGCAATATGCCGAAGGGGCCGACCCGCTGGCGGTGCTGCGCGATCTGGCCGAGATCACCCATTGGGTCTCGGTCGTCAAAATCACGCCGGACGCAGCCGAGGATCCGACAGTATCCCCTGACGAGCGCGCCCGTGGCCAGCAGATGGCCGACGCCCTGCCCATGCGTGTGCTGACCCGCATGTGGCAAATGCTGTTGAAGGCGCTGGAGGAGGTCTCGGCCGCCCCCAACGCCATGATGGCAGCCGAGATGGCGGTGATCCGTCTGACCCATGTGGCCGATCTGCCCAGCCCGGAAGAACTGATCAAACGTCTGCAGGATACACCTGCGCCACCAAATGGCGGACCGGGCGGCGGTATGCCGATCCACGGTAACGGCACTGCACCGGTTGAAGCGCGCGCAGCACCGACCTATGCGCCTGCGCCTCGCGGGGCAGGGGGTGCTCCGGTCGCGGCGCTGGCCCAGGACACGCAGGCCGCTTTGGCGCGCTATCCCAGTTTCGATCACGTGGTCGAACTGATCCGCGTCAACCGTGATGTGAAACTGTTGGTCGAGGTCGAAAACGGCGTGCGGCTGGTTTCCTATCAGCCGGGACGCATCGAGTTTACGCCTGCGCCGCAAGCCCCGACGGATCTGGCCCCACGGTTGGGCTCGGCCCTGCAGCGGTGGACAGGCAATCGCTGGGCCGTGTCGATTGTGTCCGATGGCGACGCGCCGACGATTGCCGAGATTCGCGACAGGGCGGAACTGGCGCTGAAGGAAGAAGCCTCGGAACACCCGCTGGTTCAGGCCGTGCTGGCACATTTTCCAAAGGCCAAGATCACCAGAATAGAAACCCCTGAACAACGCGCGGCACAGGTCGAAACCGAAGCCCTGCCAGAGGTCGAGGATGAATGGGACCCGTTCGAAGAGGATTAACTCGACCCCCGCCCCATGACCGAGGAGCCTGATGCGCACAACCCCGCTGCACCCCAAATTCGGCCTGATTGTTCATGACGTCGACCTGCGCGAGGTCACGCAGGATAACCTCTACCCCCAGATCCGGCACGCCTTCGAAACGCATTCCGCCCTGCTTTTTCCGGGGCAGAGCATCTCGGATGACGATCATATGCGTCTGGGTGAACTGTTTGGTCCGCTGGAAAACCGCGAACAGATGGCGGCGGGGCGCGATGTGGAGTTTCAGGTGTCTGAACTGTCCAATCAGACAGAGGACGGCTTGCGCGCCCGCGACGATCTGCGCCTGCTGGATTTGCAGGCCAATATGCTGTGGCACACAGACAGCACATTCCTGCCTACCCCTGCACTGATCAATATTCTGACCGCCCTCGTGGTCCCACCCAGCGGCGGCGAGACGGAACTTGCCTCGACACGCGCTGCCTGGGCCGAGATGCCCGGCCACCTGAAAGAACCGCTGCAAGACGCCATCATCTGGCACAGGCTGTCGCATTCCCGCATGAAAATCGATGCCGATCTGGCAGCCCTGCCCCGGATGACCCGCTGGCCCGATCGGCCCTGGCGGGCAATCTGGCCGAACCCCGTGACGGGCGAAGAGGCCCTGTTCATAGCATCCCACGCCTTCGCCATCGAAGGGCTGGGGCACAAGGAAAGCCAGGCCATTCTGGACGAGGCCATCGCCTTTTGCACCCGGCCCGAATATGTCTATTCGCATCAATGGACCGCGGGCGACGTCCTGATCTGGGACGAGCGGGCGACGCTGCACCGTGGGCGGCCTTGGGATTACAACCATCCGCGCACGTTGCGGTCGATCTGCTGTTCCGTAACCGAAACGGACGGGCTGAACCGCGTTCGCATGGTGTGATCCGATTCCCGGAACACTCCAGCGCCCGCCACGGGCCATCGGCTGACGCCGATGCCCCTGAGCGGCCTTGGGCCCGGCAG
>NZ_JBQFNZ010000014.1:0-43463 GCF_056532945.1 Ruegeria sp. H7
GGGGTGAATTGAGCCGCAGGCTCAAGAGGGGGCTGGCCCCCTCCCCCACCCTCACAAGCAGAGGTTCACTGACATGACCCAGCTCCCTCAATCCACTGACCGCAAAATGGGTCTGGTCATCGACCTGGACACCTGCGTCGGCTGCCACGCCTGCGTGATTTCCTGCAAGGGCTGGAACACCGAAAACTACGGCGCGCCCCTGTCTGATCAGGACGCTTATGGCGCAAACCCGTCAGGCACCTTCCTGAACCGCGTGCATTCATACGAGGTGCAACCCGCCGAAGGTCATGCCCAACTGATTCACTTCCCCAAATCCTGCCTGCATTGCGAAGACGCCCCCTGCGTCACCGTCTGCCCCACCGGGGCCAGCTACAAGCGGGTCGAGGATGGGATCGTTCTGGTCAACGAAAGCGACTGTATCGGTTGTGGCCTGTGCGCTTGGTCCTGCCCCTATGGCGCACGCGAACTGGACATGGCCGAAGGTGTGATGAAGAAATGCACCCTCTGCGTCGACCGGATCTACAATGAAAACCTGCCCGAGGTGGACCGCGTGCCTTCCTGCGTGCGCACTTGCCCGGCCGGAGCCCGCCATTTCGGTGATCTCGGCGATCCCGACAGCGATGTCAGCAAACTGGTGGCCGAGCGTGACGGCATGGACCTGATGCCCGAGATGGGCACCAAACCCGTCAACAAATACCTGCCGCCACGGCCCAAGGATACAGTCGAGGATCAGATCGATATTCTGGCCCCGCTTCTGGCCCCCGTGGCCGAAGAACCCAAAGGCTTCATGGGCTGGCTCGACAAAGCCCTCGACAAATTGCCCGGAGGGACAAGCTGATGCATCCCGCACCATCCGTCATCATCTTTACCACCCTGTCCGGTCTGGGCTTTGGTCTGTTGTTCTTTCTGGGGCTCGGCCTGCCTGACGTCTCGGGCGTGGTGGCCTTTGTCTTCTTTGCCATTGCCTATGCGCTGGCCGTCGGCGGGCTGATGGCCTCGACCTTTCACCTTGGTCACCCGGAACGGGCCTGGAAGGCCTTTACCCAATGGCGTTCCAGCTGGCTCAGCCGTGAAGGCTGGTGTGCCGTTCTCGCGCTGATCGTCATGGGGCTTTATGCGATTGGCGCGGTATTTCTGGGTCAGCGGTGGGGCTTGCTTGGACTGCTGGGCTCGCTGTTCTCGCTCGCGACCGTGTTCACCACGTCGATGATTTACACCCAGCTCAAGACCATCCCGCGCTGGAACATGAAACTGACCCCTGCAATGTTTCTGAGTTTCAGCCTGGCCGGTGGGGCCTTGCTGGCCGGGCAAACCTCAATCGCCTGGCCGCTGCTTCTGATCGCGGCGCTGATCCAGATTCTGTACTGGCAGCAAGGCGACAGCGCCTTTGCACGGTCCGGAACAAACCTTGGAACCGCGACCGGGTTGGGCACGCGCGGAGATGTCCGGGCCTTTGAGCCACCCCATACCGGCACCAACTACCTGCTGCGCGAGTTCGTGCATGTGGTGGGGCGCAAACATGCGCAGAAGCTGCGTGTGATGTCGTTCGGTCTGGGGTTTGTCCTGCCGCTTCTCTTGATCGTCCTGCCGGTCGAGGGCGTCATCGTGAAGCATCTGTTTGCGCTGCTGGCTGTGGCCTCTCATCTGGCGGGCGTTGCCATGTCGCGCTGGTTGTTTTTTGCGCAGGCCGAACATGTGGTCGGGCTTTATTATGGCAAGCGATAGGTAGGGGGGCCAGCCCCCCTCTTGAGTCTGCGGCTCAATTCGCCCCCCGAGATATTTCTGGCCAGATGAAGCTTGGATCCGGGCGGAAATAGAAAGGGCGGCGCTCGGGGATCGAGGCCGCCCTTTTTGCTTGGATTTGTTTTGGCTCAGATCAGACCGGCATGGGCCATGGCTGCGTCAATGGCCGCTTTTGTGCTGTCTTCCAGCGTGGTCAGCGGCAAGCGAACTTCTTCACTGCACCGGCCCAGCTTGCTGAGCGCGTATTTTGCGCCGGCCAGTCCGGGTTCGATAAAGATCGCCTCGTGCAGTGGCATCAGGCGGTCCTGATAGGCCAGTGCTGTCGCATAATTGCCCGACAAGGTGGCCTGCTGGAATTCGGCGCAGAGTTTCGGAGCCACGTTGGCGGTCACCGAAATACAGCCGACACCGCCATGGGCGTTGAAGCCAAGCGCCGTCGCATCCTCGCCCGACAGCTGGCAGAAATCAGCGCCGCAGCTGGCGCGTTGCTGGCTGACCCGCGCCAGATCGCCGGTGGCGTCTTTGACGCCGACGATACGTGGCAACTTGGCCAGCTCACCCATGGTGGCGGGCGTCATGTCAATGACCGAGCGGCCTGGAATGTTGTAGATGATGATCGGAATGTCTGCACACGCGTGCAGGGTCGCGAAATGTTCGATCAGGCCGCGCTGGGTTGGCTTGTTGTAGTAGGGTGTCACGACCAAAGCCGCGTCGGCGCCGACCTTCTTGGCAAATTGCACAAAGCGCACGGCCTCGACCGTGTTGTTCGATCCGGCACCTGCGATGACCGGCACACGGCCTGCCGAGGCTTTGACGACCTGTTCCACCACGGTCTCATGCTCATCATGGCTGAGCGTCGGGCTTTCCCCGGTGGTGCCCACCGGCACCAGCCCGGTCGATCCGCACTCGATCTGCCATTCGACCAGATGTTTGAGCGTATCCAGGTCCAACTCGCCGTTGCTGAACGGGGTGACGAGGGCTGGCATAGAGCCTTTGAACATGACACGCTCCTTAGGGTGCAGTTTTCGTGTTTTTTACATCGCGGGCCATCACGATTTAGGCTTTGTGAGTTGATCCCGGCGGCGCAAGGTTTATCCTCACAGCCTCTATCCTTGGTTGGTTGGGAAATGCAAGGCATGACACGCGTTCTGGGCCTGTTGGTGGCCGTGATTCTGTATTCCACATTGTCAACACACCCAGCGCAGGCAGATGCCGCCGCCGATCTGCGTGCCGGGCTCAACGAGATGCGCAAAGGGGACTGGAACGAGGCACTGCGTGTGTCCGGGCAACGCGGGTCTGTTTCGCGCGATATCATTGTCTGGCACTGGTTGCGGCAAGGGTTTGGCAGTTCCGGCGATGTGCTGGTGTTTCTGGATCGCCGCCCGGACTGGCCAGGCCTCGCCTGGCTACGCCGGAAAAGCGAGCCGTCTTTTACGGGCGCGGACCCGGATCGGGTTCTTAGGTTCTATGCCGACACACCGCCACAGACAGCGGAAGGCGCGTTGAACCATGCCGTGGCACTGATGGCCAAGGGGCAACAGGGCGAGGCGCAGGCCGATATCGTCACCGCATGGCGCACGATGCCGATGGGGTCCGGGTTGCAGAAGGATTACCTTGAGAATTTCGGCAAGCTGTTGAAGCCTCATCATGCGGCGCGGTTGGACCGGATGCTGTGGGATGGTCATCTGGTCAGCGCGGCGCAGATGTTGCCGTTGGTGAATGCCGATGACCGAAAACTGGCCGAGGCGCGGATCGCGTTGCAAAAGCGCGCGCCGGGGGTCGATGCCAAGGTTGCGGCGGTTCCAAAGACGGTCGCGGACGCGCCGGGACTTGCCTTTGATCGTTTTGTCTGGCGCGACCGGAAGGAACTGGACGACAGCGCCATCGATCTGATGCTGGCCCGATCGACCAGCCCCGAAGCCCTGGGTGAGCCGGACAAATGGGCCGAAGGGCGGCGCAGGCTGGCGCGGCTGGAGATGCGGCAGGGCAGCGCCGCGCGGGCCTATCAGATCGCCGCCAACCACCATATGACGCCTGAGATGGGCTATGCCTATGCCGATCTGGAATGGCTGGCCGGGTTTCTGGCCCTGCGCAGGCTGGACGACCCGGCAACTGCCGTGCGCCATTTCCAGAATTTCTCGACCGCCGTGCAGTCCCCAATCTCGAAAGGGCGTGGAGGGTATTGGCTGGGCCGCGCCTATGCCGCGCAGGGCAATGCCGAGAAAGCCTATGAGGCCTATGCGGTCGGGGCCGACAATCAGACCTCATTCTACGGGCTGCTGGCGGCTGAACAGATCGGGCGTCCGTTTGATCCTGAACTGGCCACCCCCCGCCGTGCACCGCATTGGCGGCAGGCGGGGTTCGCCGATTCCAGCGTTCTGGAGGCGGGGTTGCTGCTGTTGAAAGCGGGCGAGGACAATCTGTCGGAACGGTTTTTGACCCATCTGGTCGAAGGCCTCGACCCGGTTCAGGCCAATCAGCTTGGCGATCTGGCGATTGAGTTGAACGAACCGCATCTGGCGGTGATGATCGCCAAGCGGGCGGCCACCACCGGGACGGTTCTGCCAGCGGCTTATTACCCGGTCCATCCCGTCGCCGATATGGGCCTGCCCATGGCCAAGGAAATGACGCTGGCCATTGCCCGCCGCGAAAGCGAGTTTGATCCGGTTGTGATCAGCGGTGCGGGCGCGCGGGGTCTGATGCAGGTGATGCCGGCCACGGCGAAACTGGTGGCGCAGGAATTGGGGATACTCAGCGGGCATCAGACGGGTCGGTTGACCTCGGACTGGCAATATAACGCCAAGCTGGGGGCCAATTACCTGTCCGGGCTGGCAGCGGATTTCAACGGCAATGTGGTCATGATGGCGGCAGGCTATAACGCCGGGCCTAGACGGCCCATTTCGTGGATGCAGCGCTATGGCGACCCGCGCCGGGGGCAGGTGGATGTGGTCGACTGGATCGAGACGATACCCTTCAGCGAAACCCGCAACTATGTGATGCGTGTGGCCGAAAGCCTGCCGGTCTATCGGGCGCGGCTGGGTAAACCGGCCCTGCCGATCCCGTTCTCGCAAGAACTGACCGGGTCAACTCTGGCGGCGTTCGCGCCATAGGGTGAACAGGCCTGCGGCGACGACAAAGGCGGCCCCGACGACAACTTCGGGGCGCAGCACCTCACCAAAGATCGAGATGCCCAGGATCGCGCTCCAGACGAGGTGGAAATAGGCGAAGGGTTGAACTGCACTGGCCTCGGCCATTTCATAGCACTTGATCAGTAGCCAGTGCCCAAGCGCGCCGCTGACGCACAGTACCGCCATCCAGCCCCAGTCGCGCGGGGCCATGGGTTCCCAGAACCACATACCGACAAGCGTCATTGCGACCGCGCCGGACACGCCGGTCCAGTAAAAGCTGGTGGCCGTGCTGTCGCGGCGCGCGGCATAGCGCGTCAGAAGGCCATACAGGGCAAACATCAGGGCCGAGATCAGCGGGATGATGGCCCAGGGATTAAACACTCCGACGCCCGGTTGCAGGATGATCAGGACCCCGATGCAGCCAACACCAATCGCCGCCCATCTGCGCCAACCCACCTTTTCGCCCAACACAGGGCCGCTGAGGGCCGCGACAAGCAGCGGATAGCAGATGAAGACCGCCATACTGTCGATCAGGCCCAGAACGGTGAAGCTGAACACGGCGACGCAAATCTCGCCTGCCAGCAGGATGCCGCGAAAGATCTGCAATCCAAGTTGACTGGTTCGTGTGGCCGCGCCCAGCCCGCCCGGTGACCGCGCGGCCAGAGTGATAACGAAGGCCGCAAAGAACCAATAGCGGATCATCACAACCATATAGGTGTTGTATGTCCCGGCCAGATGGCGCGAGATTCCGTCCTGCAAAGCAAAGACGATGGTGGCACCGATCATCAGGGCAATGCCTGCACGGACGTTGTTTTGCTGCGTCATGCTTTGACCGCCCGTGTCATGTGGCGTTTGCGGCCATAGCCGGGGGTTCGGGTCACGTCGAAACCGGCGTCCTCAAGTCCCCGCCGCACGAATCCGGCAGCGGTGTAGGTTGCGGTGGTGCCGCCATTGGCCGTGTGGTCGGCAACCTGCTGCATCAGGTCTGCGCCCCAAAGCTCGGGGTTTTTGGCGGGCGAGAAGCCATCCAGAAACCACGCATCCGCCTTGTCCTGCCAGTCGCACAAGGTCTGACGCGCATCGCCTACGACAACGGTCAGGTCCAGCGTTTCCAACTGGCATCCACCCCCCGCCCATTGTGCAAGAAATCGATCCGCCCAGGGCGTCAATTCGGGAAATACCGCCAAGGCCCGCCGCATGTCCTCGAGCTCCATCGGATACGCTTCGAAGCTTGTGAACCTCAGCGGGGTCGTGTGACCTGACTGCTCCCATACCGACCAAGCGGTGAGCATGTTCAGCCCGGTGCCAAAGCCCAGTTCGGCAATGTGAAAACCGGGCGCAAAGCGCGCAGGCAGGTCGTTGCCCGCAAGGAACACATGGCGCGTCTCTTCAACCCCGTTTTGCAGCGAGTAATATGGGTCGTCGAAACGATCCGAGACGGGTATCTGATCCTCGGTCCATGTGACCTCGGCGCGCTGGTCTGCCATCGGGGAATCCTGTAGCTAAGCGGCGCGACACTGAACAAGGAAAAGGAATTTGGCAATGGTCGATGTGACGGTCCGCGGCGCTGGGATTTTCGGCCTGTCCATCGCCTGGACCTGCGCGCGACGCGGCGCGAAGGTGCAGGTTGTCGACCCCTTTGGCCCGGGCGCGGGCTCCAGCGGCGGTCTGGTCGGGGCGCTGGCTCCGCACGTGCCCGAGAACTGGAACGCCAAGAAGGCCTTTCAGTTCGACAGCCTGATCATGGCCGAACCCTTCTGGACGCAGGTCGAGGCCGTCGGGGGCGTTTCAGCGGGACACGGGCGGCTGGGGCGCATCCAGCCAATTGCGGACCAGCGCAGCCTTGATCTGGCGCGCGCGCGGGAACTCACGGCACAGGAACTGTGGCACGGTCGGGCCGCGTGGAGGGTGATCGACGTGGCCGAGGCCGGATCATGGTGCCCGCCTAGCCCGACCGGTTACGTTATCCATGACACCCTGACCGCCCGCATGCACCCGCGCCGCGCCTGTGCCGCGCTTGTAGCGGCTTTGGCGGTCATGGGGGTCGAGGTTGTCGCCGACGCACCCGATGCAGGCCATGTCGTGCACGCCACCGGGCTGGCCGGTCTGCAAGAGCTGAGCGACGCTTTCGGCAAAACGGTCGGCAATGGCGTGAAAGGGCAAGCGGCGCTGTTGCGGTTTGATGCGGGCCCGGTGCCGCAGCTGTTTGCGGATGCGATCCATATCGTACCCCATGCGGACGGAACTCTGGCCATCGGCTCGACCTCGGAACGCGGTTACGACGATCCCACCAGCACCGACAGCGCGCTGGACGATGTGATCGAACGGGCGATGCAGGCGGTTCCCGTGCTGCACGGGGCCGAAGTGATCGAGCGTTGGGCCGGTGTTCGCCCCCGCAGCAAAAGCCGCGCGCCAATGCTTGGGGAACACCCGCTGCACCAAGGGCAGTTCATCGCCAACGGAGGGTTCAAGATCGGTTTCGGCATGGCCCCGAAGGTGGCCGAGGTCTTGGCCGATCTGATCCTGGACGAGCGCGACACGATCCCGGATGATTTCCGGCCCGAAGCCTCGCTGTAACACTGGCACCACCGGTGGGGCGGCCGTGACCGCGCGTTATGCGATCAGGCCACGCAGCTTCTGCATCAGGGTGCCCAGTGACTTTTCATACCGCGCACTGACCAGCCTGCCCTGTTCGTCGAATTCGTTCGAACTGTTGGCCAGATGAATCTCGGGGCCTTGCAGGATCATCGGCTGGAACGGCACCATATAGGCGCGCAGGATCATCTGCGCCCGTTCCCCGCCCGCGCGGCCCGCCGCCGCCGACATCACGGCAACCGGCTTGTCGGCCCATGGGTTGCCCTCGGTCCGGCTGACCCAATCCAGCGCGTTCTTCAAAACGCCCGACGGCCCCTTGTTATATTCCGGGGTCGAGATGATCACCGCATCCGCCTGCTCGATCTGATCCCTGAGCGTTTGGACCATGGCCGGGATGCCCTCACCCTCTTCCAGATCACCATCGTAAAGCGGCAGGTTCAGATCGGCTTCGACAAAGCTGGCGGGGTCAAACAGGCGCGCGGCCTCGCGCAGCAATTTGCGGTTGGTTGCGTTCTGGCGCAGGGACCCGGACAGGCCCAGCAGCGTGGGGTTGGACATCGGGGGAAACTCCGTTTCGTTGTTTCCCCATAGTTAGACCGGGACAGGCTCGATCCAAACCCCGTTTCTTGCACAGGTGCTGCGCGATCAGGCGTTGCCGCTGGGAACGATCACAATCTCGACCCGGCGGTTCTGTGCCTTGCCCGCAGGTGTCAGGTTCGAGGCAACCGGGTTGTTCTCACCCTGCCCGATGGTGCGAATGCGGTTGTAGTTCACACCGTTGGCCTGAAGAATATCGGCCACCGCATTCGCACGACGTACGGACAGGCCCTGGTTATAGGCGGCGTCGCCATCGCTGTCTGTGTGCCCGATGATCTGCACGTTCGAATTCGGGTAGTTCACCAGATTCTGGCCAACGCGCGTCAGATCGGCGCGCAGGGCCGGGCGCACGGTGGCGCTGTCGGTGTCAAAGGTGATGTCATTCGGCACGGTGACGATCAGGCGATCCCCGGCATTGACGATGGTGATCCCGTCATTGGCCAGTTGCTGGCGCAGTTCAGCCGCCTGCTTGTCCAGTTGATTGCCGATCAGGCCACCGCCCGCCGCGCCAATGGCGCCTCCGGCCAATGCACCCAGCAGAGGGTCGGAATCATTGGCAATCGCGCCAACACCCGCGCCGACCAGCCCACCGATAATGGCGCCCTGTCTGGCGTTCTGGTTGGGATCGCTGGGCAGGTTCAGCGTGCCCGGATCGGTACACGCCGCCAATGCCATCGCCGAGCACAGCCCACTTGCCATAAAAAACTTGGAAATCGTCATGATGTCACCTTCTGCTCTGGCCCCCGTTTGTTCGGGTTTGCCTTGTTCAGCGCAGTATATCACGGCGTCTGCAGGCAGGCTCAAGCAACAATGCGGTGAGGTCGGCGATTCCCCGCCAAGACGGGTTACTGGGCTGCGGTCACACCCTCCTGTTCGTTCCACAGATCGCGCAGGGATGCACCCTGGCCGCCAAAGCTCTGACCCGTAGCCTCGCAGGCCCAGATACGGTCGGTTCTGAAATGCCGGAAGGCGCTGCGCAGCTCGCACCACCCTGCCAGCATGGTGCATTCGATGTGATAGATCAGGGCCACGGGCCGGACGATCCGTTCCGAGCGTTGGCCTTCGCCGCTGACATAAGTGATGCGGATTTTCTGCTCGGCCCGGATTGCCTCGCGATATTGCGCGACCGGAATGCAACCCTTGGCCGGATCATCGAGCGGTGCTCCCCAGGTTGCGACTTGTAGCCAGTCCGCCGGGCAATGCAGCGCGTCGATCTTCTGGCAGATCCGGTTGGCCGCCCGCTGCAGGTGGCTGTCGCCTGTTCGGGCCAGCATCGACAGACCCACCCACAGCGCCTCAACCTCCTCGGCGTCGAAATTCAGCGGCGGCAGGTCATAGCCACGCCGCATGATGTAGCCAACCCCGGCCTCGCCCTCGATCGGCGTACGCTGGGCCTGCAATTCGGAAATGTCGCGATAGACGGTGCGCACGGATACCTCCAACCGTTCGGCCAGTGCATCCGCCGTGACCGGCACATCCGAGGCGCGCAGGATCTGGATGATTTCAAACAACCGGGACGAACGGCGCATGGTGATCTCCGTGACAAGTACTGACACTTTAGCACAGCCCCCTGACAGGGTGGTGTCAGGAGTATTGGGCGAGGCTGGGTCAGCACAAGAAAAGGAGGCAACCATGCCCAGCCGCGACAATCACGTGATGATGACCCTGAAACTGGACCGCTGGTCACAGGACCACAGCCTGCGCGCCTTTGAGATCGAGCGCGAACTGGCATCCGCGCGGCATTGCGAAAAGGCAACGCCGCGCAAACGCACACGGCGCTTTTCTCTCGGCAATCTGAAAATGCTGTGGGGCAGCGCCGTTTAAGATCAGAAATCCGCAGGTGCCCTGAATTTCATCGAAACACCACCTTCGGGATGTTTCAATCGCAACTCCTCGGAATGCAGCATCAGGCGCGGGTAATCCCGAGCCGCACCTTCGGCATAGAACGGGTCACCCAGAATCGGGTGGCCCAACGCTTGCATGTGAATCCGCAACTGATGCGACCGTCCGGTTTTGGGAAACAGACGCACGCGCGTCGTGTCGCCGTCGTATTTCACCACGCGCCAATCTGTGACGGCCGGCTTGCCGGTCTCATGGCACACCATTTGGCGCGGTCGGTTGGGCCAATCGACGATCAGCGGTAAGTTTACCGTCCCCGTCTTGGCCTCAAGGTGCCCCCAAACGCGCGCGACATAGGTTTTTCGGGTCTGGCGCTGCTCGAACTGCATACTCAGATGCCGCTGCGCATGAGGTGTCTGGGCAAACACCATCACGCCCGAGGTATCCCGATCCAGCCGGTGCACCAACAGGGCCTGCGGAAACGCCGCCTGTACCCGGGTCAGCAGGCAATCGGCCAGATGCTCGCCCCGCCCCGGCACGGACAACAGGCCCGAGGGTTTGTTCACCACGATCAGTTGCGCATCTTCGTGCAATATATCCAGCGGTGTCTGGGGGGGATCATAGGTCTCGCTCATGCGGCTGTGCCTATCGCAGAGTGCCCCTTCCCGCAACGTCGTCCTTGCGTGCCGCGCAGTGATCGTAAACCTTTGAGATCAGCAAGGGGAGAGGACATGCATCCAACAATCCAACGTATGCAAGAGGTTGTCGCCAAGGGCGACGAGACGCTGATCCATGAGCTTCTGGCCGAAGACGTCCGGTTCATGCCACCGACCTATTACAGCACGTGGACAGGCCGCGCCCCGGTTGCGGCTGTGCTGGGTCACGTCGGACAGGTTTTTTCCGATTTTCGCTATCGCCGGGTCATGGGCGACGGCAACGATTGGGCGCTGGAGTTCCAATGCAAGGTCGGCGATCTGGATGCAGTCGGCGTGGACCTGATCACCCTGAACAACGATGGCCTGATACAGCAATTCGAGGTCGCCATGCGCCCCCACAAGACCATCGGAGCCCTGCGTGAGGCGATGATGGCCCGCGTAATGAGCGACCCGCGCTTTCTGGAATTCAAATCCGCGCTCAGCTGAACATGCCAAACCCGATTGCCGCCGATCAGATTTTGCGCCTGCCTCTGCTGCCTGTTCTGGCAGTTCAAGGGCTGACCGTGCGCCGCAAGGCCCAGATGTTGCCCGAACCCATCGGGCCGCGCGAAGGGCGCACCGGGCGCGGGCCGCGTCTGCGTCTGTTGATCACGGGTGACAGCTCTGCCGCCGGGGTCGGTGCGGGCACGCAGGATCAGGCGCTTTCGGGTCAACTGGTGAACCGACTGTCCCGGCATCACTCGGTCGAATGGCGGCTGGAGGCCACGACGGGGCATACGACTCAGGACACGATCGACCGCCTGCTTGGGATTCAGGGCGAATTCGACGCCGTCATTACCGCGCTTGGGGTCAATGACGTGACCCGTGGGGTTACATACCGTCGCTTCCTCGACCGGCAGAGCCAGTTGGCGAAACTGCTGACGCAGCGGTTTGGCGCGCGTAAGGTTGTGGTGACTGGCGTACCCCAGATGCACCGCTTTCCTGCCTTGCCACATCCCCTGGCCTGGGTTCTGGGGCGACAATCCGCCCGGCTGGATCGCGGATTGCAACAGGTCGCAGCGGCCCACCCGCAACTCAAGCATCTGACACTGGACTTACCCGACGATCCGGCACTCGCCGCACCGGACGGGTACCACCCAAGCCCCAAAGCCTATGCGATCTGGGCCGACAAAGCCGCCCGGCTTCTGCTTCAGGCCTGAGCCCGCGCCTGCCGGATCATCGGGATCGAATACACCACCAGCGCCGACCAGATCAGCGGGAAGGCGATCATGCGGCCCCGGTCGATCTGTTCTCCGAACACGGTTACAGCCGTGATGAAGATCATGGTGGGCGCGATGTATTGCAGAATTCCCATCGTCGACAGGCGCACCAGCTTGGCCCCGTTGGCATAGACCAAAAGCGGCACCGCGGTGACGACCCCTGCGCAGGACAGCAACAGCGTGTCCGACAGCCTCGCTCCAAAATGGCCCGAGCCCTGAACACCAAGCCAGGTCACATAGACCAGCGCGGGGATCAGCAGGATCAGAACCTCAAGCAGAAAACCCTGATTTGGGCCAATCGGTAAAGATCGTTTGAAAAACGCATAAAAGCCCCAGGTCACCATCAGACTCAGCGCAGCCCACGGCAAGCGCCCGGCTTCCAGAACCAGAACCACAACGCCCAACGCCGCAAGACCAATGGCCAGCAATTGTGTACGCGTCAGCGACTCTCGCAACAGCAGGGCACCCAATGCGATACTGAACAACGGGTTGATATAATACCCCAAAGCGGCATCCAGCGCGTGGCCGGTTGAAATCGCCCAGACATAGATCGCCCAGTTAATGGAAATCAGCGCTGCCGTCACAGCGGCCATGCCCAGCATCTTGGGATTGCCAAGCGCCGCCTTCAAATCCCGCGTGCGTCCAAGAGCAACCAGCAACAACCCCGCCACCGGCACTGACCAGATCACACGATGCGCCACCACCTCAAAGGGACCCAGATGATCCAGCGCCTTCATGTAAAGCGGAAGAAACCCCCACAAAACATAGGCCGTGACAGCCAGAGCAAGCCCCTTGGGCGTGTCCACGTTCTGGGAAGGTACGGGCGTGTCTGCCACGGGGGAACTCCGGATGATACCGGACCGGTTTACGGCAGATCAGCGGCGCTTGAAAACTCTGAAAACCGTGAAGTCCCACATAACGAATTGTGATGGGTCACCCACGAACGTCGCGTAAAAGACGCTGTTGCGAATGCGAGACTCTGCCTCGCGCTCCGAGATATTTTTGGCCAGATGAAGAGCGGATCCCCTGCTTCATCTGGCTATAAATACCTCGGGGGAGTCGCCCGGAACGGGCGGCGGGGGCAGCGCCCCCTGCCCCCTTCGTCACAGTTTCACACGTTCCGATTTTGGATCGTACATCGGCTTGAGCGAGGCCTCTGCCTTGACCTTCACACCGCAGACGTCGATCTCGTAGGTCGAGGCCAGAACATCCGCCGCTTTCTCGCCCTCGCAAGGCACATAGCCCATGCCGATGGCTCCGCCCAGCGTGTGGCCATAGTTGCCCGAACTCAGATAGCCGACATATTCTCCGTCGCGGAGGATCGGTTCATTGTGGAACAGCAATGGCTCTGCATCGGTCAGCTTGAACTGCACCAGACGGTTCTTCGGCCCACTTTCCTTGCGCGCGATCACAGCCTCGCGCCCGATAAAGTCGCAGCCCTTGTCGACCTTGACGGCAAAGCCAAGGCCCGCATCGACCACATGATCCTCGCAGGTGATGTCATGGCCGAAATGGCGGAAGCCCTTTTCGATCCGGCAACTGTCCATCATGTGCATACCGCACAGTTTCAGCCCCATGTCCTGACCGGCCTCGTGCAATGTTTCGAACACGTGCCCCGCCATATCGGAGGAAACATATACCTCCCACCCAAGCTCGCCTACATAGGTCACGCGATGGGCGCGGGCCAGGCCCATACCGATCTCGATCTCCTGCGCGGTGCCAAACGGGTTGGTCGCGTTCGAGAAATCGGCCGGAGAGACTTTTTCCAGCAGCTTGCGCGCATTCGGGCCCATGACGGCCAGCACGCCCTCGCCTGCGGTGACGTCGGTGATGACCACGTTGAAACCACCGGCATTGCGCTGCATCCAGGTCTGATCGGCCAGACGCGTCGCCGCCGGGGTGACCACCAGATAGGATGTCTCGGTCAGGCGGGTGACGGTCACGTCCGCCTCAATCCCGCCCGAGCGGTTCAGGAACTGGGTGTAGACGATCTTGCCATTGGGCACCGCGTAATCACCGCCGCCGATATAGTTCATGAACGCCTCGGCATCCGGGCCTTCGACGCGGATTTTGCCGAAGGACGACATGTCATACATGCCGACATTCTCGCGCACCGCCCGGTGTTCGGCAGCCGAATTTTCGAACCAGTTCTGACGTTTCCAGCTGTACTGGTATTCGCGTTCCTGCCCTTCATTCGCGAACCAGTTGGCGCGTTCCCAACCCGCGATTTCGCCGAATACCGCCCCGTGTTCCTTCAGGTGGTGATGGAACGGTGTCCGGCGCACGCCGCGCGCGGTTGCTTTTTGACGATAGGGGTAGTGGTCGGCGTAAAGCAGGCCCAGCGTCTCTTTCGAGCGCTCATACAGGTACTGTTTGTTGCCCTGAAACGGCTGCATCCGGCTGATATCCACGTCACCCAGATCGAACGGTTTCTCGCCGCTGTCCATCCATTCGGCCAGCGCCATACCCGCACCGCCAGCGGATTGGATACCGATTGAGTTGAACCCGGCGGCGACCCAGACATTGTCCATCTCGGGCGCAAGACCCAGATGATAGGCGTCGTCGGGCGTGAAGGATTCCGGGCCGTTAAAGAACGTATGAATCCCCGCCTCGGCCAGCATCGGCATCCGCTCGCAGGCGGCCTCGAGGATCGGCTCGAAATGATCGAAATCCTCGGGCAGTTGGTCAAACTCGAAACTGTCGGGGATGCCATCCATCGCCCAGGGCTTGGCGATGGGTTCGAACGCGCCCAGCATCATCTTGCCCGCGTCTTCCTTGTAATAGGCGCATTCGTCCGGCACGCGCAGCACCGGCAATTGCGTCAGACCGTCGATGGGTTCCGAGACGATGTAGAAGTGTTCACACGCGTGCAGCGGCACGTTCACGCCGGCCATGCGGCCAACCTCGTGCCCCCACATGCCTGCGCAGTTCACCACCATGTCGCATTCGATATGACCCGAGGCGCTGCCGTCATCGGCGACCCAGTCTACACCCGTGACCTTGCGGCCCTCTTTGACAATATCTGTGACCTTGATCCGTTCTTTGACGATCCCGCCCCGCTGACGCGCACCCTTTGCCAGCGCCAGCGCGATGTTTGCCGGGTCGCCCTGCCCGTCCAGCGGCAGGTAGACGGCACCTGTGACACCGTCGAGGTTCAGGTGCGGATACATCTCCTGCACGCGCTCGTTCGAGATTTCCTCGACCTCAACGCCAAAGGCGCGGGCCATGGCGGCCTGACGGTAAATCTCTTCCTTGCGGTCTTCGGTCAGGGCCACGGTGATCGAACCGACCCGCTTGAACCCGGTGGCAACGCCGGTTTCTTCCTCGAGCGCGCCGTAAAGCTCCTGACTGTATTTCGCCAGCTTGGTCATGTTGGCCGTCGCGCGCAGCTGCGCAATCAGGCCCGCCGCGTGCCATGTGGTGCCGCTGGTCAGTTGCTTGCGTTCAAGCAGGACAACATCGTTCCAGCCTTTCTTGGTCAGGTGATACGCGACCGAACATCCGACGACGCCACCGCCGATGATGACCACGCGGGCCTTGTTGGGAAGATCAACCATTCTGACGACTCCGCTTTGTCAGGTTTTCATCTGCATGACACGAAAGATCGACACAGAATCCATCAAAAACGTCACCGCATCCGCAAAAATCATCTTTGTGCGGATTGTCTCTTTTGCCGACGCATCACGAAGGGCGTGACGCCGAAGAAACTTTTGTATACCGAGGAGAATCCGTTCGGGAACCCGCAGGCCAGTCCGATTTCGCGGACGCTCATGGTGGTGTTCAGCAGCAGGTTGTTGGCCTTGGCCAATCGCATTTCACGGTAGAACCCGTTGGGTGTGGTGCCGAAGAAGGCCTTGAACTTCCGCTCAAGCGATCTGTTCGAGATGCCAAGCGCATCGACCAGTTCGTGGATGGGCAATGGGTCTTCGATATTCGCCTGCATCAGCTTGATGCACTGATCCAGCTTGGCATCGCCTGTTGCCGTGGTTTTCGCGCCCGAGAAGGGCTGCATCGACGCAAAGTCGCGAATGTTCTCGTGCAGCATGATGTCGGCCACGGTCATCTGTGTCGGACCCGAGATATGGCGACCGATCACAGACAGGGCGATATCGGTGGTCGCGCTCATGCCCGCGCAGGTCACCACCCCGCCCCGTTCGGTGGCGATGGACAACGTGGCCTCGAACCGGGCACCGCGTTCACGCAGGAAAGAGGCGTTTTCCCAATGGGTTGCCAGATCCGCAGTGCCCTGTTCGTCGATATACCGGCTGGCGGCTTCGGCCAGCAAGAAGACCTGCGCGCCGCGATAGGTATAGTCCGAGACGATCCGCCCCAGGGACAGATCCGGGTGGTCCGGGTTCGAGTTGCCGATAACGAACAGATAAGCCGCGTTGGGGTGCGCCGACACGACCTCGGTCGCGACTGTCGCGTCGCTGCTGCTGGCCACAGCACCGCCGCGCAGAGATCGGTAGCTATACGAGAATGGTGGCGTCGGACTCACCCGGTTGGCAATGCGCAGAACATCCACAAGTGACGCGAGTTCCAGCAGCACAAATCCGGGCGCGACCAGAATGTCAAAATGGATCGGGTCAGCGGTCTGATCCGCCGAAGCTGAATTGTTTTTCTTTTTCATTCAGCCCCCATTCGGTTCAGACGATCTGATGACCGGCAGCCACAAGGCGGTGGGCCAGTGCCTCGATATGGTCCGGGCCGATCTCGCAGCATCCGCCAACAATCGTGGCCCCCTGTTCCACCCAAGCCATCGCGTGATCTGCATAGGCGTCGGGGCCAAGGTCATGGCGCTGCTGAAGGCTGTCAACGGTTGGCGCATCCTGCAAAAACCCGTCGGCGATATGGGTGAAACCGTTGGCATAGGCCCCGTAGGGCAGCCCCATACCGGACAGGATGTCCAGTGCTGCGGGAACAGCCTCGGGCCGGGTGCAGTTGATCAGCAAAGCCTGCGGTTGGTACTGCGCGACCAAAGGCGCGATCAGCTCCAAAGCCTCACCCGAGCGCAACCGCGTTCCGTCATCATCCATGGCCGACAGGGCCAGCCACACCGGCTTGCCGCAGCCTTCCGTGCCGCGCAGGGTGCCTTCGGCCTCGAGCACTGAAGACACCGTTTCGATCAAAAACAAATCTACGTCGTCCGCCATCAACGAGACCAGTTCGCCGAACTTCCGTGCCGCATCCTTTGGGTCAGGTTTCAGATCAGGCCGGTAGGTTGCCAGAAGCGGGCCGAGCGATCCGGCCACCCGCCCTGCCGTACCCTGCCGCGCGGCGTTTGCCTGCGCGACGGCTGTTTCAACCAGGGTTGCAAGCTGATCCTCGATCCCTTCCCGCACCAGACGCGAGCGATGAACGGCGTAGGTGTTGGTCGTTGCCACGGTCGCGCCGCGCCGGAAATATTCGGCATGAACGTCGTGCACCAGTTCGGGGTGATCGATCATCACCCGTGTCGACCACAATGGCGTGGGGCGTTTTCCACTGCGTTTCACCAGCTCTTGCCCGATCGAGCCATCCAGTAGGGTGATATCGGCCATGTTTCCAGCTCCTTACGGGATCAGCACCAGTTTTCCAGGCAGCGCCTTGGATTGAAAATCCTCTTGCGCCGTGATGATGTCCTCTAAGGGGTATGTGCGGGAAATCAACGGCTTGATACGCCCTGCATTCATCAACTCGACCAAACGCCCAAACACCTCGGCCGCCTGATAGGTGCAGCCGTGGATGGTGATATCGCGCAGATAGATGTCGCGCAGATCGGCCTGAACCATCGGACCGGCAATCGCGCCTGAAACGGCATAATGCCCGCCGGGTTTCAGCGCCAGGATCACCGCCGCCCAAGCCGGGCCACCGACCACGTCGATCACAACATCGAACATGTCGGCGGGCAAATCCGCATCCCGGTCAAAGGTCTGGACCGCACCCTGCGCTTTCACCACATCCGCCTTGGCCGCGCTGGTCACGCCCCAGACCGACGCGCCCCGCAGGCTGGCCAGTTGCACGGCGGCCAGTCCAACGCCGCCCGATGCGCCGGTGATCAGGACCTTGTGGCCCGCAGTCACACCCGCCCGGGTCAGCAGGTTCTCGGCGGTGCCGAAAGCGCAGGGAATGGCGGCGATTTCCTCATCTGACAGGGGCGAGGCACTGACGTCATAAAGATCATCCGCCTCAACCAGACAATATTGCGCAAACGCGCCATCGATCTCGGACCCCAGGGCAATGAACCCGTGCGGATGACCCGGACGTGGGCGCGGCAGGTTGATCGGGCAGGTCACACGTTGGCCCGGCTGAAACCCGGCCCCCGCGCCAACCATTTCGACGATGCCACACAGATCACCGCCCTGTATCCGAGGGAAGCGCAGCGCACCGCCCCAGCCACCGGCCTCGACATCTTGATCGACCTCCCCTGTGGCGCTTGTGACGTCCGAGGAATACCAGCCAACCCGTGTGTTGATATCGGTGTTGTTGACCCCGGCAGCCGCGACACGCACCAGCACCTGCCCCGGACCGGGTTGAGGAACGGGAATATCCTGACGCCATTCCAGCGCCTCTGGCCCACCGTGACGGGTCAGGTAAACGCCGGACATGGTTTCGGGCAAAGTCATCTGTCAGCCCGCATCATCGGGATGCGCCGGAACCGGGCCCATCGGCACAATGTCGTACCGCGCGTTGAGCGCGGCCATTTTGGCTTCATCGGCAAAGTCAGCCTCATCCATCCCGGCCAGTTCGGCAAGAAAGCCATCGAAGCCCGAGGGTTGGAAGATCATCAGCATTCTGGCGGGGGCCGCATCGGCCACCCGGCAGGCATGGGGCACCCCGGGCGGGACATGCATCGTCGTACCCGGGGTACATCTATGCCAGTCGCCATCGACGTAGAAATCCACCGCACCTTCCAGAAAATAGAAGGTCTCGGCATGGCTGTCGTGGCGATGAAGGCCAAGCGCGAAGCTGGCCTTCAGATTGTCTTCCATGAGCGCGTATGCGCCACCGGTGTCCTGACCGGACACCTTGACGAAGGTGTGGTCATTTTCCCAGTCATAGTTGGGACCCTCTCCGGGTCCCAGTTTGGCGTATCGTTTGCTCATGGCGGTCTCCGTGCGGGCTACGCGCGCAGCCGCTCGTTCGCGGGATCCCAGAGCGGCTGGTCCTCTTGTACCACAGCGCGGTGTTTCTGACCGTAGATTTCGACCTCAAGCTCGGTGCCGGGATTGGCAAGCTCGGTCCTGATCATGCCCAGCGCAATGGATTTACCCACGCGATAGCCCCATGCGCCCGAGGTCGTCTCACCCACGATCTGATCACCTTGCCAGATGCAGGACATATAGGGCGCATCGCAATCCCCGGCCTCGACCGTCAGGGTAACGAACGACTTCTTCACGCCCTGCTGCTTTTCGTTCAGAATTGCGGCCTTGCCGGGGAAGTCCTGCGGCTTGTCCAGCTTGACGAACCGCTCCAACCCGCCTTGCAGCAGCGAGTAATCGGTCGACAGATCGCCTTTCCACGCGCGGTATCCCTTTTCGATACGCAAGCTGTTCAGCGCATACATGCCAAACGGCTTGGCCCCGGCGTCGATGATCGCACCGTAGATCGCGGGCATATGCTCGTTCAGGGCATGAACCTCCCAACCCAGTTCACCGGCAAAGGACACGCGGATCAGATAGGCGGGTTGTCCGGCGACGGTAGCGGACTGGTGGGTCAACCATCCGGTGGACAGGTCCGCATCGGTCAGACCCGACAGGATCTCGCGCGATTTCGGGCCAGTCACGATCAGCGTGTCGCGGGTGGTGGTGATATCCTCGACCGACACACTGGCAGGCATCGCCTTCAGCAGGATATCGCGGTCATGCCATTGCGCAGTGGCCGCCGTAATCATCACGAACTCATCTTCGCCCAGACGGATACAGGACATCTCGGTCAGGATGCGGCCCCGGTCGTCCGAGATATAGACAAGGTTCATCCGGCCCGCTTTGGGCAGGCCGCCCGTGACCAGACCCCGCAGCGCCTCGGCGGCACCCTCGCCTTTGACCATGAAGCGCGAGAAGCCCGGCAGGTCGAGCACGCCGCAATGGTCGCGCACGGCCTCGCATTCTTCTTTGATGCGGCTCTCCCACGGACCGGACCGGCCCCATGTGTGCGTCGCCTCAAGCGAGGTGTCGTCGCCCGGCATCGCGAACCAGTTGGCGCGCTCCCAGCCGTTATAGGCGCCCATGACACCGCCCAGTTCCTTGACCTTGTCATGCACCGGCGACAGCTTTTTGTCGCGCGCGGCGGGCCATTCGTGGTGGGGGAAGTGCATGGCGTATTCGTTGCCGTAAACCTCAATCCCCTTTTTCACGCAGTAATCGTGATCGGTGTAGTCGGTGTAACGGCGCGGATCGACCGACCACATATCCCATTCGGTGTGGCCATCGACGATCCATTCCGCCAGCACCTTGCCAGCACCACCGCCCTGCGCGATGCCAAAGGTAAAGACGCAGGCCTCGAACGCGTTCTTCACACCGGGCATCGGGCCGATCAGCGGCAGACCGTCAGGCGCATAGGGGATCGGGCCGTTGATGATACGCGAGATACCGGCCTCACCAGAAAGTGGCACACGCTCCATCGCGTCGGCCACGATGTCTTCGATCCGGTCCAGATCGTCGGACCAGAGCTGGAAGCTAAAATCGTCGGGCATCGGGTCGGAATCGGTTTCCCAATGTGCGCGGCAGTTGGGCTCATACGGGCCGATGTTAAAGCCGTGCTTTTCCTGACGCAGGTAATAGGACACATCCACGTCGCGCAGCAGCGGCAGCTTCTGGCCGGATTGCTTCGACCAAGCCTCAATCTCGGGGATTTCCTCGGTCAGCAGATACTGGTGGCTCATCACCATCATCGGCACGGTGCGCCCGCCATAGGGCTTGAACCATTCACCGACACGCTGCGCGTAATACCCGGCGGCGTTGACCACGTAATCGCAGTCGATATCGCCCTTTTCGGTGCTGACGGTCCAACTGCCATCCTCATGCTGTGTCACGCCGGTTGCGGGCGTAAAGCGCAGGATTTTCGCGCCCATGTCGCGTGCGCCCTTGGCCAGCGCCTGTGTCAGCTGCGCCGGGTCGATATCACCATCGCTGGGGTCGAACAGCACGCCTTCCAGATCGTGAGTTTCCAGGAACGGGTATTTCTCCTTGGCCTGCTCGGGCGTCCACATCTCCATCTCGATGCCCTGATAGCGGCCCATGGCACAGGCGCGCTCGAACTCCTGCACGCGTTCCTTGGAATGCGCCAGACGGATGGACCCGGTCTGGTGATAGTTCATCGGATAATCGACTTCCTCGCCCAGACGCGCATACAGCTCGGTCGAATAGCGCTGCATGTTCATGATCGCCCATGAGGTCGAGAAGGTCGGCACATTGCCCGCCGCGTGCCATGTAGACCCGGCGGTCAGTTCGTTCTTTTCCAGCAGAACGCAGTCGGTCCAGCCTTTCTTGGCCAGATGATACAGCGAGGAGGTCCCCACCACACCGCCACCGATAACAACCACGCGGGCTTTTGTCGGAAAGTCACTCATTCGTCTTGATCCCTGTTACTGTGCCCGTTGGGGCAGATCGTCCGTGATGTCGTAGTAATCGCCCTTGTCGGCGACAAAGATATGCTGCGAGAGCATCAATCCGGTGGGCTCATCAAACGCCCCCATGGAAATCGAAATCGTGTCCTCGTCATTGTGCTGCCAGAACAGGAACGAGCCGCATTGGGCACAGAACCCGCGCCGGGCAATGTCCGAGGCACGGAACCAGCGCAGCGTGTCGCTGGCGGTGAAACTCAGGTTGTCCTGATGGGTCGAGGTCGAGGACCAGTGATGGCCCGATTGCTTGCGGCACTGGCCGCAATGACAGGCCGAGGTCGGCGACAGATCCCCATCGATGGTAAAGGCGACCGCGCCGCACAGGCAGGAACCTTTGTGCATGTGATTACCCCCTTGCAACGGGTGTGGAGCTGGTGCCCAGCAACACGCCGTAGATGATGAAACAGGCGGCCATGATCCGGCGCACCCAGATGTTGAACACCGCCCCCAGCGCCGCCTTGCCCATCAGCGCGCCCAGCAGGGTGAACCCGGTATAGCTGAGCGTGGTGATGACCAGCGCGGTGGGCATGATGACCCCCATTTGCTGCCAGATCGGCACGTCCGGCTGCACGAATTGCGAAAAGGCGGCAAGGTATCCGGCCACACTTTTGGGATTGATCGTCGCCACCGCCAGCGCGTGCAGATAGACATGCCGAGCGGGCCGTTCAGATGCAGGCGCGGGCTTGGTGGCGTTCATCCAGCCACGGATACCGACCCAGATCAGGAACCCAGCCCCCACCAGTTTGGCGATGAAGAATCCGGTCGGAGACGCCGTGATCAGCGCGGTGATGCCGAGCGCCGACAGGACCAAAAACGCGCTGGCCTGCGTCAGGATCGCCAACACCCCCAGCATCGCCTTGGGAAACGGCAGGCTCATACCGTTCGAGATGCAATTGACCGCATTTGGTCCGGGCGTAGTGACGAACACCACCCAGAACAGCGCGAATATGGTCCAGGCCTCAAAGCTCATCAATACGCTCTCATCAATACACCGGCGGGGCGATGACCCAGATCGCCACGGCGGGCTCATCATAGGGGTTCGCCCATTGATAGGGTTCATGCTTGATGCGGAAACTATCGCCCGGTCCCACCGTGAACTGGCGGCTGCCGATGGTCAGGTCCAGATGCCCGGATACCATATACCCGACCTCCTGCGTCGGTCGGTTGGCCGGGGTCTGCATTTGCGACCGAGGCTCGAAAGTGGAATGCACCATCTCGAAATCGTCGGTCAGATCGGGCGAGAGCAGTTCTTCGATCAGGCCCTCTTCACCCGATCCCATGGGTCTGCGGGTTCCGGCCCGCACCACATAGCCTTGTTCGTCGCTGGGAACAGCAGAATGCGCAAACAGCATCGACATTGCCACGCCCAGCGATTCCGCAATCTGGCGCAGGTCGGAAATCGACGGGTCGGATTTGTCGCGTTCAACCTGGCTGAGCCACCCGACAGAGCGATCCAAACGTGCCGCGATCTCGGTCAGCGTCAACCCACGCGCCTTTCGCAGCGCGCGAATATCGGCACCCAATGTGGCACTCTGAGGGGCTTGGCTGTTCACTGGCCGCTCCGAATCTCGTGAAAATTTCTCCCTGTTTTTCACGATGCCAGAGGTTCGTGAAATTTCAAAGCATTTTTTCACGCAATTTCATCGAGCCGGTAACAGTATCGTTGGACCTGTCGGGCACCGGATGCCCGACAGGTTTTCACACGTCTTCAGCCACACATCAGACTGTGCGGATCGCGGATATGCCCCCGGTTGGCTTCGACATAGGCGATAATGCCGGCCATACAGGACGGCTGGCCACCAAATCCCGGCCATGGTTTGAAGTGCGGGATGTGCACAAAGGTCGTCGGATCCCGCAGCAGAAGATTGGCAAAGACCGAGGCGACGATCAGACCGCCAACACCGGTGAGTTTACCGTGCCCGTGCTGTTCAGCCTCTTGCAGCGCATAGAACCACAAGGGCGTTTTCTGAAACCCTTTGGCGGCAAGCTCTGGCGGCACGGCAACGGGGGCGGTTCCCAGATGCGCGGCAAAGTGCTGACCGCTGGCAAGTTGATACGTATACCGGTCGCGGATCATGTTGCGCAGCGCCAGATTCTTGGATTGCGCCTCGGTCAGCGTCTCGCCGATATCCTCCAACGCGATCTGGCCGGTGACGAAGGGCAGCTCCAGCAGCGGCGCGCCCATTTTGGGCCCAACCGGTCGGGCCTTTTGCGACGCGGTCTTGCCGTTCATCGAGAAATACAGGTCCATGTCGATATTGGCTGCCTTGTCCCTTGGGCCAAAGCCTTGCGTTGCGAACAGGCTGACGGGGCTGCCGGACGCGTTCAGCTTGTATTCGAATTGCGTCGTTGCATGGCCGAAACGATAACAAGCACCGGTGAATTCAACCGGCATGACCGGCGCATCCCAGCCAAAGATCGGACGTTTCATCGCTGCCGTCAGGCAGCTGTCTTCTACGAAGGCATGCAGCAACTCGTTCCAGACGATCCACTGGTAATGCAGACGAATGAACCGCCGCACTTCCTGAAAGTTGCTTAATCCGGGGGATACGTGATCCTTCCAGATTTTGGCACTGATCCCTTCATGGGCGCAGGCGTGAATATCCTTGGCTTCGGACCCGCCCTCGCTCAGCTTGCTCATCAGGATGTTGTGCAACTCGATAAAGATGCCCTGCACTTGTGCGACGATGATGTTCTCGTCGTTGCGCGGATCACCGATCAGGGCCTTGCCCGCGCAGGTGCGGGCCAGATCCAGATGGTTTTCCTTGCGCCCGAACATCAGCATGTGATCCTGATCCCCGGCTCCATAGAGATGCGGTGACGCCTCGGGCCCGGCACCATAGACGCAGTCGAGGTCCAGGCTGGGCGTTCTGACATTCGGGATGGTGGCCGGATCGATCCGGGTGCCCAGGGCCGATGTCGCATCCAGTGTGATGTCGTGGTCAACGAACTGACCCAGAAAGGTCATGCCCGCATCCGCCGGACCATCATGGTTTTCCTTGGCTCGCATGGACTGAGACAAGTCGTCCAGCGCATGGATCACATCCGCATGGGTGATCTTGACGATATGAACCGGGTTTGGTGGCTTGAGACGCCCAAGGGTCTGCACAAAGGGTCTGGAGGGGCCCGCGCCGTTGAGACAAACCTTGGTGAGTTGATCAAGCCGCGTAAGGCCGTGATGCATACCTGCCATAACAAAATACTCCTGAAACAAATAAAAAATGTCGGTGAAAATAAAAATCCGACAGGTCGATTCATAGCAGAAATAGGGAAGATTCTCAATTTGACGGCGCGCGAATCCGCCGACGAGAAAGGGTCTTTCAGACCTTTCCGATACTTGGCAGCACAAGCTCAGGTTTAAAGAACCTGAGGTGAAGAGGCGTCAGACGGGTCGGGGCAGCCGGTACCGGATGTGGCGATCAGCCAAAGACCCGCGCCAGAATTGTTCCCAGCGCATCCGCGTCCGCATCGTTGAACGCATCAGGCTGGTCACTGTCGATATCGAACACCGCAATCACCTCGCCCGAGGCATCCCGCACGGGCAAGACAAGCTCGGACCGGGTAGAGGAGGCACAGGCGATATGGCCGGGAAACGCATCTACGTCGGGAACCAGCTGAACCTCTCCCGTACGCGCCGCAGCACCGCAGACACCGCGATCGAACGGGATGGTCAGGCAGCCATGTCCGCCCTGATACGGGCCGATCTTCAACAACCCCGGCTCAGTCACACGGTAAAAACCCGTCCAGTCAAACCGATCATCGGCGTGATGCACTTCGCAGGCGATGGTCGCCATCAAGGCAACCTGATCGGTCTCGCCTTCGGTCAGCGCGGCGATGGTTTTGGCAAGCGTGTCGTAATCGGCGGTCATGGTTGCGCTTTTGTCTATCAGGGGCGGGGGCGCCGCCCCCTCTTGAGCCTTTGGCTCAATTCACCCCCGCCGTATTTGAAACAAGAAGAAGGGTCAAATGCGTTCTATGGCGATGGCCGTTCCTTCGCCGCCGCCGATGCAGATCGCTGCGACGCCGCGTTTGAGGCCCCGCTTCTCCAATGCGTTCAGCAGTGTAACCATGATCCGAGCGCCAGACGCGCCGATTGGGTGGCCCAACGCGCAGGCCCCGCCGTTCACGTTCACCTTGTCCCGGGGCAGACCCATTTCATGCATGAAGGCCATCGGGACAACGGCGAAGGCTTCGTTCACCTCCCAAAGGTCGACATCTTCGGTGCTCCAGCCGATGCGGGCCAGCAGCTTTTGCGCAGCCGGGACCGGGGCTGTGGTGAACAGGCCCGGGGCCTGCGCGTGGCTGGCGTGGCCAAGGATACGCGCACGAACGGACAGATTCTGTGCCTCAGCAGCCAAGGCAGACGCCAGAACCAGCGCCGCCGCGCCATCCGAGATCGACGATGCATTGGCAGCGGTCACCGTGCCATCCTTGCGGAAGGCCGGCTTCAGGGTTGGGATCTTTTCGGGCCGGGCTGATTTTGGCTGCTCATCCGCCGATTGGATCACCTCTCCTTTTCGGGTGCGTACCGAAACCGGGGCGATCTCGCCATCGAACGCGCCGCTGTCCTGCGCCGCCAGAGCATTGGACAGGGATTGCAGCGCGTATTCGTCCTGCGCCTCGCGGGTGAATTGGAAGGATTCGGCACAGTCTTCGGCGAAGGTGCCCATCAGGCGGCCTTTGTCATACGCATCTTCAAGCCCGTCGAGGAACATGTGATCGACGACCTGACCGTGCCCGATACGCGCGCCGCCGCGCATTTTCGGCAACAGGTAGGGGGCGTTCGTCATGCTTTCCATTCCGCCCGCAACCATCAGATCGGCATGTCCCAGTGCGATCTGGTCAAAGGCCATCATGGCCGCTTTCATGCCCGATCCGCACATCTTGTTGAGTGTCGTGGCCGGCACCTCTTGGCCCAGACCGGCGGCGAAACCGGCCTGACGTGCCGGGGCTTGCCCTTGCCCTGCCGGAAGAACGCAGCCCATCAGCACCTCGTCCACGGTTTCGGTGCCTGCCTGTTCCAATGCGGCGCGAATTGCGGCCCCGCCCAGATCCGCGGCTGCGACCCCGTCGAACATGCCCTGAAATCCACCCATCGGCGTGCGGGCGGCCCCTGCGATCACAACCTCATTCATCACGGTCTTCCTTTGTTCATTTTCCGGCTTCTGCATACCGAATGGTAAGATTTGCCGTCTAGCGTATTTCTACGAAGCAATTCCAGGAAAGAGGGCGGTCAAACATGGGCCTGACCACTACAACATCCGGTGAGACTCAGATCATCACGGTCCAGACCGACCGGATCGACGCCGCCATGGCCATTCAGTTCAAGGAAGACATGCGGCGCGCAACCGAATCGGGATGCAACCGGGTGGTGCTGGATCTTGGCGGGGTCGAATTTATCGATTCCAGCGGGCTGGGCGCAATTGTCGCCTCGATGAAGCAGCTTGGGGCCGGGCGCAGGCTGGATCTGGCCGGGCTGCAACCGGTGGTCGAAAAGGTGTTTCGCCTGACCCGCATGGACACGGTGTTCAATCTGTTTGCCACCCTGGATGACGCCCTGGCCGGTTCCATCGACTGATCTGGGCGGAGTGGACTGCGTGAAGCCGATAGGGACCAAAACCTGCCTTGAACTGACCTTCCCGGCCACTGAGGTCGAAGCGAGCGCGGGAATTTCGCAACTCAGCACCGGCCTGTCGCGGCAGGGGCTGCCGGCGCATATGGCGGATGATGTGAAGATCGCGCTGGCTGAGGCGATCAACAACGTGGTCGAACATGCCTATGCAGGCATCGCCCCGGCCAAGGTGCAGGTGACGTGCAGGCTGGACCACAACCGGCTGGACATCCTGATTTCCGATACCGGCAATCCCCTGCCCGGCTACAAACTGCCCGACGGTATTCCTGCTTCGGTCGAGACAGGCGTTCAGGACCTGCCCGAAGGCGGGTTTGGTTGGTTTCTGATCCACCAGCTAACCAGCGATATCTGGTATGAAAGGCGGGACGGATGCAATCGCCTGTCGCTGCGGTTTGACTTTAAACCGCAGGACTGACCGGCAAGCAATAGCCATAATAAGGCCTTTTTCGAACCATTGTCGCGCCGCAAACCCCCGTCATACAGTGACTTGTAGCTCAGATAGCTTCCCTCGGCGCCAAGTGTCACAGCCCCCACCCAGTGAACGGCGCCGAGGAACTTCTCTCCCTAATATTACTGGACAAACACAGGCCGCGTCTTAGGTTCGACCCGTCGATGGGGAGGAGGAATACCATGCGGGATCTGCATCTGCCGGGCCGGTCTGAAGTTCTGGCAACCGAAGGGATATGTGCAACGTCGCATCCTCTGGCCGCAAAGGCGGCGCTGGATATTCTGGGTCGGGGCGGCAATGCGATGGATGCCGCAATTGCCGGGGCCATCCTGTTGGGCATTTGCGAACCACAGATGACGGGTTTGGGCGGCGATTGCTTTGTGCTGTTCAACCGGGCAGGTGAAGACAGGATTCGCGCTTTGAATGGTTCCGGGCGCGCCCCGGCACAGGCAGATGCCGAGGCTTTGCGCGCCAAAGGGCTGGCTGCGGTACCTCTGACCAGCCCTGACGCCGTCACCATCCCCGGCGCGGTGGATGCGCTCTGTCATCTTTCAGAGAATGAAGGTCGTCTGGGACTGGACGCCATTCTGCAACCGGCGATTCACTATGCTGAACTCGGCGTACCGGTTGCGCCCCGGGTCGCTTTTGACTGGCAACGCGGCGCGCGCACTCTGCACGGGGCCGCCAGGCAGCACTATCTGATCAACGGCGGCGTCCCAGAGATCGGTCAGGTCTTCCGGTCTCCGGGTCAGGCCGAAGTTCTGCGCCAGATTGCCAAGCACGGGCGCGACGCCTTCTACACCGGTGAAATTGCCGAGGATATGCTTTCGGCGCTGACCCAACTAGGCGGTGTTCATGGCGCGGATGATTTCGCGAACACGAAATGCACCGTGACCGACCCGATGAGCGGCACCTATCAGGGCATCGATCTGGTCGAACATCCGCCCAACGGTCAGGGGGCGACGGCCATCCTGCTGCTGAACATCCTGAAGCATTTTGATCTGGCCAGCATGGACCCATTCGGGGCTGAGCGTGTTCATATCGAGGCCGAAGCCACCAAACTGGCCTATGACGCCCGCAACCGCTTTATCGCGGACCCGGATCATATGGCCCGCGCGGAACGGTTCCTTGATCCCGAAATCGCCGCATCGCTGGCCGCCATGATCGACCCCAAACGCGCGATGCAAGCAGCAGCGCCGCTAACCGAAGCCGTTCACAAGGACACCGTTTATTTCACGGTGGTCGATCGCGACCGGATGGCAGTTTCGCTGATCTATTCGATCTTCCACAGTTTCGGATCGGGCATCGCATCCCAGAAATACGGCATTCTGCTGCAGAACCGCGGGGCCGGTTTCACTCTGGACACCGGCCATCCAAATGAATTGGGTGGTGGCAAACGCCCAATGCACACGATCATCCCCGGAATGCTGCAAGAAAACGGCCGCGTGATGATGCCCTTTGGGGTCATGGGCGGCGCGTATCAGCCGACCGGTCATGCCCGCTTCCTGTCAAACCTCACGGATTTCGACATGGGCCTACAGGACAGCATCGATGCCCCCCGCGCCTTTGCCGACGGGGGTGTGTTGAAACTGGAACGCGGGTTCTCAGAACAGGTGGCGCAACAATTGTCGCAACTTGGGCACACTGTTGAGATTTCAGAAACCCCACTTGGCGGCGCGCAGGCAATCCGAATCCGAAACGACGGCGTGTTAGAGGGCGCAAGCGATCCGCGCAAAGACGGGTGTGCGTTGGGATATTAGGGACATCAGCGTCCGGGCCGGGTTGGCCCGGTGGATCAGTTCAGATGGAAGTGCAGCGGGTAGGACCCGTCCTCGAACGGCCCGAACATATTGGGAATATCGGGATGCTCTACCGGCTCGCCCGATTGATCGGCGATCAGATTTTGTTCTGAAACATAAGCCACATAGAAGGACTGATCATTCTCGGCCAGCAGATGATAGAACGGCTGATCCTTGATCGGCCGACTGTCTTCAGGGATGGCTTCGTACCATTCCTCGGTGTTGGAAAATTCCGCGTCCACGTCAAAAATCACCCCTCGGAAGGGATGTTTTTTATGTCGCACTACTTGTCCCAAGCCGTACTTGGCATGTGTCTTTAGCATTGTTTCAGCCCCCAAAGCAGTTACTACCTCTTTCCGGGCGGAAAATCCAATCATTGATCTGAAATTCAGGGAAACAGTCTGTGAACCTTCTACTGACAGTGTTCGAAATTGTCGCGCCGGTGTTTATTCTGGCGGGCATTGGATTTGCCTGGGTCAAGCTGGGGTTTGAATACCGCCTGCAATTCGTCACCCGTTTCGCCATGATGCTGGCGGTGCCCAGCCTGATCTTCGTGGCGCTGATGCAGACCGAAATACCGGGTGGCGACCTGTCGCGATTCACCGTGGCCACCATCGTCGCCAACCTTGGTCTGGCGGTCGTGTTCTGGGGGATCGTTCGGGTTCTGAGGCTGGAACAGCGCACTTACCTGTCGCCTTTGATCTTTGGCAATACCGGCAATCTGGGCCTGCCGTTATGCATCTTTGCCTTTGGACAGGCGGGGCTGGGATATGCCGTGATTTTCCTGTCGGTGACGGCGCTGTTTTCCTTTACCTACGGCATTTATCTTGTCGCAGGCAAAGGGGCGTTTGGGCAGGTCATCAGGCAACCGATGGTTTGGGCAACGCTGCTTGGGGCATTGTTCCTGTGGCAGGATTGGGAAACCCCGCTGTTTCTGACCAACACATTGGATTTGCTAGGGCAAATGGCGGTTCCGATGATGCTGGTCACTTTGGGCGTTGCCATCGCGCGCCTGACCACCCGCAGTCTGGGGCAAGCCATCTGGCTGTCGATCCTGAAAGTGGTGGTGTGCTTTGCCCTCGGTTGGGCCATAGCGTCCGCTTTTGACCTGGAAGCCATCGCCTTTGGCGTGCTGGTATTGCAGATGTGCACCCCCGTCGCGGTCACATCCTACCTGCTGGCAGAGCGGTTTCAGGCCGACGCAGATGCCGTTGCGGGGATGGTCATGGTCTCGACCCTGCTGTCAGTCGCAGCGTTACCCCTTGTTCTGGCGCTGATTCTGTAGCGATTGTGATTTCCTCAGCGCTCAATCTGCGCTAGAATGCCTGAAAAAAGGCACGAGGCACATGAGCAGAATTCTTTTCGTACTCCTAGGGGTGCTGCTTTTGGCATCCTGTGGGGGCGGCTCGAAACAGCCGCCCAGCAGATTGAACGACGCGTGCAGCATTGCGCGCGAAAAGCCCGACTATATCCGGGCTTTCAAAAGCACCGAGCGTAAATGGGGCGTTCCCGTTCACGTTCAGATGGCCACGATCTATCAGGAAAGCCGCTATCGCCACGATGCGCGCACGCCGCACCGCTATGTTCTGGGCGTGATCCCGATGGGCCGCCAAAGCAGCGCCTATGGCTACGGTCAGGCGCTGGACGGCACGTGGGAGCAGTACCAGCGCGAAACCGGCAAACGCCGCGCCAAGCGGGATCGCATTCGCGACGCGTCGGATTTCATTGGCTGGTACATGAACAAAAGCTACGAGCGGAATGGCATCCACCCCGCAGACACGCGCAATCAGTATCTGGCCTATCACGAAGGTCACACGGGCTTTGCCCGCGGCAGCCATAACAAGAAATCATGGTTGCTGAACGTGGCCAGCGATGTGGACGCGCGCGCGAACCTGTATCAGTCGCAACTGGCAAATTGCCGGTACTGAGGTGAAGGGGTCAGCGGTCGGCTGACCCACTTCTTTTGCTGTTCGAGAACAGATCCTGATTCAGTCTGCCACCCTCGGTCAACGGGCCCAGCAGCACCGTGGTCTGGGTGCCTGCATTGTCGTGGATCACCCATTTCCGCAGTTCGACCGGGTTGTCGGTGAACATCAGCTCAATCCGGCCCGAGTCCGGGTTCTTGGGGTCTTGCGCCGTCACTACGGTTGCGGTGCCGTCGAACTCGTGCCCTACCACCATATTGGCCTGACCAAGGTTTACATTCCGCGCCAGAACCAGAGACAGCGGTGTCCGCTTTAGCGGGTATTGTTCGGGCGGTTGGTTCGATTTGGGATCAAAGATCATGACACTGCCGGACCGTGCCAGCACCACGGCGCTGTCCGGCGGGTCATATTCGAACCGCATTTTACCGGGTCGCTGCATCCACAGCTTGCCGGTACTCAGCGAGCCATCATCGTTGACCTGAGTGAAACTGGTCTGAACCGTTTTCAGCTGGTTCAGGTAATTTGAGATTTCCGACAGCGGCAGCTTATCAGCAGCCCAGGCCGCAGGCGCGGCCAGTGTCAAAGCAAGGGCAAAAGCAATCTGTTTCATGCTTCACAGATATGCGCTCTGCCCTTGTTATTAAATATCCTATTGCTCGGGGACGAGGATTTCGCGTTTGCCGACGTGATTTGCCGCCGAAACAACGCCTTCGTCCTCCATCTGCTCAACCAGCCGCGCGGCTTTGTTGTAGCCGATGGCAAGTTTCCGCTGGATATACGAGGTCGAGCATTTGCGATCCTTGATCACAATCGCCACCGCCTGATCGTACAGAGCGTCTTCGCCGTTGGTGTTGCCACCGGTGTTCAAGCCCAGAACGGCGTCGATATTGTCGGCTTTTTCCTCGGCCGGACCATCGACCACGCCACTCATGTAATCCGGCGGGCCGAATTGTTTCAGGTGGTTAACGATTTCCTCGACCTCTTCGTCCGAGACAAACGGCCCATGGCAGCGGGTGATCTTGGCACCACCCGCCATATACAGCATGTCGCCCTGCCCCAGCAGTTGCTCGGCACCCATCTCGCCCAGAATGGTGCGGCTGTCGACTTTCGAGGTCACCTGGAACGAAATCCGGGTGGGGAAGTTCGCCTTGATCGTGCCGGTAATCACATCAACCGACGGGCGCTGCGTGGCCATGATCAGGTGAATGCCCGAGGCCCGTGCCATCTGCGCCAGGCGCTGGATGCAGGCTTCGATCTCTTTACCCGCAACCATCATCAGGTCGGCCATCTCGTCGACGATGACAACGATATAGGGCATCGCTTCGGGGGCGAATTCTTCGGTCTCGAACATCGGCTCGCCGGTTTCGTCGTCGAACCCGGTCTGCACCGTGCGGCTGAACATCTCGCCCTTGACCAGAGCGTCCTTCACACGGCCATTGTAACCGGCGATATTACGCACGCCCATCTTGGACATCTTGCGATAGCGATCCTCCATCTCGCCCACGACCCATTTCAGGGCGACAACCGCCTTTTTCGGGTCGGTCACAACGGGCGACAGCAGGTGCGGGATGCCGTCATAGACCGACAGTTCCAGCATCTTGGGATCGATCATAATCAGGCGGCATTCATCCGGCGTCAGCTTATAGAGCAGCGACAGGATCATCGTGTTGATCGCCACCGACTTACCCGAACCCGTGGTCCCCGCGATCAGAAGGTGAGGCATCTTCGCAAGGTTCGCCACGACGGACTCACCGCCGATATCCTTGCCCAATGCCAGCGGCAGCGCGTGGTTGCCATCGCCGAAATCACGGCTGGCGAGGATTTCGCGCAGCACCACCATCTCGCGGTTTTCATTGGGCAGTTCGATCCCGATCACCGAACGGCCCGGCAGGGTCGAAACCCGCGCCGACAGCGCCGACATCGAGCGTGCGATATCGTCGGCCAAACCGATCACCCGGCTGGCTTTCAAGCCCGGGGCCGGTTCCAGTTCATACATGGTGACAACCGGGCCGGGGCGGACGCTGACGATCTCACCCTTGACGCCATAGTCATCCAGCACGTTTTCAAGCATCCGCGCGTTTTCCTCCAGCGCCTCATCGCTCAGGTGATGGCGCTGAATGCTGGCCGGGTTCGACAACAGGCCCAGCGGCGGCAGTTCGAAATCGGAATGCCGTTCTTCGAAAGACAGGGCCGGTTGCGCCTCGGCCTGCGCGCGGCGGGATGGTTGCGGCGCGCGGCGCACCGGCTGTGCGACCACCGGCTTGCGCGGCTCGGCCACCGGGATTTTCATCGCCGGGCGCGATTGCGGCGCGGGTTCGGGGGAGTCCTCGAACACGGCGTCATCGTCAAAATCCGGCTCGGGCGCGAAGTCCTGATGCAGAGGCTCCTGCCACTCGGGCGCGGGGTCAGCCGTCAGCATCGGTTCCGGTGGCAACTCGGGCGCGGTCATAGGCGGTTCAGGCGGCAGGCCACCTGTTGGCCCTGCGTTCAGGATCAACGGGTCCGGCCCGCGACCACGGCCTTTGGTCAGCGGCAGGTTCGGATCGGGCTCGGGCGTCACCTCACCGGTTGCCACCTTGCGGTTGCGCACAGCGGCCGAGATTTTCGAGCGGATGCGATCCTCACCCGGCATTTCATCGAAGCCTTCGACCGGCATGGGCTCAACCAGTTCGGGTTCGGGCATCGGATCAGGGCGGCGGATCAGGGCGGGCATACGGGCCAGCAGGCCGGTTTTTGGGGCAGGTTCCGGCGCTTCCTCTTCCAGGTCTTCAAAGACGGGATCCCCAAAGGCAATCTCATCATTCAAAACCGGCTCAACCCGCGCGGCGCGGTGTTCTTTCCACTGCGCCCGGCGATCCCGCGCGGCCTGCGCAGTGGCCGAGGCCCCACGGCCCAGCAGGTTCATCAACAGATCGTAGGCCATCACCAGACCCAGCAGGAAAGCACGCGTTCCGCGGCGCACGTCAACCTTGGTGAAGCCCAGCACAAAGACACCCAGCGCGATCATCCCGACGGCCATGGCCAGCGACATCAGCTTGACCAGGAAATGCGAGGAAATCGGCAGAAGGGTCAGCAACGCCCCCATTACGGTGTCGCCAAACAGCCCGCCCAGCCCATAGCTGTGGGTCGCGCGCCATTCGGCACCGGGCACCAGAGTCGCGGCGTAGACCGAGACAATTGCGATCCAGATCGGGGCAAAGATCAAACGGGCAACGGCACGATCTTCACCGAAATGACCGGCAAATCGCACACCCCAACCGATCAGCACCAGCGCAATACCCCAACTGCCCCAGCCAACGATCATGAACAACGGCGCGGCAATCGAAGCCCCAATCCGCCCCATCCAGTTCTGCACCGGCGCGTCGGTCGAGACCATCCAGTTCGGATCGTCCGGCGTGTAGGACCAGATCATCGCCGCGGCGGCAAAGCCCAGCAGGATTAGGGCGATCCCGATCAATTCCTTGCTGCGCCGCTCGATCGCGGCCTGAGTCGTGCTGTCCAGTAGCGGATCGCGGTTGCGCGCGTTCAATGATGCCATTTTGCCCTCGTACCTCACGAATAGATGCAGTCGCGGAGCGTAATCAGCCCGCGCTGCAACTCTGTTTTTGGGGCCACCATAGCGGCCCGGATAAAGTGCTCGCCCGGGTTTTGCCCCGGATCGCCTTGAGAAAGATATGCGCCCGGCAGGACCCGCACTCCGGTCTCCAGCCACAGCTTCAATGCGGTCTCCTCGCCGTTTTCAACGGGCAGCCACAGGAAAAACCCAGCCTCGGGCGGCATATAACCCTGCACACCGGCAAAGACCCCATCCGCAATGGCGTATTTTTCCTGATAGAGCGCGCGGTTTTCGACAACATGCGCCTCATCAGCCCAAACCCTGGCAGCAGCAGCCTGCAATGGCAAAGGCAAAGGCGAACCGGCATAGTTGCGCAACTGTTTGACACGTTTGATCGTTTCGGGTCCACCCGCGATCAGACCGGACCGCAGACCCGCCAGATTGGACCGCTTCGACAGTGAGTTGAACAGCGTGATCCGTTCGGGATCTGCCCCCATCTCTTGCGCGACGGTCAGCACGCCCGTGGGGGCTTCATCCCGGTAAATCTCGGAATAGCATTCATCGGCGAAGATGCGGAAATCGTATTTCTCGGCCAGGGCGATCAGTTCGGCCCAATAATCGCGCGATGCCACGGCCCCCTGCGGGTTGGCGGGCGAGCAGATATAGGCAATGGCGGTGCGGTTCAGCACGTCTTCGGGCAGGCCCGCATAGTCGGGCAAATGTCCGGTGGCCGCTGTGGCAGGGACAAAAACAGGCTCGGCTGCGACCGAGATCGAGGCGACCATATAGACCTGATAAAACGGGTTCGGGCACAGAACGACCGGCTTTTGGCCGTTCTTCTGTTCCGGGCACAACGCCATGGCCGCGTTGTACAGCCCCTCTCGGGTGCCGTTCAGCGCCATGACGTTGGTGTCGGGGTCCATACTCACGCCATAACGGCGTTTGATCCAGTCGGTGATTGCCCCACGTAACTCGGGCGAGCCTTCATTCGGTGGATAGCCCTGAAATCCAGCCGCATTTTCGGTGATCACATCCGTCACCCAAGCGGGGAAGTCGTGCATTGGCGCGCCGATGGTCATGTGAATCACGTCACCCCCCGGCTGGTGATGGTCCAACAGGGTGCGCAGACGCGGGAATGCATATTCCGGTAGGTTCGAAAACCGCTCGGGGAAAATCATAACTACTGCCTCAATATCGGGGTCATTTCGCCCCGTCTTTTTTGGCAGATTACAGATCAGACCCCGCCCCGTCCAGACAAAGAGGTGCCGAATCAGGGGATTGTGGCATTCACGCCAATGCGGTTTCCGCCGCTGAGCCCAGCCGCAACAGGGCCTCTTCGGACCCCGGATAACCCAGCATCATCAGCCCGCAACCGGGTGTCTGGGTCGGCAAAGTCAAAGCCGCCAGCCCCATCAGGTTGCCAATGCGGGTGTTGCGCAGGGCCAGCAGATTCTCGGTCACGTAATAGTCGTGATCGCTCAGCAGTCGGTCCAGATTTGGCGGCAGGATCGGTGCGGTCGGGGCCAGAACGGCATCAAATCCGGCAGTGGCCGCATCCCATGCGGCACGGCAGGCTTTGAGTCTGGACCAGGCCGCAACATAGTCGGGGCCTGAAAAAGCCTGACCCATGCGGAACCGTTCCAAAATCTCGGGGTACATTGCCTCGGGGTTGGCCTCGATAACGTCCTTCCACAAGCCATAAGCCTCGGTTGTATAAAGCACTCCGGTCAGGCCCATCGCGTCATTCAGCTCGGGCACGTCCAGCGGGACGATCTCTGCCCCTGCATCGGCCAGACGGGCCAGCGCATCCTCATAGGCCGCGCGCGGGGCGTCTCGCAGATCGTCCTTCGCGACATTCTGCAGATCCGCAAAACGACGACCCGCCAAAGACGCGCCGCGCAAATCGGCGGGGGTACCGCCTTCCAGCAGCGCCAGAACATGGGCCGCATCCTCGACCGACCGGGCCAAGGGGCCGACCGTGTCAAACCGCAGACATAACGGTACGGTGCCTTCAAGGCTGACCCGGCCCGCGGTGGTTTTCAGACCCACAAGATTGTTCCACGCCGACGGGATACGCACCGACCCGCCGGTATCCGACCCAATCCCACAGGCGGCCAAACCCCAGGCAACACTGGCCCCGGCGCCCGAGGATGAGCCGCCCGGCACAGCCTCTTCATCATCGATACAGGGCGGGGTCCCGGTGATCGGGTTCAGGCCAAGACCGGAAAAGGCCAACTCGCTCATATGGGTTTTGCCCAGACAAACCGCCCCCATGGACGTGGCGTTGCGCACAACCACGGCGTCCGCATCCGGAACACGGCCTTTCAACAGGGCCGATCCAGCCTCGGTGCCGATACCGGCCGTATCAAAGAGGTCCTTCCAACTGATCGGAACACCATCCAGCAGGGACCGGCGCAGACCCAAAGCAGCGCGGTCTTTTGCGGCCTTCGCCTCGGCCCGCGCGCGGTCATGGGTGACGCGGGCAAAGATACGGTCGCGATGAGGGTGGGCGTCAATGGCGCTCAGGTAGGTCTCGGTCAGGTCCACAGGGTCGATCTGCCCCATGCCGATGCCCCGACCCAGATCACAGGCCGTCATGGTTAGCCATTCCTGCATCTCACCCCTCCTTCTTTTCTGCCTGAACGGGACGGTAGCGACAGGACCGCACATGGACAATCCCGAAAGGGCGCGCATACTGCAGGGCATGACACGGGCATCGGATATCCTGATCGTTGGCGGCGGCCTGAATGGCCCCGCCCTGGCACTGGCCTTGGCGCAAACCGGTCATGCGGTCAGCGTGATTGATTCTCTGGCCGAGACGGTCCGTACAGACGCAGACTTTGACGGGCGGTCTTATGCGCTGGCGCTGGCCTCGAAACGGTTGCTGGACGCGATTGGTGTGTGGGAGCGGGTCGCGGACCACGCCCAGCCGATGCTTGAGATCAAGGTGACCGACGGCCATGCCGGTTCCGGCCCGTCGCCCTTTTTCATGCATTTCGACCATGCCGAGATCGAAGAAGGCCCGATGGGCTATATGGTCGAGGATCGCCACCTGCGCCGCGCCTTTCTTGAGGCGATGGCAGAGGAAAAGCGCATCACCCAGATCAGCGGCAAGACCGTTGTGGCGCAGGAAACGGGTACATCCGGCGTCACCCTGACATTGGATGACGGCAGCACGGTTGCAGGGCAACTGGTCGTCGGGTGCGACGGTCGGCGCAGCGGTACGGCGGCGCGGGCGGGCATCAAGCGCAGCGGGTGGGATTATGGTCAAACCGCCCTTGTCTGCGCCATCGAGCACGACCTGCCCCATCACGGCGTCGCGCATCAGTTCTTCATGCCCCCCGGGCCACTGGCGATTCTGCCACTGACCGGCAATCGCAGTTCCATCGTCTGGAGCGAACGCACCGACACCGCCTATCGCATCAACGCGCTGCCCGAGGCCGAGTACCTACAGGTTCTGCGGCCCAGATTCGGAGATTTTCTGGGTGACATCCGCCTGCAAGGCGACCGCTTCACCTATCCGCTGAACCTGACCATCGCCAATTCCTTTATCTCGGATCACTTGGCCTTGGTTGGGGATGCGGCGCATGGGATGCACCCGATTGCCGGGCAAGGCCTGAACGCCGGTCTGCGCGACGTGGGCGCGCTGGCCGAAGTGCTGACACTGGCCGGACGGCGGGGTGAAGAGATCGGCTCGACCCTTGTATTGCAGCGGTATCAGGAGTGGCGGCGCTTTGACACAGCCTCGCTTGCGATGGCGACGGATGTGTTCAACAAGCTGTTTTCAAACGACAATCCGCTGCTGCGGATCGGTCGCGATATCGGAATGGGGATCGTCGGATCCTTGCCCGGATTGCGGCGCGGATTCGTGCGTGAAGCGGCAGGTCTGACTGGCGATCTGCCGAAACTGCTGCAAGGCCGCCCGATTTAGTCCAGCGGACGCGCCTCATCCACCAGCATCACCGGAATCCCGTTGCGGATCGGAAAGGCCAGCCCTGCGGTTTTGGACACCAGTTCCTGCTTTTCCGCGTCATAGTGCAATGTTGTATGCGTCTGCGGGCAAATCAGCGCCTCAAGCATATGGCGGTCGAACGCGTTTGCTGGATCACTCATTGCAGTGTTTCCTCATTTGATCCGCCACGCAGGGCGAATTCGATCAATGTCACAAGGGTTTCGCGCCGTGTGCGCAGGCACGGAGCTTCTAGCAGGGCTTGTTTGTCTTCCGGGTCGAAATCCATCAGCATCGACAGGGAATTCACCAAAAGCTCATCATCGGCATCCTTCAGCGAACCCCAGTCGGTGGACAATTGGCGGGATACGAAGAACCGTTCCAAAAGGGTCAGAAACCGTGTCCGATTGAACCCATCATCGTTCTCGGACTTGCCCAGATCGCGATCAAACCCATCCCATGACACCTCGCACCGGCGATACGGGGTGAAGGCGTCCAGTTCGGATTTGATGCGGAACCGGGAAATGCCAGTCAATGTGATCAGGTACCGGCCATCTTCGGTTTCGGAAAACTGGGTGATGCGCCCGGCGCATCCGATGCGGTGCAGCTTGGTGTCATCGTTGGCCGAGGGGTTCGGCTGGACCATCGCAATCAGCCGTTCCTTGGTCTTCAGCGCGTCATCCACCATTTGCAGGTAGCGCGGCTCAAAAATATGCAGCGGCAGGGGAGAACGGGGCAGCAGCAGCGCCCCGGGCAATGGGAAAACGGATACCGTTTCCGGCAGGTCGGCGGGATGCATCATGTACCCGAGTGTAGCTCTGATCAGGAATTAGGCAAATATCATCGAGCTGAGCTTGCGCCGCCCGTTCAGAACAATCGGATCATTGGGCTTGAGCGCGTCGAAAATCGTGAACAACTGAGCCTTGGCCGCACCGTCATTCCATTCGCGATCCCGGCGGAACAATTCCAGCAATTGCGCCACGGCGTCTTCCACATCGCCGTTGGCGTGCAGCGCCTGCGCCAGATCGAAACGCGCCTGATGGTTGTCGGGCTCGGCCTCGACCGCAGCGGTCAGTTCAGCCACCGGGCCCGCATCTGCCGCCTGTTTCGCCAATTCCAATTGTGCATGCGCCGCTTCCAGTTCGGGCGCGTTGGAAATCTCGGCCGGGGCACCGTTCAGGATCGCCTCGGCCTGTTCCAGATCGTCGGATGCGATATGCGCGCGCACCAGCCCGCCATAGGCCGCTGCATGGTTGGGGTCTTCGCCCAGAATGGCGGCAAAGGTCTGCGCCGCATCTACGGCGGCCCCTTCGGCCAGCATTTCTTCGGCGGCCTGAACGGCCTCCTCCAACTGGCCACCGGGGCTTTCGCCGCCTGCAGCTTCGATCACGCGGTCCACAAAGGCCTTGATCTCGGACCCCGGCAGCGCGCCCTGAAACCCGTCAACCGGCTGACCCTTGAAGAAGGCGTAAACGGTTGGGATCGACTGGATCCGCAACTGAGACGCAATCATCTGCGCCTCGTCCACGTTGATCTTGACCATCTTCACCGCACCTTTGGCGGCGGTTACGGCCTCTTCCAGCAATGGCCCCAACGTTTTGCACGGGCCGCACCACGGCGCCCAGAAATCCACGATCACCGGGATGTCCTGCGACGCCTCGACCACATCGGCCATGAACGTGGCCTCAGAGCCGTTCTTGATCAGATCGGTGGCGGGGGTGCTGTCTGACGGGTTCAGAAGGTCCATGGCAAATACTCTTTCGTTCGAACTTGCGCCCTATATGCAACCGCTTGGCGCAGAAACCAAGGGCTGAGTTTGCCGGTTACAGATCGAAACTTGCAAAGACGGGCGCGTGATCGCTGGGCTTTTCCCATCCGCGCGCCGCGCGCAGGATACGGCTGGAATGGCCCGCGTTCGAGATATCCGGCGTCGCCCAGACGTGATCCAGCCGCCGCCCCTTGTCTGCCGCGTCCCAATCCCGGGCACGATACGACCACCAGCTATACAACTGGCCTTCAGGGATATCCTGCCGGGTGATATCGACCCAACCGCCCGCATCTTGCGTTTCCGCCAGTTGGTCAACCTCGATCGGAGTATGTGAGACCACCTTGAGCAGTTGCTTATGCGACCAGACATCATCTTCGCGCGGGGCGATGTTCAGATCGCCCACCAGAATGGACTTCTCGGGCTTCTCCGCATGGAACCAGTCGCGCATATCAGTAAGGTAATCGAGCTTCTGCCCGAACTTCTCATTCACCTCACGATCCGGCACATCCCCGCCTGCCGGGACGTAAAAATTGTGGATCGTCACGCCATTTTCCAACCGCCCTGCAATGTGACGGGCATGGCCGAGACCGGCGAAATCCTTGTCGCCCACCTCTTCCATCGGCAGGCGCGACAGAATGGCGACGCCGTTATAGCCCTTTTGGCCACGGGCAACCATGTGGGTATACCCCAGTTCCGCAAACCCTTCGGTCGGGATCTTTTCGACCGGAGACTTGCATTCCTGCAAACACAGCACATCCGGAGCCTCTTCCTGCAACAATTTCAGCACGATAGGCTCGCGCAGGCGGACCGAGTTGATGTTCCAGGTGGCAAGGGTGAAGGGCATGGGTCGGGATTCCTCTGTCGCGATTGGGCGGAGGTTAGCGCGACATAGAACCAGGTGCCATGAGAAAAGGCCGCGGAACAACTTCGTTACCTGAATCGCAGTTAAGCGGACTTTGCGGCCGAAGACATTTCTTGCACCAAGGTGCTGTGCCCAAAAAGTTAACAAATTAGACTGTTCCTCCAAGCCGATGTTTTTCCTATCGTTGGTGAGAAATAGCGTTTTGGGAGGTCTTAATGAACAAACTTGTCTCAGTAGCGGGCGCGGTCTGCTTTGCTTTCACTGGAGCTTGGGCCGACGATCATACCCCGCCCAACATTCTTGTCATCATGGCAGACGACGTAGGTTGGGCGAGCGTCGGCGTTTACCACGGAGGTGTCAAAAGCATCGAGACGCCGAACTTGGATCGCCTCTCCTCTGAGGGTGCTCGTCTCACAGATTATTATGCCGAGCCAAGTTGTACTGCTGGTCGATCAGCTTTCATGACTGGACAATTGCCCATTAGGACTGGGATGCACACTGTAGGACTTCCCGGCGATCCGATAGGTTTAAACCCAGAAGACCCAACGCTTCCGATGTTCTTGAAAAAGTTGGGGTACACGACGGGGCAATTCGGAAAAAACCACCTGGGCGATCTCAATGAGTTCCTACCGACTACAAAAGGTTTCGACGAGTATTGGGGTTGGCTCTATCACTTGAATGCTATGGAATATACGTCTGATCCGGATTGGCCAGACGACCCAGAATTCAACGCGCAATTTGCGCCTCGCAACATCATTCATTCATTTGCAACAGAGGAAGTAGACGAAACAGTCGACCCGCGATTTGGAAAAGTCGGGAAGCAGCGCATTATTGATGATGGGCCTGCGCCTCCGGAGCGCCAAAAGACTTTGGATGACGAAGTGACATCTTACACGAAGGACTTCATTTCCCGTGCAGTAGAGTCGGACACTCCGTTTTTTGTCTGGATGGCTCCTGCCCGTGCACACGTCTGGACCCATCTCAGCCCCGAATACGAAGCTATGTTGGGCAATGGGCGCGGACTTCAGGATGTTGTCATGAAGGAGTTGGACAACAACGTTGGTAACGTTCTCAGCCACCTTGAGGATCTGGGAGTTGCCGATAATACAATAGTGATGTTCACCGCCGACAATGGCCCGGAAACACTGACGTGGCCCGATGGTGGTACGACTCCGTTTCATGGGGAAAAGGGTACTACTTGGGAAGGTGGCTTTAGAGTTCCTGCGATTATTCGCTGGCCGGGCAAAATTCCAGAAGGTCAAGTCTTGAATGGCATCTTCAGTGGAATGGACTGGATGCCAACATTTGTAGCTGCGGCTGGAGGTCCGACAGATCTAAGAGAAAAGCTCCTGGAGGGATATGAAGGCTATAAAGTGCATCTCGATGGCTACAATCAACTATCTTACCTGACGGGTGAGGATGAAGAGAGCAATCGCCGCGAGCTGATTTACTATCAGGGTACGGACCTCCAAGCAGTACGCTACAACGATTGGAAAGCGCACTTTGTCGTTCAAAACCACGGCTGGTCAGGCCCGAAGGAAGAATTGGTCGCCCCCTTGCTTTTCAACCTCCGCCGCGATCCCTACGAAAAAGCTGCGGAGGAAAGCGGTATGTACGTCCGCTGGATGGGTGAGAAAATGTGGGCATTCGGCCCAGCCGCCCGGTTAGTGCAGGCACATCTCGCTACTTTCGAGGAGTTCCCTCCGCGCGGGAAGCCGGTCGCCAATCAAGACCATGTTGAAGAACAAACATCAACCGAAGGCGGCATCTCTCAGTAGAGGAAGCGAGGCAACCAATACGCCTTTCTCACCGCAGCGTGGGCATCCGGCTCGGATCATCGGATGCCCAAAATAACCGACTAGGAATTTCGCAAAAAGCGAAACCTCTACGTGAAGGAGTCCTCCATGAGTGCTAGATTAGTCCTTCTGCTTGCTGCCGTCGGCCTCGTGCCAATTGCGTTGTCATACGGTCTGATGCCCGGCCGTTCGATCCCAGTTTTGCTGGGATTTCCAGTGGAAGGGACGAACCAGACTCATGTCTTCCGAGCGATTATGGGTCTTTACATGGCAAACGCGCTGTTTTGGTTGGCAGCTGCTTCGAAAC
>NZ_JBQFNZ010000015.1:0-38154 GCF_056532945.1 Ruegeria sp. H7
CAATCAAAAACCTCCGAATGCCCACCGTCTCTCCGATGCGTCTCCGCCGCTCCCGCCGCGTCCCGAGCGCCTCAGCAGCGCCGGTGAAGGGGTATTTACGGATTGGGCCCGGGACCTGCAACCCCCATTTTGAAAAAACTTCACATTTCTCGGCAGAAACTTACCAATCTTAATGAAAACAACATGTTAGCTTAAAAAATCCCGTCAACAACGGTCTTCTCCATTCCTGAAAACACGGCAAGGAATGGCCATTCAGCGGAATCGTACCCAATGCTTGGTATGCGCCCGAGAGTCGGGCCAACAAAAACGCCGCCCGAGTCTCCTCGGGCGGCGCTATTCCTGCGATCAACGCGGAATTACTTCAGGTCGAAGCGGTCCGCATTCATCACCTTGTTCCAGGCCGAGACAAAGTCGCAGACGAATTTGCCCTCGGCACCGGCCTGACCATAGACCTCGGCCAGCGCCCTCAGTTGCGAGTTCGAGCCGAAGACCAGATCAACGCGGGTGCCGGTCCACTTGACCTCACCGCTGGCACGGTCGCGGCCTTCATAGACGCCTTTGCCCGACGGCTTCCATTCCGTGCTCATATCCAGAATGTTGGTGAAGAAGTCATTGCTGAGCGTTCCCACGCGAGCGGTGAACACACCATGCTTGCTGTCGCCGAAATTGGCACCCAGCACACGCAGCCCCCCGACAAGCACCGTCATCTCGGGCGCGGACAGGTTCAGCAATTGCGCGCGGTCGACCAGCAGTTCTTCGGGCGAGACGGTGTAGTCGGCCTTCTGGTAGTTGCGGAACCCGTCTGCGATGGGCTCCATCACTGAGAAGCTGTCCACATCCGTCTGTTCCTGCGTCGCGTCGGTGCGGCCCGGGGCGAACGGAACCTCGACATCCTGACCGCCAGCTTTTGCCGCCTGTTCGACACCAACAGCACCGGCCAGAACGATGATATCCGCCAGCGAAACTTTCTTGCCACCGGATTGCGCACCGTTGAACGCCGCCTGAACGCCTTCCAGCGCCTCCAGCGCCTTGGACAGTTTCATCGGCTCATTGACGTCCCAGTCTTTCTGCGGCGCAAGGCGGATACGGGCCCCATTGGCACCGCCGCGCTTGTCCGACCCACGGAAGGTCGAGGCCGAGGCCCATGCGGTCGAGACCAGTTCGGACACCGACAGACCAGTTGCCGCAATCTTGGCTTTCAGGTCGGCCACATCCGCATCGTCAATCAGGTCGTGATCCACAGCGGGAACGTTGTCCTGCCACAACAGCTCTTCGGTCGGGGCTTCCGGGCCGATATAGGCAGACCGCGGACCCATATCGCGGTGGGTCAGCTTGAACCAGGCGCGGGCGAAGGCATCGGCGAACTGGTCGGGGTTTTCATGGAAGCGTTTCGAGATCGGGCCATAGATCGGGTCCATGCGCATCGCCATGTCGGCGGTGGTCATCATGGTCTTGACCTTTTTCGACGGATCATGCGCCGCCGGGGCCATGTCTTCCTCTTTCACGCCAACCGGTTCCCAGATCCACGCGCCCGAGGGGCTTTTGGTCAGGTTCCAGTCATAGCCGAACAGCAGGTCGAAATAGCCATTGTCCCATTTGATCGGGTTCGCGGTCCACGCGCCCTCGATACCGCTGGTGGTGGTGTCGTCACCCTTGCCTGAACCGAACTTGTTGATCCAGCCAAAGCCCATGTCCTCGATCGGGGCGGCTTCGGGATCAGGGCCGACCAGATCGGGGTCACCCGCGCCATGCGCCTTGCCAAAGGTGTGACCACCCGCGACCAGAGCGACGGTTTCCTCGTCATTCATCGCCATCCGGCCAAAGGTGTCGCGGATATCGCGGCCCGAGGCCAGAATGTTCGGCTCACCATCGGGGCCTTCGGGGTTCACGTAGATCAGGCCCATCTGCACGGCAGCCAGTGGGTTTTCCAGATCACGCTCGCCCGAATAACGGCTGTTGGGGTTGTCGGTCGGGGCGAGCCATTCGGTCTCGGACCCCCAATAGATGTCTTCCTCGGGCGCCCAGATGTCTTCGCGGCCACCGGCGAAACCAAAAGTCTTGCCGCCCATCGATTCAATGGCGCAGTTACCCGCCAGAATCATCAGGTCGGCCCAGGAGATCTGGTTGCCGTATTTCTGCTTGATCGGCCACAGCAGGCGGCGCGCCTTATCTAGGTTGCCATTGTCCGGCCAGCTGTTGAGCGGCGCAAAGCGCTGGTTCCCGGTCGAGGCCCCGCCACGGCCATCCGCCGTGCGGTACGTCCCGGCGCTGTGCCACGCCATACGGATGAACAGACCACCGTAATGGCCATAATCCGCAGGCCACCAATCCTGCGAATCTGTCATCAGCGCATAGAGGTCTTCTTTCAACGCCTTCATATCCAGCTTCTGGAACTCTTCGGCATAGTTGAAATCCGCACCCAACGGGTTCGACGCGGGCGCGTGCTGATGAAGGATCGACAGGTTCACCTGGTTTGGCCACCAGTCCCGGTTCGACCGGGTCCCCGCGCCATGCATCACAGGGCATCCACCTGTTTTGGGGTTATCACTTCCGTCCATATCGATCTCCAATCCTGGCTCAGGTCTTGCGGCTTAGCGCGGTCAAAATTTACGCGACAAGATCACAGTAAGATGTCGCCGATGTCGTTTTCAATTTCCTGTCTTGGAAAACAGAACCTTGCGACACCGTGCACCTCAATCTCTGCCATCTCGCGTCGCGCCCGGTATAGCAAAACCGCGCCATGAGAATAAGTTTTGTTTTTGGATTGTTGTGATAGCTTTTTCCTATGGTGGGCCGCAGCTCGCCGGGGTTCCAACTTGACCTGGTTGTGAGCCGGGCACAGTTACCTAGTGTCAACAGTTGAAATGCTGATTGAATTTTCCCGTAAGTCGGGCACAGTCGGACCCATTCCCTTGCGTCGTTTGTCCGGACCCTTTGGCCAGTTGGCGCAATCAATTGATAAAGGCACATAAATGGAATTTGACTACGTCATTGTAGGCGGCGGATCCGCAGGCTCGGTCTTGGCCAATCGCCTCAGCGAGGATCCCGACATAACGGTCTGCCTGCTTGAGGCCGGGGGAAAAGGGGACCATATCGGCATCCGTATGCCCGCCGCAATTGTCGCGTCTTTGCCGGGGCGTCCAAAGATCAGCAACTGGGCGTTTGAAACAGTTCCGCAACCGGGTCTGAATGGCCGCAAAGGGTACCAGCCGCGCGGCAAGGCCCTAGGTGGATCCAGCGCAATTAACGCGATGCTTTATATCCGGGGCCAAAAGCAGGATTATGACGGCTGGGCCGCGCAAGGCTGCGCCGGCTGGGATTGGGACAGCGTCCTGCCCTATTTCAAACGGGCCGAGAACAACGAACAGGGCGCGGATGAGATGCACGGGGACAGCGGCCCGCTGCAGGTGTCACATCAGAAAGAGCCGCGCCCCGTCACACATGCCTTTTTGGAAGCAGCCGAACAACTGCAACATCGACGCATTCAGGACTTCAACCGCGGCGACAATGAAGGCGTCGGACTGTATCAGGTGACGCAGTTTCACGACCCCGCCAGGAATGGCGAGAGGTGTTCCGCCGCAGCCGCCTATGTCCATCCGGTCATGGACCGCGCGAATCTGACCGTGATCACTCATGCTCATGCCAAAGAACTGACCTTACAGGACAAACGCGCAACCGGAGTGATCTACAAGAGAAAAGCAAAGGGCGCTGACCACTCGGTTTCGGCCAAACGCGAGGTCATTCTGTGCGCCGGCGCACTGCAGTCGCCACAGCTGTTGCAACTGTCCGGCATCGGTGCGGCGGACGAGCTGCGCCAGCACGGGATTCCCGTCCGGCACGACCTGCCCGGTGTCGGCAAGAACCTGCAGGATCATCTGGATTTCATTCTGACCTATCGCAGCAAGGACACCGACAATTTCGGCATCGGCCTTATCGGCGCCGCCCGCCTTCTGGGCCACATATGGCGCTGGCGCAAAACCGGAGTGTCCATGGCTGCCACCCCCTTCGCCGAAGGGGCGGGTTTCCTGAAAACCTCAGCCGATCTGGACCGCCCCGACATCCAATTGCATTTCGCCATCGCCATGGTCGACGATCACGCCAGAAAGCTGCATTACGGCTATGGCTACAGCTGCCATGTCTGCAAACTGCGACCCGAAAGCCGCGGAACTGTCGGCTTGCACAGCGCCGACCCCTTTGCCGCCCCCGCCATCGACCCGAACTTTCTGTCTGACGATCGCGATCTTGAGACGCTGATCAAGGGTGCTCGCATGATGCGTCAGATCATGGACGCCCCCGCGCTGGCCAAATTCCGACACTCAGAGATGTTCGGGACCGAAACGGCCAAAACGGATGCGGATTGGGAACGCCATATTCGCGACCGCGCCGATACGATCTATCACCCGGTGGGCACTTGCAAAATGGGCGTGGACGATATGGCCGTGGTCGACCCAGAATTGCGTGTGCGTGGGGTTCAAGGGCTGCGCGTTGTCGATGCTTCGATCATGCCGACGCTGGTATCCGGCAACACCAACGCGCCAACCATTATGATCGCCGAAAAAGCGGCCGACATGATCAAGGCCGCTCAGTAAGCGTTCATCAGCGCCTCTAGCCCGACCCGGTAATTGGGGTACAGCAACCGCACCCCAAGTTCATCCTTGATGCGGTTGTTCCGCACGCGCTTGTTTTCATTGTAAAAACTGCGCGCCATCGGGGTCAGGTCCGCCTCTTCGTACGGAACGGCGGGCGGCAGGGGCAGACCCTGAAGCTCGGCGGCGTAGCCGATCACGTCCTGAGGCGGCACCGGCTCGTCATCGCAGACATTGTAGACCGCGCCGGGATTGGGCGCGGCGATCGACGCCGCCAGAACCTGCGCGATGTCATCCACATGGATCCGCGAAAACACCTGCCCAGGTTTGATGATCCGCCGCAATCCGCCGCGTTTGAGTTTGGAAAACGGTCCGCGTCCGGGGCCGTAGATTCCGGCCAGGCGAAAGATGTGAACGGGCAGGCCGGGAATGGCCGACCATTGCTGCTCGGCCTGCAATCGCCACCGGCCCCGTTTTGCAGTTGGGGCAGGCGGCGTGGCTTCATCCACCCAATCGCCCTGATGATCCCCATAGATTCCAGTGGTCGACAGATAACCGACCCATTCGAACTGTCCGGCCCGCGCTGCGATCTCGTCGCCCAGCGCCATCAGAACCGGATCGCCCTCCTCGCTTGGCGCGGTCGAGATCAACACATGCGTGACCCCATCCAGATCCGGCACTTCACCGGGCCAGACCATCGGTTCTGCGCCCGACGCCCGAATTGCATCGGCACCGGCCTCGTCCCGTGTCGTGCCGATCACGCGCCACCCGTCCGCCGCCAGCCTGCGCGACAGCGCCTGCGCCGAATACCCATGTCCAAAGGAAAAAAGCGTCTGTGTCATACCCCCTAGATGATCCGAGCCGGTCCGGGATGCAAGCGCCGCATAGACGCACTTGATTCGAATCCCCTCATGCGCCTTTCTTTTAGGTATGAGCCAGAAAACACCCGACCTGCACACCGCCTATGCGCTGACCTCGCCCGAGGACAACAGGCGCCTTTATGCCGAATGGGCGGGCGATTATGACGACAGCTTCGCCGCGCGTGAGGATTATCAACTTCACATCCACACCGCCCGCGCCTTTGTCAGTGCCTTCGGACAAGGCCCGGTGCTGGATGTGGGCGCAGGCACCGGCCTCTGCGGTGCGATTCTGGCCGGGTTGGGCGTCGGCCCCATCGATGCCACGGATATCAGCGCCGAAATGCTGGACCAGGCCATGCGCAAGGACATTTATCGCGACGCCATCGAAGCCGACCTGAACCACGGTATCCCGGTGCCGCGCCACAGCTATTCCGGCATCGTATCCTCAGGCACTTTCACCCACGGCCACCTTGGCCCCGAGGTACTGCCCGCCCTATTGCGCGTCGCCCGCCCGGGTGCCCAGTTTGCGCTCTCGATCAATGCCAGACATTTCGAAAAACTGGGGTTCGCCGACGCGCTGCACCAGCTCGCACACGACCGCATCCGCAACCTGACCCTGCCCGAGGTCCGCATCTACGGCGACCTCGCCGCCGGCCCCAACAAAGACGACACCGCGTTCATCGCGTTGTTCGAGCGCAGCTGATCCGCCCTTCATCTGGCCAAAAATATCCCGGGGGAGTCGCGGCGTGCCGCGACGGGGGCAGAGCCCCCTATCGCCCTTTCCAAACCGGATCGCGCTTTTCGGCAAAGGCGCGCGCGCCTTCCAGATTGTCCTCGGATCCATACAGCACATCCACGCTGGCCAATTGCCGCCTGGTGATCCGATTCATCACGTCCTGAAACTTGGCATCCTCGGCTTCGCGCACAATCTCCTTGATCGCCGCATAAACAAGGGGTGGGCCGCTGGCCAGCAACCGGGCAAGTTCCCACGCGCGGTCCATCAACTGATCTGCGGGCACGACCTCATTGACCAGCCCCCAACGACGGGCCTCTTCCGGGTCGAACCAACGCCCTGTCAGCAGCAGTTCCATCGCGATGTGATAGGGAATGCGTTTGGGCAGCTTGACACTGGCCGCATCAGCCACAGTGCCCGAGCGGATCTCGGGCAGGGCAAAGCTGGCGTTTTCCGAGGCGATGATCATGTCGGCGCTCAGCGCCAGTTCCAGACCGCCGCCGCAGGCAATGCCATTGACTGCCGCAATCACCGGCTTGTTCATATCGCGCAGTTCCTGCAACCCGCCGAAACCGCCAACGCCGTAATCGCCATCCACCGCATCACCGTCGGCTGCGGCCTTCAGATCCCAACCAGGGCAAAAGAACTTCTCGCCGCCCCCGGTCAGGATCGCAACACGCAGTTCCGGATCGTCCCGAAAGTCGCGAAACACCTCGCCCATGATGCGGCTGGTGGCCAGATCGATCGCGTTGGCCTTGGGCCGGTCCAGAATGACTTCGAGAATGGCACCGTCGCGACGGGTTTTGATCGGACTCATGAACTTGCCTTTCGGATCAGCGCATCGACTGCAACCGCGCCCTCGGCGGTGCAGATCAGCGGGTTAATCTCAACTTCTTCAACTGTCGCGGCATTGGCAATGACATAGTTCTGAACGGCCTCGACCGCGTCCAGAATTGCGTCCATATTGGCAGGCGGTTTGCCCCGGTACCCGGCCAGCAGCGGCGCGCAGGCCAGTTTGCCCAGCGCCTGCTCAACCGTCGCGCGCGAGGACGGGACCAGAACCGAAACCGTATCGCGCAGAATCTCGGTCAGCACCCCTCCGGCCCCCATGGTCAGCACATAGCCATGCGCCGGGTCTCGTGTGACCCCGATCAATAGCTCGGCCACCCCGCCTGTCGCCATTTCCTCGATCAACACCGTCTGGGTGCCGATCGACTTCGCGGTCTTGGCCAAATCGCAAGGCGAAACCCCAAGACGCACCGCGTCATGTTCCGACTTATGCGCCAGCCCGACACCCTTCACTGCAAACGGGCCAACCAGTTCACCGGCCACGCACCCCGCGTCCTCAACCGCAACCACCCGGTTGCGCGGGATGGGCAAGCCAAATGCGGCCAAAGCCGACTTGGCCTCAGCCTCGGTCAGCACGTGATCAGCAGCTGCATCCGCAGGCAACAGCACCGGCTCTGACAGTTCCGGCAACAGTCGCGCCGCCGCTTCGACAGAGGACAGCGCCTCATGCAGGCCCGAGAACGGAACAACCCCACCTTCCAACAGACACTGCGCAACATGTTCGGGCATCAACTCGGGCAGGGTCGCAGTCACTGCAAAAGGTCGCCCGGTCTGCGCCACACAGTTCAGCGCTGCCTGCGTTGCGCACTCCCAATCCGACGGATCCGTATGCGGATAATCGACAATCGCCATGGTCAGAGCCTTATCCGGCCCGGTCATCCCGGACCATGCGCGCGTCATCGCATCCGTGTCCCGCCAGATATAAGTGTGGTAGTCCAACGGGTTGGCCAGCGCCACCATCGGGCCAAGTGCGGCGCGCAGATCCGAGCGTTGCCGGTCCGTCAACGGTGGGAAATGCAGGTCACGCCCTTCGGCCATATCTGCCGCCAAACTCGCCTCGCCGCCTGAACAACTGATCGAGGCCAGCCCGTTGCCGTCCAAACGCCCGGTGACATGCAGCAGTTTAAGGCATTCCAGAAAGCTCGGGATGTCGTCCAGCCGGGCGATCCCCAGACGATCCAGGAAAGCCTGCGCCCCGGCATCCCCACCCGCCAGCGACGCCGTATGCGAAATCGTGGCCGCCTGCGCGTGGTCCGAGCGGCCCATTTTCAGCGCGACAACAGGAACATCCCTTTCGCGCGCTTTTCGCGCCAAGGCTTCCCATTTCCGCAAATCGCCAAATCCCTCGATATGGACGCCAATCGCGGTGATCCGGTCATCGTCCAAAAGGGTCGAGGCCACATCCGCCTGATGCGTCTGCGCCTGATTCCCACAGGTCAGCATGAACGCCAAAGGCAGGGCCCGGCGCTGCATCGTCATGTTGATCGAAATGTTCGAGCTTTGGGTCAGGATCGCCACACCGCGATCCACAGGGCGCATCCCGTGCTGATCCGGCCAGACTGCCGCGCGCTCCAACCCGTTGACGAACCCATAGCAGTTGGGCCCGAGGATCGGCATATCCCCCGCTGCCGCAACCAGCTGCGCCTGCAAATCAGCGCCCTGATCATCCTCGGCCCGCGCCTCGGTAAAGCCGGACGCAAAGCACACAGCGCCACCTGCCCCCGCCGAGGACAAAGCCGCAACGGCCGAGATCGTCGCGTGCCGGTTAATACCGATAAAGGCCACATCCGGCGGGTTGGGCAGGTCTTCGATGGTGGCAAAGGCGGGCATACCCGCCACTTGCTGCGCCTTGGGGTGAACCGGCCAGATATCCCCTGAGAACCCGAACTTTCGGGCCTGATTGATCACTTCCGCGCACCAGGCCCCGCCGCCGATCACGGCCATGGACGCAGGGTTCAAGACACGCCCGAGTGGCCTCATGCGCCCAGCGCCCTCAGCAGGTCCCGGCTGATGATATGGCGCTGGATCTCGCTGGTGCCGTCCCAGATACGCTCGACCCGTGCATCGCGCCAGAACCGTTCCAGCGGATAGTCATCCATCAGGCCCATCCCACCATGAACCTGTATTGCGGCGTCCGTTACCCGCGCCAGCATCTCGGATGCGTAAAGCTTGGCTGACGCAATCTCGCGATTCGCGGGCAGCCCTTTGTCCAGCCGGTCCGCCGCCGCCAGCGTCAGCAGGTCCGCCGCATCGATTTCAGTGATCATGTCGGCGATCTGGAAGGACACGCCCTGAAACTTGCCGATCTTCTGGCCGAACTGTTCGCGCGTCGCCGCGTAATCCAGCGCGTAGTCAAAGGCCCGGCGCGCGCGTCCCACGGACATGGCCGCAACGGTAATGCGCGTGGCGTAGAGCCAGGTGTTCATCACCTCGAACCCACCATCAACCTCGCCCAGAACCTGCGCGTCGGGCAGGCGGCAATCGTCGAAATCCAGAACCATGTTCTTGTAGCCGCGATGGCTGACCGACTTGTACCCATCGCGGATCGTGAACCCCGGCGTGCCGCGATCCACCAGAAACGCGGTGATCCGCTTTTTCGGCCCTTTGGGCGTCTGATCCTCACCCGTCGCGATGAAGACGATGATGAAATCGGCGTGCTCGGCCCCCGAGATGAAGTGTTTGGTGCCATTGACCACCCAGTCCCCGCCATCGCGCACGGCGGCGCATTTCATGCCCCGCACATCCGAGCCTGCACCGGGTTCGGTCATCGCCAGCGCATCCATCCGCTCACCGCGAACGGCGGGCATCAGGTAACGCTCGACCTGCTCGCCTTCGCAGGCCATCAGAATGTTCTGAGGACGTCCGAAGAAATGGTTCAACGCCATCGAACCGCGCCCCAGTTCACGTTCGACAAGCGCAAATTCCAGATGGTTCAGACCGGCGCATCCGACGCTTTCGGGAAAGTTGCAGGCGTAAAAGCCCAACTCGATGGTCTTGCGCTTGATTTCTTCCGCAATCTCATGCGGGACTTCGCCGGTGCGTTCGACCAGCTCTTCATGCGGGTAAATCTCGTTCTCGACAAAGCTGCGCACGGTCGAGGCGATCATCTCCTGTTCGTCGGACAGGCCATATTGCATCTGAATTCTCCACATCTGGTCGTGCGCGTATCGTGACCGGGGTTGAGAAACACCTCGTGCGGGAATAGACGTTTATCATGCAGAAATGGACTAAATCCCCCTCTGCACCGCAGCAAATCGGTGTGCTTCTGTTCGAGGGATTCTCGAACCATTGTCTGGCCAACACGGTCGAGCCGTTGAGGGCCGCCAATACGCTGTCGGGGCGCAATCTGTATCAGTGGCGGTTTCTGTCGCTGACCTCGGGGCCGGTAACCTCATCCTCGGGCCTGCAGGTGGCACCTCATGGCCCGTTGCAAACCGCCAACGGCGACACCCTGATGGTGATGCCGTCTTATGGGTTTCGCACCCATGGCAACTGGCAGACACAGGCTGGGCTTCGGTCTGCGGCCGAACGCTATGACACGCTGGCCGGGCTGGACACCGGAAGCTGGCTGTTGGCTTTGGCGGGCTTGTTGGACGGGCACCGCGCGACGATTCATTGGGAGGAGTTGACAGGCTTCACCGAACGGTTTCCCGACATCGACACCGTGCGCGAGAGATACGTGATCGACCGCAACCGCATCACCTGCTCCGGCGCGATGGCCGCCTTTGATCTGGTTCTGCACCTGATCGGCCGGGATCAGGGGCAGGCACTGGCGCTGGAAGTGGCGCACTTGTTCATGACCCGCGATTCCGCCCGGTCGCATGAGGGCGGCGCGGGTGCGACCAGCGGCTATGTCAACAAGGCTTTGGCCCTGATGCAGGAACATCTGGAACGCCCGTTGCCGATCTCCGAAATTGCCAGCCGGGTGGGCCGGTCGCAAAAGGCGCTGTCGGTGCGGATGCAGGCCGAGTTGGGGGCCGGGCCCGCGCAGGTCTATCGGCGTCTGCGGCTGAATCTTGCCCGCAAGCTGGTGGCCGAGACGGATTTGACCATAGGTGAGATCGCCCTGCGCGCCGGGTATGACGACCCCAGCGCGCTGACACGGGCATTCAAGGCCGAGTTCACCATCACCCCCCGCGCGCTGCGTCTGTCGCAGACACGGGGGTAAGTTCGGTCATCCAAACATCCGCTTTTTCCGGGCCCGCGTGTCGGCGGTTGCTTCGGGGGATCCGTCATGGAACGTCCCGAACCAACGGTCCCACGGCATTTCCTGATTGCCATAGTTACATTCGTAGTAGCGGTGGTGCAGCTGGTGATAAAACGTGCCCAGCGCCAGACGTTTTTTGTCTTTGATCAGCAGCCTTTCATAGCCCGTATGGCTCATCGCGGCTCCGGCGCCCTGAAACACAATGTGGAAATACAGATGAATGGGGTGCGAGGGCACGATCCAGTGGATGCAGAGCGTCGTCAGGTAAAAGAAATGCTCGACCGGGTGCATCGACAGGCCGGACCATGGGCCGATATTGACGTTCCGGTGGTGCAGGCTGTGGACCTTCTTATACAGAAACGGCTGATGCAGCAGCCGGTGCACCCAATAGAAATGAAAGGCCGACCACATGGGGATCAGGATCAGCCACAGCACAAACCAGACCGGGTTTTCGGCGAAGGTGATGACCGGCACATATCCGTTGGCCATCAGCCACATCGTCACCACCTGAAACCCGGTCAATTGCAATACGCCTGACCCCAGAGACCAGAACATGTTGTCCTTGACCTGATCGCTGAAGCTCCACAGCGCGTTATTTCTGCCCTGCTCTCGACGTTCAAACTTCAGCTTCTTGCCTTGCGACTTGCGGATATAGAAATACCAGTGCAGCCCGCCAGCCACCGCGAAGATCATTGCGAAGTTCACCAGCCAGATCTGAAATATCCAACCAAAGGCAAATGTTTGCGCGGTCTCAAGCGACGGATAAAAGAACGCCCACAGCGCGACCGCGAGGGCCAGCATCAATACCCGCTCGCTGAGCGTCAGCCAGTTTCTGGCCACCCAGCCCAGCAGGAAGGCCGGGCGCGGCGGCCACTGGAAAATGGATGGGTTCCGAAGCGGCAAATCCGGGTGATAGTTCCACTCTTTGCTCATGTCCTGCATCGGTGCGTTGTCCGACATGTCAGCTTTCCTTTGTCGCGCTGGTTTTCACACCCGGTCCTGCCGCCAGCGGGGATCGGGTTGGGCGGGCTGACGCCTTGATCAGGTTGCGTAGTCCGAGCCTTCGGCGTCCAGAACCGCTTTGATCTCGCGCAGATGCGCCTCGGCCTGACCGGGATAGTCATCCAGTTCCTGCGCGGTCTTTTCGGCGATCTCATCGGACAGTACGCGCAGGGGCTGGCCGGTTTGCAGCGCGCGAATATAGGTTTCGGCAGCGCGTTCGAAATAAAACAGCCGGTTGAACGTGTCCGCAGGGTCGCTGCCGATGATCAGAACACCGTGGTTGCCCATGATCATGACCTTTTTCTTCGGGTCCGACAGCATCGAGGCGCAGCGTTCCCCTTCGCTGTCAAACGCCAGCCCGCCGAATTCCTCGTCAATGACATAGCGGTTGTAGAACGTGGCGGTGTTCTGATCGATCGGAGGAAGATTGCTGTCGGCCAGCGAGGCCAGAACCGTGGCGAAGATCGAATGCACATGCATCACGCAGCGGGCATGGGCGCAATGGCGGTGGATCGAGCCGTGCAGGCCCCAGGCGGTCGGGTCCGGCGCGCCGGGCAGGCTCATCACCTTGGGGTCATTGGCATCCAGCAACAACAGGTCCGAGGCGCGGATTCGGCTGAAATGCATCTGATTGGGGTTCATCAGGAACTGCGTGCCGTCGTCATTCACCGCCAGGCTGAAATGGTTGGCCACGGCCTCGTGCATGTTCAGACGCTCGGTCCAGCGGAAAGTTGCGGCCATATCGACACGCTCGGACCAGTGGTCGATATTGGGGCGAAGATTGGCGACACTCATGGAAACGCTCCTTTGGCGGCTGATCTTGGCAAAGCCTGCCTTGCGCCGGGGTGTTTGACCAACAAATAATTTTCCCCCGTTCCATTAGTAGAACTTATGCCAGAGTTATGTTGGTTCGATTCACCCCTATTGCGTTCAGGTTCGGTTCGCACATCTATGGACGTTTGCGCCAATTGAGGTCGGCGCAAGATCGGGGCGGGGGACCTCCCGCCCATCGTCGCGGCCCCTTGCGGGGCAGCTTCTCTGGTTGGGCCGGGCAGCGCTGGCGCGCTGCGGCCGTGCCATATGATGATTTCATGATACGGGATTACCGGGGTTGCACCTGACCGCGCATTCGGGAAAGTTGAGCCATGGAATACTCACCTTTCCCAAGCTGGCCCGATGTCGCCCCTCGTTTGATTGCCGTAGCAGCCGGTCGCGAGGCGGCAGATACGGTCATTCGCGGTGGCATCTGGGTGAATGTGCACAGCCGCGAGCTGTTGCCGGAACATTCCGTCGCCATTGCCGAGGGGCGGATTGCCTTTGTCGGACCTGACGCCGGGCACTGCATTGGCCCCGACACCCAGATCATCGAGGCGCAGGGGCGCTATATCCTGCCCGGTCTGTGTGACGGTCATATGCATATCGAATCCGGCATGCTGACCCCGGCCGAATTTGCGCGGGCCGTGATCCCGCATGGCACAACCTCGATGTTCACTGATCCGCATGAGATTGCCAATGTGCTGGGTCTGGACGGTGTGCGCATGATGCATGACGAGGCGCTGCTGCAACCGGTGAATATCTTCACCCAGATGCCCTCTTGCGCGCCCTCGGCCCCCGGATTGGAAACGACCGGCTATGAGATCACGCCCGAGGATGTGTCGGAAGCAATGAACTGGCCGGGGATCATCGGGCTGGGCGAGATGATGAATTTCCCCGGTGTCATCCACGGTGATCCAAAGATGCTGGCCGAAATAGCGGCCACCCAGCGCGCCGGGAAAACGGTGGGCGGGCATTATGCATCGCCTGATTTAGGGCCTGATTTTGCAGCCTACGTCGCAGGTGGGCCAGCGGATGACCACGAAGGCACCTGCGAGGCTGACGCGATTGCGCGCGTGCGACAGGGGATGCGGTCGATGATGCGCCTGGGCTCGGCCTGGTATGACGTGGAAAGCCAGATCACTGCCATCACTGAAAAGGGGCTGGACCCGCGCAATTTCATTCTGTGCACGGATGACTGCCACTCGGGCACGCTGGTCAATGAAGGCCACATGAACCGGGTTGTGCGCCACGCGATTGCCTGCGGCTGCGATCCGCTGGTGGCGCTGCAAATGGCCACGATCAACACCGCCAGCCATTTCGGGCTGGAGCGTGAGATCGGCTCGGCCACGCCCGGGCGGCGGGCCGACATTATCCTCAGTTCCGACCTTAGCACGCTGCCGATTGAGACGGTGATCGCCCGGGGGAACGTTGTGGCCGAGAACGGCGTCATCACCGTGGACTGCCCACATCTGAACTGGCCCGACAAGGCACGCAACACGGTGCATTTGGGGCATAACCTGACCTCAGGCGATTTCGAAATCAAACCGCCTGCGGGCGCGAACAGGGTTCAGGCCAACGTCATCGGCGTTGTCGAGAATCAGGCCCCGACCAAAGCGCTGAAGGCAGAGCTGCCGATCATCGGTGGGCTGGTCGAGGGTGAAGGCGATGTCTGCCAGATTGCATTGGTGGAACGGCACCGCGCCACGGGCGGCGTGACAAACGCCTTTGTCTCGGGCTTTGGCTATCAGGGGAAAATGGCCATGGCCTCGACCGTGGCGCATGACAGCCACCATATGATCGTCGTGGGCACCGACCGCGATCAGATGGCCCTTGCCGCAAACCGTCTGGCCGAAGTTGGCGGCGGGATCACCCTGTTCCGCGACGGGCAAGAGATTGCGCTGGTCGAACTGCCCATTGCCGGTTTGATGTCCGACAGCCCCGCCACGCAGGTCGCGGCGAAGGCGGAACAGATGGTCGAGGCGATGAAGGCCTGCGGATGCCAACTGAACAACGCGTATATGCAGCACTCGCTTCTGGCGCTGGTCGTGATCCCGGAACTCAGGATATCCGACCTGGGGCTGGTGGATGTGCGGACATTTGAAAAGATAGACCTTCTGGAACCACTGGCATGACAACAATAAAAACACCTGACGCACCAAAACCGGAACAATTCACCGACCCGGACGCCGCCGTCGCGCGGCTGGAGCTGCTGTATAAGCAAGCCACAGAGTTTCTGTGCGACAGCTTTGCCTCGGCCCTGCAAAGCGGCGCGCCGTCTGAACGATTCAGAGCATATTACCCGGAAATTCGTATCAAGACGTCCTCTTACGCACAGGTCGACAGCCGGCTGAGCTTTGGTCACGTGTCCGAGCCCGGCATCCACGCAACAACCGTGACGCGGCCTGATCTGTTCCGGTCCTACCTGACGCAACAGATCGCTTTGCTGATCAAGAACCACGACCAGCCGGTGACCATCGGCGCATCGGACACCCCGATCCCGGTGCATTTCGCAGTGGCCAACAACCCCGATCTGGTGGTTCCGCATCAGGGCGCGGCCGGGTTCACCCTGCGCGACGTGTTCGACGTGCCGGATCTTACCACCACCAATGACGACATCGTCAACGGCGTGCATGACCATGATGAGGTCGGCCCGCTGGCCCTGTTCACTGCGCAGCGCGTGGATTATTCGCTGGCGCGCCTGTCGCATTACACAGCCACCGACCCCAGCCATTTCCAGAACCACGTTCTGTTCACCAACTACCAGTTCTACGTTTCGGAGTTCGAGAATTACGCGCGCGAACAACTGGCTGATCCGAACAGCGGCTATACCAGCTTTGTCTCGACCGGGAATGTCGAGATCACGACCGCGGACGCGACGCTGGAGCAGCCTTTGAAACTGCCGCAGATGCCGACCTATCACCTGAAACGGGCTGATGGCTCGGGGATCACGTTGGTCAACATTGGGGTTGGCCCGTCGAATGCCAAAACCGCGACCGATCATATCGCTGTTCTGCGCCCCCATGCCTGGCTGATGGTCGGGCACTGCGCCGGTCTGCGTAACACGCAGGCGCTGGGGGATTTTGTTCTGGCCCATGCCTATCTGCGCGAAGACAAGGTGCTGGACGATGACCTGCCCGTCTGGGTTCCGATCCCGCCATTGGCCGAGATTCAGGTGGCGTTGGAACATGGCGTGGCCGAGGTTACCAAGCTTGAAGGGTATGAGCTGAAGCGGATCATGCGCACCGGAACAGTTGCCTCGGTCGATAACCGCAATTGGGAACTGCGCGATCAATCCGGCCCGGTGCAGCGGCTCAGCCAATCCCGCGCGATTGCGCTGGATATGGAAAGCGCCACAATCGCCGCAAATGGCTATCGATTCCGGGTGCCCTACGGCACTTTGCTATGTGTGTCGGATAAGCCGCTGCATGGGGAATTGAAGCTTCCCGGCATGGCCTCGTCCTTCTATACGACGCAGGTCAGCCGCCATCTGGCGATTGGAATACGAGCGATGGAACACCTGCGCGGTATGCCGCTAGAGCGTTTGCACAGCCGGAAATTGCGGTCTTTCGACGAAACAGCCTTCCTGTGACGCAAAAAAGCAACGAAATCCCCATATTTTTAGGGGTTTCAGCGCTACTATTCGTTGTGTTCGCCCACAATATCCCGTTACAGTTACGCGGTGAGGCCCTATTTATCGGGCACGTTAAGGAGACCAAGAAATGGCAAAGCCTATGACAAAGACTCAGCTGGTTGCTGCTCTCGCTGAGGAAATGGGAACCGACAAGAAATCCGCAAACTCCGCGCTGGAGGCCATCACCGGCCTGATCACCCGCGAAGTTTCGGCTGGCGGTGCCGTCACCCTGCCCGGCGTTGGCAAAATCTACTGCCGCGAACGCCCCGAGCGCATGGTGCGCAACCCCGCCACCGGCGAGCAGTTCAAGAAAGAAGCCGACAAGGTGGTCAAAATGACCATCGCGAAGGCACTGAAAGACAGCGTGAACGGCTGATTTCAGTCTTTACGGACAATGACGAAGGGCCGCCGTTTGGGGGCCCTTTTTCAATGGAGGCTCAGCAGAACCTCCAGGTCGCGACGGCTGAGACTTTCCATCAGGGCACGCTCTTCTGCTGTTAGGCGTGCGTTTTTACGGATGTATTTCTCCAGATAGGCCGCAATGTCACTGGTGGGTCGGTAGTAGAGATCGGGATCAGATGCGCTGAGCACCTCAATCAGACGCAACAGAGTTTTCTTCTGCTTCTCTGCATCCAGATCTTTTCTGTTTTCTTCCAACATTACAAAGCTTTCCCGATTTCCCGGAGAGAAGGATAGCGCGCAGCCGCGGGCTTCCAAGCCCGGGGAAAGAAAACGGGCGCCCATCGAGGCGCCCGCTATTGGCTTCGTGTGGTTTGGATCAGTGAACCGTCTCAACCTTGTGGAAGTCCAGATCGCGGCCTTCGGGCATTGAATCGATGCTCAGCACCTCTTTGCGCTTGGTGATCAGGATATAGACCACGCAAGCCAGATAGAGGCCGACCACAACCGCGCCGATCCACTGGATCTGCAGCCACTGGCTTTGGAACAGCAGGGTCAAGATGAACAGCATGGCAACGTTGCCGGCCACGTAAGGCAGCTTGCCGAACCGTTCGACCGTCATGTTCAGGTTGTCCGTGTACAGGCGGATCAGCGAGTCCAGCGAGTTGATCACGAAGGTCACGCCCACGATCACCATGGCGATATTGGTGATGCCCGCCGTGTCGATGCCGTTCAGGTGGTAGTAGTAGAGAACGGTGAACCAGATCCCCAGCGGGATCGACGGGAAGATCAGCAGCGCCGCCAGCAACTGCCATGTGGTCAGACCACCGACAAAGCGCGAGGTGAACTGGCCGATCATGATTGACCATGCAAACCACCAGAACAGGTAGAAGGCGTGATAGTCGGTCAGCGGCAGAACGAACTTGTGGATGTTGGCAAAATACGCGCCGATATTGCTGCCGGTTTCAAAGAACCCGGTCAGGCCCATGCCGCCTGCAATCCACATGCCGATGATCAGCGACAGGAACAGGAAGGTCGAGCCCACCGACAGGATCCGCACATATTTCAGGTCGGTCGACGAATAGGCCGCCGCCAGAATAACCACGAATACAATGACATAGAAGGTCGTCACCACGGATTGACCATCGCCGATTTCGGGGATGTAGCCGGGCAGATAGATCAGGAACAGGCTGGCGGTGAAGGCACAGGTACCGATGATCACCACGTTGTTGATCAGTTTGACCAGCGGGATCTCAAAGAACTTCACACGTGGTTCGATCACGCAGAAATAGAAAGCCGTCAGGAAGTAGAACGCCCAGATCAGGAAGCCCCAGAACCCGAACTCGATCGCCAACGGGTTGGCGAAGGCGTAGGCCGGCTCTTCAGCATAGCCGCCGAACTCGGTCAGGGGGAACATGATCAGGCCAACGTCCAGCCCGGACGTGAACAGGATCGCGATAAAGGTGAACAGGTGGACGGGGGTGACGCCGACACAGCGCAGGTTCCACCATTTCACCACGAAGAAAGCGACCAGGCCCAGGGCCAGCAGGACGCCGAAAGATAGAATGTACTCCAGTAGCACTGACACACCTCCCTTATTTGGTCAGATCGCACCTTTGTATGTTTAATTGGCTGGTCAATCAACAAAAATGGACGAAATGATCGTTACGGCCAAGTATTAGCCGATCTGATCCCACTTTGGGATCAGAAAACGCAGCTTAAGTCTGGAAGGTTCAGGGCCGAGGCGTTCAGCGCAACATGCCTTCGACCCTGGTCAGCAATTTGCGCGAATCCGGCCTGACATTCGACCCGTAGGTGGCGGCAACTTCGCCCTCAGGATCGATCAGGATCTTGTTGAAGTTCCAATTGGGCACAAAGCCCGTCTGCTGGGCCACAGCCTTGTAAAACGGATGCGCATCCCCGCCCGTGACCGGTGTGATATCGGTCATTGGCAGGGTCAGACCATAATTCATCTCGCAGAACTGTTTGACCTCATCTGCGGAACCCAGCTCCTGATTGAAGGAATCGGACGGAACGGCCAGCACCACCAGACCGCGCGGCGAATACGCCTCGTGCACGTCCTGCAAGGCGGCATATTGGCCGGTGAATCCGCATTGCGACGCGGTGTTGACCACCAACACGGGCTGCCCGCGCCAATCCTCGATGGACAAAGTGCCGCCATCAATCGACGCAAACTCGCCCGTTAGCGGGGCCGCCTGAACGGACCGCCCCACCAGAATCAATGCGGTCAAAAGCAGTAATCTGAGCATGGGCTGTCCTCCTTTTGTAAATAATACGCTTGAAACCGACCGGCAGATCACTTGCACGAAGCCGAGAGGCGGTTGAAATATGCCTTTGCATTCGCGGCCCCGCACCCCAAATATTGGCTCAAAGAAACAAGACCCGGAGACGCCATGACCCGTTATACCAAAGACCCCGAGGCCATTGCCGCTCTTTCCCCCGAAGAATTCCATGTAACCCAGCGCAACGGCACCGAGCGCCCGGGAACCGGCAAGTATCTGGGAAACAAAGAACCCGGCATCTATGTGGACATCGTATCGGGCGAGCCTTTGTTCGCCTCGACCCATAAATACGAATCCGGTTGTGGCTGGCCCAGCTTCACCAAGCCGATCATCCACGAGCATGTGGAAGAGTTTCGCGACACCACCCACGGCATGATCCGGACCGAGGTCCGCTCGAAACATGGCGACAGCCATTTGGGGCATGTGTTCCCCGATGGCCCTCGTGAACATGGTGGGCTACGATACTGCATCAATTCCGCCTCGCTGCGGTTCGTCCATCGCGACGAGATGGAAGACGAAGGCTATGGCGAATACCTGATTCATGTGGAGGATATCTGATGACCGAACAACGCGCCGTTCTGGCCGGAGGTTGCTTTTGGGGCATGCAGGACCTGATCCGCAAACTGCCCGGCGTATCCCGCACCCGGGTCGGTTATACCGGCGGCGATGTGCCCAACGCCACCTATCGCAACCACGGCACCCATGCCGAAGGGATCGAGATCTGGTTCGATCCGACGCAAATCACCTATCGTGAGCTTCTGGAGTTTTTCTTTCAGATCCACGACCCGACCACACCAAACCGGCAGGGCAATGACCGCGGGATGAGCTATCGCTCGGCCATCTACTATGTGGATGACGGCCAGAAACAGGTCGCGCTGGACACGATTGCCGATGTGAACGCCAGCGGCCTGTGGCCCGGCAAGGTCGTGACCGAGGTCGAACCGGTCGGCGATTTCTGGGAAGCCGAGCCGGAACATCAGGACTATCTGGTCCGCATCCCGCATGGCTACACCTGCCATTTCCCGCGCAAGGACTGGGTCCTACCCAAACGCGACGCGGCTGAATAACGGTGCCCCCTCGGAAATCTGAGGGGGTCTAACTCGTCGCCACCCGAGGGCGACCGCTGGCTTCAACAGTCAGCATCGCCTCGACAAACACATCCCGTTCTTCCACCCGCGCCGTTCGGATGTCGCGGTCGACGACGACCCGGATGTCCTCGGCCCCGGCATCGCGTACGGCACCCTCAGCCTCGGCGCGCAGGACCCGTTCCAACAGGGCCAGCGCTTCATCCGAGGCGCCGAAATCCTGCGGGCCGTCCTCAAGATGAACGCGGTACCGGCCTTCGGTCGGAGAGGTCACTGATCCCGATCGCCGCAAGGTCAGTCGTCCGACAACCGCACCGATGGCGTTGGCGACGCCCGCATGGTCCGGCAGCACCATCTGACAACGCAGCCGATCCCCCACCGCAGGGTAGTAGCTGGGGGCCGAGGCGCCCAGCCCCACCACATCCACGTTCAGCGCCGCATCCAGCGCCAGCAAACCCCGGTGCTGCGCCAGCCCGCGTTGGGTCAGAACATGCCGGGCCAGGTCCTTGGGCGCGAGGCCGAAATCATCGGTCTCTTCGGCAAAAGCAGCCTCTAACAAGGTCAAACTGGTCTGTTCGGTCAGTTGGTCGATGATCATTTGCGCCAGCTGCTCGGGCGATGTGGCCAGCATGTCGCCCGACCCGACCCGCTTGCGCGCCACCAGTTCCAGCGCCTTTCGCGCAGCATTTGCATCCCACGCATCGACCCGCCCCAGCACATGGCTGGCATCGGATGGTGTCACCCCTGAGACCTGAACAATTCCGCGATCCACCAACCGGGTCAGCGCACCGTTTTCCATCCGCGTCCGCAACAAGGCACCGAGCGGCAGAACCTGATCGCCCAACCTGTCCAACAGCGCCTCTTCCCGCGCGCCGACCCCATCGGCGTGGACACCCGGCACACGGCGGGCGAACCGCGTGTCATGCTCGCCGACTGTTGTTGCGCGCAGTTGTTCGTCCAGAGCGGCGTGGATCACCTCGGGCGCTTCCGATGCGATCAGTGACACAGGAAGAACCCGCCGCGGCCCCAGAAAGACGCCGCCACCCAAACCTTCGGTCACGACATGCACCTGGCTGTCGCCGCCAAGCCCATGGGTCCGCATGGCGACCGCCTCGACCATGGTGCGAAACCCGCCGACCTGCGCACCCGCCGGATCAATCGCGGGTTTGCCGTCCCGGATCAGCGCCACGTCAGTGGTCGTCCCGCCAATGTCCGAGACCAGAGCGTTCTCGGCCCCCGTCAGCCATTTGGCCCCTACAATCGACGCGGCAGGTCCACTGAGGATGGTCTCGATGGGTCGTTCGCGGGCCTGTTCGGCGCTCATCAACGCGCCATCGCCGCGCACCACCATCATCGGCGCGGTAATGCCCAAGGCCAGCAACTGATCCTGCGCGCGCCCGATCAGACGGTCGATCATCCCGATCAACCGGGCATTCAGCACCGCCGTCACAGCGCGTTTAGGCCCGTTCAGCTTGGCCGACAGGTGATGAGAGCACGTGACCGGCGCACCGGTCTTTTCCGCGATGATCCGCGCCGCCTCCAACTCATGCGCCGGGTTGCGGGTCGCGAATTGGGCGGCAACGGCAAAGCCTGAAATCCCTTTGTGAGAGTCTAAGAACGCCTCCAGCGTCTCTGTATCCAGCGGCCTCACTTCACCGCCCGCATGGCTGTGCCCACCGGCAACGACCAACGCCGGATCGCCCTTCAGCGCATCCTTCAGCCCGTGCTTTTCAAGATCACTTTCTTTGAATCCGATATAGATCAGCGCCACGCGGCCGCCCTGCCCCTCGACCAGAGCGTTTGTTGCCAATGTGGTCGACAACGACGCCATCGAGATCTGATTGGGCGTGACCTGCGCCTCGTTCAACACGGCCGAAATTGCTTTGCCCACTCCGATCGCCAGATCGGTTCGTGTTGTCAGGGATTTGGCCGAGGCGATCACCTCACGCTCATCCCGGATCAACACCGCATCGGTATAGGTTCCGCCCGTATCCACCCCCAAAGCCAGCGCCATCGGGTCCTCCATCTGTTCGCTTCGCATGGGTTTAGAGGTTTGGACCGCCACGTCCAGCCTGTTTGCGGCATTCAGGGCAGTCGATTCACCGCCCAGCGCGCCGCATCTGCCACTGCTGCATCAGGATCGTCGGTCAAACCCTGCGCCACGGAGCGCAACGCCGCCTGCCCGGAATTGCCAATCGCATAAAGCACATTGCGCACAAACCGATCCCGCCCGATCCGCTTGATGGGAGAGCCCGAAAACTTCGCCCGAAACGCGGCATCGTCCAGACCTGCCAGTTCCGCCAGCGCCGGGGCCTTCAGGTCAGCGCGGGCCGCATATCGGATGTCACTGGCGGCCACGGCAAACTTGTTCCACGGACAGGCCGCCAGACAATCATCGCAGCCATAAATCCGGTTGCCCAACTTCCCGCGCAACTCTTCATCCACCGGGCCTTTGTGTTCGATGGTCAGATAGGAAATGCACCGCCGCGCATCCAACTGATACGGGGCCGGGAATGCATCGGTCGGACAACTGTCCAGACAGGCACGACACGATCCGCAATGATCCGTCTCGGCCATGTCCGATGCAATGTCCAAAGTCGTGAAAACAGACCCTATGAAAGCCCAATTGCCCCAATCCCGGCTGACCAGATTGGTGTGCTTGCCCTGCCATCCCAACCCTGCCGCTTGCCCCAAGGCCTTTTCGGGCACCGGAGCAGTATCGACAAACACCTTCACCTCACCCCCGGCTTCAGCAATCAGCCACCGCGCCAACCGCTTCAGGCGCTTCTTGACCAGATCGTGGTAATCCTTGTTCTGAGCATAAACCGAAATCGCCCCGCGCTCGGGATGTGCCAACACTTCGGTCGGGTCATGCTCGGGCGTATAGCTCTCGGCCAACATGATCACCGAACGCGCCTCGGGCCACAGCGCCGCCGGATCGCCACGCCAATGGGTCCGCTCGGCCATCCAACCCATCTGCCCGTGATAACCGGCGTCCAGAAACGCCGCCAATCGGTCCGGCACTTGCGGTACATCCCAAGGCCGACAGACCCGACAGGACACAAACCCCTCGGCCAAAGCCTGCTCTACCAACTTGTCTTTTAAACCCGATCCGCTCTTCATCTGGCCAAAAATATCCTCGGGGGTGAATTGGCCTTCAAGGCCAAGAGGGGGCAGACAGCCCCCTCACCACCCTATCAGAAATCCAGATCAGCGTAATGGGGCGGGGGCCGGAATCCCGGCACCTGATCCGCCAGGATCGAGCGGAACGCCGGGCGCGACTTGATCTTGGCGTACCAGTCCTTCACCGCCGCGCTGCGATTCCAATCTACATCCGAGATATAATCCAGCGCCGACAGATGCGCCGCCGCAGCGAAATCGGCCAGGGTCATCTGATCCCCGGCCAGCCAGCGCCGGTGATCCAGCAGCCACGCCATGTAATCCAGATGATACTTGATCGCCCGCGCACCTTCCTTGACGTTCTTGCTGTCGGGATAGCCCTGCCCGGTCATCTTCTTGTTGACCCGCTCATACAGAAGCTTCGAGGTCACCTCGTTATGAAACTTGTCATCGAACCAGCCAACCAGCCGACGCACTTCAAACCGGGCTTCGGGCGTTTTTGGCATCAGCGGCGGTTCGGGTCGGGTTTCTTCGATATATTCACAGATCGCAGCGCTTTCCGACATGATCTGGCCGTCCAGCCGCAACACAGGCACTTTGCCTGCCGGGTTGCGACGCAGGAAATCCGGGTCTTGCTCCCAATATCTTTCTTCGACCAGTTCGACCTCGATCTTCTTTTCTGCCAAAGACAGCCGAACCTTGCGGCAGTAGGGGGACAGGGGAACGTGAAACAGACGCGCCATGGACTTCCAATCGAACCAGTGAATACTCTTCTGCTTTAGCCCCGAGAGGCGTCAGGTTTCAATCCTCGAAACAATCCGCGCGACCATCTGCGCGGATGGTGGCCGCCCCCTCAAGAATCGCCGCGGCCCGTCTGCGGGTGAAAACCGACGGGTCCGTGACCGAGCGATTGCGCGGTGAGGGCAGGATAGCCGCAATCCGCCCCGCCTGCGTCGGGGTCATATTCGCCGCGCTGACACCGAAATTGCGCTGCGCCGCAGCCTCGACCCCGAAGATACCGTTCCCGGTCTCGGCGACGTTCAGATAGACCTCAAGTATACGCTGCTTGCTCCAGAATATTTCGACCACCGGCGTGATCGAGGTTTCCATCGCCTTGCGCACCCAACTGCGGCCCTGCCACAGGAACACATTCTTCACCACCTGCTGCGTTATGGTCGAGGCCCCTCGACTGCCGCCATCCTCCAACGCATCCCGGATCGCTTCGACGTCAAACCCCCAATGCAGGCAGAAATTCGCGTCCTCGGCCGCGACAACCGACCGGGCCATGACCGGATTGATCTCTTCGATCGGCACCCATTCGCGCTCGACCTTGCCCAACCGCCGCCATTCTGACCAGATCGTGTGGGTGATCGGAGGGTTCACGACCGAATAGAGCAAGATCAGTCCAATCAAGAAACACACAATGCCCAGCGCCGCGCGCGTTACCCAACGGCGCAGTTTCTGACCCAATGGCGTTGTCTTTTTGCGTGCCTTGCTTTTCTTACTGCTCGATTTGCGGGCTGCTTTCTTTGCCATATCTCAGCTATACGACGCACGAGGCCGCTTTGAAACGGCCTAAATCGCGATTGCCCGTGCTTCGCGCGCAGGTACGACCGGGCGGGCGGTGTCGGGCATCCTGGCCCCGCGCGCCTTCAATTCCGGGAACAGATGCAGGATTTCGGCCTGTGTTTCCCGTTCAGGCGTCGTCAGGGCGTGACCGGGGTAATAGCTTTCGCTTTTAGCGCCATTGGCAAAGATGATCTCGTGCCGTTCGAACAACAGGTGGATATAGTCGACCTGCCCGCCTTCGATCCGCCTCACCGTGTCCCCGTTCACCAGACAATGGGCGGCAATCAACGCCTCGGGGTGGCCAAACAACAGCGGCGCGCGCCAGTCTTCGATCAGCATGCGGTGTTGTGGTGAGACCAGCAGCGGTCGGTCCAGCCCCAGCACGCCCGCCTGGAACTGAACGGGTGCAAGTTTGCCCTCGGCCTCAACAGTGGTGCGCCCAACCCAGAACAGCGGTTGCGCGCCGTGATCCACGGTGGTGACAAGGTCGCCTGCCATCAGCTTTTCCACTGCCCGCAGGCCTTGCGGTGTGGCGATCATGGTGCCCGGCGTAAAGCATGGCGGGCCCAGATCGGTGGTCACGTCCAGCGGGCCTTGCGTGGTCACAAAGGTTGTGGACGCCAGCGTGCCCGGCTGCAGAACCGACCCGTCCGTGGGTGTGAACACACGTGTGCCATCCGCCAGATAAAAGGTCGTTCCTGTGTAGGTCGCGGTACCACCGCCCGTCAGGTTGATGGTCACCGTGTCCCCCGGCCATGACGAGGTCACCAACTGACCGTTCACGGTGTCGCCAGTGCCGGCTTCGATGTCGAAATCGTCATCATCATCGACCAGATTGTACTTTTCGACCGTTATGGCCGTCCCGGCCGGAGGCGGATTGGCCGGATCGAACGCATAGAACTGGTCAAGGTAAGTGGTCGGCATTCGGCACCTCCTGTTCGACACCGCAGCGCGGCCACAGCATGATGGCTATTCATCACTAAAGCGTGAACAAAAGGCTAGGCGGGATGGTTGCGATCCAGCAAGACGCGCAGACGATCCACGCCAATAAGAAAGGCCCCGCGTGATTCAAAAGTCACGCGGGGCCCTGTTTTTGGCTGAATTGGCGGCTATTCCGCCGGAACAGCGGCAACTTCGCTTGTCAGCGGATGGCTGAGCTTGTTCAGCATTTCTTTCGGGCAGACCTGCAGGAAGTTGGCTTTTTCCACATCCCAGTGTTGCAGAATGTCGGCGGCCTTGCGGCTGTGGGTCTCGGCCGCGTGACGCTCGACCAGCGATTTCAGCTGATCCACCCAATGATCCACGGTCACCGGACAGGTCACCAGAGTCTCTTTGTTCATCAGCAATTCGGCCTTGCCTTCGGGGTCATACAGATAGGCCATGCCGCCGGTCATACCGGCCCCGAAATTGGCCCCGATATCGCCAAGGATAACGGCCACGCCACCGGTCATGTATTCACACCCGTTCGAACCACAGCCCTCGATCACCACTTTGGCGCCCGAGTTGCGCACGGCAAACCGCTCACCCGCGCGGCCAGCCGCGAACAGGTGGCCATCGGTAGCCCCATACAGAACAGTGTTGCCGATGATGGTGTTGTCATCTGCCTTCAACGGGCTGACCTGCGGCGGGCGCACGACAATGGTACCGCCCGACAGGCCCTTGCCGACATAGTCATTGGCGTCGCCCGACACTTCCAGCTTCAGCCCCGGGGCAGCAAAGGCCCCCAGCGATTGCCCGGCCGAGCCCTGCAGTTTCACATGCAGATGGTCGTCCTGGAACGTGTTCCGCATGCCGAAATTCTGCACGATATGGCTGGAGACACGGGTGCCAACCGTCCGGTGCGTATTCTGGATTGCGTAGGACAGTTGCATCTTTTCACCGTCTTTCAGGAACCGCGCCGCGTCGCGCACGATTTCAGCGTCCAGCGTATCCGGCACCGCATTCCGGTCCTTGTCGCGGTCATAGACGATGTCATGCGCACCATCGACGGTGATCAGCAGCGGGTTGAGGTCCAGATCGTCCAGATGCGCCGATCCCCGGCTGACCTGAGCCAGCAGATCGGCGCGCCCGATGATCTCATCCACGGACCGGGCACCAAGGCTGGCCAGCACCTCGCGCACCTCCTGCGCGTAGAAGGTGATCAGGTTCACCACCTTGTCCGCATTGCCGGTGAACTTGGCGCGCAGGCTTTCGTCCTGCGTACAGACGCCAACGGGGCAGGTGTTCGACTGGCACTGACGCACCATGATACAGCCCATCGCGATCAAGGCGGCGGTGCCGATGCCGTATTCCTCGGCCCCCATCATCGCGGCCATGACGATGTCGCGCCCGGTGCGCAACCCGCCATCGGTGCGCAGAGTCACCCGATCCCGCAGGTTGTTCATCGCCAGAACCTGATGCGCCTCGGTCAGGCCCATCTCCCACGGCAGACCGGCATATTTGATGCTGGTCGCGGGGGATGCCCCGGTGCCACCATTATGGCCCGAGATCAGGATCACGTCCGCTTTCGCCTTGGCCACACCGGCAGCAATCGTGCCAACGCCCGAAGACGCCACCAGTTTCACTGTCACCTTGCAGCGCGGGTTGATCTGTTTCAGGTCATAGATCAGCTGCGCCAGATCCTCGATAGAGTAGATGTCGTGATGCGGCGGTGGTGAGATCAGCGTCACACCCTTGGTCGAATGCCGCAGACGCGCGATCAGATCGGTGACCTTCATGCCGGGCAATTGCCCACCCTCACCGGGTTTCGCACCCTGGGCGACCTTGATCTCAAGTTCTTCGCACTGGTTCAGGTATTCGGCGGTGACACCGAAGCGACCAGAAGCCACCTGCTTGATCTTGGCTGACGGGTTGTCGCCATTGGGTTCCGGCACGAAATGCGCCGGATCTTCACCGCCCTCGCCCGAGTCCGACTTGGCTCCGATCCGGTTCATCGCCACATTCAACGTCTTGTGCGCCTCGGGCGACAGCGCGCCCAGCGACATGCCCGGCGTGACGAACCGTTTGCGGATCGAGGTGATCGATTCCACCTCTTCAATCGGCACCGGCTTGCCCAGCGGCTTGAAATCCATCAGATCACGCAGGTGGATCGGTGGGTTCGACTGCATCTTGGCCGAATACTGTTTCCACAGCTCATATGAGGCGCGGTTACAGGCCATTTGCATCATATGCATCGAGGTCGCTTCCCACGCGTGGGTCTCCCCCGATTTGCGCGCTTTGTAGAAACCACCGATGGGCAGCACGTCCAAACCACTGTCCCAGCCCTTGGCGTGGATTTCCTCGACCTTGGCCTGAATACCGGTGACGCCGATACCCGAGATCCGGCTGGTCATGCCCGGGAAATACTCAGCCACCATGGCCCGGCTGAGGCCCACGGCCTCAAAGTTCAGACCGCCACGATAGGACGAGATCACCGAAATCCCCATCTTGGCCATGATTTTCAACAGGCCCTGATCGATGGCTTCGCGATACCGCGCGACGTTTTCGGTCAGGGTGCCGTCCAGCAACCCGCGGTCAATGCGGTCGGCCAGCGAATCCTCGGCCAGATAAGCGTTTACAACAGTCGCGCCGCAACCAATCAGAACCGCAAAGTAATGCGGATCGACACATTCGGCGGACCGCACGTTCAGCGAACAGAACGTCCGCAGCCCCTGCCGCGTCAGATGCGAATGCACCGCGCTGGTCGCTAGGATCATCGGCATCGCCACACGACCCTGACCCGAGTTCAGATCGGACAGGACCAGATGACCCGCGCCCGAGCGCACAGCCTCTTCCGCTTCGGCTCTGATACGGGCCAAAGCGGCGCTGAGCGCGCCCCTGCCGGGTTCAAAGCTACAGTCGATCTCGGCCAGCGGAGAGTTGAAGTTTTCAACCAGCTTGTCCCACTGCGCGTTACCGACAAAGGGGCTTTCCAGCACGATGATCTCGGTCTGGCTGCTGTCTTCATCCAGCACGTTCTTCAGGTTGCCGAACCGCGTCTTCAGCGACATCACACGGTATTCGCGCAAGCTGTCGATGGGCGGGTTGGTCACCTGGCTGAAGTTCTGGCGGAAGAAATGGCTGAGCGGACGGTATTTCTTGGACAGAACCGCCGAGGGCGTATCGTCACCCATCGAGGCCAAAGCCTCTTTCCCATCTTCGGCCATGGGCGCGAGGATTTGCTCCAGTTCCTCGACCGAGTATCCTGCCGCGATCTGACGTTTGCGCAGTTCATCGCCCGAGAAGATCGGAGCCTCGGACACACCTGCCAGCGTATCGTCCACATCGTTGATTTTGCTCACCCAGTCGCCAAACGGCAGCGCGCGGGACAGTTTGTCCTTGATCTGCTTGTCGCGGAACAGTTTGCCCTTCTTCATGTCCACTGCCAGCATCTGACCCGGACCAAGCGCGCCTTTTTCGGTCACGGTGGCCTCATCGATTGGCACCATACCGGTTTCAGACCCCGCGATGACCAGCCCGTCACCCGTCACAACGTAACGCATCGGGCGCAACCCGTTGCGGTCCAGACCGGCACAGACCCAGCGGCCGTCGGTCATCGCCAAAGCGGCGGGGCCGTCCCACGGCTCCATCACCGAGTTGCAATAGGAATACATATCGCGCCACGCCTGCGGCAGTTCCACCGCCTGCTTGGACCAGCTTTCCGGCACCAACATGGTTTTCGCCATCGGGGCCGAGCGGCCCGCGCGCACCAGAACCTCAAAAACCGAGTCTAATGCAGCCGAATCCGACGATCCCCCCGCGATGATCGGCTTGATGTCTTCGGCATAGTCGCCAAAGCTGTCCGAGGTCATCCGGATTTCATGGCTTTTCATCCAGTTGACGTTGCCCTTCAGCGTGTTGATCTCGCCGTTATGGGCCAGCATGCGGAAAGGTTGCGCCAGCCACCATTGCGGGAAGGTGTTGGTCGAATAGCGCTGGTGATAAATCGCGAATGCGGATTCGAAGCGTTCATCCATCAGGTCCGGGTAGAACACGGCCACCTGCTCGGCCAGCATCATGCCTTTGTAGATGATCGAGCGGCAGGACAGCGACGCCAGATACAGCCCGGAAATCCCAGCGGCCAGGGCAGCCTTTTCGATCCGGCGACGGATCACGTACAGCTCGCGCTCGAACGTCTCTTCGTCCACGCCTTTTGAATTCGAGATCAGGATCTGCTCGATCTCGGGCCGGGTAGCGTTGGCCTTGTCGCCCAGACAGGTCACATCGACCGGTACGTGACGCCAGCCATAGATGTAATAGCCCATGCGCAGAACTTCGGTTTCTACGATGGTCCGGCAGCTTTCCTGCGCCCCGAAATCGGTACGCGGCAAGAACACCTGACCGACGGCGATCAACTGATCCAGATTGGGCTCGTGCCCGGTGCGGCGGATCTGGTCATAGAAGAATGGAACCGGAATTTGCACGTGGATCCCCGCGCCATCGCCGGTCTTGCCATCGGCATCCACCGCGCCCCGGTGCCAGATCGCCTTGAGCGCATCGATCCCTGCATCCACAACCTTGCGGCTTTTCTTACCATCGACCGAGACAACAAGACCCACACCGCAGGACGAATGCTCCTCATCCTCGGAATAAAGACCGTTTTCCGCCATCCACTGGCGTTTGGCTTCTTCGGCCCGCACCCAATCGGCATCATATTTGGTCATTGGCTGTCTCCTTCTTCCGAGGGGGCTTAATTCGCTTTGGTATCTGGCTTATTCGGCTGCGACAGCAGCTTTGGCGTTGAACCGGTCGATGATCGCGTCGGCACAATCGCGCCCGTCACGGATGGCCCAGACCACCAGAGAGGCCCCGCGCACGATGTCACCGATGGCATAAACGCCGTCCATCTCGGTCTCACCGGTCTGGAAGGCGGCCTTGACGGTACCCCAACGGGTCACGGGCAGATCGGGCTGGCCGAACAGGGTGGGCAGGTCTTCGGGCTCGAAGCCCAGCGCCTTGATGACCAGATCGGCCTCTTCCACATAATCCGCGCCTTCGATCACCTCGGGGGCCTGACGGCCCGTGGCGTCGGGCTGACCCAGACGCATTTTCTGCACCATCACGCCCGAGACGGTATCGTCGCCGGTAAAGCCCTTGGGCGCGCTGAGCCATTCGAAGATCACGCCTTCTTCCTCGGCATTCTGGGTTTCGCGCTGCGAGCCGGGCATGTTCGCGCGGTCGCGGCGGTACAGGCATTTGACCGAAGTGGCCCCTTGCCGGATCGAGGTGCGCACACAGTCCATCGCGGTATCGCCACCGCCGATCACGACGACTTTCTTGCCATCGGCGTTCAGGCGGCCATTGTCGAAATCTTCGACCGCGTCACCAAAGCTTTTGCGGTTCGAGGCGGTCAGGAAGTCGATGGCCTTTTCGATGCCGTTCAGCCCGCTGCCCGGCATCGACAGGTCGCGCGATTTGTAAACGCCGGTCGCGATGATCACGGCGTCATGCTTGGCGCGAATCTCGTCGAATTTGGCAGCGTCCACGTCGCAGTTCAGCACGAACTCAACCCCGCCATCGGCCAGCAGGTCGTTGCGGCGCTGCACGATGTCCTTTTCCAGCTTGAAGCCCGGAATGCCGTACATCAGCAACCCACCGGCGCGGTCATAGCGGTCATAAACCGTCACCTGAACACCGGCGCGACGCAGCATATCCGCCGCCGCCAGCCCGCCGGGGCCACCACCGATGATGCCAACGCTTTCGCTGCGCTCGGCCCCCGGAACCACGGGCTTGACCCAGCCTTTGTCCCATGCCGTGTCGGTGATGTATTTTTCGATCGTCCCGATGGTGACGGTGCCGTGGCCGGACTGTTCGATCACGCAATTGCCTTCGCACAGGCGATCCTGCGGGCAAATGCGGCCACAAATCTCGGGGAAGGTGTTGGTGGCCTGACTGGTCTGATACGCCTCTTCCAGACGACCCGTCGCGGTCAGGTTCAGCCAATCGGGGATATTGTTGTGCAGCGGGCAGTGCGACTGGCAATAGGGCACACCACACTGGCTGCACCGGCTGGCCTGCTCTGCCGCCTTGTCCGCCGCGAACTCGGCATAGATTTCGTCAAAGTCTTCCTTGCGGTCATCAGCGGCACGCTTTTCCGGCATGACGCGGTCGATCTGCACAAATTTCAGCATCGGTTGCTTGGCCACGGGTCAGACTCCATGAATTGGCTTGGTCGGGCCTGTTTAAGAGATGCAGTTTGGGATGAAAAGTAAAAAGTACTGACTTAAATTGGAAAAGTTTGCGGTATCTTGCTAATCTCGGGAAATTACTGCGTGATTTTAGTTCCGATTCGGACCTATCAACGCACTTTCCTTTTGAGAGCCACCGGAATACCCATAAAAAGTAAAACGATTTGGTAGCAGTGCAGCAGGTTAAATGAGTCTTTTTCACTTGATTCTCGTAGCGATAATTCAGGGGATAACTGAATTCCTGCCGGTGTCTTCATCGGGCCATCTGATCCTGCTGCCCAGCCTGACAGGGATGGAGGATCAGGGCCAAACCATAGACGTCGCGGTTCATGTGGGCACGCTGGGCGCGGTTGTGCTGTATTTTTGGACGGACGTGAAATCTGCCCTCTCCGGCGTGCCCCGCGCCCTAAGAGGCCAAACCGATACCCCGCAGGCCAGGCTGGCCCTGGGGCTGATCATCGCGACGATCCCAACCGTTCTTGCCGGGCTTGTCCTGTTTCTGACCGGGCTGAGCGATGCGATGCGTTCGATCGCTGTGATCGGCTGGACAATGCTGCTGTTTGGCGTGTTGCTGTATTGGATGGATCAAAAGGGCCCGCAAACCAAGGTGGCAAAGGATTGGGGCCTGCGGGACGCGGCGATCATGGGCCTGTGGCAGGCCATCGCCCTGATCCCCGGTACATCGCGGTCCGGCATTACCATCACCGGTGCCCGGCATCTAGGATACACGCGCGAGGACGGGGCCCGCATTGCCATGCTGATGTCGATCCCGACGATCATCGCCTCGGGCGTCTTGTTGTCAGCGGATGTGATCCATCAGGCCGATACCAATCTGGCCAAAGACGGGGCGATTGCCGCTGCCTTCGCCTTTGTCTCGGCACTTTTGGCGCTTAGCCTGATGATGCGCCTGCTGCGCAGCGTCAGCTTCACCCCATACGTGATTTACCGCGTGTTTCTGGGCATCACCCTGCTGGTGATTGCCTACAGCTGATCAGGTCCGCAGGTTATCGGCGGAATTCTGGATGTCGTCATACTGGCCCGAGGGGCGGAATTTCCACAGGTACTCGGGCAGAACCGACGCAAGCGTCGTGGCTTCGATCCCAAGATCTTCCAGCGTTTTTGCACCCTCTGACACAACATTGTCCCGGCGCAGGTTTTTCAGCTGATCGCGGGTCAGGATGTTGTTGGGGAACAGCTGGAAGCTGACGAATTTCGCAATGTCCAGAACCCCGGCCATGATCTTGGCCACAAAGAACGGTACACCCAGAATGATCCGGCGGCGGTGAATGACCTCCAGCATCTGCTGCATCAGGGCGCGGAAGGTTTTGACCTCGGGCCCGCCCAATTCGTAAACCCCGGCCTGCGCCTGACCCAGAACCCCTTTGACCGCCGCCTGCGCGACATCGTCCACATAGACCGGCTGGAATTTCGTATCGGCACCGACCAGAGGTAAAAACGGACCCAGACGCGCCATACCCGCAAAGCGGTTGAAGAACTGATCTTCCGTGCCAAAGACAAGCGACGGGCGCAGGATCACGGCGTCGGGCATATGCTGCAACACGCCCGCCTCTCCCCGCGCCTTGGTCTGCGAGTATGTGCTGGCCGCATCTGCATCCGCACCAATGGCCGAAATATGAACCATACGCGCGATACCCTGCTGCGCCGCCAAACGCGCGATCCGCTCGGCCCCTTCGGCCTGCACGGCGGCAAAATCATTGTTGCCAAGCTCGTTCAGGACGCCCACGCAGTTCACGACCGCATCCGCACCCTGCATAGCCTGCGCAACCGACGCATCATCGCGGATATTGCACAAGACCGGTTCGACCTGACCAACCACGCCGTAGGGTTTGACAAACATGGCTTCGTTCGGCCGGCGCACCGCCACGCGCACGCGCCACCCTTCACCCGCCATCCGTCGCGCGATGTAGCGCCCGACAAAACCCGATCCGCCGTAAATCGTGACCAGTTTGGACATGGGTGACCTCCTGCTGACTTTATGGGGAAAAGACGTAGCGCCCAGATCGCTTCGAAACAAGGCGCTAATTCGCCACGCGGCAACATCGGCACAATGCCTGATTGGGGGCGTAATCGGCCTTGTTCAAAAAACTTTCAAAAATCTCCCCGAATCCGGTTGACGCCCCCCGCCACTGGGCTTAAACGCCCCCTCACGACACCTGCCCAGGTGGCGGAATTGGTAGACGCGCTAGCTTCAGGTGCTAGTGTCCGTATGGACGTGGAGGTTCGAGTCCTCTCCTGGGCACCAAATCCCCCAAAGATGCTATTCCAAAACCACCCGTGCGCGGGCGATGTTTGCTGTCATTACAATCTCACGACACCGATTGCTCGGACACGATTTCACCGAAGCGGGTGAAGAACTTGCCAGACAGTTTCTTGGCCGTTCCCGCGATCAAACGGCTGCCCAATTGTGCGATCTTGCCGCCGATATCGACCTTGGCGGTGTAGGCCAGAACCGTCTCATCGCCATCTTCGGTCAGTGTCACCTCGGCCCCGCCCTTGGCGAACCCGGCGGCCCCGCCCTTGCCTTCGCCATTCAAGGAAAAGCCATCCGGTGCGTTAGAGGTGTCCAGCGTCACCTGACCGGCGAACTTGGCCTTGACCGGGCCGATTTTCAGCACAACCTTGGCTTCCAGATCCTCGGGCGAGTTCTGAACCAGTTCCTCGCAGCCCGGAATACATTCTTTCAGAATCTCTGCATCATTCAGGGCGCGGTACACCACGTCACGGGGGGCGGTGATACGGATTTCGTCGCTCAGTTCCATTCAGGCATTTCCTTTGTTCAACAACATCTTGGGAAGACGATCAGCGCCATTTCGGCCGCGTCTTCCGGGTTGGGATCGGGGCGGGCGGGCCAGAGTGCGGCGCACCATCTACGCAAGCTTTTCGTCATGAGAGACCTCCTTAGTCGTATCACTGTTCCGCCAAAGCACAATCTCGGCCAAGATCGACAAGGCGATTTCGTGCGGATCGATGGCGTGAATATCCAACCCCGCAGGCGATTTCAGCCGCGCAACACACAACGGGTCCATGCCCTGTGCGATCAGTTTCGCCACCAGCGTATCGGCCTTGCGGCGGCTGGCCACCATCGAGACGCGCGCGGCCGGTGTCTCCAACGCAGCCTTTAGCACCGCGCCATCGTTTTTGCCCTGGGACGCGACCACCACGAAATCCCGCGCCTCGATCCCAAGTTCGGACACCTGATCCAACGAGAACCGGGCGCACTCAGCCGATGCCTCTGCGCCGTCGTCAAGATAGACGCGCAGCCCGGCCAAAGTGCCGTGCGCCGCCAATGCCGATGCGATGGGCGAGGCACCAAAGATCACCAGCCGGGGCGCCTGTTGATAGGGTTCGACCAGCAGATCAACCGTGCCGCCAGACGGGCATCCGCTTTTGAAGGTTTGCACGCCATCCGGGTCCGTCATCGTCACCACCTTTTCCGAAGGTTTCACGCGGATCATCTGCGGCGTCCCGCTGGACAACGCCTGCTGTGCCGAGGTTCGAACCACACGCTGTACGCACGCTCCACCCAGATGGCCCAGAATCTCTCCACCCCGCGTCACAGCCGCCTTTCCACCCGCCTTGGCCGAGGTCGCATCTGCCGTCCGCAGAACAGTCGCGACACAGAATGGTTGACCGGATTGCCGAAGCTGCTCAATGGTGTCGAAAATGTCAAAATTTCCCATGTTAGACCCTTTTCAGAGCTTGCGGAATTCAGGTTCAAGGGCCGCGAGCGCGTCCAGCGTGTTGGCGGGCAAATGGGCGTCCAGATAAGGTTCCGCAGCTTGCATGGCCGCCGCGATGGGCTGGTAGTCCTTCCACCCTTTCAGCGGATTGAGCCAGACAATCCGCCGCGCTTTGCGCCGCATCCGTGCCAAAGCGTCTGCCAACCGATCCGGGGTCTGAGTGCAGTACCCGTCCGACAGGATCAGAACGACCGTCCGGCCATTCAGCGCGCGCGCGCCGTAGCCATCCAGAAACCGCTCCAGATTGCCCGAAATATCCGTACCGCCACCGAACCCCTCGGCCATCAGCGACAACCGACCAGCCGCGCGCAGCGTATCATGGTCCTGCAAAGCGTCGGTGACCCGCAGCAGGCGGGTGTGAAACAGATAGGCATCCGCATCAGTGCCGCTGCCGATCAGACCTTTGAGGAAGGCCAGAAAGACCCGCGAATACACGGTCATCGATCCGCTGACATCGCAAAAGGCAACGATCCGCATCGGACGAGGGGGCCGCGCGCGGCGAAACAGATCGATGGGCTCACCACCCCGAGCCAGACTGGCCCGTTGAATGCGCCGCATATCCAGCGTTGGTCCCCGCAAAGCCCGTTTGCGCCTGCGCGAACGCCGGTCGCGTATGGCGCGCGCCAATTTCAACGCCGCCTCTTCCGCTTGTTTCAACGAGTGTTCATCCATCAACTCACGCAAATCCCGGCGCGACAGGTTGGCCGTGCGGGTTGCAATCAGCTTCCCGTCCTTCCCCTCGGCCTGCCTGTCGCTCGGGTCCGGAGTGGTGTCCCCTGAACTGGCCTCAGCACTGTCCGCACCCGGTTCATGGCTTTGCCAGATCATCGGCTTTGCCGACTGAACCCGAACATGCGTGTTCTGCGCGACGCCGGACCGTTGCTTGCCCGCATTGAACCAATAGGCGTCAAACAGGCCGTCGAACCGCCGCCAATCTTCGGCATCCCCAGCCAAAACCGCGCATAATGCCTGACGGGCCTGATCGGTGTCCGTAGCCTCGACCTTGGATAAAGCCACCAACGCGTCGCAAGTCTCTTTCGGGCCAACCCGCAAGCCATTCAGGCGCAGATGGGCAATGAACCCCGACATGCGATCCGCCAACCCATCAGCCCGAGAGGGAAAGCGCGTCACCTGCATCACGCCACCTTCCCGATCAGCCGATCCATCAATTCCGCAGGGGCCGCATCGTAATCCGCAGCGGTTTTCAACAGACACACCAAAGTCGCCTGCACCTCGTCCCGCGACTTGGCCAGATCGTTGACCCCCAGGCCCGACAGGGCGGCGGCCCAATCCAACATCTCTGCCACACCCGGCTTCTTTTCCAGATCTTCCTGCCGCAGCGCCTGCACGACCCCGATGATCTGCCGCGCCAGCGCCCCTTCAACCTCGGGCATCCGCGCCTGCAGGATCGCCAGTTCCGTTTCTTTCGTTGGATAGTCCAGGAAACTGTAAAGACACCGCCGCCGCAAAGCATCCGACAGATCCCGCGTCCCGTTTGCGGTCAGGATAACAATGGGCCGAACCCGCGCCTTGATCGTCCCAAGCTCGGGGATCGTGATCTGATAGTCCGACAGGATTTCCAACAGATAGGCTTCGAATTCTTCATCCGCCCGATCAATTTCATCGATCAACAAAACCGGAGGTTGTTCTTCGGAGACAGCCTCTAACAAAGGTCTTTTCAGTAAATACGCATCGGAAAACAGTTGCGCCTCGCTGGTGCCACCCTGCGCTTCGCTCGCTCGGATCGCCAACAATTGACGCTGATAATTCCACTCATAAATCGCGTGGTTTGCGTCCAGCCCCTCATAACACTGCAACCGGATCAACCGCGTATCCCGCCAAGCCGCCACCGCCTTGGCGACCTCGGTCTTGCCAACCCCGGCCGGACCTTCCAGCAATAAGGGCCGCCCAAGCTGCTGTGCCAAATGCAAGGCCATCGCCAACCGATCATCGGCAACATAGCCCTGCGCGGCCAATCCGTTCTGCACATCGCTCAAAGTCAAAACCAGGATCCTATCTTCATCTGGCCAAAAATATCCCGGGGGAGGTGCGGAGGGGGCAGCGCCC
>NZ_JBQFNZ010000016.1:0-31924 GCF_056532945.1 Ruegeria sp. H7
AGCCGCCATAGTAGCGCCGACCGGGATAGCCTTCGGCGTATTTGTTGGTCATGACCGAGCCCTGCGCCTCCATCACGGCGGCAGAGACGATATTCTCGGACGCGATCAGCTCGATCTCGTCGCGCTGGCGGCCCAGCTCGGATGTGATCGAGCCAAAAAGTTCCGGGTCGCGGTCGGACAGGGATTGGGTGAAAAAGCCATTGGAACGGTGGGGGGCGTTCACGTGGAAACCTCCTGAAGAAGCCTCCCGACCGGATCACGGCGGGAGGAAGTTTGGGGAACAGTTCAGATCACGCGGTCGCGGGGCGTGCGACCGGCGAAGAAGTCACTCAGGTTGTCCAGCACCCGAAACCCCATCGCCTCACGCGCTTCCTTTGTGGCGCTGCCGAGATGGGGCAGCATCACAAGGTTGTCGCAATGCAGCAGGTCCGAACAAACGCGGGGTTCGCCGTCGAATACATCCAGCGCGGCACCACCGATCATGTCGAAGGTCAGGGACTGAACCAGCGCCCGTTCATCGATGACCTCGCCGCGTGCGGTGTTGATAAGGAAGGCGTCCGGTTTCATCAGATCCAGCCTGCGCGCATTGATCAGGTGCCGGTTCGCGGCCCCGCCGGGGCAATGCAGCGAGACAAAGTCGCAAAGCGGCAGCAACTCATCAATCGATCCGACCTGAGTGGCATCGCACCGCGCTAACACGTCCGGGTCCACCGGGCTGAGGTTGTAAACCAGCACCTCCATGCCAAAGCCATGATGCGCGCGGCGGGCCATTTCCTGACCGATGCGGCCATATCCGATGATGCCCAGCGTCTTGCCGCTGACCTTGGTCCCGACCAGATGCGTGGGCCGCCAGCCGGTCCAGTTGCCCGAACGCAACTCGCGTTCGCCTTCTCCGGCGCGACGGGCCACCATCAGCAACAGGGTCATGGCGATATCGGCGGTGCATTCAGACAGCACGTCGGGTGTATTGGTGACGGTCATGCCAAGCTCGCGCGCCGACGGCTCGCAGATATGGCTGTAGCCGACACCGTAATTGGCAAGGATCTTGGTCTGCGCACCGGGCACGTCCAGCGCCTCGGCGCTGAGCGTGTCGGTGACGGTGGGCAGCACCGCGTCATAGGATTTCAGGGCCTGCCGGATCTCAGACGGGGACATGGGTTTGTCGCCGGTGTTCAGAACCGCGTCGTAGTTCTCAGCCAACTGCGCCTCGACGGCGGCTGGCCAGCGGCGGGTGACAAGAACAGAAGGTTTGACCATCACGCAGCCTCCATGACCCGAGCGATTGTTTCACCGATCACCGCCGGATTTTCGGCAACGGTCACACCGGCGGCAGACAGAATCTCGACCTTCTCGCTGGCGCTTTCGCCAAAGGCTGAGATGATCGCGCCCGCATGCCCCATGGTCCGGCCCTTGGGCGCGGTCAGACCCGCGACGTAGGCGATCACCGGCTTGGTGATGTGGTCGCGGATGTATTCCGCCGCCTCGGCTTCCTGAGGGCCGCCGATCTCACCGATCATGGCGATGACATGGGTGTCTTCGTCGTCCTCGAACCGCTGCAGGATATCCTTGAAGGACGATCCGTTGATCGGGTCGCCGCCGATACCGACACTGGTCGACACACCAATCCCGCGCTCTTTCAGCTGTGCGGCGGCTTCATAGCCCAGCGTGCCAGACCGCCCGATGATCCCCACATGGCCGGGCAGATAGATATGCCCCGGCATGATCCCCAGCAGCGCCTTGCCGGGTGAGATCGTACCCGCGCAGTTCGGCCCAGTCAGAACCATGCGTTTGTCCTTGGGATAGCGGTACATGTACCGTTTCACCCGGATCATGTCCTGCGCCGGGATGCCGTCGGTGATGCAGACGCAGTAGCGGATACCGGCATCTGCGGCCTCCATGATCGAATCCGCCGCAAAGGGGGGCGGCACGAAGACAAGGCTGGCATCTGCGCCGGTCGCTTCAACGGCCTGTTTGACGGTGTCAAAGACCGGAACGCCTTCGACGGTTTCGCCGCCTTTGCCGGGCACCACGCCGCCGACGACATTGGTGCCGTATTTCAGCATGTCCTTGGTGTGGAACCGGGCCATGCGCCCGGTGATGCCCTGCACGATGACGCGCGTATCACGATCGAGAAGAATGCTCATTACACAGCCCTCATCTTGGTGTTTTGGGACAAATCGTTGCGCCATGCGCCCACGGCGCGTTCGGCGGCTTCCATTAGTGTGGTGGCGCGGATGATCGGTAAGCCGGATTTGGCGAGGATTTTCTGGCCTTCTTCGACATTTGTTCCGGCCAGCCGCACGACCACGGGAATGTCGAGGTCCAGTTCTTTCAGCGCCTGAACCACACCTTCGGCCACCCAGTCGCAGCGGTTGATGCCCGCGAAGATGTTCACAAGGATTGCCTGCACGTTGTCATCCGACAGAACCAGCCGGAAGGCTTTGGCCACCCGCTCGGGCGAGGCACCGCCGCCGATATCGAGGAAGTTGGCAGGCTCACCCCCGGCCAGCTTGATCGTGTCCATCGTCGCCATCGCCAGCCCGGCGCCGTTCACGATACAGCCGATATTGCCGTCCAGCCCGACATAAGACAGACCGCGATCCGCTGCGCGGCTTTCGCGGGGGTCTTCCTGGCTTTTGTCGCGCAGCTCGGCGATCTGGGGATGACGGAACAGGGCGTTGTCGTCAAAGCTCATCTTGGCGTCCAGCGCCAGAACGCGGTCGTCGCCGGTGATGACCAATGGGTTGATCTCGACCATGGTGGCGTCCAGATCGCTGAAGGCAGCGTAGCAACCTTGCAGGGTACGCACCATTTGCTGGATCAGCTTGGGTTCCAGACCCAATTTGAACGCAATCTCGCGGGCCTGAAACTCCTGCAGCCCAACCGCCGGTTCGACAATCGACCGCACAATGCTGTCGGGACGGTCGGCCGAGATATCCTCGATCTCCATCCCGCCTTCCGAGGAGGCGACGATCATCACGCGCTGGCTTGAGCGGTCCAGCACAAACCCCAGATAGATCTCGCGGTCAATCGGCACGGCGGCTTCGACATAGACGCGGTAGATGCCTTTGCCTTCGGGGCCGGTCTGATGCGTGACCAGCTTGCGGCCAAACAGGTCATCGCAAGCCTGATAGATCTCGTTTTCGGTGTTGCACAGCTTGACACCACCCGCCTTCCCGCGCCCGCCCGCGTGGACCTGCGCCTTGACGATCCACTTGTCGCCGCCCAGTTCGCGCGCCCGATAGGCTGCTTGTTCGGGGCTGTAGGCCAGCGCGCCCGTAGGCACGTCGACACCGAAATTCGAAAGGACTTCCTTGGCCTGATATTCATGGATATCCATCTGATCCGCTCCTGATTATGCAGCGATTGAGGTGCCGTAACGGCTTTCCAAAAGGGCTTCGATTGCGTCCGCGTCGACCTGGCCGCCCAGTTCCCGAATGGCTTCGGCAAACAGGCGCACGATCCGGCTGACCGCCTCGCGGTTCAATTGGTTGAGGATACCGATCCGCACCTGCACCGGCGCGCTGAGCGTCGGCCATATGCCAAAGCCCCGTGCGCGGCAGTTTTGCACCAGCTCCATCTCGCGGCCCGCCAGTTCGGGCGGCAGGTTCAGCACGATCAGGCTGGGCATGTCCGACGTGACCTGACACCCCATCTCGATGACCGCATCGCGCAGAACGCGCTCGTGGGTCCGGTACGACATCGACCGTTTGGCCAGACCTTCGATCAGCGTCAGGCGCAGGGATTCATGGAACGCTGCCACCGCATAGGCCGAATGGGTGCGGTGATAGGTGCCTTTCTCGACGTCCTGCCCGTTAACGATGCCCCAATGGCGGGCCTCGAAGATTGGGTTGTGGACGTAAGAATACGCTCCGGTTGCCTTTAGCGAGTCGATATAGGCATCGGTGAAGCTGATCGGCGCGTAAGTCAGTGGCAGGCAGCACAGGCCCTTTTGCGGGCAGGACGCCCAACCCGCAACGCCCGGAAAATCATCGATTGAGAAGTCATCGACGCCCAGCGAGGACACCGCGTCGATCAGACCCATCGCGCCGTGGCGCTGACAGGCATCCGAGAACCCGCGCAGATCATTGACGCGGCCCGAGCCGGTTTCCCAATGCGCCATGAACGCCCATTTGGGTTTGTGCTCGGCCAGCGCGGCCTCGACCATCTCGCCTGTCACCGGCTGGCCATGGGGTACGTCGATCACCGTTACGCTGGCGGCTTGGGGATCAAGGGGGTTGGCGGCATGCTCTTGCGGCGTGGCGGCCTTGATCCGCAGGGTCAGCGCGTCGATGCCGGAAAAGGTGCCGTTGGCAAAGGCCACAACTTTGTCGCCGGGCATAACGGCCGAGAACATGGCGTCCAGCGCGCTCCAACCCGTGCCGGCGACAGCGAAAGTATAGACGTTCTGTGTTCCCCAGATCTTCCGCAGCATGTGCTTGCATTCGATCATGCCGCGCAGCACATCACCCTGCATGTGATCCGCAACACCTGCCCTGGCGAAGGCCTGAAGCACGCGCGCATCCGTGTTGCCTGGTCCGGGACCCGCAGCAAGGGTCTTGGGGATTTCGAGCGGAGGGTAAATCTGGAATGTCATACTGTGTCATCCTCGGCTGTGGAGCGGGCGGCGCGCCCGAACTGTTTTGTTGCCGTGTAGAAAACGCAGACTTGCCCTATGACGCAACGTAACTTACTACTGCTTTTGGATGCCCAATAGTATGGGTTTATACCTACCCATAGTGGTAAAAATACCGAGGTATACAAAAGATTGGCCCACCCAAATGGGTAGGTTCTCGGAAAATCAGGGCAAAATCATATGGTTGAACTTCCAAGACCTCCGATCGAGATCATGCTGGCGGACAGCAACCCGTTGGTTCTGTCTGCCATGTCGGAAATCTTTGAGCGGGATCCGCGATTCTCTTTGGTGGCCACATCCGCTACTGCCGAGGGGTTTCTGGGAACGGTGATGCGTGTGCCCGTTCACGTGGGCGTGGTGGACTGGACGCTGCCGGTTCTGGGGGCCGCCAAGCTGATCGAAGTGCTGCGCGATCAGGCCAACGCACCACGGTTCGTCGTCTATGGTGAAGCGGGCGGAGATATTCCGCGCCTGGCCATGCAAGCCGGGGCTGCCGGTTTTGCCCCCCGGTCCGGCGCTGTCGAGGGGCTGCTGGAAACCTGTGCCGAGGTTGCTGCCGGAAAGATGGTGTTCCCCTTCATCGACGTCCGGAAGATGCAGCAGGACCCGATAGAAAGCCTGTCGCGCAAGGAACGCGCAATCCTCGACGCGCTGGCGCAGGGTATGTCCAACCGCGAATTGTCGAAGGAACTACAGATTTCGACAAACACGGTAAAGTTCCACCTGTCGAATATCTACGAAAAGCTCTCGGTCAAAAACAGGACGCAGGCAATTGCGCAGTTCTATTCGGCCCGGATACCCAAAGGCTAGACCCGCTTGTTCGCAGGTGGAATTCACGCGGTTTTCAGGGCAAACTGATCCTGCACGCCCATGGCAGGAGGTCCCGGAATGCCCCAATACAACGATATGTTCGAACTATCGGTCGAGGATATGGACCTGATCGAACAGGCATTGCGACAGGCGATGACGTCTTATGCCACCGAAATTACCGGGAATTCCAACGAAGACCGCGCAAACCTTGAGGATACGGTGCGCCGGATGCATGACCTTCTGGGCCGACTGCATGACCAGAAAATCTTCTACCGACCCAAGCAAGGGACCTATATTGGCGGCTGACTGGACACATTCTGCCTCGTGCGCATTCGACAAAGTGATTTGGCAAGTCGCGGCCAAATCGGTTCAATGACAGTAGGAGGCGTGCCATGCAAAAACCGGAACGGTTCGAGAAATTCTATTTCGCCAAGGTCGGAATGGGCGAAGCCTGCGGCTGCGCCGAACGGGTCATCGACGTGTACGAATTCAACCGCAAAGGCGGTGCGCAGGCAAAGCAGGCATTGAAACAGGGCAAGCGCAAGCGTCGGTCATTTCGGTCATGGGCGTTGAAATACGGGCTGCTCAGCCGCAAACCCAAGGCTTAAATCCCGACATATCTTTGCGAAATCTCCGGGGTCAGTTCGGCCATTGTCCCCTGCCACACGGTTTTTCCGCGTTCCAGGATCACCGCGCGATCTGAAATTGCCGAGAGCTCTTTCAGCGACTTGTCGATAACAAGAATGGCCATGCCCGTGTCGCGTTTCAGCCGGGCAATTGCGGCCCAGATTTCCTGCCGGATGATCGGGGCCAAACCTTCGGTGGCTTCGTCCAGTATCAAAAGCTGCGGATTTGTCATCAACGCGCGCCCGATGGCCAGCATTTGTTGTTCGCCCCCTGACAGGGATGCGGCGCGCTGACCCGAACGTTCCGCCAGTCGTGGGAACAACGCACCCACCGTTTGCAACCTCCATTCGCCGGGGCGTGCAGCTGCGATCAGGTTTTCGCGCACGGTCAGGTCGCGAAAACAGCGCCGGCCTTCGGGCACCAGCCCGACCCCAAGACGGGCCACCTTATGGCTGGGCAACATGTGCAACGCGCGCCCCGCAAACTCCAGACGGCCATCCGAAGGCATCATGCGGCAGATCGCGCGCACGGTGGTGGTCTTACCCATGCCGTTGCGCCCCATCAGAGCCAGAACCTCACCCGCATCCAGTGACAGGTTTACGCCAAACAGGGTTTGCGACGGACCGTAAGAGGCAGTCAGGTTTTCAACGCACAGAAGGCTCATGCGCTGTCTCCCAGATAGGCGTCCTGCACCTCTTGCGACCTGCGGATGTCATCGACGCTGCCCGTGGCGATGATCCGGCCATAGACCAGAACGCTGATCCGGTCTGCCAAGGCAAAGACCGCGTCCATATCATGTTCAACCAGCAGAATGGGGGCCTCGGCGCGCAGCCCGTCCAGAAAGCCTGTCATCGCTTTGGACCCTTCCGCACCCAGCCCGGCCATCGGCTCATCCATGACAAAGGCCTTTGGGTTCAGTGTCAGGGCAACGGCCACTTCAAGCTGGCGGCGCTGGCCATGCGAAAGGTCCGCGCAGCGGGTATCCCTGACATCGGCAAGCCCGACACGGTCCAACGCCTCTGTCGCGCGCGCATTCAGGTCAGCCTTGCGCGTGACCGGGCGAAACAGCGACCAAGCGCCCGAGGTCGCACCGATGGCCCCCAGAAGCACATTCTCGAAAACGCTGTCTTCCATCGCCAGGGCCGAGATCTGGAATGTCCGGCCCAACCCTGCCTGCGCGCGGGCGGCCGTGCTCAGGCCCGTGACGTCCTGCCCCATCAAATCGACGCGGCCCTGATCGGGGGCAAGGCTGCCGCTGATCTGTCCGATCAGGGTGGATTTTCCCGCCCCGTTCGGGCCAATGATGGCGTGTATCTCACCCGGTTGCAGATCGATCGAGACATCGTCTGTTGCTGTCAAAGCGCCAAAAGATTTCGTCAGGCCATGCGTGGCAAGGATCGGCTCAGACATGCGCGCCCTCCTTACCCGTCAACAGGCCAATCACCCCGCCGCGCCCGAACAGGACGATCAACAATAGGATCGTGCCCAGCCAGACGTGCCAGAAATCGGTCAGGCCACCCAGCCAGTGCTCTAGCGCCACAAAGATCACCGCGCCGATGACCGGCCCCATCAACCGCCCGACCCCACCGATCACGATCAGGATGATCAGCTCACCCGACAGTTGCCAGCTGAACATGGTGGGGGAGACAAACCTGTTGAGATCGGCAAACAATGCCCCCGCCAACCCCGTGATCGCGCCCGAGATGACAAAGGCCACCAGTTTCAGGTGCATCGGGTTCAGGCCTACGGTTTCCACCCTCTCGGGAGTCTGGCGAGCGGCGTTCAGGGCCAGCCCGAAAGGTGAATTGCGCAAGCACCATTGCAGCAAAAGCGCCAGGCACAAGGCAACAAAGCACAACCCGAAGAACTGGATCGGGTCCAGCGTATTCAGCCCCGGAAACCCGTTGCGCACGTAGATCGACAGGCCGTCTTCGCCGCCATAAGTGCCCCAGGAAATGGCGAAGTAGTAGAACATCTGCCCAAAGGCGAGGGTAATCATGATGAAATACACGCCCGTCGTGCGCAGGCTGAGCAGCCCGATCACCCATGCGGCCAGAGCGGAAATCACCGTCGCCGTCAGCCAGATCACCGGCATGGATTTCGTGCCTTCTATCGTGAACGGCCCCAATTCCAGCGGCACATAGGTTTGCGCGTGATAGGCAAGAATGCCCATCGAATAGCCGCCCAACCCGAAGAAAGCCGCATGTCCAAAGGAAACCATGCCACCGATGCCAAGCGCTATGTTCAGACCCACCGCCGCCAGCGCCAGGATCACGGCCCGGGTGGTCAGGGTGATCGTGAAAATCTCATCCACGCTCAGCGCCCAAAGTGGCAGCGCCACAAGGCCCGCAATCACGACCCAGTTGATAAGGCGTTCCGAGATCATGCGCGCGCCCCGAACAGGCCAGAGGGTCGCCAGATCAAAACGATGCTCATCAGGATATAAACCGACATCGAGGCAAGCGCTGAGCCGGTTTGCGTGGCCGCGCCGCTGTCCATGAACAGCTTGAACAGCTCGGGCAGGAAGATGCCGCCCAGCGTGTCCGTCAGCCCCACCAGCAGCGACCCGATAAACGCGCCCCGGATCGAGCCGATGCCGCCGATCACGATGACCACAAAGGCAAGGATCAGCACCGGCTCGCCCATCCCGACCTGCACCGATTGGATCGCGCCGACCAAGGCTCCGGCAAGCCCCGCTAGCGCTGCGCCGAGGGCAAAGACCAGCGTGTAAAGCTTCGAAATATCGACACCCAGTGCGGCGATCATCTCACGATCATTCTCGCCTGCACGGATCTGGATGCCGATACGCGTACGCGCCGTCAGCCACCACAGGCCAAGCGCCACCACAAGGCCGATCCCGATCAGGACTAGACGGTATAGCGGGTATTGGATACCGCCCGGCAGCGTCACAGGGCCCGACAGGTAATCGGGCACATCCAGAAACAAAGGGAAGGACCCAAAGACGTACCGGGTGCCCTCGGAAAAGATCAGGATCAGCGCAAAGGTCGCCAGCACCTGATCCAGATGCGCCGCTTTGTAAAGCCGCCTGATCACCACCGTCTCGATCAGCGTTCCGGCCATGGCCGCCGCCGCCAAAGCCGCGATCAGCGCCAGCAGGAACGAACCTGTCGCACCCGCAACCCAAGCGGCCGCGAAGGCGCCAACCATATAGAGCGACCCGTGCGCGAGGTTGATCAGGCCCATGACGCCAAAGATCAGGGTAAGGCCCGCTGCCATCAGAAACAGCATGACACCGAACTGCAATCCGTTCAGGACCTGCTCGATAACAAGTAGTGTGGACATCACGCGTTCCGGTGTCCCGAATCCGATCCGGGAGGGTTGGTCAAAGGACGAAGGGGAAGCCCCGGGATCAACCCCGGGGCGTGGTGCTACATGCTACAGTCAGCAGCATATGCGTCGGAATGGTTCTCAAGCGCGGTGCCGATGATCTTGTTGGTGAAGACATCGCCTTCCTGAACGACCTCGCGCGCATAGATCGTCTGTACCGGATGGTGGTTTGGACCAAATGAGAAATCGCCGCGCGTGCTGTCGAAATTCGCGGCCCGCAGCGCCTCGCGGAACGCGTCCGCATCGGACACGTCTGCGGCCTCGATGGCCGAGATCAGCAGGTTCGCCGTGTCAAAGCCCTGGCTGGCATAGAGCGACGGCAGACGTCCGTATTCCGCCTGAAAGCTTTCGACAAAGGCCGCGTTCGTCGGGTTGTCGATATCCTTGTTCCATTGAGACGTATTCACCACCCCAAGTGCCGCATCCCCGACCGCTTGCAGAATCCCCTGATCAAAGCTGAACGCAGGACCCACGACCGGAATGTCCACGCCACTGTCGGCATATTGCTTGAGGAAGGAAATCCCCATGCCGCCGGGCAGGAAGAAATACACGCTGTCCGCGCCCGAGGCGCGGATTTGCGCGATTTCGGCGGCATAGTCGGTCTGACCCAGCTGGGTATAGACCTCGCTCGCTACATCGCCTTCGAAGGTCCGCTTGTATCCGGTCAGGGCGTCGGTCCCGGCGGGATAGTTCGGGGCCATGATGAAGCTGTTGCTATAGCCTGCGGTATTGGCATAGGCGCCCGCAGCCTCGTGCAGGTTGTCGTTCTGCCATGCGACATTGAAATAGTTGGGGTGACACCCCTTACCGGCCAGCGGCGAGGGTCCGGCATTCGGAGACAGGTAGAACTTCCCCTGCGCCGTGACCGAGGGCACAACGGCCATGGCAAGGTTCGACCAGATGATACCGGTCAGCACATCCACCTTTTCGGACTGGATCATCTTGTCGGCAAGCTGCACCGCGATATCCGGTTTGCGCTGATCATCCTCGATGACAACTTCGATATCGTCGCGGCCCGATTGCTGGATCGCCAGCATGAACCCGTCGCGCACGTCGATGCCCAGACCGGCCCCGCCGCCCGACAGTGTGGTGATCATGCCCACCTTGGTCTCGGCTAGCACCGGGGCTGCCATCAAAATGGCGGCCGCCGTTGCCATAAGAATCTTCTTCATCTTGGTTCTCCCCGTCACGTGTTTTCGTCTTTATGCCAAGTGTTAAGCATTCTTTGGACCCGGCTTTCAATTCAAATCGCTGCCCCCTGCCCCGGAAAACCGGCGCGTCGCCCTTTCAAACCTATGAAAGACATGCAAAGCTCGGGCCGCAGGCCAGATCCGAACCGGCCCCAATTGCAGCCTGAAAGCAAAGGATTTTTCTGTGGCACACGCTTCGACACGAACCCTTTCGCTGACCGAAATCCGGTCTTTGGCCAAATCAGTGCTGATCCGCGCCGGTATGGATGAGCGTGGCAGCGACGTTCTGGCCGATATTGTCACACAATCCGAACGCGACGGGCCGCGCAGCCACGGCCTGCGCAACCTGCCGGTCTATGTGCAAAGCTTCACCTCGGGTTATGCCAACCCGTCCGCGCAACCGGAAATCAAGCGCATCGCGCCGGGTGTTCTGCGTGGCGACGGGGACAACGGGTATTATCAGATCGCAGCCACCGCCGCCCGTGACGAGCTGATCGCCATGGCGCGCGAGAATGGCATTGCCGCCTTCACCTGTGCCAATTGCCACCATCTGGCCGCCCTGCGGTTCGATACGGAACCTCTGGCCGAGGCGGGTTTGGTGGCGCTCGCCGTGGTCAACTCACTGTCTTTGGTGGTGCCGCAGAGCGGACAACGCCCGGTGTTTGGCACCAACCCCATGTCTTTTGCCTGCCCGCGCGACGGGGCCGAACCGGTGGTGTGGGATCAGGCATCCTCGGCCGTTGCGTTTCTGGATATCAAGATGGCCGCTGCCGAAGGGCATGACCTGCCGCACCCCGCCGGGCTGGATACCGAAGGCAACCCGACTGCGGACCCGAACGCCATTCTGGAAACCCGCAGCCTGCTGCCCTTTGGCGGTCACAAAGGGGCCGGAATTGCCTTTCTGGTTGAGGTTTTGGGCGCAGCCCTTGCAGGCGGCACCCTGTCCGTCAATAACGACGCGCGCGAGGCGCATGGCGCGCTGAACATCAAGGGCGGCGCAACATTGATCGCGCTGGACCCGGCGCGATTTGGCAATGATGCGTTTGCGGACTACATCGCCCGGATCTGCGCCGAAATCGAAGGCAATGGCGACGCCCGCGTTCCCGGTGACGGACGGCTAAGACGGCGGGCCGAAGCCCAAGAAAATGGCGTGGCCGTCAGTGTTGATGTTCTGGACCAGCTTGAGGCGTTGATCTAAGGACAGCCAAGGCAGCACACGACTCAAGGACCCTCAGCCATGTATATCGAACCTTTCGGCGTCGAGATTTGGATGAACGAATGGGAAACCAGATGCGACTGGAATCTGGCCGAAACCTGCGTGGAAAGCCTGACCATTCAGGAATTGCTGACCCTGACAGGCCGAAACGCAACCGACCTGTCCGAGCTTCTGGACCTGAAAATGACCTATGGCGCCATCGAAGGGTCCGACCGGCTGCGCCGCGCCATTGCGGCGCTGTATGAAAACCAGTCGGTTGAAAACACAATCGTCACCCACGGCACGATCGGGGCCAATATGCTGATCCATAAAACTCTGGTCTCACGCGGAGACCGGGTTGTGGCCGTGGTGCCGACCTATCAGCAACACTACTCAATCCCCGCCAGCATCGGCGCGGATGTGCATCATCTTCAGCTGCGCGAGGAAAACGAATTCCTCCCCGATCTGGACGAGTTGCACGCCCTTGTGACACCAGAGACAAGGCTGATCGCGCTGAACAACCCCAACAACCCAACCGGCGCGTTGATGGACCGGGCCATGTTGGAAGACATCGCCGACATTGCCCGCGCGGCGGATGCGTGGATTTTGTGTGATGAGGTGTATCGGGGCACCGATCAGGACGGCTCGGGCATCAGCGCGTCGATTGCCGACATCTACGAAAAAGGCATCAGCACTGCGGGCATGTCCAAAGCGTACTCACTGGCGGGTTTGCGGCTGGGCTGGATCGCCGCACCAACCGAGGTGATCGAGGCGGTGACCATTCACCGCGACTATGACACCATCTCGGTCGGGATGATCGACGATCACTTTGCTGCGCTGGCGCTAGAGAACAAGGACAAGCTTCTGGCCCGCAGCCAGCGGATCACGCGCGGCAATCTGGAAATCCTGCGGGATTGGGTGGCGCAGGAACCAAAAATCACCTGGGTCAAACCAAAATCCGGCACCACTGCCCTGCTGAAATACGACCTGCCCATCAGTTCCCGCGATTTCTGCGTAAAGCTGTTGCAGGAGACCGGCGTGATGTTCACCCCCGGATCAGCCCTTGGGATGGAGGGCTATGTGCGCATCGGCTATGCCAACGGTCCTGAAATCCTGAAACAGGGCTTGTCCCGCGTGTCAGAGTTTCTGGCAGCAAGATAAGCCCGGCGACCACGACAAAGGCGCGCCACCTTGTGCGGATTTCCCCGGCAAGGCGGATGCTCGCCAAGGGAATGGCCGAAAGCCGCCGCTACTTTGCCTTGTGATTTGCAATTTCTTCCTCGAAAAAGGATTGGTTCTTCGCAACAATGGCCGGGCATTCTTTGCCTCCGGCCCAACCTGATTGATGTGGATTTTGAATTTTGAGACCCCAGCACCAAATGCCGGCTGCCCCACGTCATGAACTGCGCAATACGCGCAATCAGGGTATGACCTTTCTGGCGCTAGCCTTTCTGTTCAGCATCTTCGTAAATCTGCTGATGCTGACCGGGCCGTTGTTCATGCTGCAGGTCTATGACCGTGTTCTGGGCTCGCGCGCGGTCGAAACACTGACGGCACTGTTTCTGCTGGTCGCGCTGCTTTACGGCCTTATGGCCATGCTGGATTTTGCGCGCGGGCGCATCGTTGCGCGGTTTGGTGCGCGGTTCCAGTCGCAGTTGGACGCGCGGGTGTTTGACGCCACGCTGCGCCGGTCACTGAACCCACAGGCCCGTGCGGCCCCGGCAACGGCATTGCGCGATCTCGAGTCGATCCAGAACCTGTGTGCGTCGCCGGTTTTGCTGGCCGTGATGGATATCCCATGGACCCCGGTGTTTCTGGCCGCGATTTTCATCTTTCACCCGCTGCTGGGCTGGCTGGCCGTCGCGGGTGGCGGGTTGCTGATCGTGATTGCGCTGCTGAATCAGGCCCTGACCCGCCGCAAAGTGGCCGAGGCGCAGGCCGCATCAGCGCGCGCAAACGCCTTTTCCGAACATGCGCGTCAGGCGGCCGAAGTCGTCCGCTCGCAAGGGATGCAGCAGGACGTGACGCTGCGCTGGCTGAACCAGCGCTCGGACGCGCTGCGCCAGACCATTGCGGCCAGTGACTGGACCGGCAGCTTTACCTCGCTGACCAAATCGCTGCGCCTGTTCCTGCAATCGGCCATGCTGGCGCTTGGGGCCTGGCTGGTGTTGCAGAACGAACTTTCACCCGGTGCGATGATTGCCGGGTCGATCCTGCTGGGCCGCGCGCTGGCACCTGTCGAACAATCAATCGGACAATGGGGCATGGTCGAAAAGGCCCGTAGCGCCTGGGCCTCTCTAAACCAGTTTCTGGACCAGACCCCGCCCGAGGCTGAACGGACCAAGCTGCCGACACCTGCAGCGCAACTGGCGGCAAAGGGACTGACGGTCATCCCGCCGGGTGCCACTGCACCGACCTTGCGCAATGTCACGCTGAACCTTGAACCCGGAACTGCGCTTGGTGTGATTGGCAAAAGCGGGTCGGGCAAGACCACACTGGCCAAGGCTTTGCTGGGTCTCTGGCACCCCACCGCGGGTGAAATTCGTCTGGGCGGGGCCACGCTGGACCAATATGATCCTAACGATCTGGGTCAGCACATCGGGTATCTGCCGCAGCAAGTCACCCTGTTCAACGGATCGGTAGCCGAGAACATTGCGCGCATGTCCCAGAACCCCGATTCTCAGGCCGTGGTCGATGCCGCCAAAAAGGCGAACGCGCACGAGCTGATCCTGTCTCTGGAAAAAGGCTACGACACGTTTCTGGAAGGCAATGACAGTCAGTTATCGGGCGGTCAGAAACAGCGCATCGCACTGGCCCGCGCCCTTTATGGGGATCCGGTGTTGTTGATTCTGGACGAGCCGAACTCGGCGCTGGACGCAGACGGCACCGAGGCGCTGAATGCCGCTGTGCGCGGGCTGAAAGCCGCCGGGAAGTCGGCGATCATCATGACGCACCGGCCGCAGGCGATCTCGGAATGTGACAATCTGGCGGTGGTCGAGAAGGGGCAAGTGGTCAAATTCGGTACCCGCGACGAGGTTCTGAATGCCATGGTCCAGAATGCCGGGGCGATCAAACGAAATCTCAGCCAGGTGACTTCGGGATGACGGACACTTCGAAACCGGATGGGCGTTCCGCGTGGCGGATTACGCTGCCTGCCATGGTCGGCTTTGCTGCGCTGTTTTTTCTGGTGGGCGTGCTTGGTGTCTGGAGCGTCACACAACGTCTGGCCGGGGCCATCGTTTCGTCCGGTGTGATCGAGGTGCAAAGCAACCGTCAGGTCATACAGCACCCCGACGGCGGTGTGGTCGGCGAGATTTTCGTGCGCGACGGTGCTGTTGTCTCCAGCGGAGATTTGCTGCTGCGGCTAGACGACACCTTCCTGTCGTCGGAAAAGACCATTGTCGAAGCGCAGCTGTTCGAGCTGCTGGCCCGCCGTGCCCGGCTTGAGGCCGAACGCGACAATGCCGCGCCCGAAGACCTGGCCACCCATCTGCGTGAAGTTCAACAGGAAAACGGCATCGCCCCGGACCTGATCGACGGGCAACAACGCCTGTTCGACGCGCGGCTGAACACCTTGGCCCAGCAGACCGAACAGCTGAGCAAACAGTTGGTGCAAACCGAAAGCGAGATTGACGGAACCGAGGCGCAGCTTGTCTCGCTGCGCCGTCAGGTCGATCTGATCCAGCAAGAGCTTGAGGATCAGCAAAGCCTGCTGGACCGCGGCCTGACCCAAGTCAGCCGGGTACTGGCCCTGCAACGGGAAGAGGCCAACCTGACCGGCGAAATCGGACGGCTTGAGGCCGCAGTGGCCCGGTTGAAAGGTCAGATCGCGGCGACCGAGATTCAAATCCTCGAACTGGCCGCCACACGCCGGGAAGAGGCGATCACCACATTGCGCGACGTGCAATCTCAGGTCGCGGAGTTGTCGGAACGGCGTTTGTCCCTGACCGAGCGTCTGTCACGGCTGGATATCCGTGCACCGGTTTCGGGCACGGTTTACGACAGTCAGGTATTTGCGCTGCAATCGGTGATCCAACCGGCTGAACCGATGATGTATGTGGTGCCGCAGGACACGCCTTTGGTGGTGGCGGCACGGGTGGACGCGATCCACGTGGATCAGTTGCATGTGGGCCAACCGGTCGCCCTGCGCTTTCCTGCCTTCAATCAGCGGGAAACGCCCGAGATTGACGGGCATGTGATCAACGTCTCGGCCGACACATTCACCGACGATCAGACCGGCTTTACCTTTTACCGGGCCGAGCTTGTGCCGGATGACGGGCAGGTCGAACGTCTGAACGGTCAGGCATTGCTGCCCGGCATGCCGGTCGAAGCGATGATCAAGACGGATGAGCGCACCCCCCTGTCCTATCTGGTCAAACCGATGTCCGATTACTTCAACCGCGCCTTCCGCGAGTGATCAGCTTTTGACATCACCCGAGAACCGCGCGGCGTTTTCCCTGGCGAATGCGCTGGCATCGGCATCAGCATCCCAGAACTGCGGGTTGGCCTTGGGAATGGTCAGCGCCCTCTGAACCGCAGGGCGCGCGTCGATGCGATCAAACCACGCGTTCAGATGCGGCAGGTCATCCACCTTCACCCGAGCCCATACATACGCCCGCGCCCAAGGATACAGCATCATATCCGCAATCGTGTATTCCCCCGCCGCGATCCAGTCGCGCCCGTTCAGGCGATCATTCATCACCTCCATCAGCCGGCGGCTTTCGTCGACATAGCGGCGGATGGAAAACGGCTCTTCATGGCCGTTCGGGGCAGCGATGTGCTGAAAATACATTGCCTGCCCCATCATCGGCCCAACATGGCCAACCTGAAACAGCATCCACTGCATGACCTCGGACCGCTTGACCGGATCGGACGGCAGGAATTTTCCGTATTTCTCGGCCAGATGCCACAGGATCGCGCCGCTTTCGAAAATCGCCCGCCCTTCGGTCCGGTCTTCGATCGTGGGGATTTTGCCATTGGGGTTCAGGGCCAGAAACTCGGGCGTTTTCTGTTCCTGCTTTGAGAAATTGATATGAGTCAGGTCATAGGGAATACCTGCCTCTTCCAGAAAAATGACAGGTTTGTAACCGTTCATGGTTCCGGCGGTGTACAGATGAATTTCGGCTTGGGACATGGTCATCCTCAGTGCGTTCGGGGTTTGCGGGCGGCCATGCCGGGTCGGGCTTGGCGTATCGTGAACCTGTGAATTGCGGAAAGGAAAAGCAACCAGTATACTTTTTGTAGCCTAGTAATCCGGAAAAGGCGCGAAAGATGCGGGCACAGATCAATCAGGACAAAGATGGGCGTCGCATCGCCACCAATGCCTGCGCCGAACCTTGCGCGATAGAACGTGGAATGCGGATCATCGGCGGCAAGTGGACCGGGTCCATTCTGTGGCACCTCAAGGATGGGCCTGTGCGCTTTAACGACCTGTCCCGCATGATCGGAGGTGCCAGCAAGAAGATGATCGCCGAACGCCTCAGGCAGCTTGAACAGCAAGGGCTTATCCACCGACGCGTGATGAACACCGCACCGGTTTCGGTTCAGTATTCGATCACCGCGTTCGGCCAGACAGCATTGGGCTTTCTGGATGAGTTGAGGAAATGGAGCGATCAGTTGCCGCCCGCATTGACAGCGTCCGACCCTACCTCTGAATAACCGCGTTTTCCCAGTCGCTCAGGAATTTCCGCCGTTTCAGCTGATCGAGATAGGTCAGCAATGCAGGGCCCAGAACAATCGTCCCGCGCGCGTTTGCGGCCCCGCCCGATTGCAGCGTCGGCAGCGAGGCCGCGCCGCCCGCGTTTTGCGCGATCAGATAGCGCACGAACAGCTCGGCGGTTTGGGGTTCCGGAGTACCCGCCAAACCCATCGCCGTGCGCATCATTGTGGTTTGGAAATCCGTCGGCAGGATGACCTGCAGCACACCATCCCGATCCGCTCGTCCCGCCGCGTAGCTGCCAAGCACGTTATAGGCGACGGAAATGGTGCCATCCGTCAAATCGTCGATCATCGCACCTGAACAGCAATACAGATGAACGCCGAGGCCTCCCATCACCTCCATCAACCGCCAATAGGTTTCCGAGGCCCGCGCGTCCTGCGTTGCAAACAGATAGCCCAACCCCGAGTCCCGAATATCATAGGTCCCGACCTTACCGCGAAAATCCTGCGGACGGGCGCGCAGGATCTCGATCAACTCCTGCCGGGTTTCGGGGATCGGCCCGCCTTCGAAAGCGGCACGGTTGATCACGATTGAGGCCGGTTCCGAGGTAAACGCAAACAGGCTGTCATGCCATTGCGCCCAGTCCGGATGGGGTATGTCCGTCAGCGGCAGACCAAACCCGTCATTGGCCAGTTTCAACTGCAGGTCCATCGCGCTTGAGATGACGATGTCAAACGCATCCGGGTCGGCGCGGACCAGACGGTCGATATCGGCGGTGGTGGTCACAAGATACTCGATCCCGATCATTGGATTTTCGGAAATGAAACCCTCGATCAGTGGCGCAAACAACACCGTGTCGGTACTGGACAGAACGCGCAGAACCGGACCACCGGCATCCGCGTTGAACACCTGCCGATCTTCCCAGTCCTGAGCCGACACAGCGCAGGGCAACAAAAGAAACGCTAAAGCAATAAGGTAACGCATGCGCCGCCCTCCTGCCGGTTGCTGAGGGTCAGTGTGCCCCCATGCGCCGTCGCCACATCCTGCGCAATCGTCAGACCAAGACCGGATCCGATGGTTCCAATGGCGTTCTGGCCGCGTTCAAACCGGCGGGTCAGCAGGTCAATCTCGTCCGGTGGGAAACCCGGCCCCTGATCGCTGACAGTGACTTTGGGCGGGGTTGTGACCTCGATCCTGACGGTGCTGTCGGCGGGTGCGTATTTCAGGGCGTTGTCGATCATGTTGCGCACCGCATTCTGGATCAGGATAAGATCGCCCGAACAAGGCACCGCCGGATCACCGGTCAGCGACAATGACAGATCCTTCATCTCGGCAATCGGTGTCAGGCGCTGGACCAGATCGCGGATCAGGGTGACCAGATCGATCTCTTCCCGCTCCAGATGATCGGCCCGGAAGGTGATCATCGCATGATCCAGCAACTGCCCCGCCGCGCGTGAACTTTCGTCGATGGCCCGCACCATCGACCGCAGCGCCTCGCGGTTTTCTTCCTTTTCCACGCGTTGCAACGTGGCATCCGCATAAGACCGGACCGTTGCCAAAGGCGTGCGAACACGATGCGCGGCCTCGGCAATAAATTCCTCGGACTGGCTGAGCGAGTGATCCAGCCGCCCCATCAGGGAATTCAGCGACGTCACCAGCGGCGCCATTTCCCGTGGCACCGGTTTTCGGAACGGGCTCAGGTCCTGCGGCCCCCGTCGCGTGACGGATGTGGTCAGCTTGTTCAACTGCCCAATGGTGGTGGAGGTCGCCCAAAAGGACAAGCCGGCGGCCAGGGCAAAGAACCCCAGCCCCAGCAAGGCAGCATTACGCGAGATCTGATCCAGCGTCTCGGCCAGCGCGTCCTGCGTTTGCCCCAAGGCCACTTCTACCTGTGTCCGGGTGCCAAGCCCGACCAAGGTCCGGCTGGCGCTGACCTGCCTTATCGCCTCGCCCCGGACCTGACCCGAGCGGAAGGTCCAGCCACCGTCCGGGGTGCTGTTGGTTACGGGCAAATCGTCATAGCCGGACAAAAGCTGGCCGTCCTGAAAGATTGCATAAAACACCCTGTCATCCGACGGGGTGTTGAGCATGGAAAACGCAGCATAGGGGATATCGACCTCAAGCTCTCCGTCCCGCAGCGCCACAGCATCCAGGATCGAGGTGACCGACGCACCAAGGATATTGTCCTGCCCTTGCTGCGCCACGCGGGCCGCGTAGCTGCGCACGGCAAAGAACAGTAAAAGCGCCAGAATGGCCGCGCCTCCGATCAGGGTCAGCACCAGCCGGTTGCGTAAAGACCCCGAGACGGCAGCGCTAGCGGACATGATCCAACCTGTACCCCAGCCCGCGCAACGTGGTGATCTTCAGGTCCGAGCTTTCAAGATGCTTGCGCAGGCGGCCCACATAGACCTCAATAGCGTTATCCGAGACGTTGTCGTCATAGGAAAACAACCGATCCGCCAGCTTCTGTTTGGAAAACACCTGACCGGGGGCGTTCAGAAACAACTCCAACAGGCGCAGTTCGCGGTTGCGCAGCGACACGGTCTCGGACCCCACACCCAGATGACCCGCGACAGGGTCGAAAACGATCCCACCAATCTCAATCGTCGATTTGGCGATCCCTGATTTGCGCCGCAGCACGGCGCGACAGCGGGCCTCAAGCTCGGCATGATCGAAGGGTTTGGTGACGTAATCATCTGCCCCCAGATCGAGCGATCCGATTCGATCCGACACCTGACTGCGGGCGGTCAGAACGATGACAGGTGTGTCCAGATGACTGGCCCGATGCCGTTTCAGAAAGTCGCGACCGTCGCCGTCGGGCAGCATGATGTCCAGCAGGATCAGGTCATATTCCTCGGTGTCCACATAGGCCGTTGCATCATCCAGTTTCGCTGCATGATCAACGACATGGCCATCCAGCCGCATCCGCGAACTGATCGCATTCGCGAGGTCCATATTGTCTTCGACCAGCAGGAATTTCATGAGGCGTAAGCAGTATTTTCGCGCGTGACAGGTTGATGTCAGGTTGATGTGTTTTTCTTGACGATAATCTGAGCCGCCAAGCGGCCGGTTGTCAAATGGGAGGAAAACATGACGACATTCAAACTGGGCCGTCGCGCCCTGATCGCGGCTGTGGCCGCTGTTGGTCTTGCAGGGCCGACATTCGCGGATGAGGTTGTAGACAGCATCCACTTTCTGATCCCCGGCGGCGCAGGCGGCGGCTGGGACGGCACCGCGCGTGGAACCGGCGAGGCGTTGACCAAAGCGGGCCTTGTGGGCACCGCGTCTTACGAGAACATGTCGGGCGGCGGCGGCGGTAAAGCCATCGGTTATCTGATCGAAAACGCCGAAAGCAACCACGGCACGTTGATGGTGAACTCGACCCCCATCGTGATCCGCTCGCTGACCGGGGTGTTCCCGCACAACTTCCGCGACCTGACGCTGGTGTCCGGCACGATCGGCGACTACGCGGCCATTGTTGTCGGCAAGGACAGCCCGATCAACTCGATGGCGGACCTGCTGGCGGCTTATGACGCCGACCCGGGTGCAACGGCCATCGGCGGCGGCTCGGTCCCGGGCGGAATGGATCATCTGGTTGCGGCCATGGTGATGGAAGCGGCTGGCAAAGACGCGCTCGGCGTCAAATACATCCCGTATGACGCAGGCGGCAAAGCCATGGCAGCCCTGCTGTCGGGTGAGATCGCAGCACTGTCGACCGGTTTCTCGGAAGCCGTCGATCTGGCAAATGCAGGCGAGGTGAAGATCATCGGCGTGACTGCGGATGAGCGTGTGGACGCAGCGCCTGACGCGCAGACCATGATGGAACAGGGCATCGACACCACCTTTGTCAACTGGCGCGGCTTCTTCGCGGCCCCCGGCCTGCCCGAGGACAAGCTGGCCGCCTATCAGGACGCCATCGCCAAGATGTATGACACCCCCGAATGGGAAGAAGTACGCGCGCGCAATGGTTGGGTGAACATCCACAATTCAGGCGACGATTTCTCGGCCTTTCTCGAGCAGCAGGAACAGCAAATCAGCGATCTGATGAAAAAGCTGGGCTTCCTGTAAGCACCACCCATGGCAGAGCGGTTCGCCGCTCTGCCACACAAAAAGAACACGTAAGGGAGGGGATGTCATGGCGCTGGATCGCTGGATCGCGCTTGTTTTGCTTGGGGTCTGTCTGACCTATGGCTATGCCGCCTGGTTTACGATGGATGGCAGCCTGCCCCCCTTCATGCAGCGCAACCCTATTTGGCCAAGCACCTTCCCCAAAGTGCTGTCGATACTGGGCATCATCGCCTGCGTAATCATCCTGCTGGGGTTCGAAAAGTCCGAGCCGAAAGAGGCTGATATCGATTACCGGCGTCTGGCGGAGTATCATCTTGATCAAGCTTTGATGCTGCTGGCCCTGATGGTGATCTATGCCCTGTGCCTGCGGCCTGTTGGCTTTCTGATCTCAACCTCCGCCTTCCTGATCCTCGGCTCGTTCATTCTGGGCGAGCGCAAGTGGCATATCATGCTGCCTGTTGCCTTCATCGCCACCGGCGCGGTCTGGTATCTGGTTCAGGAAGTCCTTGGCATCTACATGCGCCCCCTGCCGGGCATTTTCGGAGGCTGATATGCTCGAAGGACTTCTGATCGGCCTGCAAACGGCATTCTCAATCCAAAACCTTCTGATGGTCATCGCGGGCTGTCTGATCGGCACCTTCATCGGCATGCTTCCCGGCCTTGGGCCGATGTCGATCATCGCCATCATGATCCCGGTTGCGATTTCGATGGGCGATCCGTCGGCGGCGCTGATCCTTCTGGCGGGCGTCTATTATGGCGCGATCTTTGGCGGCTCGACCTCATCCATTTTGCTGAACGCGCCGGGGGTCGCGGGCACCGTGGCTTCCAGCTTCGATGGCTACCCGCTGGCGCGGCAAGGCAAGGCCGGCAAAGCGCTGACCATCGCCGCCATCGCCAGTTTCGCAGGCGGCACATTGGGGGCCATTCTGCTGATGGTCTTCGCCCCTGCCCTGTCCTCGGTCGCGCTGCTGTTCCATTCGGCCGAATACTTCGCCCTGATGGTTGTGGGCCTGTCTGCCATTGCGGCCTTTGCCGGGTCGGGTCAGGTGGCCAAGGCGCTGATCATGACGATCCTCGGCCTGATCATGGCAACCGTCGGCGAAGGCGCTTTGTTCAACCTGCCCCGCTTCACCATGGGGATCATGGACCTGCAATCCGGCTTTGGCTTCATCACGCTGGCCATGGCGATGTTCGCCCTGCCCGAGGCGCTGTTTCTGGTTCTGAAACCCAAGGACCTGCAAGGCGATGATGGAGAGATCAAAGACTTGCGCATTACCAGGGACGAGGCCAAAGCCATCGCGCCCGTGATCGGTCGCCAATCGGTGCAAGGTTTCTTCATCGGCGTCCTGCCCGGGGCCGGAGCGACAATTGCCAGCTTCCTCGGCTATGCGGTCGAGCGCAACATTGCTCCGAAAGAAGAACAGGACGAGTTCGGCAAAGGATCGATCAAAGGCCTCGCTGCACCTGAATCCGCCAACAACGCGGCCTGTACCGGGTCATTCGTGCCGCTGCTGACGCTCGGCATTCCGGGATCCGGGACCACGGCGATCCTGCTGGGCGCTCTGATCGCTTTGAACGTGACCCCCGGCCCGCGCCTGATGCTGGATGAGCCACAGATCTTCTGGGCGGTCATCATGTCGATGTTCATCGGCAATCTGGTGCTGCTGATCCTGAACCTTCCGCTGATCCCGTACATCGCCAAAGTGCTGGCTGTGCCGCGCAACTACCTGATCCCGTTCATCCTGTTCTTTACGTTGATGGGCGCCTATATCGGCCAGAACAACGCCACCGAGTTGCTGATCCTCGTCGGCTTCGGCATCTGCGCCACCGCGTTGAAATTCGCCGACTACCCCCTGGCCCCGCTGCTGATCGGGTTCATCCTTGGCGGGATGATGGAGGATAACTTTGCCCGCTCGATGCAGCTGTATGATGGCATCGCCTTCATCTGGGAACGTCCGATGACGCTAGGCCTGCTGGTGATCGCCGTCCTTCTGGTACTGCTGCCCAGCTACCGCGCACGCCGGGCCAAGGCGCGGGCGGCCGGTGTTGCTGATGGCGACTGACCCTCTGGCCGGCATCCGCGTTCTGGATCTGACGAACGTGCTTGCCGGCCCCTATTGCTGTTATCAGCTGGCGCTGATGGGGGCCGAAGTGATCAAGGTCGAGCGCCCCGGTTCCGGCGATCTGGCCCGTGTGCTGGGGGCCGACCCCGAACGCAACAAGGCCGGGATGGGGATCAGTTTTCTGGCCCAGAACGCGGCGAAGAAATCCGTCACTTTGGACATGAAATCCGAACGCGGCAAGGCACTGCTGAAACGGCTTGTCCGCACGGCGGATGTTTTGGTCGAGAATTTTCGGCCCGGCGTGATGGATCGCTTGGGTCTGGGCTATGAGGTCCTGAAGGCCGAAAACCCCCGCCTGATCTACTGCGCCATCAGCGGCTTCGGGCAGGACGGGCCGCGCCGCGACGATCCGGCTTATGACCAGATCGTGCAGGGCATCAGTGGGATCATGTCGATCACCGGCGCGCCCGATACAGCGCCTTATCGCGTTGGGTATCCGCTGGCCGATACGGTCGGCGGGCTGACAGCGGCCTTCGCCATCACATCCGCCCTGAACGCCACCCCGCGCGGCGCGTTTCTGGATGTCGCGATGACCGAGGCGGTGATTTCCACAATGGGCTGGGTCGTGTCAAATTACCTGATCGGCGGCGTGACGCCCGCCGCGCATGGCAATGAGAACACAACCTCGGCCCCGTCCGGTACATTTGCCACCGCAGACAGCCCGATCAACATCGCCGCCAACCGGGATGAGCAATGGCAGGCCCTGGCCCGGCATCTGGGTCGCGAAGACCTGCTGACAAACCCCAACTACGCAACCCGCGAGGATCGGAAGAAAAACCGCCATGCCTTGCGCGCGGAGTTAGAGCGCACGCTGACCACGCGGCCAGCAAAAGAATGGGTGCAGGAGTTGAATGGCCTTGGGGTGCCCACTGGGCAGGTTCTGACCGTCGCCGATGCGCTCGACGACCCGCAATTGGCAGGGCGTGGTCTGATCGGGCCTCTGGACGTGCAGGGCGAAATCCTGCACCTGGCTGGCAGCCCGGTTGTCATGGACGGCACACGCAACCACCCAGAAACCGCGCCGCCGGATTTGGGGGCGGACAATGCCGCGATCTGGTCCGCGCTTGGCCTGACCCAGTCCGAGACCGACGCCCTGCAACAGGAGGGCGTGATTTGAGCGACGTCTCCGACTGGTGGAAAACCGCGATCATCGACATGGAACCGGGCCGGATTGACCTGCGCGGCGAGCCGATCCAAGACCTGATCGGCACCCTGAGTTTCGCTGAGATGATCTGGTTCATGCTGCGCGGCGACAGACCCAGCCCGGCGCAGGCCCATCTGTTCGAAGCCGCGCTGGTGGCCGCCGTGGATCACGGCCCGCAAGCGCCCTCAATCGCGGCGGCCCGAATGGCGGTGACCTGCGGTCTGCCCCTGAACAACGCGATGGCCAGCGCGGTCAACATGTTGGGGGACGTGCATGGCGGGGCCGGAGAGCAGGCGGTGCAGCTTTATCACTTTGTCGTGGATCACACGCAGGATCTGCCGGTTGCGTTGGATGACTGGATCACCACGCAGGGAAAGATCCTGCCCGGTTTCGGCCACCGTTTTCACACCCCAACCGACCCGCGCGCCCCGCGCCTGATGCAGTTGGTCACTGAAGCCGTCGATCAAGGGGCATGCAGCGGGGATTTCATGCGGATCGGACAGGCGATCGAGGGCGAACTTGCACATCGCAAAGGCAAACCCGTTCCGATGAATATCGATGGTGCTACGGCGGTGATCTATGCCGAGCTTGGCTTTGCCCCGCCGCTGGCGCGTGGGTTGTTCTGCCTGTCCCGCTCGGTCGGTATTCTGGCTCACGCGTGGGAGCAGATACAGCAAGGCGGGCGCAACAAGGGGCCGACACCGCCGCACTACCGATGGACCTATCTGAAAGACGAATAGCGAAACGCCCTATTCCAGCGAGACCCAAAGCACCTTTGCATCTTCTTCGCTGGTCGAAATACAGCCGTGTCCCATCCCACTGTCATAATAAAGCGAATCCCCGGCCTTCATCGGCAGGGGGCGGTAGTGTTCCGAGATAAATATCAACTCGCCGCTGAGGACATACATGAACTCTTCCCCGGAATGGCGCACCCACTGGTCGAACTCAGAAATGTCCCGCGCGCGGATCGTGGCGACATAGGGCAACATGCGTTTGCTGGTCAGTTCCGAGCACAACAGCTCGTGCAGATAGGTTGCGGTTTCGCGCATCTCGCCCGCGCCCTTGGGTGTGAAATCGCGACGACCCGTAAGGCCGGACTGACCGGATTGCACGAACAGCTGTGGCGGGTTCATGTCCAGTGCCTGAGTCAGGCGGCGCACGATCTCGAAACTGGGTTTGGTCTGGTTGTTTTCGATCTTCGACAGGGTCGAGCGACCGATTCCCGCGGCGCGCCCGGCCTCTTCCAAAGTCCAGCCTTTTTCGCGGCGCGCATCGCGAATTGACCGCCCCAATGCGGCCCCTTCGCCCTCTTCCTCGTGGGTGGACGCCTCAATCCGTTGGTCTTCGCCCATAAAAATCTCCCTATTTTATTGAAGGTTACCGAGTCTCCGATCATCTCGCAACTTCACAAAAGTGAGAAGGATGTTGCCTTGGGGGAACTTTTTCCACTATAGGAAACAACGTTTCGAACCGAGGATTCGGTTATCGAGGAGGAGAAAATGTTCAAAACACCGCTGCACGAAGCCGATCCCGTTATCGCCACATCGATTGCCCGCGAAGGCACCCGTCAGGCTGAACAGATCGAATTGATCGCATCCGAGAACATCGTTTCCCAGGCTGTGATCGACGCGCAGGGCTCAGTCCTGACCAACAAATACGCCGAAGGTTATCCGGGCCGCCGCTATTATGGCGGGTGCGAATATGTGGATGAGGTCGAGCAGGAAGCCATCGACCGGCTGAAGCAGCTGTTCGGGTGTGAATACGCAAACGTCCAGCCGCATTCCGGCGCGCAGGCCAATGGCGCGGTCAAGCTGGCCCTGCTCAGCCCCGGTGATACGATCCTTGGCATGTCGCTGGATGCAGGCGGCCACCTGACCCACGGTGCGAAGCCCGCGCAATCCGGCAAGTGGTTTCGCCCGGTCCAGTACGGCCTGACCGATGCGGGGCTGATTGACTACGATCAGGTCGCGGCGCTGGCCAAGGCCGAAAAGCCCAAGCTGATCATCGCCGGTGCATCGGCCTATTCTCAGAAGATCGATTTTGCCCGTTTCCGCGCCATTGCCGATGAGGTCGGCGCATGGCTGCTGGCCGACATGGCCCATATTGCCGGTTTGGTTGCGACGGGCCTGCACCCCTCGCCCATCGGACATGCCCATGTGGTGACTTCGACCACCCATAAAACCCTGCGCGGTCCACGTGGCGGGATCATCCTGACCAATGACGAAGCGCTGGCGAAAAAGATCAACTCGGCCGTGTTCCCCGGTTTGCAGGGCGGCCCCCTGATGCATGTCATCGCAGGCAAGGCCGTCGCGTTCGGAGAGGCGCTGCAGCCCGAGTTCAAAACCTACATGCAGCGCGTGATCGACAGCGCGGCGGCTCTGGCCAATGTGATGATGGCGCGCGGGTGTGATATCGTTTCCGGCGGGACGGAAAACCATCTGATGCTGGTCGATCTGCGGCCCATCGGCGTGACCGGCAAAGACGCCGAAGCCGCGCTGGAACGCGCTGGGTTCACTTGCAACAAGAACAGCGTTCCGGGCGATCCCGAGAAACCCACCGTGACAAGCGGCATCCGACTGGGCACCGCAGCTGGCTGCAGCCGGGGCTTTGGCCCCGAAGAGTTCAAGCAGATCGGCCACCTGATCGGCGACGTGCTGGATGCGCTGGCGCAATCCCCCGACGGCGACGAAGCGGTTGAACAAGCCACCCGCCGGAAAGTCCGCGCGATCTGCGCCAGCCACCCGATCTACTGAAAGACCAAGACATGATCTACGACCTGATTGTCATCGGCGGCGGGCCGGGCGGCTATGTTGCAGCCATTCGCGCGGCTCAGCTGGGCATGAAAGTGGCCTGCGTCGAAGGGCGCGGGGCCCTCGGCGGAACCTGCCTGAACGTGGGGTGCATCCCCTCCAAAGCGTTGCTGACCTCCTCGGCCAAATATGCCGATATTGCACATCTCTCCTCCCATGGCATTGCGGTCGAGGGGGCCAGCATCGACGTGGGCGCGATGATGGGACGCAAGGACAAGATTGTTGGCGATCTGACCAAGGGCATCGCGTTTCTGTTCCAGAAAAACGGCGTTGAACTGATCGAGGGCTGGGCCAGCATTCCCGCCGATGGGCAGGTAAAGGTTGGTGACACGGTCTACGAGGCCAAAAACATCCTGATCGCAACAGGGTCCGAGCCGACCCCCCTGCCGGGGATCGAGATTGACGAACAGGATATCCTCAGCTCGACCGGCGCAATTGCTTTGGACGCGGTGCCCGATCATCTGGTGGTGGTCGGTGCGGGCGTCATCGGGTTGGAACTGGGTCAGGTCTGGGCGCGGCTTGGGGCCAAGGTCACGGTGGTCGAATATCTCGACCGTGTTCTGCCGGGCATCGATGGCGAAATTGCCAAACTGGCGCAGCGCGCCTTGTCGAAACGCGGGCTGAAGTTTCAGCTTGGCCGGGCCCTGAAGTCCATCGACAAAAGCGATGGGGGATTGACCCTGACGCTGGACCGGGTCGGCAAGGACAAGGAAGAGGTGATCGAGGCCGACAAGGTTCTGATCGCCGTTGGCCGCCGCCCCGTCACACGCGGGCTTGGGCTGGAAGATCTGGGCGTCGCGCTGGACCCGCGTGGGTTTGTTCAGGTCGATGGCACCTTCCGCACATCGGTTCCCGGCATCTATGCCATCGGCGATTGCATCCCCGGACCGATGCTGGCGCATAAGGCCGAAGAAGACGGCGTTGCCTGCGTCGAGATGCTGGCTGGTGAAGCAGGCCATGTGGATTACAACACCGTTCCCGGCGTGGTTTACACCGACCCCGAGGTCGCCTCGGTTGGACTGACTGAAGAGGCGCTGAAAGAGGCGGGCACCGAATACGCGGTCGGCAAGTTCGCTTTCATGGCCAACTCGCGCGCCCGTTCGACCGGAGAAACCGACGGCGCGGTCAAGGTTCTGGCTGATCCGAACGGCAAAATCCTGGGTGCGCATATCTGCGGTGCCCATGGCGGCGATCTGATTGCCGAACTGGTTCTGGCCATGACCAAAGACGCAACCGTGTCCGAGGTCGCCTCCACCTGTCATGCACACCCAGCCATGGGCGAGGCGGTCAAAGAAGCCTGCCTTGACGCCATGGGCCGCGCGATTCACGCGTAGAAGGGACCAGCCAGATGACCATCCAGCTTCGCCCTCGCCACCCGGAAAAGGCCAAGAAGGCCGACAGCGCCATTCCGCGCAAGCCCAAATGGATTCGCCGGAGAAAGATCGAGGGGCCTGAGTATTACGAAACCCGCCGCCTGATGCGTGACCACAATCTGGCGACGGTGTGTGAAGAGGCCGCCTGCCCCAATATCGGCGAATGCTGGTCGAAACGCCACGCCACCATGATGATCATGGGCGAGGTCTGCACCCGTGGCTGTTCCTTCTGCAATGTCGCTACCGGTCGCCCCGACGCGCTGGATGCGTTCGAGCCGGGGCGCGTTGCGGCGGCGGTGAAAAAGCTGGGCCTGCGCCATGTGGTCATCACCTCGGTGGACCGCGATGATCTGGGCGATGGCGGGGCCGGGCACATCGCCCAGACCATCCGCGCTGTACGCCACCAGAACTCCGGCACCACGGTCGAGGTTCTGACGCCTGATTTCCTGGGCAAGGGCGATGCCGCCGACACCGTGTTCGCGGCTGCCCCGGATGTGTTCAACCACAATCTCGAAACCGTGCCGCATCTGTATCCGACGGTTCGGCCCGGTGCCCGCTACTATGCGTCGCTGCGTTTGCTGGACGATGCCAAGCGCGCCAACCCCGAGATTTTCACCAAATCCGGCTTGATGGTTGGTCTGGGCGAAAGCCTGAACGACGTGCGGCAGGTGATGGATGATCTGCGCGCGGCACAGGTCGATTTCCTGACCGTCGGCCAATACCTGCAGCCGACCCAGAAACATCACCCGATCGACCGGTTCTGGTCACCGGAGGAGTTTGCCCAACTGGAACAGATCGCACGGTCCAAGGGCTTTTTGCACGTGTCAGCCACTCCGCTGACCCGGTCGTCGTTCCACGCGGACGAAGATTTTGCCGCCCTCAGGCAGGCCCGCCAACGGGCCCTCGCCAACGGGGCATAAACCAAACGCAACTGGGAGGGAGAAACCATGGAAGCGTTAAATTCAATCGTAGGGGCCATCAATGGCGTCGTGTGGGGGCCGCTGATGCTGGTCCTCATCCTTGGCGTCGGCTTCTTCTTGCAGGTGGGGCTGAAATTCATGCCGATCCTGCGCATTGGCACGGGCTTCAGCCTGCTGTTCAAAGGCCGTGAAGGTCAGGGCGAGGGGCAGATCAGCCCGTTCAACGCGCTGATGACCTCGCTGTCGGCGACAATCGGCACGGGGAACATTGCCGGTGTGGCCACTGCTGTCTTCCTGGGCGGTCCGGGCGCCTTGTTCTGGATGTGGATGACCGCCCTGGTGGGCATGGCCACCAAATATGCCGAAGCCGTCTGCGCGGTGAAATACCGTGAAAAGGACGAGCTGGGTAACTATGTTGGCGGCCCGATGTACTACATCAAAAACGGTCTGGGCGCGAAATGGGCCTGGCTGGGTGTTGCATTCGCCCTGTTCGGTGCGATTGCGGCCTTCGGCATCGGCAACGGCGTGCAGGCCAACGGTGTGGCGCAGGTTCTGGAATCGAACTTCGGCCTCAACACATCGGTCACCGGCGTGGTTCTGATGGTTCTTACCGCAGCCGTCATCCTGGGTGGCATCACCCGCATTGGTGCGGTTGCCGGTAAACTGGTTCCGTTCATGGCGGTCGCCTACATCGTCGCCGGTCTGCTGGTTCTGCTGATCAACATTGGCAACATTGGCAACGCCCTGTCGCTGGTCTTCACCTACGCCTTCACCCCGTCCGCCGCCGAAGGTGGTTTCGCGGGTGCTGCCGTCTGGGCCGCGATCCGTTTCGGTGTGGCGCGTGGTGTGTTCTCGAACGAAGCCGGTCTGGGCTCGGCCCCGATCGCACATGCCGCAGCCGAGACCAAAGGTCCGGTCAATCAGGGCCTGATCGCGATGCTGGGCACGTTCATCGACACCATCATCGTCTGCTCGATCACCGGTCTGGCAATCATCTCGTCTGGTGCTTGGACATCGGGTGAATCCGGTGCAGCGCTCACCAGCCACGCCTTTGAACTGTCGCTGCCGGGTATCGGCGGGTATCTGATCGCCATCGCTCTGTCGATCTTCGCCTTCACCACCATCCTCGGCTGGTCCTTCTACGGTGAAAAATGCGTCGAGTTCCTGCTGGGCGTCAAATCGCTGATCCCCTACCGCGTCCTGTGGATTGTGATGATCTATTTCGGCGCAACTGCGGATCTGGGCTTCATCTGGCTGCTGGCCGACACACTGAACGCCATGATGGCCATCCCGAACCTGATCGCCCTGGCGCTGCTGAGCCCAATCGTCTTCAAGCTGACGAAAGAGTTCTTTGCCAGCGGAGGCCAGTCGGAAGAGCCCGGCGGTACGCCTGCCGAATAATCCCGGCCTTTGCAAAAACGGGGGGCCAACCCGGCCCCCCGCCTTTGAAACAGATTTCCCTATCTCGAGGAGAGACGTGATGGCGACGAAAATACTGCTGCCAATCGATCACACTGACGACCGCTCGTGGAAGACTGCGCTGCCGGTCGCGTTGGAACAGGCGAAATTCTACGGTGCCGAACTGCACGCGGTGGCCGTCATCCCCGAGATCATCCAGCTGCCGAACCTGCCCGCCAACTATGGCGCGGGTGCCAAAGACCACGTGCGGGGCGCGGTTCAGGCCATTCTGGATCACGGCAATGCCTCGGACGTGCCGGTGCATATCGAAGAAGGCAGCGTCTACCGCGAAATCCTGAAGCTGGCCCATAAGGACGGCTTTGACCTGATCGTCATGGCATCGACCAAGGGCGATTTCCCGAATTATGAGATTGGCCCGAACCTGGCACGAGTGGTGCGCAACGCGCATTGCACCGTCATGGTCGTTCGCGACCAGTCCCGCTGATTGAAAGGTGAGAATTATGTCCGACATGAAACGCACGCCCTTGTACGCCTTGCACGTTGAGTTGGGAGGTAAGCTGGTTGATTTTGCGGGCTGGGAGATGCCTGTCCAGTATCCGATG
>NZ_JBQFNZ010000017.1:0-27335 GCF_056532945.1 Ruegeria sp. H7
CAACGCCTCTGATGCCCGCACTGCTGGCCATCCACCTCGGATCGGTCCTGACCTTCTTCCTGCTGACGCCCTACACAAAAATGGCACACGGGTTTTACCGATCGGCGGCGCTGGTCCGGGACGCGCAACGGAAACGCGGCGCATAGCCATCGCTTCCATGCCGTGCGGGGCGCGGAACAGGTTCTAACCGCCACCAATCTGCATCAGTCCGACGGATGTGCTAAGATGCGCCTTGGGTGACAATCGCGACGGAGGAGATCGATATGAGTGCGGGTGTCTGCGCAATCATCGGGTACGGTCCGGGCCTTGGGGCCGCATATGCCGAAGTATTCAGGAAGGCCGGATACACCCTTGCCCTTCTCAGCAGGTCGGGGGCCGGTATCGGGGGCGCAGGCGCATCTGACCCGCAGGTCAAACCCTTTGCCTGCGATGCCGGAGATCCCGACAACCTCAGAGACGCCTTGAAAGCGGTCGAGGATGAGTTCGGCCAGATCGACGTCGTCCTATACAATGCCGACCTTGCTCAGTTCGGAACGCTCGACGATGTGACCGAGGTTCATTTCGAACAAAGCTGGCGCGTAGGCGCATTGGGGCTGTTTGTTACGGCCAAAGTGCTGGGGCCGCAAATGGCCGGGCGTGGGTCGGGCGTGATCATCGTATCCGGGGCTACGGCAGCGCTGCGCGGCAATCTCTGGACAACCGCTTTTGCGCCGTCAAAATCCGCGCAACGTGTGCTGGCAAATGCGCTTGCAAAACAACTTGGACCGAAGGGTGTGCATGTGGCCTACATGGTCATCGACGGCGTGATCGACACAGAAGACACGCGGACGGGTTTCGCGCCCGACAAACCGGATGACTTCTTCATCAACCCTGTCCACATAGCTGAAACTGCGCTGATGCTGGCGCAACAGGACCGATCGGCCTGGACGTTCGAGTTGGATATTCGCCCGTTTGGCGAGAAGTGGTAACGCGGCCAGCGGTCAGGTTTGTTTGCGCGCAATGATGATGAATTGCGTAATCGAGAAAAAGAACCGGCCTGCCTCGGCAAGGCTTTGTTGTTCGTCAAACCACGCCTGCGCAACGGCGGGGTCGACATGTGCGTTTGCAACGGCAAATTGCCTCATCAGATGCAACATCATGGTTGCGATGCCGTCCGGCTTTAGCTGATGATCTACCAGCGTTATCGACCGAACCTCGTCCACCTTATCACCCCGTGCCTTGATCAGCGCAGGTAGTCTTTCCGGCACAGACCCGCTGACGAAATGCTGGTTCCATGAGGATCTCATGGCCTGCATCCTCTCTGGCGCTTCGCTAAACCAGATCAGGGTGTCAAAATGCAGATCGCTGACAACCAGCCGACCACCGGGTTTCAGGCAGCGCATTGCATCGGCAATTGCCCCGTCAATACCGTCGACATATTCGAACACCTGCACCGAAACCGCCTTGTCCGCCATGGCGTCTTCGAACGGAAGCGCATTGGCGACGCCGGTACGGAATTCGACGCAGGCATAGTCACGGCAGCGGGCTTTTGCAGCCGCCGTCATGTCGTCGCTGGGGTCAACCCCGATGACGCGGCCCTTCTGTCCAACTGCGCGGGCCAGTTCCGCAGTCAGCAGGCCGTTGCCACATCCGATATCCAATATGGTTTCACCCGGCGCAGGGCAGAGGGCATCGAATGAAGCCTGTCGCCTGCGCGTTATGTCAGCGCCCTGATACGCGTTTTCCAGGATTTTTGTTGTCTCGGCATCAAAATTCAGCATCTTGTTCCCCCTTCCACTCCGCCGATCTTAACAGATTGGTCGCTTTTGAGTCCGAAACGGGTTTTTGAAACAATGGAAAGCGCCCCGAGCGCCTGGGTACCGCCAAGTTGGTGGCTGGCTAAACGGTTCCCCGATACCCAACTGCCGCCCGATCTTTTGCGGCGCTGGAATAGGCCCAGGATCTGAAGGCTTCGACGTTTGGAGTGGCCCATGTGTCCCGCCCGCCAAGGAGGTATGGCGCAACGAAAGTCACATCATAGCGTTTGTGATCGGCCAAGCCGGGTGGGTGTTGCAATACGTCAATCTGGCGTCAACTTATGAGCGGCAATCAAAATCATGACTCACAGGCAATCTCTTCTTATGCTCGGGCAACGGAGGGGGCAGTATGTCAGAAAAGCTTATCGGCGGGTGCAAATGCGGTTTGGTCCGCTTTGAGGGCGTGCGCGGGGACGCCCCGATGTTTCGATGCCATTGCCGGGATTGCCAGCAACTGACAGGCTCGGGCCATTCCGAGATGATGCCGCTGATCGCAGAAACCTTCAGAATTGGCGACGCTTGCAAAACCTATCAGATGACAGGCGGATCGGGTCGCTTGACCTTTAGCGGGTTTTGCCCGAATTGCGGATCACAACTGACACGCCGCAGTGAAATGATGAGCCAGTTGATCTATGTTCACGCCGCCGCGCTGGATGATCCGTCCAAATACGCCCCCGAGAAGTCGATCTATTCTGACGCTGCGCAATGTTGGGATGATGCGGTGATCCCGCAAGATACCTGAGCGATCGCGGCCATCTTGTGCAATCAAAGGCGATAGCGCTTCAATCGGAATTGCTTTTGGATTGGATGCGCCAGACAAGCTGATCGAACCGCTCCTGGCAGGCAGCCACGCGGGGGCAGGAAGGCTGTCGGAAAGTACAAAAACTTCGAAAATTGGACTCCGGGCGCAGATTCGATGGATAATTGCCTCGGCGCGACCCACGTCTGATTGAAGGAGGCCGTAGGGATGTCCAAGAGCCTTCGCCCACTTACCGACACCGCCTGGCTGGCAGATCATCTGACCGACCCGAAGCTGCGGATCATTGACGTCCGATGGAAGTTTCGGGAGGAAAACGGCAAGGGCGTGGCCTTTGATGACAGGTCAGAATATCAGGCCGAGCATATCCCCGGCGCAGTCTATGTCGGCATGTCCACAGAACTTGCCGACAGTACACAGACCATTCCTGACATGATGCTGGGCCCGCACGACTTTGGCCGGAAAATGCGCGATCTTGGTGTTTCAAGCGACAGTCATGTTGTCGTCTATGATGACTCGGGCCTGCCGCTGGCATCCGCGCGGCTTTGGTGGGCGCTGTCGTATTTTGGCCATGACAACGTGCAGGTCTTGGACGGTGGACTGCAGCAATGGAAGCTGGAAGACCGACCCACCGAATCCGGCGATATTTCCGTCAAGCCGGGGAATTTTGAAGCCAGGGCGCAAGACGGCTGGATCGCCCGGAAGGCTGAGGTCTTGTCTGCGCTTGGAAACCCGAACGTCAGGATTGTCGACTTCCTGCCAAACGATCTCTATCGGGGGCAGGGCTCTCATACATGGGGCGGGCGGTCCGGGCATATTCCCGGAGCGGTCAACATCCCCGCGATTTCGAATATCGATCCGGATTTGGCCGATACACCCATAGCCGAACGGGCAGAGAAATTGCGGCAACGGGGCTCATTCAGGCTGTCGGACCAAAAGAGCCTGCTGCAACATTACCGCGATAAAGGCATAGAGACTGAAAATGAGGTCATTGCCTATTGCGGCCGCGGTTTGGCGGCTTCCAATGGTCTTCTTGCGTTGCGCTATATGGGGTTCGACACATCTCGACTTTATGACGGGTCATGGGCCGAGTGGAGCGCGGACGAAAATCTTCCGATTGAAACGTCGTAAACAACGGCCCACGGCCCTTGCATACTTTCGGTTTTGCACTCAACATCCCGGCTGCCAGCCACAAAAAAGGATGACAGCTTGGTTTCCGACGATCTCGCCAAATCCCTGTGCCAATGGCGGCAACACCTGCATCAAAACCCAGAGTTTGGGTTCGAAGAACAGGCCACGGCGGATTTTGTCGTCAAGCGACTGAAGGAATTCGGGATCGAGGATATCGAGACCGGAATTGGTGGCACCGGTGTCGTCGCCACGCTGCGGCGGGGACGTGGTGATAGAACGATTGCACTGCGCGCGGATATGGATTGTCTGCAAATCCATGAAACCACCAATCTGCCTTACGCGTCGTCCAAACCCGGCCTGATGCATGCTTGTGGTCATGATGGACACACGACAATCCTGCTGGGCGCTGCTGCTGTTCTGGCCCAAGAGGGTGGGTTTGACGGAACCGTGCGGCTGGTTTTTCAACCGGCCGAGGAATGGGGTCAGGGCATGAAGGCCATGATCCGTGATGGGTTAGGATCGCGGTTGGGATTTGACGAAATCTATGGTGTGCACAACAAACCGGGCCTTCCCGTTGGATCGTTTGAAATCCGGCCCGGCCCATTCATGGGTGCCGAAGATGGGTTCCGCATAACCGTGCGCGGTCGCGGTGGCCATGCCTCGCGCCCGCAGGACTGCAAGGATGCGATCCTGTGCGCCTGTTCCATCGTCACCGAGCTTCAGACGATTGTGTCCCGGGCGATAGACCCCTCGGCCCTTGCGGTTGTTTCGGTGACGTCGATTGCGGGCGACAATATCAAGAACGCCATTGCCAGCGAGGCGCGCATCGAAGGCGATTGCCGCCATTTCGATGATGCCGTCAGTCACCGGGTCGAAGAGTCGATGCGCCGCATCGCGAACGGCATGGCCATGGCCCATGACTGCGACGCAGACGTTGAGTATGAGCGTGTGTTTGTCCCGCTGGTGAATGACGCTGAAGCGACGCAGCGCGCGCTGCAGGCGGCGAGATCGGTGTTCGGCGAAAACAACACGGACCCGGATGCCCGCCCCATGGGTGCATCCGAGGATTTTGCCCAAGCTTTGAAACTTGCGCCCGGTGCGTTCGGTAATTTTGGCAACGGCGACAGCGCACCGCTGCACAACGCCGGGTATGATTTCAACGATGCAGCGCTTGTTCCGGGCGTTCAGTGGTTTGTGGAACTTGTGCGCAACCGGCTGCCCGTCAGCTCGGATTAGACCCCGCTATTTACAGATCGGCAGCTCCAAGGGCGGCTGCTTGGGCAAAGAGTCCCTCCATTGGTTTATGATCGGTTGAAGCGTGCGTTTGGGCCAGAACTTCGGTGTGCCAATGGCTTGCAGACACGCGGCGTTCCAATAAACGCCCGCGCGCGACAGTGATCGCCCCTTGCTCACCGCTTTTGCAACCGCGTTGATATCTTTGGATTCAGGATAGATATAAAGCGTCGTCGGGTTGCCCTCTACCAGCGCCAAAATCTCTTCCGAGGCGGATTCCGACCAGGTGGTGCAGCCGTTGCTGCGCCCACCCGTATAGTTCACAAGCCGTCCATAAGGGACATAGCCGTCATCATCAGCATGAGAGCTTGTGGGGTTCTTGAACCGACATTGCCATTTCAGGAAAACGGCAGGATGGCCACCAATGGCCCGTTCCCGCGCATTGCTGGTTTCGCCTTCGCCATCGAACAACAGAAATGTGCGATAGAACGGCTTGGTCTGGCCGGACTGGCTGTAAAACCCCTTGAAGGACGTCCGGGTTTCGGCGGTGACATAGGACCCGCCCGCCGTCAGCTTTGATCCTTCGGCATTGCTGAAATTCTTCGCGCATTGCCGCCCGTTTGCGAAATTGGCGCGTTGCAGTTTTCGCCCATTGCCATACCCGGATGAAACGGCGCGGAATGTCCGCTGAGATTCACAGATGACATAGAACCTGCGTCCGGGGCTGCCGTTGCGGGCGGTGCTGGGGCGGGTCGCGTCTTTGGCAAGATAACAGGGGTTGCTGACCTTACCCTGCCGGGTTTTCTGCTGATACAGTGCCCGCGCCCTTTCCAGCACGACAGGCGCGATCTGGCCGTCGCCTGTACCCACGTGCTTTTGCAGCCAGGCGGGGATATCCGATGACAGGGCAGTGGCCCGTTCGGGCAAGGCCGCGGTCGCCGCGGCAAGGGTCATGATAGTGACTGCAAGACGGATCGATTTCTGTCGCAACGGGAAATCTCCTGCCAGAATGTCCTCAGTTCCAATCTATCACAACTTGCACGGGTTTGGGGGCACGGCAGACACTTAAGACTGCTGCCTGTTGCCGCAAATCCTACCTTTCTTGCGCGTGGCCCTTCAGCCGGATCACCAACGGCAGCATGGCCGCGACCAGCACGGCCGCAAACAGAAACGGTGCGCCGGGGAAATAGATGCCATCATTGTCTACAGACGCATGAAAAATCCCCGTCAGTGCAAGCGGGGACAAAACGGCCGCGACCGAGGACAAAGACGCGATGACCCCCTGCACCACACCCTGCCGATCCTCATCCGTCTGGTTCGACGCCATTGCCGTCATCAGGGGTGGAACCATGTCAGACAGCGCGGCGAGCAGAAGAAAGACGACCAAGGCAGCAATGGACCCGGTGAAGCCAAACCCGATCATGCCGATCAGCGCCGAAACCATGCCCAGCATCAATGTGCGGTAATCCCCGATCCACCGGATGAAGATCGGCATCAACCCGCCCTGAACAAACGCCAGCAGCACACCATAGCCGGCCAGCGACAATCCGATATAAAGGGTTGGCCAGTCGAACACTTCGCGCGTCCAGAAGGCCCACAGGGTCGGGTAGACCATATTGGCGAACTCAAAGATGAAGATGCACAAAAGCGGAACCGCAAGCCCCGGCAGGCGGAAGGCGTCAAAGATCGACTTGAACGGGTTCAGATCACGTTTGCCAAACGGGCGGCGTTTGTCCGGTGTCAGGCTCTCGGGCAGTACAAATACGCCGAACAAGGCGTTGCCTGCCGACAATGCGGCGGCGATCCAGAACGGCGCGGCGATGCTGATTTCCGCCGCGATGCCGCCAATGGCGGGGCCTAGGACAAATCCAATCCCGAAGGCCGCGCCGATCAGGCCAAAGTTCGCTGCCTTTTCCTCGGGGGTTGAGATATCCGCGAGATAGGCGGTTGCGGTGATATAGGTCGCCCCGGCCAGACCCGCGAGCGTTCGCCCCAGCAAAAGCAGCCAGAAACTGCTCGCTAAAGCCATGATGACATAATCAATGGCCAGCATGGCAAGGGCCGCGATCAGTATCGGCCTGCGGCCAACCGCATCCGAGATGCTGCCAACAACAGGACCGCACAGGAACAAAGCCCCTGCATAGGCCGCCATCAGCAGCCCGCCCCAGAACGCCCCTTGCCCCGTATCGCCTGCGCCGACCCGGTCCATCAGATCCGGCATGATGGGAAACACGATACCGATGCCGATGGCGTCAATCATCAGGGTAATGAGTATGAAAAGAATGGCTCGGTTCTGAAACATAATACCCTGTCGAACAAAAGGGGTGATACTGCGCCAGACAGAGTTAGCCGCTTTAGTTCCCCTGCAACAAGGTCACGATGATCGCGGGCCAGCCTGCTTTAGCTGAAGGCGTGGCGAGTCTGGGATCAAACCAGGGTCACCGCCTGGGTTGATTTGGCCCGCGCCACCTGCCTAAGGTCGGCGAAACCAAACGAAACCCCAGAACAGGCCCCCATGAAGCTGGAATTTCACCATATCAATTTTGTGTCCGAAGATGTCGGGCGGCTGCACCGGTTCTATACTGAAACGCTCGGGCTGGACGATATTCCGATCGAGAACTTCCCCCGATCTGCCGAGTCGGATGATCGCGGCTATAGCGGCCAGATCCGGTTTGCCACCGACGGGCATATGCAGATGCATCTGGCCGAACGGGATCTTGGCGTTGCGTTCAAACACGGGGAATCCATCAATCCGGTCGAGCGTGGCCATATCGCTTTCCGCACCGATGACATCGCGGCCTTCAAGGCGATGCTGGATGAAAAGGGCATCCCATATTCAGACTATGGCACCGCCTTTGCCAAGGAATGGCATCAGGTCTTTTTCCTTGATCCCGAAGGCAATGTGATCGAGGTCCATCAGGCCGTTTGACCCCGTCACAGGATCGGCAACGGCCCGCGTGTCTTGTTTTGCCGCAGAACGAAGTTGCTGCGGGTGTCCCGAACCAGACCTGATTTTAGCAGCCGTTTCATGATGAACACTTCAAGGTCCTCGGGGGTTCGGGCATAGACCTTCAGAATGAAATCATGATCCCCGGTGATCGAGGCGCATTCGACAATCTGCGGTTCGGTTTCCACCAGTCGCAGGAAATCGGCGATGCTGTTCTCCTGATGATCCCGCAGCGCCACATGGACATAGGCAATAGCATTCAGTCCCACGGCTTTGGCGGTGACCTGCGCGCGATAGCCCGAGACGACGCCCGACGCCTCAAGGTCGCGAACGCGCCGCCAGCATTGTGAGGCCGACAGCCCCGTTTGCTCGGCCAGTTCCTGCATCGACAGACGACCGCTGGATTGCAGGACACGCAGAATGGCTATGTCTGACTGGTGAAGCATATGGTTCGATATTCCACAGTTGGCGAAACATTACGGTCAAAATAGATCATCCGAACGTCCGCACCAAATCAAATATCGCACTACTTTGGGCGTATCCTGTCAGACAGGAGGACGCGCCCATGCCCAAATCGACAAAATACACCGCCAAGCACGCCGATGATCGCGGCCATATCGACTACACCGATCAGGAAAACGCGGTGTGGGCTGATCTTTACGCTGCACAGGAAGACAATGTTCAGCGCTACATGGCGCGCGAGTATCTGGACGGGCTGGTCCGGCTTGACCTGCCAAAGACGCGCGTGCCGTCTTGCGCCGATATCTCTGAGCGATTACTGGACCTGACCGGGTGGCGCGTCCAACCGGTTCCGGCGCTGATCGGGTTCAAGACCTTCTTTGGTATGCTGGCCGAGCGTGTTTTTCCGGCGGCCTCATTCATCCGAAGCCGCGAGGATTTCGACTACATCGAAGAGCCCGACATTTTCCACGAAATCTTCGGGCATACCCCTTTGCTCAGCGATCCTCGCTTTGCTGCATTCAGCCATGCGATTGGGCGGGCGGGCGTCCGGGCCGATGCGGCGGATTATGCCTGGCTGATCCGGCTGTATTGGTTCTCGATCGAGTTTGGACTGCGTCGTCAGGACGGTCAGATCAAGGCGCTGGGCTCGGGTCTTGCGTCCTCGCCGACCGAACTGGTCTATGCCGTGACCAGTGATATCCCGGATCGTGACCCATTCGACGTTCTGACCATTCTGCGCACGCCGTACCGGATCGACATGCACCAGATGGGGTATTTCGTGCTGGACGATCCCGAGGATCTGTTTGCGGCGGCCGAACGCGACCTGCTGGCCGATGTGCGGCACGCGCGGCGCTTGGGTCTGTTGCCAAACAAGTTCCCCGAAAAGGTCACCGCAGCCGAGTAGAACGCCTAGCCGAGGCTCTTGTACATATAGGTCGTCGGTTCGAACACCGGCTCGAACGGGTTGCGGCAGTAATTGGGGATTTCTCCGGCAATCTGGAAGCCGATGTTTTGGTACAGGATACGAGAGGGATCGCTGCTGCGTGTATCCAGCACCAGCATGGTCCGGCCCAGCTCTGACGCCCTGTCTGTCAGGGATTTCATCAAGGCTCGCCCCAATCCACGCCGTCTGGCGTCGGGATGGACCAGCAGTTTGGCGACGTCCGCGCGATGTGGTTGATTGGGCATCACGGCGGGGATCAGTTGCACGGTGCCCAAAATCCGCCCGTCGCCATAGGCCACAAACAGGTCCAGCGTACCGGCGCGCAGGTCCGGTCGCACGCGGTTCTGCCAATAGGCCCGCGCATCCTTTTTCGAAAACGGAAGAATGAACCCGATGCTGGCGCCCGTATGAACACAGGCGTGCAGGATGTCGGCCAGATCATCATGGGCATCGTCAAAATAGGCGTCCGTCAATCGCGTGATCATATCAGCACCAGAATGTATCGCGCGCCCCGCGTTGCACCGGTTTCAAACCGGGTTGGCCCGCACAGGTGATAGCGCAGGCAGTCGCCACCGCTGAGCGTATGGGGCGTTCCGTCCACGGTGATCGTCAGACCACCGTCCAACATGATCAGGTGATGCTCTTGCCCCGGTTTCGGAGGCGTCTCGTATCCAATCACCGTGTTGCGCGGTAAGTGGCATTCCAGAACTTCTCCGGTCAGGCCCGTCGAGGGCGGTGAGACGGACCTGCGGGTAAATCCGGTCTCGGGATCGCTCCATTCCGTTTGCCGCTCATAGGGGACCTTGGGGTCAAAGCTGTCCTCGACCATCATCAAAAGGCGCGACATCGGCAACCCGTAAGCGGCGCAGAGGCGGCCCAGGTTTTCGGCGGTTGGGCTGACCTCACCCTTTTCCATGCGCGACAGAGTGGCCCGGCTGATGCCGCTTTGATCTGCCAATTGGTCCAGCGACCAGTTGTGGCTTTGGCGCAGTTCACTCAGGCGTGAGGCGAGGCGGTCTGAAAGAGTATCTAACATAGTCCATATTTGAGAAAAATTCACTAATATGGGAATATCGCTTAAAATTAAATTGTTTGCAAATGAAAAAGGGGCGCAGAATCCTCTGCACCCCTTCACTTTTCCAAGTTGGCCGGTTGTTACTTCCAGCCAACCTCGTTGAAGATTTTCTGCGCTTCGGGCAGATTCTGCGCGACTTCGGACAGGTTGATCTCATCCGCTTTGAACTCACCCAGCGACTTGACCGACTCGGCCAATTCGACGCCTGCGACCGTCGGATACTCGTCATTGCCTGCCGAGAAATACTGCTGCGCCTGATCGCTGGAGAGGTATTCAAGGAACTTGATGGCGTTCTCTTTGTTGGGCGCATTTGCGGCAACGCCACCGCCCGACAGGTTCATATGCGCGCCATAGCCGTCCTGGTTCGGGAAGACCCAGCCGATGGAGTCCCGTTCGGCGGACAGGCCCTTGACCTCCTTGCGGATCGAGCGGGCGAAGTAATAGGTGTTCGACACGGCGATGTCGCATTCACCCGAAACCAGACCGCGCAGCTGGTCGGTGTCGCCGCCCTGCGGGTCACGGGCCATGTTGGCAACAATTCCTTCGGCCCAGCTTTTGGCTGCATCCGCGCCTTCATGGGTGATGATCGAAGCCAGCAGCGTCTGGTTGTAAACATTGGTCGACGAGCGGATGCAGATCAGACCTTCATATTCGGGCTTGGCCAGATCGGCATAGGTGGCCGGCGGGGTGGCGACATTGTCTTTGTTGTAAAAGATGATCCGGCCGCGCTGCGAGAATCCGAACCACTGGTTGTCGCTGTCCTGAAGGTTTGCAGGGATACGCTCTTCCAGCACGGCGCTGTCGATCGATTGCAGAACACCGGCGTTCTTGGCGCGGGCCAGCCGCGACGTGTCAACGGTCAGCATCACATCCGCGGGAGAGTTCGCCCCTTCGGCTTCCATGCGGGCGATCAGCTCGTCGGCCTTGCCTTCGATGCGGTTGATCTTGATCCCCGTCGCCTCTTCAAAGTCGGAATACAGGCGTTCGTCGGTGTCATAGTGGCGCGACGAGTAAAGGTTCAGCTCGCCTTCGGCAATTGCAGATGTGGCGATCAAAGCCATCAGGCCAGCCGCGATGCATGTCGTGGATTTCAACATGGTGTCTCCAAACGTTGCAGATTCTTCCGGGTGGTTCCCGAGTGATTTAGTCAATTACCAAATTGCGAGTCGTTTGCAAGCAAATCCGACAGAAATAGTCGATAATTTGTTCAGATTTGAATCGCGCGCCCGATCCGTTACATTCGGACCATGTCCAAAGTGGTGTCGAACAAGACAGTATTGCCAGCAGGTGGCGGCGCATTTTCGCTTCCATCCCTGTCGGTCGGCATCTTTCTGAACGATCAGCCAACTCACCGTTTTGCCCACGGCACGTCCATTGCAACGCACCTGCCCCTGAGCAAGAATCAGGGCTGGATCCTTCCGGCGGGCAGCGATGGGGTATGCGAGTTTGACGAGGATCTGGAATTTGTCATGGTCAGTCTGGACAACGCGATCCTGACCGAATTTGATCTGAGCCGTGATTTTGAATTTCAGCCCATCGTGGGCGACATTGACCCGCTGCTGACGAACCTGAGCCTGACGGCAAGTGCATCTTTAGGTGGCGGTCTGTTATACCGCGAGACCATTCAAAGGGCGCTGGCCGCGCAGATCGTCGAAACTGTCCGACCTGCCGCGGATTGGCATCGCGACATTGAAGATGCCCGGCTGCGCAAAGTTCTGGACTATATTCAGGACAATCTGAGCCAGGACCTGTCGCTGTCGGCGATGGCCGATCTTGCCGCGATGAGCGGGGCGCATTTTTCCAAGGCTTTCAAGAACGAGGTCGGGGTTGCACCCCTTCAATATGTGATCGCCGCCCGGCTGGATCGTGCATCTGTTCTGTTGCGCACATCAAAGCTGACCGTGGCCGAGATCGCCTGGCGCGTTGGCTATCAGGATGTCAGTCGGTTTGGGCAACATTTCAAACGCAAGTTCGGCGCAACACCGGCCAAGTTTCGGGCGGGATGACCCGCCCGAACTGGTGGAGTGTGCTGGTTACTGGCTCGCCCGCTCTGCTGCGATGCTGACCAACCCTCGATCCCCGGTTTCCCAAAGTGCGGTCATGGTCAGGGATGTGACACGCCAGCGGTCGCCGGACTGAACCAACGCGTAAGAGTATCGGCCACCCAATGTCCAAAGACCGTCATCAATGCGGTGGGTCGCTGTGAAATCGGCCTCGGCGGTGGCGGTATTGCCATTGACCGAGGTCACGGTTTCATTCGTCACCATGTGATGCGTGCTGTCGAAACCGGGCAGGAAGCCGGACCATGCAGCAATCAACGCGTCAGCCGGTTGCGTGGCAGGATCGCCGCCCCAAAGGCTGGTGTAGTCGGTTGTGACCGTGTCGGCAAAAGCGCTGCGCACGCGGTCCCAGTCGTGCCGGTCGGCCCCGGCGGCGATGTCCGTGATCGATCGGTTGATCTGGGCCTGATCAGCGAAAGCGATGGTTCCGGCCAGGGTCGCAATTGCGGCTGTAGAGATCAGTGTTTTCACCATTGTCGTGGCTCCTGTTTTCTCAGGTTGAATGAAAGCGGAGGCTTGGGATTCATCGGTCTGATTGCTCGGCCAAACGTCCGGGCAACGGCGCGAGCGGATACTGGGCCCAAAAGAACGCATTGGCCGCATCCTGATCGCCGGACAGGTTCGTCGCTTCGACGATCTTGCCGTTCTCAATGCGGTAGACCAGCGCCCAGATCGTATCGACATTTGCCACGCCATCGACATTCGACCATCCGCGATGAATATCGACGACATGAGTTTCATCCGCACCGAAGTAGATCGGTTCAGCCTGAAACCCGGCCGATCCAAGCTGTTCGAAGAACGCCAGAACCTCGGCGCGGCCCTGTTTGGTGCCGCTTAGGGGATGGCGGCCGGGGATGTGCCACCGCACATCCTCGTCCATCACAGCAGCAATCGCTTCAAGGTCGTTTGCCCCATAGGCGGCAAAGAAATCCTGAACGGTTTTGATGTTCTCTTCCGGTGTTGCGGCCATTGCCAAGCCTCCGATCATTAGGGCAGTTGAGGTCACAAGGGATGCAAGCAAGGGCTTCATCCTTGCTCTCCACGAAAATGCTCGGCCATGGCGTCTGCGGCCCGCGTGACGTCTTCGGGATTGTCGTAGAAATCGAACTGGGTCACGTCTTCGAGCCATTGCATGGTCGCATCCCCGGCAAATCCGCCAAGAAAGCTGCGCACGCCCTGCGGGATCGCGGCGCTTTCCGAATGGACGATGGCCAGTGGTTTATCCAGACGCTGCGGGTTGTCTGCGGGGTGGTATGTCAGCCAGCCTTCCCAGCCTGCATTGTTCCACTGATTGTCATATTCCGGGATCGCGCCTCGGTCGGCCTCGTAATAGTAGCCGCCAATGGGCATAAGCACGCCCTCGGCCCCTTCCGGTCCAGCGGCCGGGATGATCTGACCGCCTGACGCTTTGGCAGCGCGGGACATTTCAATCAGACCGGCCACACCGTCAGCGCCGCCATAAACGGTCTCGACGATCTCGCCGTTTTGCAACCAGGGGGCAACGAGGCCAACCCGCTGCACCAGATCATTCCCGGCGGATGCGTCGATCATATACCCGGCCGAGGCACAGATCCCCAGACCGTTGATCCGAGAGGCATCGACTTCGGGCAGGGTCGCCAGAACTTCAAACGCTTTGGCAATATCCGAAGTCTTTGCCTGTGGGCTTTCGACAAACCGGACGCCTTCGGGCAGGTCACCGGATTTGCCCCAGCCGCGGAAGTCGAAGGTAAAAGCAGCAAAGCCGCGCGCGACCATCTGGCGGGCATAATTCGCAGGCATCTGTTCCTGCACTGATGTCCAAGCGCCCGTGACGACAACGGCGGGCAGGGGCGTGCCGTCATATCCTTCAGGCAGGTAGAGGGTGCCCGACATCTCGGCCCCTTCGTTTTCGAACGTGACAGCCCGTGTTTCGATATCGGCCATTGCGGTTGACGCCATCAGGGCGGCGGCAGTTGTAAGTGAGGCGCGTTTCATAACTCTCTCCATCTGTGATGTGGTCTTAGGCAGCCAAGATGATGGTTCTGGGCCGGTTTGAGAGGCGCGATTTCTGGGATTCACTATGCGAATCCTGTCGAATGCACCCGACATTGCCGGTCAGGGCGCGGGCACCATATGTTGAGGCGAATGGCAGAGCGGGAAGGCGACCTATGCAAGACAAGAACGACCTGATCACCTGGCTGATTTCGCAGGGTCGGATGCTGGGTGACGAAACGCAGATCGTGTCGCAATACTGCGCAGGCTTGCAGGAACTGGGTGTGCCTTTGTCGCGGGTTCGGATTGGTCAGAACTACTCCAACCCGCTGATCAGCGCGTGGGGCATCATCTGGACGCCGGAAGGGTCTCGGAAATACACGGTTCCAATCACGATCCGGGTCTCAAGCGCGTGGCATGGCAGCCCGTTTCAGGCGGTTGTGACTTCGCGCCAACCCTTGCGCAAGCGGCTGCTGGATTTGGACCTGTCGGCTGAGCATGAAGTGTATTCCGAACTGCGCGATGCCGGTGCCACGGATTTCCTCGCCATGCCGCTGGAATATGGTGACGGTTCGGTTCAGGGGTCCAGTTTCAGCACGGATCACCCGGATGGCTTTTCGGACGCGCAGGTGCAAATCATCGAAGCCACCCGCCACGCATTGTCTTCGGCGCTGGAACCGATTGCGATGCGCGAGTCGCAGAAAAGCCTGCTGCAAACCTATCTGGGCGAAGGCCCGGCGCTTGAGATTGGCAACGGCAATATCAAACGGGGCGAGCACAAGTCGGTCTCTGCCGCGATCCTGTTTGCGGATTTGCGCGGGTTCACGGCGAAATCCGAGGTCTGGCCCGAAGAGAAACTGCTGACCATCATGGGTGATTATTTCGAGATGGTTGTGGGCCCGATTCGGGACCATGGCGGTGACGTGCTGAAATTCATGGGCGACGGTGTTCTGGCTTTTTTTCCGGCAGAGCCTGATGCGGAAACCGCTTGCCAGTCAGCAGTGTTCGCAACGGCCGAGGCCTTGTCCCGGCTTGCGGCGTATAATCAGGACGCCCAAGCCGCAGGTGCCGAACAGATCGAGTTTGTCGTCGGCCTCGACTATGGCCCCGTGACATTCGGAAATATCGGCAGTCCGGACCGCTTGGACTTTACCGTGGTGGGGTCAGCCGTGAATGTCGCCAGCCGGGTTCAGGGGCTGTGCAAGGACCTGGGTGAGCAGATGCTGATGACCAAGGATGTGCAGCGCCATCTGAACAGGGAAACAGAATCGGTGGGCTGCCATCAACTCAAAGGGCTTGGCGAGGCGATCGAAGTGTTTCGGACCAACCCTGCTACCTGACAGGCTGCGCACAAAAAAACCGCGCTTTACAGCGCGGTTCTTTCGAATTGGGTATGTGCAGTTCTTAGCCCTGGCGAGCTTTGAACTTGCGCTGCGTCTTGTTGATCACGTAGACGCGGCCTTTGCGACGCACAACCCGGCAGTCGCGGTGCCGGTTCTTGAGCGAGCGGAGCGAGTTCTTGACCTTCATGGGTCTGTCTCCAATCTGCGGCGCCTTCATCAAAGACGTGGCCAGCGCCTGGGTTAGTCGGGTGTCCCGGAAGCCCGGAACAGTGAAACGATGGTGGGCGGTACAAGGATCGAACTTGTGACCCCTTCGATGTCAACGAAGTGCTCTACCGCTGAGCTAACCGCCCACTTTCCCTTTGCGTGCCCTGCCCCATAACGAAATGGGGCGCGGATCACCGCGCCGGTAGCGGGGTCTATAAAAGGAGTCGTTCAGGGGTTCAAGGGGTTTGGAAGAACAATTTTCCGGTCTATGTTGAGTGCGAACACGGAGAGATCATGCCGAACGCAGCCTTCATACTGGATATGCCCGAGAATCGCACCTCATGCGCCGTGTTTTCGTCGCCCCATAGCGGGCGGGACTATCCCGAGGCATTGCTGAAACGGTCTGTTCTGAACCCAAACGGGATTCGATCCTCGGAAGATGCTTTTGTGGATCAACTGTTTGCCTCAGCGTCAGAGTTCGGCGCGCCCCTGATCAAGGCGGCCATGCCGCGCGCCTATCTGGACCTCAACCGCAGCGCGGATGAGCTTGATCCGGCGCTGATCAGCGGTGCGCGCAGGCAGGGGCACAACCCCCGCGTTGCCTCGGGGCTTGGGGTGATTCCCCGCGTGGTGGCCAATGGCCGGGCGATTTATCGCGGCAAGTTGACCATGGATGAGGCGCGTCTGCGCATCGACACCTATTGGCGGCCCTACCATACGCGGCTGAAATCGCTGCTGGCCGAGTCGCATGAAAAATTCGGGCAGGCGATTCTGATCGATTGCCACTCAATGCCGCATGAGGCGGTTGCCATGGCCAGCACCTCGCGCAGCCAGCGGCCCGAGATTGTTCTGGGCGACCGGTTTGGTGCGTCGGCGTCCACCGAGATTGTAGACCGCATCGAAGCCGCCTTTGCGGCGGCGGGGCTGACGGTTGCGCGCAACGCGCCCTTTGCCGGGGCTTATGTCACGCAAACCTACGGGCGGCCCGGTCGCCAGCAACACGCGATTCAGATCGAGATCGACCGCGCGCTGTATATGGATGAAGAAAAGATCGCCCCGAATGCGAACTTCATGCCTTTCTCAAGGCTGTTACGTCAGGTGATCGCCGAGATCGCCAGCATCGGCGCGCAGCCTCAGCGTCTGGCGGCGGAATAGGGCCTAGCGCAAGGCGCGCCCCTTCACGATGGCATCTGCGCCGAACCGTTCCCGGATTTTGTCGGTCGCACGCTCGGCCTGAGACCGGCGCCCGGCGTCAGGGTCCAGCAAATCCCCTGATATGTCGGCCTGATCCGCTGAACACAGATCGGACAAGCCACAGCCCAGCAGCCGATAGGGGCCCTGATCGCCCACCTGATCGAACAGGCCACGCGCGGTGCGATAGATTCGGTCGGCAATCTGGGTCGGATCGCGCAGCGAAACCCGCCGGGTGATGATCTTGTGGTTGGCCTTCTTAAGCTTCAAGGTGACAACCCGCCCCGCCAGATCCTTGGCCTTGGCCCGGTCGGACACTTTCAGGGCCATGCGCCAGATGTGACCATCCAGAATGTCAATGCTGGCGGTATCTTCGAAAAACGTGGTCTCATTGCTGATCGATTTCATCGGCTCATGCGCTGACACGCGCCGCTTGTCCTGACCGCGCGCCAGATGCCACAGGCGATAACCCATCGAGCCGAACCGCGCCGTCAGCGCCTCCTGATCCCAGCGCAGCAGGTCGGAGAAGGTGCGAATGCCCGCCCGTTCCAGCGACTCCTGTGCCGCCGGGCCAATGCCCCAGATCAGACGCACGGGCTTGTCATGCAGGAACTCTGCCGTCTCGGCCTTGCCGATCACCGAAAACCCGCGCGGCTTGTCGAGGTCCGAGGCGACCTTGGCCAGAAACTTGTTGTGGCTCAGACCGATTGAACCGGTCAGGCCCAGCTCGTCCTTCATGCGCTTGACCAGACGCGCCAGCATGACCGCAGGTGGCGCGCCGTGCAGACGTTCCGTCCCGGACAGGTCCATGAACGCCTCATCCAGTGACAAGGGTTCCACCACCGGCGTCAGTTCATCCATCATCGCGCGAATCTCGCGCGAGACCTCGACATAGACCGACATGCGGGGCTTGATCACCACCGCCTCGGGGCACAGCTGCAGCGCCTTGAACATCGGCATGGCCGAGCGCACGCCCCTGATGCGCGCCACATAACAGGCTGTCGACACCACGCCCCGCTTCCCACCGCCGATAATCACAGGCTTGTCAGCCAAATCCGGATTGTCGCGCTTTTCGACCGAGGCGTAGAAGGCATCGCAATCCATATGCGCGATGGACAGGTCGAACAGTTCCGGATGTGACTTGACCCGAGGGCTGCCACAGGTCGGGCAGCGCCGTTCGTCGGTGACTGTGGTCAGGCAATCTCGGCAAAGGCCAGGCATGCGCGTCCTCGGGCATTCCGCGAGTGGGTTGGGCATCCCTTATACCACCAATAAGGGGGGATCAAAGGTCCGACAATCTGCGCCTGATCTCAAAAGAAGACCCCCCGCGCGTCAGCGGGGGGAGGTAACGAACCTCAGGAAGACACGGTTCGTTGGGGAGTGTTTCATCCCCAAGACTCGCCGATATCTCTATATTTAGATAGGTTCCAAGCGCCAGCCCCTAAACTTGCGCGTTTTCTGTGTATTTTCGGGCACAGCTTGTTTCAGCGGTTTTAAGGGTCGAAAGTGACCTAAGGTCAAGTTAATCAAGACATTTGTTAACGCATTCAGGGTTTGATTCCCGAAACCGTTCAGTGCCGTGTCAAAGAGTTTAATTCGCTCAGAACGGCCTCGGCCGCCGCTTTCGGATCGTCCGCCTGATAGATCGGACGGCCCACCACGATGTGATCTGCCCCGTCGCCGATGGCGCTGGCCGGGGTGGCGACACGTTTTTGATCGCCGAGTTCTGCCCCGGCAGGACGCACACCCGGCGTGACGATCAGCCGTCCTGCGGCCTGGGGCAGGGCGCGGATCAGGGCGGCCTCTTGCGGGCTGGCGATAACGCCGTCGGCCCCGGCCTCCAGCGCTTTTGCCGCACGTTCGACGACCAATTCCTGCACGTCGCCGTCTTTCAGGAGGCTGGCATCCAGATCGTCGCGGTTCAGCGAGGTCAGGATGGTCACCGCAAGGATTTGCAGGTCCTTGCCCGAGGCCCCCTCTTTCGCGGCGCGCACCACATGCGGGTCGCCATGGACAGTCAGGAAATCCAGATCGAACTGCGCCAGCCCCCGCACGGCGTTTTCGACCGTGTTGCCGATGTCGAACAGCTTCATGTCCAGAAAGATGCGCTTGCCGTGATCCTGTTTCAGCTCATTCGCCAAAGCCAGACCACCGCCGGTCAGCATCCCCAACCCGATCTTGTAGAACGAAACGCTCTCGCCCAGCCGTTCGGCCATGGCCAGCCCCTGCAGGGCGTTCGGAACATCAAGGGCTACGATCAGGCGGTCATCGGACATTGGGGCGCTCCTGTTTTTTGGCAAACGTCTGCGTCCTAACGGGTTCGGGCGCGCCTGTCTATGCGCGATAGCTGTCAGGGGCGGATGTGTTCTGTGCTAGAGTGACCGGATTAAACGCAAAAAACGAAAACAAAGGGACGTGAAATGAAGAAACTGCTGTTGCTGGGCGTGGTTTTGACAATGGCCGCCTGTGAAGACTCTGCGCCTGACGCGCCGGAAACAGGGGCTGCACCGGCCCCGACGAATGATGATTTGCGTCTGGTACGCGGCTACCGGTCCGAGGATGATTGGTGCCAGCTGACCGGAGAAACGGCCTTTACCGGCAATTTCCTTGATCACACCGCTGATCTTGTTTCCTGCCCGACGGGCAGCGATGCGGCGCAGTCTTTGGTCGATGATCTGGGCGCTGTCCAGGTGGCCGAGACCGGAGGCTACACGGTCTACACGATCCAGCGCGAATAGTGCGGGAATCTGCGCTCTAGCCTCTTGAACCGGCAAAGATATTTCCCAAATTGAATGCGAGGCCCAGACCGACGCGTGCCGCCAAGCGGGCGTATCAAAACGGGGCGCTTGGAAAAGGAGAATAGCAATGGACTTGAACAAGTTCACCGAGCGGGCACGGGGATTCGTGCAGGCCGCGCAGACCATTGCGCTGCGCGAGGGGCACCAGAGGCTGGAGCCCACACATATACTCAAGGCATTGATGGATGACGATCAGGGGCTGGCCAGCAACCTGATCACACGCGCAGGCGGCGCACCCAACCGCGTGGTCGAGGCGTTGGACGCCGCGATGGGGAAAATCCCCAAGGTCAGCGGCGACGCGAGCCAGATTTACATGGACGGCCAGACCGCCAAGGTTCTGGACGAAGCCACCAAAATTGCCACCAAGGCGGGCGACAGTTTTGTGCCGGTCGAACGCGTGCTGATGGCGCTGTGCATGGTGAAATCTAAAGCCAAGGAAGCGTTGGAGGCCGGTGCGGTTTCGGCTCAGAAACTGAATGAGGCGATCAACGACATCCGTAAGGGTCGTACCGCTGACACCGCGTCGGCGGAAGAAGGCTATGACGCACTCAAGAAATACGCGCGCGACCTGACCGAGGCAGCGGCTGAGGGCAAGATCGACCCGATCATCGGACGGGATGAGGAAATTCGCCGTTCGATGCAGGTTCTGTCACGCCGCACCAAGAACAATCCGGTTCTGATCGGGGAACCCGGCGTCGGTAAAACCGCGATTGCCGAGGGCATGGCCCTGCGCATCGTCAACGGCGACGTTCCGGAATCGCTGAAAGACAAAAAGCTACTCGCACTCGACATGGGCGCGCTGATTGCTGGTGCGAAATACCGTGGTGAGTTCGAAGAACGCCTCAAAGCCGTTCTGACCGAAGTGACCGAAGCCGCCGGTGAGATCATCCTGTTCATCGACGAGATGCACACGCTGGTCGGTGCTGGGAAGTCAGACGGCGCGATGGATGCCGCCAACCTGATCAAGCCTGCGCTTGCCCGGGGTGAGTTGCACTGTATCGGCGCAACCACGCTGGATGAGTACCGTAAATACGTCGAAAAAGACGCGGCCCTTGCGCGCCGGTTCCAGCCTGTGATGGTCACCGAGCCGACGGTCGAGGACACGATCAGCATCCTTCGTGGTATCAAGGAAAAATACGAGCTGCACCATGGCGTGCGCATCTCGGACTCGGCACTGGTCTCGGCGGCGACCCTGTCGCATCGCTATATCACCGACCGGTTCTTGCCCGACAAAGCCATCGATCTTGTTGATGAGGCCGCGTCGCGCCTGCGGATGGAGGTGGACTCCAAGCCCGAGGAGTTGGATCAACTCGACCGCCAGATCCTGCAGATGCAGATCGAGGAAGAAGCGCTGAAGCTTGAGGATGATGCGGCCTCCAAGGATCGTCTGGAAACCTTGCAAAAGGATCTGGCCGATCTGCAGGAGAAATCCGCCGAGATGACTGCTCAGTGGCAGGCCGAGCGCGACAAGCTTGCGGGTGCGCGGGATCTGAAAGAACAGCTCGACAAGGCGCGCGCCGATCTTGAGATTGCAAAGCGCGAAGGCAATCTGGCAAAGGCGGGGGAACTGTCCTACGGCATCATCCCCGAACTTGAGAAACAGCTGACCGAGGCCGAGAACGCCGAAAGCAACGCCATGATGGCCGAGGAAACGGTGCGCCCGGAACAGATAGCCTCCGTGGTCGAACGCTGGACGGGTATTCCGACCGCCAAAATGCTGGAAGGTGAGCGTGAGAAGCTGCTGCGGATGGAAGACGATCTGCATTCCCGCGTGATCGGTCAGGATGCGGCGGTGACTGCTGTCGCCAACGCCGTGCGTCGCGCGCGGGCTGGTCTAAATGATGAGAACCGCCCGCTGGGCTCGTTCCTATTCCTCGGGCCGACCGGCGTGGGTAAGACCGAACTGACCAAGGCCGTTGCGAATTTCCTGTTTGACGACGACAACGCGATGGTGCGCATCGATATGTCCGAGTTCATGGAGAAACACGCGGTTGCCCGTCTGATCGGTGCCCCTCCGGGCTATGTCGGCTATGATGAGGGCGGCGTGCTGACCGAAGCCGTGCGGCGCAGGCCCTATCAGGTTGTGCTGTTTGACGAGGTCGAAAAAGCGCACCCGGATGTGTTCAACGTGCTGTTGCAGGTTCTGGACGATGGCGTGCTAACCGATGGTCAGGGCCGCACCGTGGACTTCAAGCAGACGCTGATCATCCTGACGTCGAACCTTGGCTCTCAGGCGCTGAGCCAACTGCCCGAAGGGGCCGACAGTGCGCAGGCGCGACGCGATGTGATGGATGCGGTCCGGGCGCATTTCCGGCCCGAGTTCCTGAACCGTCTGGACGAGACCATCATCTTCGACCGGCTCAAGCGGGCCGACATGGATGGCATCGTCGATATCCAGATGGCACGCCTGCAGAAACGTCTGGCGGCACGGAAGATCGAACTGGCGCTGGATGATGGGGCCAAGGAATGGCTGGCGAATGAAGGCTATGACCCGGTCTTTGGCGCCCGCCCGCTGAAACGCGTGATCCAGCGCGCGTTGCAGAACCCGCTGGCCGAGGCGTTGCTGGCCGGTGAGATCAAGGACGGCGAGACCGTTCCGGTCACCGCAGGGTCGGACGGGCTGATCATCGGCGACCGGCTGGGCACGTCGGAACGTCCGCGCCCGGATGATGCCGTGGTGCATTGATCCAACAGAAACCAGAAGACCCGCCCTATCGGCGGGTCTTTTTCTTGGGAACTAGCCTCTGCGACGCGCCAGTATTCCACGGCTTGTCCGGGATGGTGGGCCTGCAGGGAAAGCGTATTCGCGTTCGCATTCAAATCCTGCCCGGTCCAAAAACTCTAGTATCTCATCCCTGCGAAACGTGCGGTGCCGCCATTGCAGCCAGATGATCGCACTGCACCAATGCGGCTTTGATACCACAAGATACAACCGACCGCGGGGGTGCAGAAGATCGCGTATGTGTTCAAGCGCGCGCATGGGGTCCGGGCAGTGTTCGATCACATGCGCCGCCAGCGCCACATCTGCAGGTTCAAGATCGACGGAACCGAGCAACCCTTGTGCAACACTTGGCTCAATACCCCGTGCGCGCAGTGCATTTTGGCCTTGTGCCAGCATGATGGGGCTTGGCTCAAGCAGCGTCATGTTTCCGGGCGGTCCATGAATGGCAACCCAGGCCTCTGCGAATGATGCGGTTCCGGCACCGACATCAACAACGCGCGTCTCATGCTGCGGTGTGCGCTGGCCTGCCGAAAGAAATCCCAGATACGCGTCATAGTAACCAAGGACGCGCATCTTATCCCGCCATTTCGGCGCGGCGGAGTCATACCGAAGGGTGGTATCCGTGGTTGTCCTGTCCATTGGGTGATGTGTCCTCGGCGCCCAAGACCTATGAGGTACGTAACAGGTAACTGGCACGCCGGTCTGACGCGCCAGTTTTCTTGTGCGTTGGAAATGTCAGATCAACGCAAATATCCGCGCGGGGCCGCCGGTGCCCCCTTTATGCTTGGGCGCGCCGATCACCAGTGTTGCGCCTGCGGCTGGAACCCGATCCAGCCCGGCCAGACACTCGATCCCGAACCGGCCCGAGGGCAACCACGCATAGTGGGTGGCGAAATCGGCGGACATGCCGTGATCCAGCGACAGCGTATCGACGGCAATCGAGCGTGCGCCGGTGTCCTCCATCAGCATCTGCGCGGCTTCGACGTGGAAGCCGGGATAGTGCTGTGCTTCGCCGTCGAAATTGCGGAATTCGTCCGTGGCCGTCTTGCCCGCCCATCCTGAATGCATGGCAACACAGGCCCCGTCGGGAATGTCACCATTGGCGGCAATCCAGGCTTTCAGGTCATCCGGGGTGACGCGCGTGTCCGCGTCCTCGGCCGCGCGGGCGGCAATGTCGACGACGCATAGCGGGGCAACCAGATCGGTGACCGGGATTTCATCAACCGACAGGCCATCTGCGGAAAAGTGCAGGGGCGCGTCGATATGCGTTCCCGTGTGCTCGTTTATGGACAGGTTGAACAGGTTGAAGCCGTGTTCGCCAAAGTTAAAGACCTGCTCGGCTGAAATGCCCGGATCGCCGCCCCAGGTCGGAAACTCGGGGCTCAGCGTGTGGGTCATATCCTCGACCCCGCCATGACCCGCCGCCAGTGCTGCTGGAACGGTCGCGGCTGTTGCGGTGGCCGCTATTCCGCTGGCTGCGGCGGCTTTGAAAAAGCTGCGTCGCGACAGCATCCTGTCCTTGACGGCATTCATTACACAGATGTCACACATTCGTCTTCCTCCCGTTGCGGCAGATAGGCCGATTTACTGGCCCCGCTCCCGCGTTGGGATACGGCACCTGCCTGACAGAGTGCCGCGCCGTCTGTGCGCTTGTAAAGATCGCTGCCGTTTCAGGGGCGGGACAGACGGCTTTTGCGCAAGGCCCGCAAGTCTTCGGCAGACATGCGCGGCCCTGTACTGGATGGCGGCGGTGGGGCTGGTTTTGCGTCAAATTTGGTCGGATCGATGGGGGCAAACGGATCTGCCCCGCCGCCCAGCCGAAGATGGGCCAAGACCCCACCGGCGCATTGCAGGCTAAAGCTCCAAAGCGCGACCACCAGATAGACGACGATAATTGCAGCCAGCGACCAGTCAAAGCGAAACGGTTCGCTGCCGTCCAACATTGCCTCGATTTCCATCAGATAGGTTTCGAGCGAGCCCGTGGCTGTCAGAACCAGAAACAGCGCAAAGATCACAAAGTAGAACACGACAATGGACAGGTAGCTAAGCGCGACGATGCCGAACAGCTCCCAGAAAGACGATCCGAAATGCAGAAATGGCGTATAGGGGCGATTGTCGGGATCCCGCCCGATCGAGGCTGATGCCATGGGCACCAGCAGGCTGGCCCGGATCGCGCATACAGCGACAAAAGGAAGGACCGAGATGGCAATCAGCGTCTCGGGTCTTGCCACAATATTCAGAAGGTCCTCGCTGTCGAAGGTACCAAGGCCCAGGCTGGCCGGCGACATCATCAGGCCCGAGAACCCAAAGACCGGAACGGATGCAATCCCGATCACCATGGCTTCGGCCGCACCATAGGCAAGCGCAGGCACAATCAGTGCCTTATAACCGTGGCTTGGGCGCATATGTTTGGATTGAAACCCGAAACGGGCCCCGACCAGAATCGGAATCACGCTGGATGAGGCGCTGATCAGAAACAGTATCAGCAAGAAGGCTCCGGGCGCGATGAAACCGATCAGACCGCCGATCAACCCGCCGACCAACCCGTAAAGAAGCAATCCGATGACCAGAATCGGAAATGTCAGGACAAACCGCCAAAGAATCGAAAAGGACAGGGCGAAGGATTGAAAAACAAGCATAGGGGGCAATCTGATCAACCAATGGATGTGACCGGCCTATCGAATTGCGCGTCTCCGGGCCAGAGGCTTTTTGACCTCATGACCCGACGCCCGTGTCTTCCGGTTGCACCCATGCCTATGGGGGGTCCAGTATTGATCACGCGGAAAGTTACAATCCGTTCGCTCAATCGTTACGCCTGTTTCCTTGGCTCTGTGCTATCAGCGCATTACGTCACCTTTGACGCTGAAACTTGACGGAGATCCAAATGGCGCATCGCTGGACCAATACTTTGACACATGCCGATGTCACCCCCCGGGCGGCATTTCTGAACCGGCGGCAGGTTATGGCTGGGCTGGCAGGTGTCGGACTGACCGCGATGGCACGGCCCGCAGCGGCGCAGGAGGCTTTGAAGCCGAACACCTGGGAAGAGATCACCAGCTATAACAATTTCTACGAATTCGGGACCCGCAAGGATGATCCGGCGAAATACGCTCATACACTGGTGACCGAGCCGTGGAGCGTGCAGATCGACGGTTTGGTTGACCGCCCCGGCACCTATGACTTTCAGGACATCCTGTCCGAGATGACCATCGAGGAACGCATCTACCGCTTCCGCTGTGTCGAGGCCTGGTCGATGGTCATTCCGTGGAACGGGTTCGAACTGGCCGATCTGCTGAACATGGCGGGCGTGCAGGAAGGTGCTAGATATGTGGCGTTCGAGACCGCCTATCGCCCGGACGAAATGCCCGGCACGCGCTTCCCGATCCTCGAATGGCCCTATCGCGAAGGGCTGCGTCTGGATGAGGCGATGCACCCGCTGACCATCATGGCGACCGGCATCTATGACCGCTCGATCCCGAACCAGAACGGCGCGCCATTGCGTCTGGTGGTGCCGTGGAAATACGGGTTCAAGTCGATCAAGTCGATTGTGAAGATCACCCTGACCGAGGATGAGCCGCCCACCAGCTGGAACATGTCCGCGCCGCGCGAATACGGGTTCTATAGTAATGTGAACCCGAATGTGGATCATCCGCGCTGGTCGCAGGCCTCGGAACGTCAGATCGGTGGCGGGCTGTTTGCAAAGCGCGTCCCGACGCTGATGTATAATGGCTATGAACAAGAGGTCGCCAGCCTGTACGAAGGCATGGACCTGAAAGAGAACTACTGATCAGATGCAGGCGGTGAACCAGATACTGCGCAAGATCCCTGTTTGGGCGATCTATACCTTGGGGGCATTGCCTGCCCCCTGGTTTCTGTATCTGGCCCTGACCGGCGGATTAGGGGTCGAGCCGATCAAGGCGCTCGAACATGAGTTGGGCGAACTGGCCCTGCAGCTTTTGATCCTTGGTCTGGCCGTCACCCCACTGCGTCAGCATCTCGGCCTGAACCTCATCAAGTTCCGCCGTGCGATCGGGGTTCTGGCCTTCGCCTATGTCGCGCTACATCTGCTGGTCTGGCTGGTGCTGGACGTACAATTGCCCAGCCAGATCTGGGCGGACATTGTCAAACGCCCCTATATTACCGTCGGCATGGCGGGGTTTGCCCTGCTGTTGCCCCTGGCTGTGACATCGAATAACTGGTCGGTGCGCCGACTGGGTCCGCGCTGGCGCAAACTGCACAAGCTGGTCTACCCGGCGGTTCTGCTGGGCGGGGTTCATTATGTCATGTTGGCCAAAGGCTTCCAGCTTGAGCCGCTTCTCTACCTTGCCGCCATTCTCGGCCTGCTGGCGTTCAGATTGCCACTGTCAGGTCTTTTGACGCGCGCAAGACAGGCCGATTCCGCCTGAGTCTGAGCCGAGTCTGTGGGTAACCACGTGAATAACATCACAGCGCCCCTGATTCCTGCGATGTGATGCGTGTTGGTGTGCCACATCTGTAGCTCAATGCCTTTCTAACTTATTGTTTTTAAGCGATAAAATGAGATTTCTAAGTTTTTTCGCCGTTTTCTGATTTTTCTGCTTGCGGCTATGAAAGGTTATGCTTAGAACGCCCTTCACCGGCGCTGCTGAGGCGCTCGGGACGCGGCGGGAGCGGCGGAGACGCATCGGAGAGACGGTGGGCATTCGGAGGTTTTTGATTG
>NZ_JBQFNZ010000018.1:0-25229 GCF_056532945.1 Ruegeria sp. H7
GCCTCCAACTGCCTTATCGCCTCGCGCACCGGGGTACGGCTGACGCCCAACCGTTCCGAGAGCTCAATCTCACGCAGCCGGTCGCCGGGCAGAAGAGTGCCCTCGCGAATCTCGTCCAGCAGGCGCTGATACGCAGAATTGCCTTGTGGACCAGGTTGTAAGGGAGCGTCCTGAAGGGTCATCATGTTCACGTCGCTTTTGCTGCATCCAAGTGCATGCAACCGGATACAGAACGATTCGACAACAGTGATCGTCAGCCCTGCCCTTTCACCAAATTCCTATAAGCCGACGGTGACATTCCGGACCAATTTCGAAACGCCCTCGAAAACGCAGTGGAGTCTGCGTAGCCAAGCCGCAGTGCGGTTTCACCAACGGACTTCCCTGCCGGACCCAGCAGCCTCTTTGCTTCTTCCAGTTTGACGCCAGACATGACCTGAGAGGCTGATTGCCCGTAAGGGGCCAGCCGGTTGTTCAATGTCTCCCGGTGGAAACCGCACAGCCGCGCCAGTTGATCGACGCCAAATCCCGGCTCGGCCAGGTGAATCCGGATCAGGCCCTGAAGCCCGGCCAAGAAATCCTGAGGCGCATGCTGGTCGAGGGTAGCGCGTGTCAGGTCTGACGGATTCTCCAATATTTCCGGGGTCAACTGATGGCTCAGCCAGGTCGAGGGAAACCGGATCGAAAAACCCTGAGGGCTGCACATGATGGCATGAACACCATGAAAATGCCTGGGTAGCACGTCAGGTTCGCTGACCCGTAAAATGATCTGGCTCGGGTCCCATCTGAAATCCAGAACCCGATGCAGCAATGATATCCAGATGCTTGCCAGAAATGCGTCGGTCTGCCCGGGCGAAACCGAAAGCTTGAAATTCCGCTTGGCACTGAAATAGGCGTGCTCGCCTTCCACAAGCAGCGATTGCGTGACCGCATTGGATTCTTTCGAGACGGCTTGAGTGTAGCGCGTAAAAAAGTCGCCCAGCGTCAACGCCTTGGCCAACATGTCACCAAGAGGCAGAAACCGAACAAGGTCGATTGATTGACCAACTTGCGCGCAGAAATCCGGTGATGTTGCGTCAGCAGCGGCTTGATGGATTTTATAGATCGTCTCGTGTGGCAGGAAATTCTGGCGATCCATCACCTGAGCTTCGCTCACGCCCAGCGGGTCCAAAACAAAAGCCGGTTCAACACCGGCGCCACGCAAAGCAGCTACAACGGGTGCAGCAACCGATGCCCGGACCAGCGGCAACGCCTTCTTTGTTTTTTGCTCAAATGCGTCCATGTCGCCCTCAAATATCACGAAGTTTATGACAGAAAGACAGCAAACACACAGAAAAGGCGCCGAAAGCTTGCAGAATGCCAAGTCAATTTGGCCGGACCGGTCATATTGTCAGGCAATTTTCAGCGGTCAGTCTAAAATCACATTCATAAATCAACATTTGTGATTCGCGATTGGAGAGCCGCCATGACGCTTGGATTAAAGGAAATACTGTCTGCAACAGCGGTCTTTGCAAGTCTGGCGATCGCGAGCCAGGCTTGTGCGCAGGAAGAAAACTTCCCGATCCTCTTTACCAACGTGCACGTGTTTAACGGTGTCGATGAACAGCGCATTGAGAACGCAAACGTTCTGGTCGTGGACAATCTGATTGCCGAGGTATCAGCGGAACCGTTGGCCGTCGCCAATGCCCAGATCATTGACGGTGGTGGGCGAACGCTGATGCCGGGCTTGATCGATGCGCACGTACATATGGCAATCACCGAGCCCGTCGCGGACCTGAGGGACAATTTTGACTGGATGTACTGGGGCGCAGTTTCCACAATTGAGGCCGAGAAGATGCTGCTACGTGGTTTCACAACCGTTCGGGATGCGGGTGGCCCGGCAATTGGTCTGCAAAAAGCGATAGACCGCGGCAAGGCCGTGGGCCCAAGGATTTACGCATCGGGGCCGGTCATTTCGCAGACTTCCGGGCATGGCGAGCATCGAGTCTATACCGAACCCCACCCGAACTTCATGGGGGCGCAGCCCTCTTTCTTCAACCAGCATGTCGAGTTCCTGGCCGATGGCGTGCCCGAAGTCTTACGTGCAACGCGCGAAGCGCTGCGCATGGGCGCGGTCCAGATCAAGGTGATGGCAGGTGGTGGTGTGTCATCTTCGGTTGATCCGTTGCACACCGTTCAAGGATTGCCGGAAGAGTTAGAGGCATCGGTTCGCGCAGCGGCCGATTGGGGGACTTATGTCATGGTCCACGCTTATAACGACGACTCGATCCTGCGGTCACTGGAAGCAGGCGTCATCAGCATAGAACATGGGCAACTGATGACTGAAGTATCAGCCCAGGCCATCAAGGATTCTGGCGCCTGGATTGTCCCGTTTTATTCTCTGCTTGGGCTTGATGAGGAAGTTGTCAAGAAGGCGCTTGGCCCGGCAGCGGCGCCCAAATTCCTTGATGTTCAGGCCGGTGCGCGCAACCAGATGAAACTGTTGAAAGAGTACGAGATCGAAAACGTTGCATTCTCAACCGATATCATCGGCGACCCGGTGGCTCTGACCAAGCAGAATGACGAGTTCAAATACCGGCTGGAGGCGTGGACTTCACACGAAATCCTGCAACAGGCCACGTCAAAATCGGCCGCACTTCTGGCGCTGTCCGGAAAGCTCAACCCCTACACAGCAGGCCCGCTGGGCGTGATCGAACAGGGCGCATATGCCGATCTGCTGCTTGTTGAAGGAAACCCGGTCGAGGACGCTGAGATCTTGGTCGACTACACCAATAACATCGATCTGATCATGAAAGATGGCGTGATCTACAAAAATACACTCGATTGAGTGTCGCGCGGGGTGAATTTACCTCGACATCCCGCGCCCCCTTAGCTTGATAAATGGGAGTACTGACACGTGAAAACACTGGCCCCACTGACAGCAATCGCTGGACTTGTTTCCTTGGCAGCAAGCAGCGCGTTGGCGCAGGACGCGCCCGCACAAACCTTGTTCACCAACGTGCATATCTTTGACGGAATTAGTGAAGAGCGGATCGAAAACGCGAATGTTCTGGTTGAAGGCAATCTCATAAAGACAGTCTCGACCGACGGTATTGATGCGCCTGATGCGACGCTTGTTGACGGGGGTGGGCGCACGTTGATGCCGGGGTTGATTGACAGTCACGTGCATCTCTACGCGACAGGGCTCGTGCAATCCTTCTCGGGTCTTCAGGCCGCCAAATGGGATCAGATCGGGGCCACTGCGGCCGAAAATGCCCGCGACTATCTCTACGATGGTTACACCACGGTTCGGGATACCGGCGGAATGGGATCGGGTCTGCGCGAACTGATCGACAAGGGGATTGTAGACGGGCCACGTATCTATGCGTCAGGTGCCGCCATCGGCCCGACATCCGGACATGGTGATTGGCGAAACCCCGAGCAGCGAACCTTCAACATGGGATCGGACGACGTCGCCAATACGTTCAACCTGTCCTATATTGCTGATGGTGCCGCGGAAATCCGGAAGGCATCGCGGCTTAACTTCGCGCATGGGGCAAGTTTCCTGAAACTGATGGCCGGCGGCGGTGTGTCATCCGAGCTCGATCCGCTCTGGTCCGTTGCCTACAACGTTGATGAGATTTCGACAGCGGTCGAGGCTGCGTCCTTCTTTGATACCTATGTGACTGTCCACGCCTATACTGACGAAACGGTCACAATGGCTCTCGACGCAGGCGTCAAGTCACTGGAGCACGCTCAGATGGTGAGCGAGGAGACCGTCAAACGCATAGCGGATGAAGGTATCTTCTGGGCCTTAAATGTGGCTGGAATGGACCCGGCGCTGCTTGATCATCCCAATTTCTCGATGCCGACGGTTAAACCGAAACTGGAAGAATATCTGGTCGGGTCAGAAAACGTCATTGAGTACATCAAGAAGTACAAACCCAAGATCGTGCATAACGTCGACACCGTGTTGTCCACCATTGGATTTGGACGCGCGCACCGCGACTTTGAAAAGTACTATTTCGCTGAATTGCTGGGGAACCATGCTTTCCTGGTCGCGGCCACATCAACAGGGGGTGAGTTGGCCCAACTGACAGGGCGGCGGAACCCTTATCCCAACAAACTGGGCGTGATCGAAGAAGGGGCCTATGCCGACATCCTGATCGTCGACGGAAACCCGCTGGAGGACCTGTCGGTTCTTGGAGCCAACCCGAAGTGGTTCGATGCACCCGCGCGTGATCGAGGGTTTGAGACCATTCGTGTGATCATGAAAGACGGCGTCTTCTACAAGAATACACTCGAATGATCGGAGTATGCGGAAAATTGGCCCCTGCGCCTTGCGCCGTCGATCCTGAACAGGGGAGCGATCAATGAACAAGGCAATCGCAGTATCTCTTTGCGCAGTTGGGATTGGAGTTTCCGGAGCAGCGACGGAGGAGTCTCACAGCCGATACTACCTGGGGATCGGGGAACCAAACCCCGATGCCTGGCAAATCATGATCGACAACCCAACCGACCGGGAAAAGGACATGGGCGCTGCGCTCGCCGCAATGGGCGGTGAGATGATCAGCTATTTCTGGGGACTGGCCGATGGCAAGAACTACATCACCGTCCGCTTCCCGGACGATCCGGGCATGGTGCAGGCCATGTATATTTCGCGTCTGAGCCAAGGGGTTCTGAAAGACTATACGTTCATCGAACTGATGACGAGCGCGGACATGATCGAAGCCCTGAAGCGCGTGCCGGAATTTTCAACGCCGGTCGAATGATGTTGGGAAGCAAAGGAACAATCTATGAAGATCGCATACGGAATTCTCGCAGCCTTAGCAGTTGTGTTTTTCATCCTTGGAGGCAGCGATGCCTTTGCCAAAGACAACAAGGGTAAAAAGCCGAACAAGGGGGGCAAGAAAGGTGATGTCAGCATTCAGATCGAAGACAAACCCGGCAAAGGCCCAAAGGCTGTGCCGCCCGGTCAGATCAAGCGCTACACGCGCGGTGCCAAGCTCCCATCTGATCTGGAGTTCGAGGATATTGGGGACCTTTCCAAATGGAAGCTGGGGGAGCCGGGCAAAGGAAACCGCTACATTCTGGTCGATGACGAAGTCCTCGAAGTTACGAATGATCTGTCTACCGTTGTCGATGCGGTCGGCATCGTCGGTGATCTTCTAAACTAGGCGAAAGTTCAATGTTTCAGGGCAAGAACTACCTCGTTTGTCCTGAAGCTGGCCGGGGCGATCATACTGTGAACCCCGGCCCAAGTTCAAAAACCGGATCCGAGGCGCTACGACGATAGAGCCCCTTCTTGTACTTTTTGCACTTGCTACAGGAATGACCACACGCGGTGCAGTTGCGAATTGTAAATCGTTCACCGGACTAAAGAGGAGCATATTACAATGAGACTGTCTTATGCTGTGATTGCTGCATTCTTTCTGGCATTGCCGGCTCATTCGGAAGTCGCACGTATCGAGTGGTCAGACTTGATCGATGAAACTGCTCAGAATTACGAAGATCCGTTCGTCGAATTGACCGGCAAACAGCTTAGCGCGCTTCGCAAATTGGTCCGGTTGCGCGCGCAGCTAGAGAAAGGCGGGCCGACGCCGGAACAGCTTCAAATGGATATCGAGGCGACCGAAGCAACCCTTGCTGAGGAAGGCATTGATGCGGACTGGCTGATTTCCCAACGCTGGGTTGTGATGGAAAGACGCGAGACGGCGGGCACGGCCGCCAACATCGACATCGATGGCGTGACCGTTTCATTGGGTGGATTTGTGATCCCGGCACCCCGCGACGAAGATGGCTCCCAAATGGCGTATATCGTGCCCGAACGTGGAATGTGCAGCCATGTTCCACCTCCGCCCCCGAACCAGATGGTACGTTTGCGCCTGAGTGATTCATGGACGCCATCGACGGTCTACGAGCCCATCGTTGTAACCGGTCAAATCAGGATCGACCCGACGCAGAAGGAAATGCTGGTTGTTGATGGTCCCGTCCTCATGAAGGCTGCGTTTTCTTTGGAGGTCGATGACGTTCAGACTTTTGGACCAACCAAGACTTCCGAAGAGGCGACCACCAATAGGGCAAGTGTGCTGATGGGAAGAACAAAAGCGACTGGCGGGGCTACCAGAGACGATGAGTGACACGAGCCAATTGACCTGAATAAGGTTCAGAACGGGCGTTCAGTTTGGTGGGCGGAATATCTGCATGAGAGACTGAACGACACAAGCGGCGATAGGGGAGTGTATGAGGGTTTGGCTATTTAGAATAATTGGGTTTGTGGCATTACTTGCATTCGCAGCAGTCGCTTTTGTTTGGTTATTGCTTGCTGCTCCGATGTTTTCGGACTTGCGGCGCGACCTTGTAGAAAGAGTTCTTTCGGAACAAATCGGCCGACCACTTTTGGTCAACGATGATGTAAGCGTCGCGCTTGGCCGCATTAGTCACATTTACGTCGGCGGTGTGGTCATCCCGAGCCTGACAATGCCGGACTCACCCCTTGTTGAATTGAACCTGCTGGAACTGGAGCTGGACATTGCCGCTTTGACCAACGGTCATCTGCATTTTGACAATCTGGTCGTGGAAGGCCTGCAGGCGAATATTCTTACAGCCGCAGACGGGACAACAAGCTGGCGAAAAGGCAATCCAACACCCAAGCCCGCGTCAGAAGAACCTGTATCAGCGGAGGATCAAAAAGACGTCGCCAGCGCTGATAGTGCCAATGAGAGTGACACAGAAGGCAGTGGAATCCTGAACTTCCTGAGCGACAAGAACGTCCGTTTCACATCAATCGGGTTAAACATCGATGACAAGGTCTCGGGCTTCTCGTTTGTATTTGACCTTCAGTCCCTCGCGCTCGAACAAGTAGATAGTGGACAACGGTCAAAGGTCTCTGGTTCCGGCTCCGTCAACGGTCAGGGTTTCGAAATCGAAGGCGACTACCCCCATGCCGCGCCATTTACGACGCGCGCCAGCTTTGGCGAAATGACCGTAAGCTATGACGGCGAGCCATTGGCGGAAGACGAAGGTGGCGGCTATCGCGCGGTCTTGGAAATGGACACCGGAGAATTCGGTGATTTTCTGGACGTCATTGGATTGGAACGGGTTTTGGAAGGCAATGGCCAGTTGCAAGCAGAACTCATGTCCCAAGACGCCCTAAAAATCGAAGCGTTTACAACCACCGTAAGCCTTGAGGATGGGCAGAAACTTGAAGCTGAGGGTTCCATAGATGACCTCTACACCGCTCAGGGCGTCGATCTGCTTTTCAACGCGCGGCTTCATCCCGAAGGGCAACCGCCGCCAGCAGCAAAAAGTGTACAAGAACTGAAATTCACCGGCTTTGAAATGCATATGGTCGGATCGCTGGCTTCCTTCGAATTCGAGAAGTTGCTGTTCCAGACCAATGCGTTTGACCAGGGGCTGGACGTAATCGGCCCAGCCTCAATCGAAAGCATTCGCCGCATGCCGGATGGCCGTTTGGCCATGCTGGGCATCGCGCTGCAAGCCGGGCCAGTTGAGGAACCGGTCCTCAAAGCCGAAGGTGAAATCCTCGACCTGCTTCAGCTTCAGGACGTAACATTCGATGGTGAGCTAAACGGGCCCGCAAAGTTGATTTTGCCCAACCTCGAAGAAGACTATGTTTACCAATTCGGCGGCATCAAAGCCGATTTCAACATATCCAATGCGGGCGGGCCGGTTTCACTCAACAGGTTTAACGCGACCACTTACGACACCGATCTCTGGGCGCTGGATCTTGCGCTATCAGTTAACGAGCTCAAAGGGCTCGCTGGTCTTGATTTTGACGTGGAACTGGATGTCGACGACGGTGCGCAGTTTCTGACCGCGCTCAACTTGCAACCTGTCGAAATCGGCGCTCTGGCGATCGATGCTGAAACCTCCAGGCAGGGCGAAGACTTTGATGCCGCAATCGAGTTCGAAGCCGGGTCTTCGCATCTTCTTGCCGCTTTGGATGCGCGGTTTCCCGAAGGTGCATCCGTCGTTCGGGGCAACATTACGAGCGAGAGGCTCGATCTCAACGACCTGAAGACCCTCACCGCCGTACTGGACCAACTGAAGGGCCTGGTAGGCGAGGCCTCGCAAAAACCTGAAACTGAAGTTCAACCCTTGGTTCTACCGAAGGAGACAAATGTCCAGCCCTTGGTGTTGCCAAAGGAAAAAGGGAAACCTGCCGATCTTCTGGATGTACAACGCGTGCTGCGAGAAGCTGACGTCGAGGTACGGATCGAATTCAAAGAGATTGTAGGCCAGCAAGGCGTTACATCTGTTTCCAGCCAATTGTCTGCCAAAGAAGGAACCGTGGATTTCGGCCCGCTCCAGATGGCTTATGGTGGCGGATATTTCAGCGTCAGGGCGGTCATGGATCTGATTGACTCACCTGATTGGCTTTCCTTGTCAGGATCGACCTCGGGATGGGAATTCGGCGAAATCCTTGATGAGTTGGGCATAGGTATTGATGCCTATGGGCGATTGAGCGGTGAGTTCAACGTTTCTGGCAGTACCGCCTCGGGCAAGGCCTTCGTCAACTCGATGCGCGGCAATGCGTCTTTGTCGATGTCGCAAGGTTACATTAGTACCAGTCTACTGGAACTGGCCGGGCTGGGTATTTTCCCGTGGCTGTTTTCAGAAGAGTTCAGACAAGGCTACACCGACATCACGTGCGTGGTTGCTCCGGTCGATATTCAGGCCGGGCGGGTCAGTTCAAACTCCATTGTCATTGAAACGGGATCAGTTCAATTGGTGGCCAGGGGGCACGTGGACTGGCTGAACGATACGATAGCAATACGAGCGGAGCCGCGGCGCGTGGGTAAACCCCTTTCCCGAAGCGCCTGGCCCTTTGATGTGACTGGCCCGCTTTCGTCGCCAAAATTCAAGCTGGATGTGGGCGGGTCCAGAAACAAGGCTCCGGGCGGTGCTGATGAAATGCCTGCCGAAAGGCAGCCATGTGTGCCAGACATCAATCAATTGGAATAATCGGGCGCGTCCTAGTTCTTCAGCGGCTCCGGCTGTTCGGCCTGACACGCCAGAACGGCCTCAATGGCTTTGGCAGATCCGCTGAGATCAAGCTCCACCTCGGCCCCACTTTCACCAATGATCGTAACACTTTGGCGTTTTCCAAACTCGGTTACAAATGCCGGGTTGTCAAAAAAGGCGTAGCCACCGGGCACGCCATTCTTGAAGACACCAACCGCTTCACCTTCGAATTTCGCATCACCAAAGTCGAACTGTACGACCCCTGTCGCACCATCCTCGATTTGAACCCAGGCCGGATTAAAGGCGGCAAAAAAGCCACCGGCCTGATTGGGTGCCGCGCCGATTTCAACGGTCATGTCATTTTCAAACGGTTTCCACGCAAGACAGCCGTTGCCCTTTTCGGGATCAATCAGGATTGTCCAGTCGCCGGATTCACCCCACCGTTCCATACCGGCGGCCCACACCGCGCCAGTGGAGATCAATGCCATTGCTGTCAGCGCCAACTTCTTCATTTGATACTCCACACCAGTTTCGAAGGTATAAGCTGCGTTCAGAGTATCGCGCGGGGTTATTCAAATACAACCATTCAATTTCTGGAATGTTGAACCGAAATCAACGCGCCCTAGCCCTGAAGAGGCAATAATCTTCGGCCTCGGCCAAAGAAAATATGACGCTCTACTCCTCTAGAATTTGCCAGAGTTGTTCCAAGTCTCTTTCGGGCCAATCTGTTCCTGAACATCCCAATGTTCGACGATCTTTCCACCTTTGAGCCGGAACAAGTCAAAGACGGCCCAATCGTCCTCGTCTTGATTTACATGGCTAAAGGCAACCACAAAATTTCCTTGGCCGAGTAGTCGGTGAACTTTGATGTATTGCGCGGTTTTTCCACCATTCGTCACCTCTCCAAGATACTTGGAGAAAGCTTCCAATCCGTCGGCTATGTCTGGATTGTGCTGATCGTATTGGTCGGTCGATATGTAGTCATTCACAAGATCGGTGCGTCCGGCCATCAGGACATTGTCGATGAACCCTTGCACCACGGTCTTGTTGGCTTCGGTGAGATCGAGATCTTCGATTTCGGTTGGGCCATCCACCATGCTGCGGCCCGAGACGGTTGGCCATTTATACGCGGCAATCACATCCCAATGCTCGACGATTTTACCGTCGTCGTCGGTATCAAAGATATCGGCCGTTACCCACTGGGCTTCACCGTTGTTGAGGCTTTGATACACATGAACGAAGACGAAATTCCCATCCTCGATGGTGCGCAGAACCTGAATGTCGCGCACCGGATTCCGCTCAAGAAAAGGTGTGAAGAACTCGATGAAACCTTGTTTACCATCACGTACACCCGTTGAGTGTTGCGTGTAGCGATCCCCGGTATATTTATCGAGCGCATCGACCATCTTGCCATCACGAATGCCTTCCAGATAAAGGCCCTTGGCATTTGCCACGCGGATACTGTCAGTCACGATATGTACTCCCGTTTCACAGTTTGGTTTTAGCCAATACCTAAAATGCTCAACAACGCGTCACGGCCAGACCAGGCTACGATAGCGGACAAGGTGCCTGTGACCATGGCAGGAACGCCTTCTTTCCAGGTGTCCCAGATCAGATGACACCCAATGGCGCCGATGGACGTGCCAAGAATTGCCAACGCGCCCAAAGTCCCGACCCATGATCCCTGAAACCAGATCGCGATTGCACCAAACAATTCAACCACGCCAACCAGGGCCATGATCTGCCGGTTCAACCCGTACTTGATGAACATCGCCAATTGGGTTTCAAATATGAACTTCTGCCAGCCGAAGATCTTGATCGAGCTTGCGAAGAGGAAGAAGACGGACAGCAATCCGACAAACACAGTCTGGCCTTCGCCCGCAAGTCTGATGGCCATTTCTTTTCCGAAGCCGCTGCTGGCCCCTGTGATCAGAATATTCATCTATCCGTTCCTCTGGTGGTCGAGAGGGAAATGGCACTCAATGGACATGATTGGAAATTATCACTACTTCTTCTTAACATGAATGAAATTGATGGAATTGACCTCAATCTACTGAAATCTCTGCAAGCCCTCATCTCGGAGCGGCATGTCGGGCGGGCTGCGCAGCGAATGAACGTAACACAACCTGCCATGAGTCATACTCTGGCAAGATTGCGCCGCCTGTTTGACGACCCTCTGTTCGTCAAGCAAGGGCGCGAAATGGTGCCAACAGCGCGCACTCTGGGCCTTGCTGCGCGGTTGAACACGATCCTTTCTGAGATCAGCGTACTGACCGCACCGGTTACATTCTCACCTGAAAACGCAAGCGCAACTATTCGAATTCATGCCCATGATTTTATTGCCACCAGTTTCCTTGCAAACGCTGTTCGGCGTATTCGAGAGCAAGCACCAGGGATCGTGTTCGAAGTTCACAGCTATTCAGATCACAGCTACCAGATGCTCGATTCTGGGGATGCCGACTTGATCATTGGCGCAGGACTTCAGGCAAATCCGAAGTTTCTTCAAAAGCTGCTACTGCGCGAGCGCCTTGTGTGCCTATTGGACCGAACCCACCCAGCGTTGAAAAGCTGGAATGCCGAGACGGTCTTTCTATATCCACATGTCCGGCTGAGCCTCATGGCCAAACAAGATGACCCAGTTCACCTTTTTGGCAAGGATCAGGGTTTGCCCCCACGCCAGGTTGGGCTGGTGACAGATAGTCTGCATCTGCAACCGGCCTTCCTGGAAGGAACAAATCTAATCGCTTTTGTACCGGAGACGCTCGCCCAAGCCGCCACCATCAACGGAAATCAAATCACGCGTGATTGCCCTTTTCCCCTGCCGGAATTGGGAATCCGTGCGATTTGGCATGAGCGAGACGCGCGATCCCCCCTTCTCAGCTGGATCCGTAGCCAGCTGGATGTTTAGCGGCCAGAAAACCGGAGAGCTTTTCAGCATCGCTCACGCTGTCGGTTTTTGAGGTTCCCTACAACGCTGTAGGTGCGCTCATAACGCTGCACTCCCAACATTGATTTCATTGAAGAAAATCTTGGAAGATTGCCCATAACTCTGCGCGGTATTTGCGCATAACTTTGCACGATTTGCCCATAAGTTTGCGTGCCACAGAGAACCCATCGAACAAACCAGCTCCTATGGCTTATCTGCAATTCTCAAATGCAACTTATTCCCAATCGCCAGCAGACGAGCGCCACGTCTTAGCGTCCGCATCCCAAACACTGGCGGTGACGCAAGGCGTTGGGTTTATTCCGTCGCAATTGGATCCATGAATATCCGCAACAACAACGCGTTGACGCCCAAAATCAACAACCGTCCAGCCCTGGTTGAGCAAGGATTGAACCTCCTCTTCAATCAAGAAGTGCGACATGCATCCGCCAGTTCCGCAGTAAAGAGATGCGGCGCTCGAACACGCAAAACCAGACTCATTCAAAACCCAGTCGCGTTGTAGATCTCCGTCGAGATCGACCCTTTCAACCGCGCCCCAATCTAAGTCAAACTGACCGTTGTTGAACTCCGCGCATGCCTGCGCCGCCAGATCAACCTTTGCTCGCAAACCGGTTGGAATTTGCGAAACGTCAGCCGCGACAACTGGTGAGGTCCAAACCAGGCCCGAACCAAGCAGGATCGCAGATACCAAACGTTTCAAGTAGCTTGCCAATTGGGAAGCCGGTTGGAAGGTGGCTTCAGTTGCATTGTTCATACCTGTAGTCCCCGTATTCCAGCCAGTTTGCCGCGCCTTCGTTAAAAATCAGAAATTCGGACCTGTCTTCCCCAAGCAGGGCGACAACAAATCCCGCCGGCGGCTCAGAGTTTCCGAAGTAACTGTAGGCCGTCATGGCTCTGATCGAATCGCCGTTAACCGCTACTCGCGCGTCCCACTCCCCCTCTGGATTGTCCAAAATTACGGGTTCGATCACGCGTTTCACCGCTCCGCCACCACAATAGACGATGCCTTCGGGCGCTTCGTAGGAGGTCTCTTGGCTAACTTCTGAATCGCACGCAGAACGAAGGGACCGAATTGCTGCGCTGGAACCTTTCAAGTCAAAAATTCCGTAGCTGACATCTTGATCAATCATCGACAGATTAACCGATGCATTGGCCGCAAGCTGGTCCAGAACAAAACCATAGTCCGGCTGACTATTGAAACTGACCTCGACGGGATAGTTGTCGACGATCTGCACGGCAGCGTTTTCTGCGCCAACCTGAAATGCGCCAACTTCGGTGGTGCCGTTCTTCAAAAATCGAATGGAAAGCCCCTGCTTATCCACAATGTCCTGGCTGTCCTCGTATCCAGCCGGAGCAAAGCGGATACGGTTGCACTGAAGCTCCAGTGTCATGCTTTCAGTCTGAATAAATGCATTGGGATTAGGCCCGGAACTGAACGACCACTCCGCCGATGCAGTGGTCGCCATTGCCATCATCAACGCTCCAATGGAAATCGTTTTGAAACTCATTTCTATCTCCATGGTGTTGCGGTTCGGACTTTCATTCAGCAGGAATTCCGGCTTGTTGCCTGGACAACCAGGTCAGGAAACAGGCTCGCCGTATTCGTTTGCGCCTTCTTCCGAAGGGCGCGTCAACTACCAGATCATCAGAATGGACAGAACCAATTGAAGAATTGAGACAACAACAATACCGGTCACGCCCAGGACTGCCGCAGGTCCTCGCAATGCGTCAGGGTTCTCGGTCCCTTGCTCCAACACCGAGAAGAACGCCACCCCACCCAGCATAACAAAAAGCGTTGCAATGCTTAGCGCCATCGGCAGCAGCAAATACCAGCCAGGTCGTCCTGTATCATGCAGCCTCCGCCAACCGGCGGCCAGCATCGGCATGAGAACAGCCAGTTGGAAAACAGAGGACATGACGCGAGATCCCTGCCCAGTTTCTGGGTTGGTCCCGAATATGATCGTATCCAGCACAGCTAAAGCAGCACTCACGAGAACCACGAACAAGAAGAACCACCAGTATTCTGAGCGTAAAGCCCGACCGGAGAACTGGAAGTATTTCGAGAAACACGTTTTAACTGCTTCACCAAATCCCATATTTCACTCCTTTCTTACTTTCTGTGCGGTCTCAAACGCTTTGCCGCTCAGGAGAACGCACTCGCCCCTAAGGATGCTCCCACTTACCTTTTTGTTTGAAAGCAGAAGCCTATCGCAAGAGAGCGTAAATAATTTTACGCGCGGAAAATATATTGATTTATCAAAAATTAGATTCAAACATGCGAATTCGACACAACTTTATTTTACCTCCGTTGTTGTCGTTGCTGCTCGCTGTGCCGAGCCCTTCCGACTGCTGGAGTGAGTGCTGGCGGTCGGAAGGCACTTTACAATGATTGAGCGCTGGGAGGACGCGATGCTTAGACTTAACGTACTCGCCCTCTGTCCAGAGTTTGCTCTAGCATTTGCTAGTGACGTCATTCGGCCTTCACACGTTATTGTCGGCCCCGATAGTCAACGAAATATCTTCCCGCCGACCAAGCCCCCCGCGGCAAGTTTTGGGAATGGTAGTCACAGGATCAAGGTATGTTCAATTGGCTGCACAGACGCGGGAGCTTCAAACAAGCGCATCCAATTTCACTAATTTCAAGGGAACCAGAGGGAGAAGAAAATGTCTAACAAGATGGTGATGATTGCAGGCGCGACATGTTTCGCACTGCTTGCGGCCTGCGACGATACGAGTACATCAAGCGCGTCCGCCGAGCTCACGCCGGCTCAGCAGGCGTGTTTGCGAGATGTAGCTAACACGACGAACAATTCGCAAGTCGTGGTGCTCTCATCCGCGTTTAGCGAGGCGGGAACACAGGTCACAGTCGGCGTTGGCGAGGATCGTGCTCCTTGGAATTGCATTGCTTACAGTGATGGCGCGACAGCTGGTATCGAGTTCCTGGGCGACGAAGGCGCATTGTGACCTGTCTGCTGCGTAGCTGAAAACGGCTGCGCAGCACTGGCTTGATCTGCTGAGGCTCGACTTGGTTTGTAGAACCACCATCATCGTATTCGCGGTCATGTACCTGTTGGCGTTGGTTGCATTCTTGACGGGCACATTTGGCTGGTTGGGACAGGAACGAGACCCTTTGTCCGGAGTGTTCCTGCTGCCGTTGGGACTACCTTGGATACTTGTGGCGGACTTATTTTCGGATTCCGCCAAGCCGTGGTTCGCGGCGATTGCTCCGGCGCTCAACCTGTTAGCGCTGGTTTTGATTTGCAGATGGGCACGCAGATTGCGCCAGTAGTGGTGGCTGAACTCTTTCTCACCAAAAGGGAGGAAAACATGGGAAAAGTAATCTTGGGAATTGTGATCGGGCTCGTCCTCGGCGTGGTTGGGGCGATGACCTTGGGTGGCGGGGCCGCGGTGGGTGTCGGCGTTGCGACAGGCTTGTCCGCCGGTGTCTGCACCACATTGAAAGGAGCACAAGCTGAGAACCTTATCACCGCCGAGCAAGCGGATCAGATCCTCAACCGCGTAAATTCCGAAATGGCGTCACTGCAAGGAATTGAAACGACGGACGAGATCGTCGGCAGCGCGCAGGCATGCGATGAATTTCTGTCAAAGTTACGAGACGCGAAGTGAGGTTCCGCTTTGTACGGAACAAAACTCTAAGGATCAGCCAGCAAGGGACCATCTGATGAAATTCGCTGTACTCAAATTCCTCGCACCGATGTTCGCAATCGCAGGCACGGCTTCTTTTGCAATGTCTGAAGCAGACGACGCGTGTATCGATCATTTGCGACAGGTTGGAGGACCAGACGGTCAATCAGGTACGATTGAAAGCTCAGAGTTCTCAGAAGCGGGCACGCTCGTCATGCTACGAGACGCAGGCGGAACACTTTGGCGCTGCATCGCGTACAAGGATGGTAGCATCGGCGAGATGTCGGTTGTCGAAGCGATGGATGATGGCGGTGGAGCCATGGCAGGCGCCGCCGGGTCTACTGGTAGCCAACGTGTCAAATTCGATGCTGGTTCCACCGGCGCCGAACTCGTTGGTGAACTCGCGCCCGGAGCGTCACAGCAATATGTTCTCGGGGCAAAAAACGAACAGTTTCTTTACGTCCGCGTTGCTCCGCGAAATGGCTCCTTAGACTACGTTATTCGTAACCCCGATGGTTCTGAACTGTTGGGATTAATGTCGGCGGACAAGGAGTATCGAGGGCAGCTTTGGCAATCTGGTGATCATGTTGTGGAGGTTATCAATCGCAGCAACTCTTCCGTCGGCTACAACGTAATTTTCGGAATTGAATAGGTGATCGACGAGAAGCCCTTGAACACGTTCCCAAAACAGCCAGGAAAAACACATGAGAACCAATGTCCTAATGGTGATCGGCGCGGTATGTATTTCTGCACTTGCAGCATGCGAAGAGAGTGGCGGATCGGTGGATTCAAGTGCACCAACTGTGGGCAGCTCTAGCGATCTTTCGCCATTTGAAGGGGCAAGAGCGGGCCAAGCTGAAATGGGCATCCAAAGTCTCGGATTTGAACTCATCCGAAGCGAAGGGCTGACCTCGTACTGGTTTAACAAGGATACAGGTGCATGTGCTCAGATCACGACGTCTGAGGGAAGGTACTCAGATGTAGCTATGCTGCCATCAGGTGACTGCTGACAAATTTCCATCAATCCCAAATCCAAGAGAAGGAGCCCAAACTTGCAATTCGACCTGGCACACGCGGCGGTCATCGTTGTCGCCTTAATCATCACTAACCTGGTATTGAAATCGGCTGGCGTGATCAACGAAGAAAACAAGCACCAATGGAACTGGAAAGTTGTTCTAGCCTACTTCGTAGTCGTCGTTATCATCAATCTCGTGTGGCCCATCTAAAGTTTCACAGCGGAAAGCTATTTGCCCACTTGATATGGTTGTCATGAACTAGCCTTTCCGAGAGACTATCAGGTCGCAAGAGTTTGAGCATTAAAGGTTCAAGAATAGAAAGGATTTGGCATGCGGTTTTTGGCGTCCCTCATATTCATTGGTGTTCTCGCAACCGCTGCGAATTCTGACGTGACCAGTCGAAATGGCGGTCCAAGCAACAGTCAAATGCTTTCAAAGGGTGGTGACGGAGGCATTGATGGTGTCGCTTTCTTTCGCCCAGTCTTAAGCGGAGTGTTGTATCGATCCGGTTTCAAGGGCGGCGACAAGGATCGAACTGGCCTAAGTGAAGGTCAACGCGAAACTCTGTGCGGCGAAGGGTTTTCAACCGGGTTTTATGCCGACTTCGGCAAAAACACTGAATACGGTCGCACCAGCTGCGGAAACGGATCCTTTGACTATCAGAGCGCCAGATCCTCTCGACCCGATGCTGTCATGGCGTCCATACACGAGGTGATTAAAAACCCTGGAAAGGGCCCTGTTCTGGTGCACTGCATGTGGGGCGTTCATTCCTCAGGTGCATTGTCGGCGATGGCGCTCGTTCAGTTTTGCGGTTGGACAGAAAAAAGGGCCAAGGAATATTGGAATGATGCCCGAAACGGAGCCCCTTGTTCAGGCGGGTGCGACCAGTGGATTGACTCAAAATTTTCCAACTTCAGTGTCGACCCAAAATTGAAGATCTCCAACGAGCAACAGGCAGCGATTTGCCCCAAATGATATTGGGAGGACTATCCAAATGAAGTTCAATCTTCTGGGGTCACTTGCTTTAATTGCACCCACTGTCTTGTGGGCGAACGACGATGTTCTCGGTGAAGCCACGACATTTGATAGTCCCAACGGCGTTACTGAACGCTGTATTCGGATCGAAAAAGTTCCATCGGGCGAGTATAAGAAAAGCGATCTTGAGGAAGAAACGGCCTATTGCGAGATCGATTTCTATGCCTCCGAAATTGCTATTTGCCCAAAAACCTGGAGCACCAGCCCAGGAATGGCAGTCTACGATATTTCGGAAGGACCTTACGTGGGGAACCGTTCTGAATTCGAGAGAAACGCTTGCAAAGAGGGGAAGGCGGCAAAAGATCTGGCTAAGGACAGGGTGGCTAAATTCAAGTCCACCATGAACCAAAAAGGCACCAGTGGAACCTTTTCCACGTCTTCACTGCTTTACTATCATTTCTCCAGATATTTCGACGCGACTGTAAAAGTTCCAGTCGCCGTTTGGCGTAGCATGGACGCCCAGGCGCATTTTTCCGAGGTCGCCGAGCCTGGCCTTGCGATTTCTGGTGGCTCTCATGGCGGGCGCATGAACCACGAAGGCTGGCGGGTCTTCGCAGCTGCGGATGCTGACCCGAACTCATACCAGCCAACCGACGATCTGTTCACCGCAGATCGAACGCAAATATTCGGTGTGCTGCTTGATAGCCCTGGGCATCGATACGGCTCGGAAATCAACGGCACCCGTAAATCTGGTTGGGGAAAAGGTCAGAACCGCGATTTTCAGGAAACTCCTGCATTCTTGGCTTTGCGTTCTTCAAAACCCTTGCCAGAGGCCATTGTAGTGGGCGTCGGAGAAGGTCGAAGAGACCGGATGATCAACAAGGATCTCGGTCCCGATGTCAGCGACCAACAGATGGCATTTTGGATGCAAGAACTTACCGAGATTGTACTCCTCGATTTCATCTTTAGCCAGCAGGACCGCGTAGGAAACATAGACTTCACACCCTATTGGTATTGGGTCGAAGACGGAAAGCTGAAGCATAAGAAAGCCAAGCACCATGAGCCAAACGATGGAGACGTTCCCGCCGACGCGTTATTGATCCGTCGCAGCAATCTAAACGACAACGATGCTGGCGGGCGTGTCGAGTATGCCAACTTCGCGAAATCCACTCAAATGCTGGAGAAAATGCGGCACTTCTCTCCAAGCGTGTATCGGCGCTTGGTCGCTTTGAATAGTGATCTTCAATCTCAAGGTCCCGTCTACGGCTGGCTATCGCAAAGCCTTGGGTTGTCAGACAGGCAGATTGCACAAGTTGTAAAAAACACCGAGCTGGCAACGTCCATTCTCCAGGACAATTGCTCAAATGGCGATTTGATGTTCGACTTGGATCCTGTCGCATTCTTTTTGAGAAACAACACCGAGGTAGAGACAGTGGATTGTAATGACCCGTAGGCTTTCTACGCTTTTCGCGGCGTTCATTTGGACCACTCTGATCGCCTGCAAAGCGGCGGCATTGGATGTTATCGTCATATCGGATCTGAACGGCAGCTATGGTTCGGTGAAATACGATGCCCGCGTCGACAAGGCGATTAAGCGGATAGTCGAGATTGATCCAGATCTGGTGATTTCGACGGGCGATATGGTCGCGGGACAGCGCATTCCCAACTTGTCAGACAAACAGGTCAGAGAGATGTGGAAGGCGTTTCACGAGGCCGTATCAGATCCTTTAGAGGCTGCCGGCATTCCATTTGCGGTCACACCAGGAAACCATGATGCCTCCGCCTACCGAGGGTTCGAGCGTGAAAGAAAAATATACGCAGAGGAATGGACTCCGAGAAAACCAAGCGTCGACTTCCTGGTTTCGGATGACTACCCGTTCTTCTACGCATTTGAGATGCAGGGCATTACGTTTGCGTCTCTGGATGCAACGACCCTGGGCCCGCTATCCGGTGATCAGCAGGACCGGCTACAGGAACTGGGTGCAGACGGGGACCCGATTGTCACTTTCAGTCACCTCCCACTTTGGCCCTTCGCGATCCAGCGCGAGCGCGAAATCATCGGTGATCCGACACTTGAAAAAATCTATTTGGAAAGCGGTGTCGTTCTGCATCTGTCAGGCCACCATCATGCCTTCTATCCCGGTTGGAAAGACGGTGTGGCTTATGTCTCTCAAGCTTGTTTGGGAGGTGGTCCGCGGCGGCTTATTGGCGATAGCGCCAGATCACCTCACAGCTTCACTCATGTTACGTTCCAGCCGAACGGAGAGTTTGGGATAGCAGTATATCGAGGACCCGATTTCGAAAGGTCGGTAAACTTCAAGTCGCTTCCGAAAGAGATCAGATCCCCGAACGCGGTGTTGAAACGTTTGGACCTTGTTAAATGACTAGAGGTTGAGTTTCAGCTCAACTTTATCAGGGACCAGATCGTTTATCATCTCTTCTATCCGGGCTTCTGAAAGCCCTCCCGAGGTGATGAAAAGCAATGAGACGCGAGACTTTCCGGGGACGTGGTGTTTTCTGACCAGCTTCCAGCCAGCGTCTGCGGCCATAGCTTCAATGGCCCCGCTGACGTTCAATGAGTGTTCTTCGTCTGAAGCTTTGAGCGAAATTTCCACACCCTTGTTTCGTCCACCGAGCCAAATGAAACACCAACATACAACCGCCACCAGTGTGGCCATCAGCGGCAAGCCCAAACCGACCGCAAGACCAAGAACAGTCACGATTATCATTTCGACAGTGTCCACCGGATCATCGAGATTGGAGCGGAACCTGAGCAACGCTCCGATTCCAAATATGACAAAACCGATCATTGACCCATGCTGAACCACCAGAAAACCAACCGCCATGCCGATAAGCGCATACAGGAAGAAAAGCCTTGGCATAACTATGTCGCGGACGCTTCTACGGGCTTTACGTCTCACCGGATGATAGACGATCAAGCCAGCCAGAATGATCGTGACGATCACATCGAGAGTAAAGAAATACAGTTCCTGTTTGCCACGAAACTGCGTCCACCGGCGTTCGATAACGATTTCTGACCCCGAAGCCCCGGCCAGCATCGTCGCAGGGTCGACTTGTGACACCGCAGCACCTGGCAACAGCAGCATCAACAACACGGTCACAAGTGTGAGGGTCGTATTCAACTTGTCTTCCTTCCTGCTCAAGCCAAAGGCTTACGCTTAACAAAAGCACATCGTGCCCTATTCAATTCAATCGCAACAGGCGGGATCAGGTAAAGAGATTACAGTGCATTCTTCGGACATCGTATCCGGACTGTGATACGAACGCTGATACAGGGATGTGGTCCAAGCGCGAGAGAATCCAATGACAGAAAACAGAGTGTTTTCGTCAAAAGCTGAAATTTCACGGTGTTTCTGCAAACTTAGACGATTCGCTTTTACGGCCAGCTTGGTTGCGGCAGCCTTCTTGCCTTGGACCGATTTTGCCTACGCCGAAAGTGCTGGTTTGGTTCTGGTCGATAAATTCAAGGTGGCAGACAAATCAGAGGGATTTTCAGAGCCTTCCGGTTTGGCAATGTCTAACGCTGAAGGCTTCTTGTGGTCTGTAAGTGATGCCGAACCTAAACTGCACCTACTCGGAGTCGACGGGGTATTAGGAAACTCTTTCAAGTTGCCAGCATTGGCAGGATCAGATTTGGAGGGTGTTGCACCTCGAAAGGATGGGTCTGTTTTGGTGCTTCAAGAAACTGACCGATCAATCCTAGTCGTTCACCCAACTGACCCCATTCAACTGACGACAATACCTCTCGCATCTCTTAAAGGTTACCCGACCGCCGCTGCATTACTCGTCGGCAACCCATTGAACAAGGGACCCGAAGGCATCGCCGTTGACCCGGAATCCGGGCGGGTCTTCGTTGGCATTGAGGGACAACCAAGGTTGTTAATGGTGTTATCGCCAGAGCTAGACGAAATTATTGAGATCATTCCTTTAGCCCGCGATGCAGGTTTTATCTCCGAGCGTATAGATGATGATGAACTGGATTTGAGTGGCCTGGCATGGTCCCGGTCCTCGCGTTCTCTTTGGATTGTGAGTGACAAAAGCCGTCAGATCTTCGTCTACAATCCAGAGTCCAAGTCCGTAAAGTCTATCAGTTTGACGTTCACAGAAGATGGAAAACAAAAAGAAGTTAAACATCCCGAAGGGATCGCCCTCGATGAGACCAGAGGGCTTCTCTATATCCTGACAGACGATGCCAAGAAATCGCGGCTTTATGTTTTTGAGCAACCGGAATTGTGAGGACTGTTCTACTAGTTCTCTACTCTAACTTGTTGAAAAGCCGGGTTGTGTAATTGAGCGCCGTCGTATGTGCGGCATATTAAGTAAATCCGCGTTCTGTTCACTGTGTTTCTTAAAAACATCACCCATCAATACATTCGAGTAGCGTCAGGTTCACACATGCGAACCACATAATAACATTGGACTTCAACATGCTCAGTCACTTTAAGGTTGTCAAAAATGCGCATATTCAGCTCAGTTGTTTTTGCGATCATTTGCACTCTTGTGGCCACTGCATCAGTTCCAAGAAGCAGCATTGCCCAAACCTGGGACATCGCGTCCCAGCACTCGGTCAGCGGCGTAACGGTGTATGATGCGGATGAGCTGTTAACTTTTGCCGGTCAATTGGCCTTCAATCGGTCTGGGCGCATCACAGCGGTGGAGGTCGCATCAACGATTACTCAGATCTACCGAGAAGACGGTTACTTCTTGGCTGAGGCCTGGCCCGGTCCCGATGGGCAGAGCATAATTGTTGATGAAGGGCGCATTCAAACCATCGAAATTGAAGGCGTAGATACTCGCACGTTCCAAACACTAGAGAAGATTTTTCAGCCCCTCACCACCGCATATCCAATAACTCTCAAACGATTTGAGCGGGCGGTTATGCTAGCCGAGGACATACCCGATTTGGACGTGTCGACCGAACTTGATTACCCGGATCAGGCTGGTGCTCGGCTGAGAGTATTGGGAGAACCTCTGCGCAAACAAGCCGGTAGTGCGACACTAGACAACCCTCCGCGTGAGCTTGGGGAAGCGCTCAGTTTCTATGTCGTACAAGAGTTTTATTCGACACTGACCGTTGGGGATCTGCTGCGATTTGAGGGTTCAGGCAATTACAATTGGGACAAAGACGATGAACACTCTTTATGGGGCGCTCTTACCTATCGCACCCCGCTGAACAGTAATGGTCTGTACGGTGAGATCTTCTACGGGAACATAAACGCAAAACGTGACCTCTCAGGAAATTTTGCGAGAACAGATATTGACGGCGAGAACTTCACCGTCGCGATGGGTTACCCCGTAATCCGAGATGTAGCCCGATATGGATACTTTCTGCTGGATTATCGCCTTTCAAAAGCGGACTCAGTCAGTGGCGGCGTTCCATTATCCAGTGACGCAAGTGTCGTTGGCCTTACTTATCTTTACGGGCAAAACTATCCAAAGGGACAAGCTCTGGAAGCGGGGCTAACCTTATCTTTTGGCGATAATGACAATGAAACGACAGATGCGAATTTTGACGACGGGGACTCTTCGTTCTGGCATCTACGAGGCGGCATCGGATACGAAAGCCCACTAACGGGCTTGTCGCCCAACACAGCTTGGCGCACCGAGATCTGGGGGCAGTACACAACAGACCGGCTGCCCTCTGTCGAAGAGTACTTCCTTGGTGATCGCTACGCTTTGCGCGGATATCGTTTTGACGAAGTGGATGGTGATTCCGGGATTTCCGCGATTTTCGAAGTGTCTCATTCCTACTTCCCCAGTTCCCAGAGCATACATCGCTTAACGCCCTTTGCCTTTTTCGACGTGGGTTACATCTCGAATAATGACCCTGCGAGTTTCGAAGTTGATAATGCTACACTGGCGTCGACAGGTCTGGGTTTGGACATTGAGTTTAAGCAAAATCTATTCCTGTCCGGATATGTCGGTGTCCCTTTGAGAGACGGCCCTTTGACCGACTCTGGCGATCCTGGCGCGTATCTTGCTCTGACAACAAGTTGGTGAGGATGTTATGAAACTGAACCGAATTGCTGTACTTACCGCAACTTGTCTAATTGCAGAACTGGCCGCTACTCAGGTCTTTGCCCGCGGAAATCACTACGGGTGGTGCCGAGGCGTAGGGAACCCACACCAGTCGAGCCAAGGGTGCGGGCAGGCTGGCGGGCAAGGGGCAGGTAATCAAGTTACTGGTCCAACTCAGCCGGTGGCAAATCAATTGCCGCCTAAGGGAACGCAGCAAACGCCCACGTCCGTTACTGTTCCAGTCCTTGCGCCGGGCGCGGTCCCGAACGCAATTCCCGGTCAGGTTCCTATTGCGACACCGATAGCGGTTCCTGGTCAGGTTCCCACGCCGGTAGTAGCGCCGACCCTAACTCCGCCTCTGGCACCAAACGCGACACCAAACCGGGTTCCGACAGCTGTTCCAAATCAGGTTCCGCCATTGGCTACTGGTCCCACCGCGGTGCCCCCGCAAGTTCCGACTGCAACTCCCAATCAAGTTCCGGTCGCTACCCCTGGCCAGGTTCCGCCTCAACCCACCGGCCCAACAGCGGTGCCGCCACTTGTGCCCACCGCAACACCAAACCAAATACCAGTCGCAGTTCCTGGTCAGGTCCCACCTCAGCCCACTGGACAAACTGCTGTGCCACCGCTCGTCCCGACTGCAACACCAAACCAGATTCCGGTCGCAGTGCCCGGCCGTGTTCCGCAACCCAGCGGTACTACGGCGACACCACCGCTTGTCCCAACCGCAACCCCCAATCAGGTTCCAACGGCGGTTCCTGGCCAGGTTCCACAGTTGACACCAAAACCGACGGCAACTCACGTGGCCGTCCCAGGACATCCGAAACCACAAGGCGTCGTGACAATCATGCGCCCAAAGCCGAGGCCGACAACCGGTACTGTCCAACAACCTGGCACAACACAAGTGACCCACCATTTAACCCACCAAAGTAATGCGAAGAAACACGATCACGTCGCAGCAACACCTGGACGACATGACCCGCACGACCTACCGAGGTTCCGCAACGCGGCGGCCAAGGAAGACTGGGAATGCGTTGCCAGCGGATTTGGACAGCGCCGGTATGATGCTGGGCGAGGCGTGTTGCTGAACAACGGAGCGTTGCGGCACCTCGGAAACGTGGACGCAATGGCACGCGATGTACCGGCACGACATCCAAAACACTCTGGCTGCATTATTTCGGTCAAACGAAAGCAGCAGTAGCGCCAGTCTGGTAAAGGCACATCTTGAAACCTTAGAGGAATTCTTCCGAGTGGGAAGCTGGTTTCCGACCAAGGTTAAGCTGAAGAATAGACATCAACCGAAGGTGTCATCGCTCAGAAGGTTAATGAGGCATAAAATATGCCTTTCTGAGTGCTGTTTGGGCATCCGGCTCGGATCATCGGATGCCCCAAAAAACCGACTAGGAATTTCGCAAAAAAGCGAAACCTCTACGAGAAGGAGTCCTCCATGAGTGCTAGATTGGTCCTTCTGCTTGCTGCCGTTGGCCTCGTGCCAATTGCGTTGTCATACGGTCTGATGCCCGGCAGTTCGATCCCAGTTTTGCTGGGATTTCCGGTGGAAGGGACGAACCAGACTCATGTCTTCCGAGCGATTATGGGTCTTTACATGGCAAACGCGCTGTTTTGGTTGGCAGCTGCTTCGAAAC
>NZ_JBQFNZ010000019.1:0-14925 GCF_056532945.1 Ruegeria sp. H7
GGGAGCTGGGTCATGTCAGTGAACCTCTGCTTGTGAGGGTCGGGGAGGGGGCCAGCCCCCTCTTGAGCCTGCGGCTCAATTCACCCCCGAGGTATTTTTGAACAGAAGAAGAATGGAGTTGGGTCATTTTCCAACCTTCCATGCAATATCCTTCGGGCCAGTGCCGACGGGTGACTTGATTGCGTCAAATTCAGGCTGGCTTTCGGTATCTGGCGGCGGGCTGGCCTTTTCGATTTTCACCTTCAAGTCGAACCAGGCGGCCTGACCTGTCACCGGGTCGGAATTGGCCCATCGCATGCCATCGCCTTTTGCCGGCAGCAACTCGTGGATCAGGTGGTTCAGCAGGAAGCCCTTGGTCGCCTCAGGCGCGTCTTCTTGCAGGGCCCAGGCACCTTTGCGTTTGCCGATGGCGTTCCATGTCCAGACGGTGTTTTCGTTCAGCGCCGCCATTTCCATAACCGGCACGGTGATCTCGCCATGCGGAGAGCTGACCTTGGCCCAGTCGCCGTCCTTCAGCCCGTGTTCGCGCATCAGTTTGGTCGGCACATAAAGCGGGTTGCGCCCGTGCAACTGCCGCAGCCACGCGTTCTGGGTGCCCCAGCTGTGATACATCGCCATCGGTCGCTGGGTCAGGGCGTTGACGGTGAAGCCCTCGTTGCCCTGCTGGTCGGTTTCGTACCAGATCGGCAGCGGGTCCATCTTGTCTTTGATGCGCTGGCGCAGATGTTCGGGCGGCTGTCGGTCCCCGTGACCTTCGGCAGCAAGCTGGAACTTGCGCATGGGTTCCGAGTAGAGTTGGAACAGATAGGGTTGCGGGCTGTCGTAGAGGCCCATGCCCACGGCCCAGTCCTGATAGGCCGTGTTCCACGGCTTGTAGTAATCGGCACCTTCGGGGATGTGGGCCACATAAAAGCCGCCATTTTCGATATAGCGGTTCAGCTGGTCGGGATTGACCTCGCCTCGCCCTTCCTTGTCGCCGGTTTCACCGCGGAATCCGGCCAGCGGGCCGATATTCGGGCGGCGTTCGTGGTTGACGATATAGTCGGCATAGTCCTTCCACTTGGCGCTGCCATCCTCGTTGGTGAAGCCGGGCAGGTTCATGCGGTTGGCAAGCTCGATCAGCACCGACTGGAAGCCGCGCACGTCGCGGTCGGGTTCGATCACCGGCCAGCGGATTGCGTCGGCAGCGGCGTCGGCCTCGCAGATCGGGCGGTCCAGCAGTGAGATACAGTCGTGCCGTTCCAGATAGGTGGTATCCGGCAGGATCAGGTCGGCATAGGCCACCATCTCGGACGAATAGGCATCCGAGTAGATGATGTTCGGAATGACGTAATTGCCGTCATCATCCTTGGCGGTCAGCATCTCCATCACGCCCTTGGTGTTCATGGACGAGTTCCATGACATATTCGCCATATACATGAACAGCGTATCGATCTTGTAAGGATCGCCCGCAGCGGCGTTCGAGATCACCATATGCATCAGCCCGTGGGCCGACATCGGGTTTTCCCAGGTGAAGGCCTTGTCGATGCGGATGGGGTTGTCGTTGTCATCCAGCAGCAGATCGTCGGGGCCGCGCGGAAAGCCCAGATGCGGCCCGTTCAGGGGACGGCCGGGACGGCGGTCGCCATGGGGGGTCGGGTGCGCCTCGACCGGTTTCGGATAGGGCGGTTTGAAGCGGAAGCCGCCGGGAACCTCGACCGTGCCCAACAGGATTTGCAGCACATGCAGCGCACGACAGGTCTGGAAGCCGTTGGCATGGGCCGAAATCCCGCGCATCGAGTGGAAGCTGACCGGGCGACCGATCATTTTCGAATGGGTTTCACCTCGGAAATCGGTCCATTCATGGTCCAGCTCGATCGCCTCGTCAAAGGCGACGCGGGCGATTTCGGCGGCGATGGCGCGGATGCGGCTGGTCGGGATGCCACAGCGCTCGGCCACGGCCTCGGGGGCGTGATCGTCGGACAGGTATTTTTCGGCCATCAGGTGGAAAACAGGCCGGTGGGTCACGCCATCCTTTTCGTAGGTGGCCGACAGGTCGGGGCGGACGCCCGGTTTGTCAAAGGCTGTTGGTTCGCCCGTTGCCCGGTCGATCACCAGCGGTTTGCCGTCGGCATCGCGCAGGAACAGGCCTTTTTCTGGCCCTTCTGCGGCATTTACCAGAACCGGAGCATTGGTATAGCGGCTGAGGTAATCGAGATCGATCTTGCCCGCCTTCATCAGCACGTGGATCAGCGACAGAATGAACAGCCCATCGGTGCCCGGTGTGATCCCGACCCAGTCATCCGCCACAGCGTTATAGCCCGAGCGGATCGGGTTCACGCCGATTACCCGTGCGCCACGTTTCTTGATCTTGCCGATGCCCATCTTGATTGGGTTGCTGTCATGGTCTTCGGCCACGCCGAACAGCATGAACAGCTTGGTATGGTCCCAATCGGGCTGGCCGAATTCCCAAAACGCGCCGCCCATCGTGTAGATACCGCCAGCAGCCATGTTGACCGAGCAGAACCCGCCATGGGCCGCATAGTTCGGGGTGCCGAAATTCTGCGCCCAGAATGAGGTGAAGCTCTGGCTCTGGTCGCGGCCCGTGAAAAAGGCCAGTTTCTGCGGCGCGGTTTCGTGCAGCTCGTTGAGCCAGCCAACGGCGGTGCTGATCGCCTCGTCCCACTCGATCTCGCGAAATTCGCCCGATCCGCGCGGGCCGACCCGGCGCAGCGGTTTGCGTAGGCGCGAGGGTGCGTTGACCTGCATGATCCCGGCACTGCCCTTGGCGCATAACACGCCCTTGTTGACCGGGTGATCGCGGTTGCCTTCGATATAGGCGACCTTGCCATCCTTCATATGCACATTGATGCCACAGCGACAGGCGCACATGTAACAAGTGGTCTTCCGCACCTCGTCCGAGACTTTGGGGCTGGTGTCGATAACGGGCTGGTTCATGTACGTCCCTTTTGCTGGTTATCAGACCCTCCTGGCATTCCGGTCAGGTCAAAGTCGTTGTGTCGCCCGGTTTTTGTCCGGGCTGGTTCTAGGTTTCAGGCTGTTGCGCCTGCACTGCCGTCACTGCGATCATGTGCAGCACATCGTCGGCAGAGCAACCCCGAGACAGGTCGTTTGCCGGTTTCGCCAGGCCTTGCAGCACCGGCCCGATGGCCTCGGCCCCGCCGATGCGCTGCGCGATCTTGTAGCCCAGGTTTCCGGCATCGAGGTTGGGGAAGACAAATACATTCGCCTGCCCCTCCAGAGGGGAATCCTTGGCCTTTTTGCTGGCTACTTCGGGCACATAGGCGGCGTCGAACTGCAACTCTCCGTCGATCAGCAGATCCGGGCTGGCGGCTTTGGCGATTCGGGTGGCTTCGATCACCTTTGAAACTTTGGGGTGATTGGCGCTGCCGCTGGTCGAGAAGGACAGCATGGCAACGCGCGGCGCGTCTCCGGTCAGTACATGGTAGGACGCAGCCGATGCCTGTGCGATCTCGGCCAGTTCCCGTTCATCGGGATCAACGACCAGACCGCAATCGGCAAAGAGGTGAACGCCCTGAACCGCGTGGTGGTCACGGTCGTAGATCATCAGAAAGAAGCTGGACACCATATGGGCATTCGGGGCCTTGCCGATGATCTGCAAAGCTGCGCGCACGGTATCCGAGGTGGTTTCAACCGCGCCGCCCACGGTGCCGTCGGCCAGCCCGAGATGGACCAGCATCGCGGCATAGTTCAGGCGGCTTTTGATCACGTCCTGCGCTTTTTCGGGCGTCATGCCCTTGTGTTTGCGCAGCTCATAGTAGGCCGCGGCGAACCGATCCGTGTGGGGGGATGTGGCCGGGTCGTGGATGTCGATCCCGTCAACATCGGCGCCGCCCATTTCCGACAGCAGAGCGGTCACTTTGGCCTGATCGCCCACAAGGATGATGTCGGCGGCGTTTTCGGCACGCGCTTTCAGCGCACCTTCTACAACACGTGGATCATCGCCCTCGGCAAGGGCGATGATCTTTTTGGAACTGGTCGCAGCCCCAAGAATTTGACGCAGGGGCTTCACTGCGATCAGGCCTCGGCTTGCGGGGTCATGTCTGCGCCGTCGATGCCTGCAACAGCAACCGGCTTCTTCATCGCGTCACGGCGGAAGGGCTCACCCAATTCCTGGTTGATCATGGCTTCGATCAGGGTGGTGATGCCGTTCTTCTGATCCTCAATCGCCTGGTTCAGCGCTGCGGTCAGCTCGTCCTGAGTGCGTGCAACGACGCCTTTCAGACCACAGGCCTGCGCGATACCGGCATAAGAAACTTTGGTGTCCAGCTCGGTGCCGACGAAGTTGTCGTCAAACCACAGGGTCGAGTTCCGCTTTTCCGCACCCCACTGGTAGTTGCGGAAGACGATCTGAGTCACGGCGGGCCACTCTTCGCGGCCGATTGCGGTCAGTTCGTTCACTGCGATGCCAAATGCACCGTCACCGGCGAAGCCCACAACCGGAACGTCCGGCTGGCCGATTTTCGCGCCGACGATGGCGGGCAGGCCGTAACCACAGGGGCCAAACAGGCCGGGGGCCAGGTATTTACGGCCTTCTTCGAACGCAGGGTACGCGTTGCCGATGGCGCAGTTGTTGCCGATATCGGACGAGATGATCGCCTCTTTCGGCAGCGCGGCCTGAATGGCGCGCCACGCCATGCGGGGGCTCATCCAGTCAGGCTTGGCTGCACGGGCACGCTCGTTCCAGGTGGTGCCCGGATCGTCATCCTCGTGGGTCATCGAGGTCAGTTCCTGCGCCCATGCGGATTTCTTCTGGGCGATGCGGTCCTTACGCTCCTGACGGCCTTCGTCGCCTGCGGTGTCGCTCAGGCGGGACAGGATGCCGTTGGCGACTTTGGCCGCGTCACCGATGATGCCAACGCTGACGTCTTTGGTCAGGCCAATGCGGTCAGGGTTGATATCGACCTGAATGATCTTGGCGTTTGTCGGCCAGTAGTTGATGCCATAACCGGGCAGGGTCGAGAACGGGTTCAGACGGGTGCCGAGGGCCAGAACCACGTCAGCTTCGCTGATCAGCTCCATACCGGCTTTCGAGCCGTTATAGCCCAGCGGGCCAGCAAACAGCGGGTGCGAGCCGGGGAAGGCGTCATTGTGCTGGTAGCCAACGCAAACCGGTGCGTCCAGACGCTCGGCCAGGGCTTTCGACGCTTCGATACCGCCGTCGGCCAGAACAACACCGGCACCGTTCAGAATGACAGGGTTCTTTGCGTTCGACAGCATTTCGGCCGCCGCAGCAACCGCATCTTCACCGCCCGAAGGACGTTCAAAATCGACGATCTTGGGCAGTTCGATGTCGATCACCTGGGTCCACATATCGCGCGGGATGTTCAGCTGCGCCGGGGCGCTGGCGCGCTTGGCGTTCATGATCACGCGGTTCAGAACCTCGGCCACGCGCGACGGGTCACGTACTTCTTCCTGATAGGCAACGCAGTCTGCGAACATGCGCATCTGCTCCATCTCCTGGAAGCCGCCCTGACCGATGGTCTTGTTGGCCGCCTGCGGAGTGACCAGCAGAACCGGGGTGTGGTTCCAGTAAGCGGTCTTAACGGCGGTCACGAAGTTGGTGATGCCGGGGCCGTTCTGCGCGATCATCATCGACATTTTGCCGGTGGCGCGGGTGTAACCGTCGGCCATCATACCGCCCGAACCCTCGTGGGCGCAGTCCCAGAACATGATCCCGGCTTTCGGGAACAGGTCCGAGATCGGCATCATCGCCGAGCCAATGATCCCGAACGCATGTTCGATCCCGTGCATTTGCAGAACCTTAACAAAGGCTTCTTCCGTGGTCATTTTCATCGGTGCGCTCTCCAATCATGAGTGAATTGGGCCGGGTGCATTGCCCAGCCTTTGATATGGTTTTGGCGCATGGGTGCAGTCGGCGTTAGGGCCAGACGGGAAAGCGGAATATATCCAGTCTGGACCTAACCAGCCCGGATTGAATCGGCAATTTGCTTGATCCCGGGGGCGATGCGTTCGGGCGCAATCGAGGAATAACCCAGCCGGTAGTAGTTCTTGGGGCGGTCTGCGCCCGAAAAGAAGGGCTCGCCCGGTTCGATATGCACGCCCTGATCCTGCAACCTTCGGGCAAGCTGCGTGGTGTCGATATGCTCGGGGGCCTTCATCCAGATGGAGGACCCACCCAGCAGCCCGCGCCCGGCCACGCCCAGCTTATGAGTCTGCACGGCGTCATCCAGCGCGGCCCGCCGTTTTGCCAGCGCGTTGGACATGCGCCTGATCTGCGCATCGTAATGCCCAAGCGACAGGAAATAGGCCGCCGTACGCTGCACATGCCCCGGCGGGTGGCGCAGCACCAGCGACCTTAGCGCGCGCGCTTCGCGGATAAAGGACTCGGACCCGACCATGTAGCCAAGCCGAAGCCCCGGAAACAGCGATTTCGAAAAGCTGCCGACATAGATCACGCGCCCGTCGCGATCCATCGACTTCAGCGCGGGGGACGGCGCGCTCAGGTAGGCCATCTCGAACTCGTAATCATCTTCGACAATCATCGCGTTCAGGGCACGGGCGCGTTCCAGCAGTTCGGTCCGGCGGCTGACGGGCATGGTTGCGGTTGTCGGGCTTTGATGGCTGGGGGTGGTGAAAATCACATCGGTGCTTTCGGGCAGAGCCGCAGGCGGCAGCCCGTCGCTGTCCACGCGGATCGGCTCGATAGTGCAGCCCGAATGGGTCAGCAATTCCCGCAGCGCGTAATAGCACGGGTCTTCAATCGCAGCCGTGCGCCCGCGGTCCAGCAGGATGCGCGACGCCAGCCACAGCGCATTCTGGGCCCCCAGCGTGATCAGAATCTCTTCGGGTCGGGCAGTGATGCCCCGGCGTGGCAGAGTGTGGCGGGCAATGAATTCGACCAGCAGCGGGTCGTCCTGATCGGCATAGTCGGCGGTCAGGGAATCAAAATCCTTGTGCCCCAGTGCCCGCACCGCGCAGAGCCGCCAGTTGGCGTGATCGAACAGCGTCCGGTCGGCCTGCCCGTAGATGAAAGGATAGCGATATGTGCGCCAGTCGCTGGGTTTGGCCAGCATGTCACCGCCGGAAAACCGGCGCGCCAGCGCATTGTCCCAGTCGACATTTTCCTGGCTGCGCTGAACCGGCGTGTATTTTGGCGGCACGGGCGCATTCTCGGATACGTAATAGCCAGATCGCCCCTTTGCGGTCAGATAATCATTCGCCAGAAGCTCGGTATAGGCCAGCGTGACAGTGATCCGGCTGACACCCAGATGCGCCGCCAGTTTGCGGGATGAGGGCAGCTTTTCTCCCACGTGAAACCGCCCGGACAGGATGCCCTCGGCGATCATCTGCTGGATCTGCGCCTGCAGCGTGCCTTGCCCGTTAAGCTCAAGAAAGAAGGTGTCGATTGAGATTGCCATAGGCGCTTATAGATTGGACTTACTGGTGGGGCAATCTGGACTTACGGTTTTCCCGAAAATTTGCAGTGCGGATTGACGGGCACAGGGAATCAACCTAAATAACTAGAAATCTAGTTTAATGGAGAGTTCAGATGTGGGAAACAGCTGCCGCAGGGTTTTCGGCCATGGGGTCCGAGGCGCGGCTGAAGGTTCTGAAAACGCTTGTCCGCGCCGGTGAGGCCGGTCTGACAGTGGGCGAAATCCAGAACCGCACGGGAATCGCGCCATCGACTCTGGCGCATCATCTGCGGTTTCTGGCCGCTGGTGGTGTGGTCGAGCAGGAGAAAATCGGGCGCAGCACGATCAACCGCGCCTGCTTTGACGAGTTGCGAAATCTGGCGCAGTTCATTCTCAGCGAATGCTGCGCCGATGAGGTAGGGAAGGCCGCGAACGATGGCTGATTTGACGCAAAGCCCGAAGGTCTCGGCCAAAGCCGTGTTGGATCTGATCAAGACACCCTGGGCGCTGATTGTTGCGATTCTGGCGCTGGTGGCGCTGTTGGATCCGGGCAACTGGGTTGAGGTTGTGACCTTTGCAGCCAAAGCGCTGGCGCATACGGGCCAATACATCCTGTTTGCCGTTCTACTGCTGTCCTACCTCAAGGCCACTGGGGCCGAGGTCATGGTGGCGCGCGCATTTGAAGGCCGCGAGACCCGGATGATCTTGCTGGCGGCCTTGTTCGGTGGCCTTGCGCCATTCTGTTCCTGCGAGGTCATTCCTTTCATCGCCGGGCTGCTGGCGCTGGGTGCGCCGCTGTCTGCGGTGATGGCGTTCTGGCTCAGCTCTCCGCTGATCGACCCGCCGACATTGCTGATCACTGCGGGTGCGTTAGGCTGGCCCTTTGCCACCGGTAAGGCCGTAGCCGCTGTGGCGCTGGGCCTGTTCGGAGGGTTCGCCGTCCGCCTGCTGATGCGCAGCGGCGCATTTGCCCAGCCCTTGCGGGAATACAAGCCCGCCGGATGCTGCGGCTGCGGCCCCAAACTGGACGACAAGCCGGTCTGGAAATTCTGGCAGGAACCCGAGCGCCGTCAGCGATTCCGCTCTGAGTTCGTGCATAACGGCGTCTTCCTGCTGAAATGGCTGGCGCTGGCCTATGTTCTCGAAGCACTGCTGGTCAGCTACGTGCCCGCCGACCTGATTGCCCGCGTTGTGGGCGGCGAAGGCGTGCTGCCCATCGTGGTCGCGGCGCTGGTCGGGATGCCGGCCTACCTGAACTCTTATGTGGCGCCGCCGCTTCTGGCCGGGCTGATGGAGCAGGGGATGACCGCAGGGGCCGCGATGTCCTTTATGGTTGCCGGTGCGGTCAGTTCGATCCCGGCTATGGCGGCGGTCTGGTCGCTGGTGAAACCACGCGTCTTCGCCACCTATCTTGGCCTTGGGGTCGGCGGGGCAATCGTCGCCGGGATCCTGTTCCAGATGATTTGAACGAAAAAACCGCCCGGCGCATGGTCCGGGCGGTTTTTGTTGGGTGCGGCCCGGATCAGCCGGGTTCGCAGAACTTGGGAAGTTTGAACCTGTATCTGGGCTCGCCGCTTTCCACGTAAACCCGTTTTTCAACACAGGCGCTGGTGCCCACCGTTTGGGACACCGGCGCTTCGGTCGAAGTGATCGACGCAGCCGTCCCGTCCGGCAGCCGGACCGAGGCGATGACGCCGTTCTTCAGATCACCATTGATCGCGGTTGCGGACAGCACCGGTACGGTAATGAACGAGTGATGTTCGTGCTTGCCATCATCCCCCAGCAGGTAAAGACCGCTGACGATGATCACCATCACCACAGCCGCTGCCAGACCCAGCCCCCAGGTTTTCAGAAAGGCATAGATCGACACGGCGCGATGCGGGCCGAAAACTGCAGACAATACGCTCAGCATGAGGTTCCCTCAGGACAGTGCCCCGGCCGGATCGGACCGGGGCTCACACAGGATCAGGGGCGCAGATCATCCTCGTCTTCCTCGTCCCCGCCGCCTTTGGGCAGGTTGAAGAAGCTGTCGGCGTCCACGATCGGATCACTGTCTTCTTTCTCGTCTTCCGGGTCATCAGACAGCGAGAAGGTTTCGAGCCCTTCAATGGCCGTCGGAATCTTCGGAGCCGCGTCCATCTCAAGCGACTGCTCGGTCGAGACCAGCTTGCGGCGCTCATCATCGCTCATGACGCCGCCTTCGGCGGCTTTCTTCGCGGCGGCCTTCTGCACCACGGCGTCCAGTTCGGACTGTTTGCACAGGCCCAACGCAACCGGGTCGATGGGCTGCATGTTGGCAATGTTCCAATGGGTGCGTTCGCGGATCGACTGGATGGTCGGCTTAGTGGTGCCCACAAGCTTGGCGATCTGACCGTCGCTCAGTTCCGGATGGAACTTGACCAGCCACAGGATCGAGTTCGGACGGTCCTGCCGTTTGGACAATGGAGTATAACGCGGGCCACGGCGCTTTTCCTCGCCAGCCGCAGACGGGTTGAACTTGAGCTTCAGCTTGTGCAGCGGGTTGTTCTGCGCGGCGTCGATCTCTTCCTGCGTCAGTTGGTTGTTGGCAATCGGGTCAAAGCCCTTCACGCCAGCAGCCACGTCGCCATCGGCGATGCCCTGCACTTCCAGCTCGTGCATACCTACGAAATCCGCGATCTGCTTGAAGCTGATCGTGGTGTTGTCCACCAGCCATACGGCGGTAGCCTTGGCCATAAGCGGTTTTGCCATCAGCCCGTCTCCTATACATACATCTGTCCCGTCGCCGGAATTCGGCGGCCCCGAGGTCATGGGGCAGGTTTCCGTTGTCGGGGAACTTGGCCCGTATATAGTCGGGCAACGGCCAGAAGGGAAGGGCCGAATGCGCCCGGCTGTTGGTTGGGCACAACGCCACCCGCTTCAAAGCCTGTCACGCCCCATCACGTCGCAGTGTGATCTTGTGCAGTGGGCCGTGAGGTTTTGGCTAATATTGATTGATTACAGTCAGTTAGTAAGGTCTCTATCACGAGCGCCGCAATTTGACATGCCCCAGGGCCGGGATCATATGGCGGGACCACGCCAAACAGGTTCGTTCTGTTCAGCCAGGATTTCCAAATCGTCCCTGACCAACACTTAGGTGCCGCATAAGACTGCGCTCCGGTTGCGCGTGCCCGCATGCGATCCGGCTGGGTCCTTTGGAGATCACCTGAACAGGAACCCAAAAAGGATTCCTTACATGACACGCACAAGCAGCCTTCTCAGCTTGCCGTTCTTCGTTCTTGCCACCGCCGGACTTGCTCAGGACAGCCGGTTTTCATCCGAAATCAGCGTCGAACTGGAAAGCGACTTTACCTTTGACGCCGACGATCCTGATGCCGAACTGATCGATACCTTCGCCACCATCGAGGGCGCGTTCGGCTATCAGTTCACCGACCGGTTCTCGCTACAATCCACATTGGTGTTCGAGCCGGTCGAAGACGCCACCAATGACCGCTTTTTCGAAGATCAGGGCCTTTACGCAGAAGAGCTGTATTTTGGTTATGATTTCGGATCAGCCGCAGTTGCACTGGGTAAATTCAACCCCAGCTTCGGCTTTGCCTGGGATCTGGCACCGGGCGTCTTTGGCGTTGATTTTGCAGAAGATTACGAGATCACCGAACGGGTTGGTGCCTCGGTCAGCGTGCCCTTCTCGGGGCTGGGCGGTGAGCATGAGTTGACGTTGGCAGCCTTCACCACAGATCGCACATTCCTCAGCAACTCTTTGTTCACCGAACGCGGGCAAACGCGCCTGGAGGATGGCGGTGTGTCCAACACCAGCGACATTGAATCCGTTACCCTGTCGCTGGCGGGTGAGATCGGCAACACGGCCTACACGCTGGCGGTACAGGAACAGGCCGCCGGTGAAGGCGATCAGGCCGACCAGTCCGGCGTTGTCTTCGGGCTGGTTCATCTGCTGGACGCGGGCGGCACCGAGGTCGAGCTGTTGGGCGAGGTTGCCTATTTCGATGAATTCGACGGCCGCCCGGACTCGGCCACTTACGCAACGCTGGGCGCTGCGGTTCCGGTTGGCCCGGTTATTCTGTCCGGCGTTTTTGCGGTGCGCGATGTCGAGAATGCTCGGACAGATACGCTGGCAACCGTATCTGCCGAATGGCCGCTGGCCGATAATCTGGGTGTGTCGCTGGCCTATCGCTATGGCGATGAGGAGGGTGTGCAAACCCAGACACTGGGCGCGCTGCTGGCTTATGAATTCTGAACCCCCGTTGGCGTGCCGGACATTCGGCGCGCCGATTCTGTGGCCAGAATGGGCCTTGCCTTACGCACTGGTTTGACGGCTAAATTGGCCGATACCCAAGGCTCTACAGGCGCGATACCCCTCATGCAGTCATTTCTGACCTTTCTTGCAGCCGCATTGGCATTTGCCGCCACTGTGGCAACCCCCACAGTTCTGAGAGCAGATGGCGAACCTGCCGGAGAATTTGACTACTATGTCCTGTCGCTCAGCTGGTCGCCGAACTGGTGCGCCCGCGAAGGGGATGCGCGCGGGTCCGACCAATGCGATGCGCGGCATGATCACGGATGGATTCTGCATGGGCTCTGGCCGCAATTCCATCAGGGCTGGCCGTCTTATTGCCGCACGCCCGAGGCTCAGCCGTCCCGCTCCATGACCCGCGGGATGGAGGATATTCAGGGCAGCGCTGGTCTTGCATGGCACCAATGGAAGAAACACGGAACCTGCTCGGGCCTGTCCGCGCCTGCCTATTTCGCCCTGTCGCGAGAGGCTTATGACCGTGTTCAGCGGCCCGAAGTGTTCCGGAAGCTGGATGCAACGGTCAAACTGCCCGCGTCGGTGGTGGAAGAGGCGTTCTTGAAGGCCAATCCGGGGCTGGAACGCGACATGATCACGATCACCTGCAAGCAAGGCTATATCGAAGAGGTCCGCCTGTGCCTGTCCCGCGAACTGGACCCGGTGCCCTGCGGGCGGGATGTGATCCGGGACTGCACCGCCAAGGACGCGCTGTTCGATCCGGTACGTTAGAGCGTCTTGTTCTGACACTCCCGCGCGTATTCCAGCGCCTTCGCGGTACCTTTCAGATCAATTGCCATCACGGTTTCGCCTGCGGGGTTATAGACAGTCATCGTCTTGTTCTGCGCAATCGCCGCGACAAAATCCCGGTCGGTGAAAAACACGGTCGCGCCGGGGACACGATCCTGTTTGAAGCCGATTGCGGTGGCATCAAAGCTTTTGCCGTCCAGCTCGAACCGGATCGGATAGCTTTGGCCGGGTTCAATCTCGCCCCAGGCCTTGTTGAACACGGTGAAATACCCGCGATTGTCCAGCGCGTCATAGCCCAGCCTGACGACTGAGAGGTCCTGATACACCGTCTGGATCAGACACCCGTTTCCAAGCGCGGGGTCCATCATGATGTTCCAGCCTTCGACAAAGCCTTTGTCGACGAGGTCTTGTGCGAGGGTAGAGGTGGCGGTGAAGGCGGCGAGGGTCAGGGCGAGAAGGCGGGTCATTATGTTTTATCCAGAATCAATTTTAGCTCAGTCAGAACTCTATTTGACACGCAAAGCTGAACAAAGATGTTATCTAATTGCTGTGCCGGATTATTGGATTGACCGAACCTAATTCGGATGTGAGTTTTTACTGAACGCCGGTTTTTTGCTCCGGCAAAAGCAGTTTGATCTTCAAAACAGGTATTACCGAATGCTAGCAAGCAGGTTTCTTTTTGTGCTTTGTACTTTTTCTGCAGCAGCCGTTTCGTCGGTCTCCGCAGATTCCAACGATTACAAAAAGTATTTTTTAGAACCCCATGAGTATTGCGAAACCTACGAATGCCGAAGGGGGCCATCTCTGCTTGACCACCTATCTGGGACCAAGAATGGCAGCCGTTTGAAAGTTCGGATCTTGCGGTTTGGGAAGCAGATGTCTGCTTGGGTTACTTCCTGACCAAAAGTGAAAGTGCTTGGAATGGCGGGACACCTGACGGCAAGGAAGGAGACCACCACGGGTTCTATCTTGTTTTAGGTGATTTCGCAGCTCGATTGCACGTTTTTGACTGGCCCTATGCAACTGAGGGCAGCCCATATGCGGGCTACGGTGTTTACAACTGCGAGAACACGAGTTGGCCCGAGCTGTTATTGGACGGGACACGCGTTGAAGAACTAAAGAAGTGGGCTGAGCACAAGTTGTCCGAAGCAAACGGGTGGGTCGGTAGTATTGACGGTTTTGAAGGGTCCCTAAAAGGTTCGTTCAGAAATGAAACGCTTGGTTTGACGTTAAGGATAGAAAACCTAGGCGGTATGAGGATCAGCTTTAGGGCGGATTATTTTGGACCACCAATCTTAATTGACGAAACGGGCGGCATGTATTGACGCTTGCCTCTCATGTCCGGTTACAACTCCTTCCGCGCCCTCAACGCTGCCGTAATCGTCCCGTCATCCAGATAGTCCAACTCGCCCCCAATCGGCACACCCTGCGCCAATGAGGTGAGGCGCACCTGCCCCTCAAACTGGTCCGCGATGTAGTGGGCGGTTGTCTGGCCATCGACCGTGGCATTCAGGGCCAGAATGACCTCGGTGATCCCCTCGGCCAGCACCCGGTCCTTGAGACGGGGAATGCGCAATTCGTCCGGCCCGACCCCGTCCAGCGCAGACAGCGTGCCGCCCAAAACGTGGTAGCGACCTTTGAAGACCCCGGCGCGTTCCATTGCCCAGAGGTCGGCAACGTCCTCGACCACGCACAGCTCTCCGGTCGCGCGGGCTTCGTCATTGCAGATGTCGCAGATGTCGGTGGTGCCCACATTGCCGCAATTCAGGCATTCGCGGGCGGTGACGGCGACCTGCTGCATGGCGTCCGAAAGGGGCGTCAGCAGCAGGGCGCGTTTGCAGATCAGGTGCAACACCGCGCGGCGGGCCGAACGGGGGCCGAGGCCGGGCAGCTTGGCCATCAGGTCGATCAGGTTGTCAATGTCGCTGTTCGAACTCACGGCCTGTCCTGTGTGACGCCGGAGGAAGCCTCCGGCGGGAGTATTTGGGAAAAGATGAAGATCAGAACGGCAGCTTGATATCTGCGGGCAGGCCCATGCTCTCGGTCAGTTTGGCCATTTCTGCCTGCGAACGCTCGGCCGCTTTGGTCTGTGCGTCCTTGATCGCGGCCAGGATCAGATCCTCGACCACTTCCTTGTCGTCGCCGTTGAAGATCGATGGGTCGATGTCCAGGCCTTTGAGTTCGCCTTTTGCGGTGGCGGTTGCCTTGACCAGACCTGCGCCGGACTCACCGACCACCATGATGGTGTTCAGTTCTTCCTGCATGTCGGTCATTTTGGTCTGCAAATCCTGCGCGGATTTCATCATCTTGGCCATATCGCCCAGACCGCCGAGTCCTTTGAGCATCCGTATTCTCCTGTATCTTTGCTTGATGCCTAAATACGGGCCGCGATGGCATGGCACAAGGGGTCAGAAATGCTCCCGCCCGTCGTCAAGGTCTTTGGCAAGACCTTTCCTTCCGTTGGGCCCGGCAGCGCGCGGGCCTTGCCCG
>NZ_JBQFNZ010000020.1:0-2500 GCF_056532945.1 Ruegeria sp. H7
TGGGCTTTTACTAGGTTTGGCGGTGACCTACTCTCCCGGGGCTTAAGCCCAAGTACCATTGGCGCGGCAGTGCTTAACTTCCGGGTTCGGTATGGGACCGGGTGTTTCACTTGCGCTATGACCACCAAACCGAGGAAAAGCCCCCGTCGCGACTTTTGCGAAGCAAAAGCGCGACGCGCAGGAGGCAGCGTATTCGCTTGCGAATGCGCGGTCCTGCACGGTTGTGTTAATCAATCAACACCGTCGCTGTTTGCGCAGCAAAAGCGACGAGCGGGAGGCAGCGTATTCGTTTACGAATGCGCGTTCCCGCGTCTTAGTCATCCATTGTCAAGTTTGGTGTATGCTTTTGGTCTTGTTTGATCGCCTACCGTCTCTGTTTGAGGCGGTTGGGTTTGTCTTTCTGTTACTGGATCAAATCAAGCCTATCGGGCGATTAGTACCGGTCAACTGAACGCATTACTGCGCTTACATCTCCGGCCTATTGACGTGGTGGTCTTCCACGGCCCTCAGGGAGACCTTGTTTTGAGGGGGGCTTCCCGCTTAGATGCCTTCAGCGGTTATCCTGTCCGATCATAGCTACCCAGCACTGCCGTTGGCACGACAACTGGTCCACCAGTGGATCGTTCACCCCGGTCCTCTCGTACTAGGGGCAACTCCTCTCAAGTCTCCTACACCCACGGCAGATAGGGACCGAACTGTCTCACGACGTTCTAAACCCAGCTCACGTACCTCTTTAAACGGCGAACAGCCGTACCCTTGGGACCTGCTCCAGCCCCAGGATGAGATGAGCCGACATCGAGGTGCCAAACACTGCCGTCGATATGGACTCTTGGGCAGTATCAGCCTGTTATCCCCGGCGTACCTTTTATCCGTTGAGCGATGGCCCTTCCACTCGGGACCACCGGATCACTATGGCCGTCTTTCGACTCTGCTCGACTTGTCAGTCTTGCAGTCAGGCTGGCTTCTGCCATTGCACTCAACGAGCGATTTCCGACCGCTCTGAGCCAACCTTCGCGCGCCTCCGTTACGCTTTAGGAGGCGACCGCCCCAGTCAAACTACCCGCCACGCAGGGTCCCGGATCCGGATAACGGACCGCGGTTAGACATCAAGAGTGCGAAGGGTGGTATCTCAAGGGAGGCTCCACGGATACTTGCGTTTCCGCTTCAAAGCCTACCACCTATCCTGCACATCACAATCCTGATGCCAGTGCGAAGCTGTAGTAAAGGTGCACGGGGTCTTTCCGTCTAACCGCGGGAAGCCTGCATCTTGACAGGCAATTCAATTTCGCTGAGTCGATGTTGGAGACAGCGGGGAAGTCGTTACGCCATTCGTGCAGGTCGGAACTTACCCGACAAGGAATTTCGCTACCTTAGGACCGTTATAGTTACGGCCGCCGTTTACCTGGGCTTCAATTCAAGGCTCTCACCTCTCCTTTTAACCTTCAGGCACCGGGCAGGCGTCAGACCCTATACGTCGTCTTGCGACTTCGCAGAGCCCTGTGTTTTTAATAAACAGTCGCCACCCCCTGGTTTGTGCCCCCAGCCCCTAGTTGCCTAGGAACCGGGCCTCCTTCTCGCGAACTTACGGAGGTATTTTGCCGAGTTCCTTCAACATCGTTCTCTCAAGCGCCTTGGTATGCTCTACCAGTCCACCTGTGTCGGTTTAGGGTACGGTCTGATGGAGGGCTATTTCCAGGAACCACTCAGCAGCCCAATCAATCCGATAAGATTGAACTACACCTGTGATCCGTCACATCCTCCTGGCCTAGGAATATTAACCTAGTTCCCATCGCCTACGCCTTTCGGCCTCGGCTTAGGGGCCGGCTTACCCTGCTCAGATTAGCTTTAAGCAGGAACCCTTGGACTTTCGGCGAGAGTGTCTCTCACACTCTTTGTCGCTACTCATGTCATCATTCTCACTAGTGATCTCTCCACGGGATCGCTCACGCGCCCGCTTCATCGAAAGCTCCAAATATCCTCCAAGGCGTCCCGAAAGACGCTAAAGAGGATAGGAACTATGTCACACTACGCTCTGCTACCGATGCTTACGCATCCCTAGACTTCGGCTCATGGCTTGAGCCCCGTTACATCTTCGCCGCAGGACAACTTATTTAGACCAGTGAGCTGTTACGCTATCTTTAAAGGATGGCTGCTTCTAAGCCAACCTCCTGGTTGTTTTGGTCGTCCCACCTGCTTTCCCACTTAGCCATGAATTGGGGGCCTTAGTCGTAGGTCAGGGTTGTTTCCCTCTCCACTACGGACGTTAGCATCCGCAGTGTGTCTGCCATCTAGTACTCCCGGGTATTCGGAGTTTGGTTAGGATCAGTAAGCCTGTGGGGCCCCATTACCCATCCAGTGCTCTACCCCCCGGGGTATTCGGATGACGCTCTACCTAAATAGATTTCGCAGAGAACCAGCTATCTCCGAGTTTGATTGGCCTTTCACCCCTAGGCACAGCTCATCCCGATCCTTTTCAACGGATGTGGGTTCGGTCCTCCAG
>NZ_JBQFNZ010000021.1:0-4475 GCF_056532945.1 Ruegeria sp. H7
GAAACGCACGCCCTTGTACGCCTTGCACGTTGAGTTGGGAGGTAAGCTGGTTGATTTTGCGGGCTGGGAGATGCCTGTCCAGTATCCGATGGGGATTATGGGGGAGCATAAGCAGTGTCGTGAGAAGGCGGCGGTGTTTGATGTGTCTCATATGGGTCAGGTGATCCTGCGGGGTGAGAATGTGGGTGAGAAGCTGGAGGCGATCTGCCCGCAGGCCTATGCGACCTTGAAAGAGGGCAAGGCGCGGTACGGGTTTTTCACCAACGCGGATGGCGGGATCATGGATGACCTGATCGTGTCGAATGCGGGGGATCATTTCTTTGTGGTGGTGAACGCGGCGCTGCGGCATCAGGACATTCCGCATATGAAGGCGAACCTCGACGGCGTAGACGTGACCGAGATCTTCGACCGGGCGCTGGTGGCGGTGCAAGGCCCCAAGGCCGAAGACGTTGTGGGGGAACTCTGCCCTGCGGCGCGCGATCTGAAGTTCATGGAAACCACCGTGGCCGACATTATGGGCGTCGAATGCCGGATCTCGCGGCTGGGCTATACCGGCGAGGACGGGTATGAGATCTCGATCCCCGAGGACAAGGCCATCGAGATCACCAAGGCCTTCCTGGCGCATGAGGATTGCGAACCGGCGGGTCTGGGCGCGCGTGACAGCCTGCGGCTGGAGGCAGGTCTGTGCCTCTATGGCAATGACATCGATCAGAGCACCTCGCCGATTGAGGCCAGCCTTGGCTGGGCGATCCAGAAGCGCCGCAAGGAAGAGGGCGGGTTCCCGGGGGCCGAGCGTGTCCAACGCGAACTGGCCGAGGGTGCCGCCCGCAAGCTGGTGGGCATCAAGCCCGATGGCCGCGCCCCGGCGCGTCAGGGCGTGGAAATCCAGTGCAGCAATGGCAACACGATCGGTCAGATCACCTCGGGCAGCTTTGGCCCCACGGTGGGTGGCCCGGTGGCGATGGGCTATGTGTCCGCCGGTCACGGTGAGCCGGGCGAGAAGGTGAACCTGATCATCCGGGGCAAGGCGCAACCGGCGCAGATCGTGGCGCTGCCCTTTGTCACCCAGAATTACAAGCGTTGAAGTCAGGAGAGAGACAGCATGGCAACCTATTATTCCGAAGAGCATGAATGGCTGACCGTCGAAGGGGACGTGGCCACTCTGGGCATCACCAAACATGCCGCCGAGCAGCTGGGCGAAGTGGTCTTTGTCGAGCAGCAGGAAGTGGGCGACGAGTTCGAAAAGGACGGCGAGATCGGCGTGATCGAATCCGTCAAGGCGGCCTCGGAACTCTACGCCCCGGTGGATGGCGAGATTGTCGAGGTCAACGAGGCGCTGGCCGACAATCCCGGCGCGCTGAACGAAGACCCCGAGGGCGAGGCCTGGATCTACAAGGTCAAGATCGCGGACGCGTCGCAGCTTGAGGATCTGATGGACGAAGCTGGCTACAAAGCCTTCATCGGCTAAGAAATCACGGCGGATCCTTGCGCGGACCCGCCCCTTCACCTTTTTCCAAATACTTCCGCCGGAGGCTCCCGCAGTCTCCGCCGGGCCTGACCTATCCCTGAGGAGCGCAACGATGGCCTTCAAACTGACCGACTACGAAGCCTATGACTTCGCCAATCGCCGCCATATCGGCCCCAGCCCGACCGAGATGCGCGACATGCTCAAGGTGATCGGCTTCAAGACGCTGGACGAGCTGATCGACGCCACCGTCCCGCCCGCGATCCGCCAGAAGGAGCCGCTGGACTGGGGTCCGGCGATGACGGAACGCGATGCGCTGTTCCACATGAAAGAGGTGGCAAGCAAGAACACCGTTCTGACCTCGCTGATCGGTCAGGGCTATTATGGCACCACCACGCCCGCGCCGATCCTGCGCAACATTCTTGAAAACCCGGCCTGGTACACCGCCTACACCCCCTATCAGCCCGAGATCAGCCAGGGCCGTCTTGAAGCGCTCTTGAACTTCCAGACCATGGTCAGCGATCTGACCGGGCTCGATGTGGCCAACGCGTCCTTGCTGGACGAAGCCACTGCTGCGGCCGAGGCGATGGCGATGGCCAAGCGCGGCGGGCGGTCGAAAGCCAATAACGCGGCTTTCTTTGTCGACAAGAACTGCCACCCGCAGACCATCGCGGTGATCAAAACCCGGGCTGAGCCTCTGGGCATCGACGTGCAGGTTGCCGATCCGGACACGCTGGATGCGGGCGCCGTCTTTGGTGCGATCTTCCAGTACCCCGGCACCCACGGCCATGTGCGCGACTTCACATCGGAAATCGCGGCGCTGCACGAACATAAAGCCATCGCCATTGTCGCCGCCGACATCCTGTCGCTGGCCCTGCTGAAATCCCCCGGCGAGATGGGCGCGGACATTGCCATCGGTTCGACCCAGCGCTTTGGCGTGCCGATGGGCTATGGCGGCCCGCATGCCGCTTACATGGCGACCACCGACAAGCTGAAACGCTCAATGCCGGGCCGGATCATCGGTGTCAGCATCGACAGCCGCGGCAACAAGGCCTACCGGCTGTCGCTGCAGACCCGCGAGCAACACATTCGGCGCGAGAAGGCGAACTCGAATGTCTGCACCGCGCAGGCGCTGCTGGCGGTGATTGCCTCGATGTATGCGGTCTATCACGGCCCCGACGGCATCAAGGCCATCGCGCAATCGGTGCACCGCAAGACCTCGCGCCTGGCCGCCGGTCTGGAAGAGGCGGGCTTTGCCGTTGAACCCGAGGTGTTCTTTGACACGATCACGGTTGAGGTCGGCCATCTGCAGACAACGGTGATGGAGGCCGCCGTGGCGCGCGGCGTCAACCTGCGCAAGGTCGGCGAGACCAGGGTTGGCATCAGCCTGGACGAACAGACCCGCCCCGAGACCATCGAGGCCGTCTGGGGTGCCTTCGGCATCGACCGCACCGATGACAGCTCGAACGTCGCTTACCGCCTGCCCGATTACGCGCTGCGGGAAAGCGAATACCTGACCCACCCGATCTTCCACCAGAACCGGGCCGAGGCCGAGATCACGCGCTATATGCGCCGTCTGGCCGACCGCGATCTGGCGCTGGACCGGGCGATGATCCCGCTGGGGTCCTGCACCATGAAGCTGAACGCCACGATCGAGATGATCCCGGTCACCTGGCCCGAGTTCGGCAACCTGCACCCGTTCTGCCCCGAAGATCAGGCGCAGGGCTATCACGAGATGATTGCGGATCTGAACGACAAGCTGTGCCAGATCACCGGCTATGACGCGATCAGCCAACAGCCCAACTCGGGCGCGCAGGGGGAATATGCGGGTCTCTTGACCATCCGCAACTACCACTTCGCCCGTGGCGAAGGGCAGCGCAATGTCTGCCTGATCCCGACCTCGGCCCATGGCACCAACCCGGCCTCGGCCCAGATGGTGGGCTGGCAGGTTGTGCCGGTGCAGGCGGATGAGAACGGCAACATTGACCTGAACGACTTCCGCGCCAAGGCCGAGAAGCATTCGGGCAACCTCGCCGCCTGCATGATCACCTACCCGTCCACCCATGGCGTCTTTGAGACCACCGTGCAGGAGGTCTGCCAGATCACCCATGACCATGGCGGTCAGGTCTATATCGACGGGGCCAACATGAATGCCATGGTCGGTCTGTCGCGCCCCGGAGACATTGGCGGCGATGTCAGCCACCTGAACCTGCACAAGACCTTCTGCATCCCCCATGGCGGCGGCGGCCCCGGCATGGGTCCGATCGGCGTCAAGGCGCATTTGACCGAACACCTGCCCGGCCACCCGGAATACGGCACCGCCGTGGGCCCGGTCTCGGCGGCCCCCTTTGGCTCGCCGTCCATTCTGCCGGTCTCGTGGGCCTATGTGCTGCTGATGGGCGGTGCCGGTCTGACGCAGGCGACCAAAGTGGCGATCCTGAACGCCAACTATATCGCCGCACGGCTGAGCGAGGCCTATCCGATCCTCTACACCTCGGAAACAGGCCGGGTGGCGCATGAATGCATCCTCGACACAAGACCGCTGGACGAGGCGGCGCATGTCAGCGTTGACGACATCGCCAAACGTCTGGTCGATTCAGGCTTCCACGCCCCCACCATGAGCTGGCCGGTGGCCGGAACCCTGATGGTGGAGCCCACGGAATCGGAACCCATGGCCGAGCTCGACCGCTTCTGCGACGCCATGCTCTCGATCCGATCCGAGGCGCAGGACATCATCGACGGCAAGATCGACGCCGACAACAACCCGCTGAAAAACGCCCCCCACACGGTGCGCGATCTGGTCGGAGACTGGGACCGGCCCTACACCCGCGAACAGGCCTGCTTCCCCCCGGGCTCCATGGGTGTCGACAAATACTGGTCCCCCGTCAACCGCGTCGACAACGCATACGGTGACAGAAACCTCGTCTGCACATGCCCCCCAATGGACGCATACAAAGACGCAGCTGAATAACAACACAAACAAAACCCCCCGCCACAAAAAGGCGGGGGG
>NZ_JBQFNZ010000022.1:0-2998 GCF_056532945.1 Ruegeria sp. H7
CCGTGTGCCATTTTTGTGTAGGGCGTCAGCAGGAAGAAGGTCAGGACCGATCCGAGGTGGATGGCCAGCAGTGCGGGCATCAGAGGCGTTGACCCGAGGGCATAGAGAACCAGCCCGCTGAGGCCCACAAACCCGAGCAACAGGATGAAGCCGATATCCCCGCCCCAGGCCGACGGATCGCCGAGGTCTCGGTCTGACTTTTGCTTGAGCAGCGCCATCGCACCACATCCCACCGTCAGCAGCAGCCCCCCGGAAATCCCGAACAGTTTCGGCAACGACCAGAACCCGTAAGGCGCGTGCATTCCGAAGACATAGTGCATGATCGTCGCCACCGAGGTCGACGCAAAGCACAGCAGGAAGCCATACATGATGGCGTGGTGGATGTGGCGTCGGCCCTGACTGAACCGGTCTTCGTCCTCGAAGTTGCAGCCCTCGCCATGGCCTGCGGCCAGATCCTGCATCTTGCCCGCACGTTTGAGCGCAACCGTCAGATCAGACATCTGGATCGGTTTGCCGCCAACCTCGGTCCAATAGCGCCTCAGGCTGAAGGCGATGCTGAACAGAGGCAGCAGGAATGCAGGCGCAAAGATCGCGACCATCGCGTTGTGGGACAGGACGGCATAAAACCCTTCGCCTCCGCTGGAACCGATGGCGCGGGTCGCCCAGAACAACAGGGCAAATCCGACCACAAGCGCCAGGGCGATGGCCCCGCCATGGGTGTGGAACCGTCGTGCCAGCGGCTGCGGCCATGCCAAGCTTTCCCAACTGTCGCGCCGCACTTCGGCCAGCGCCTTGGGCAGGTTCAGGTCAAACGCGTGCGGGGCGGTGTACTGGCAGGCGTAGTAACAGCCCCGGCAGTTATGGCACAGGTTGGCCAATTGCGTGATGTCCCCATCCGAGAACGCGCGTTCCGCATGAAGCGACGGGAAGACCGAGCAATAGCCCTCGCAATAGCGGCAGGCGTTGCAGATCTCGGCCTGGCGGCGGGCTTCCTGAATAAGATCAGTTTGCATAAGCGGCGGCCTCTCGTCCTGCGATGCGTCCAAAGACAGTTCCGATGGTCATGCCAAAGCCCGCCAGATAGCCTTGCCCAAGGATGGACCCGGCCATCGTTTCCCCGGCCGCCCACAGGTTTTTGATCTTACCGCTGGGCGTCGAGCACTGGGCCGTCTCGTCAACCTTCAACCCAAGATAGGTAAAGGTCACGCCGGTCCGCAGCGAGTAGCCGTAAAACGGCGGTTCGGTAATCGGGCGCGCCCAGTTGGTCTTGGGCGGGATCAGGCCCGAGGTCGCCACCCCGTCCAGTTCGGTCGGATGAAACCCGTTAGTGTCACCGCAGGCGGCGTTGAATGCGCTGACGGTCGCTTTCAGTTTCTCTGCGGGCAGGTCCATCATCCCGGCCAATTCGTCCAACGTGTCCGCCTTTAGCGGCGGGAACACGGACGGCATGAACAGGTTAAGCGACTTGGCGTCGATGATGGCATATCCCACCTGATCCGGCTGCGCCGCCACCAAACGGCCCCAGATCGCGTAGCGTTTGGGCCAGACGTCTTCGCCCTCGTCATAGAACCGCTCGGCATGTTTGTTCACGACGATGGAAAACGGAACGCAGTCCAGACGGGTGACGATGCCGCCGTCGAATTTCGGCGCGCGCCCGTCAATGGCAACGGCATGGCATTGGGTCGGGTCGCCGACGCTTTCTACGCCTTGATCCAGCAGATCAGACAGGACCACGCCTCGGTTGTACGGCGTTCCCCGGATCAGAAAGTTCTTCGCAGGCTCACCCCAGGCGCGGGTGAGCCAATCGGTGTCTGCCTGAAAGCCGCCGGAGGCAACGATGACCGCCTTGGGCGCGATGCGATGAGACTGGCCTTCATAGGTGTAATCGACCCACTCGATCTGGTCGCTGTTCAGTTCCAGATGCGTCACAGCGGCCTCATACAGCACATCTACACCCAAACCTGCCGCCGTCCGGTAATAGGCATTCACCAGAGATTTGCCGCCCCCCATGAAAAACGCATTGGTCCGTGCCAATGACAATGTGCCGGAAAGCGAAGGCTGAAACCGGACCCCGTGTTCTTGCATCCACGGCAGGCATTCCTCGGAGGTGCGGATCGCGAGGCGGGCAAGATGTTCATCGGTTTTGCCGCCGGTGACTTTCAGCAGATCCGAGAGGTATTCGTCTTCGCCATACATCTCGACGAGCGGGCCCAACGGGCCCGAATGCATACAGCGAAAGTTGCGCGTATGGCGGGAGTTTCCGCCGCGATAAGGTTTTGGCGCCGTCTCAAGGATCAGAACGCGCGCGCCTGCCTCAGCCGCAGTCATCGCGGCGCAGAGGGCTGCGTTCCCACCGCCAATCACAGCGATATCGTAAGCTTCCTTTGGGGTGGCCATATCCTGTCTACCTACTGGCTTTCGTCGATTGAGCGGTCGCGGTCCTGCAACGCGCGGATGCGCATCCGTTGTGCCGCCTGGATATGCGCGCGCATCTCTGTCTCGGCCGCTGCGCCATCGCGGGCCTTCAAAGCCGCCATGATGCGCCGATGCTCGGCCACTGCGGCCTCGGCGCGGTCGCTATCCAGCAATTGCGAGGGCCCCAGGATCAACAGCGCCTTTTGCAAGGAGAGCATGGATTTTGCCAGAAACCGGTTCTTGGCCGCATCCAGCAGGGTCGCGTGAAAGATCTTGTTGATTTGGGCTGCATCGGGGCCAGTACCCGCCTCGGCCAACCGGTCGTTCAAAAGGTCCAGTTCATCCAATTCGACATCCGATGCCGCGCGGGCTGCCAGACGGGCCGCTGTCCCTTCAAGCACCGCGCGCATCTCATAGAGTTCCATGACCTCGGCGTAATCCAGACTGCGCACGGTGGCACCTTGCCGTGGCACATGCGTGACCAGCCCGTCGGCCTCCAACTGCCTTATCGCCTCGCGCACCGGGGTACGGCTGACGCCCAACCGTTCCGAGAGCTCAATCTCACGCAGCCGGTCGCCGGGCA
>NZ_JBQFNZ010000023.1:0-1145 GCF_056532945.1 Ruegeria sp. H7
GGGAACTTGGCGCAAAGGTCTGCGACCTCGGCTTTGACCTTGGCCTCGACGGCGCCGTTGCCGTCTTCGCCATTGGCGGCCAGACCGTCGACAACCTCGATGATCCAGTCGGCGATCTGGCGGAATTCGACCTCGCCGAAGCCGCGCGTGGTGCCCGCAGGGCTGCCCAGACGGATGCCTGACGTGATGGTCGGCTTTTCGGGGTCAAACGGCACGCCGTTCTTGTTGCAGGTGATATGCGCCCGGCCCAGAGCCTTTTCGGTGGCGTTGCCCTTGACGCCCTTGGGCCGCAGATCGACCAGCACCACATGGGTGTCGGTGCCGTGGGTCACCGTGTCCAGACCGCCCTTGATCAGCTGGTCCGACAGCGCCTGCGCGTTGGTCACGACCTGCTGGATGTAGGATTTGAACTCAGGCCGCAGCGCCTCGCCAAAGGCCACGGCCTTGGCCGCGATCACATGCATCAGCGGGCCGCCCTGAATGCCGGGGAAGATCGCCGAGTTCACTTTCTTAGCGATATCTTCATCATTGGTCAGGATCATACCCCCACGCGGGCCACGCAGGGTTTTGTGAGTCGTTGTGGTCGCCACATGCGCATGCGGGAAAGGAGAAGGGTGTTCGCCCGCCGCAACCAGACCGGCGAAATGCGCCATGTCCACGTGCAGATACGCGCCGACCATGTCGGCGATCTGACGCATGCGGGCAAAGTCGATCTGACGTGGGATGGCCGAGCCACCGGCGATGATCAGCTTGGGCTGGTGTTCCTTCGCCAGCGCCTCGACCTGATCATAGTCCAGCATGTTGTCTTCTTTGCGGACACCATATTGCACCGCGTTGAACCACTTGCCCGACTGGTTAGGGCGTGCGCCATGGGTCAGGTGGCCGCCTGCGTCCAGGCTCATGCCCAGAATGGTGTCGCCGGGCTGGATCAGTGCCTGAAATACACCCTGATTGGCCTGGCTGCCAGAGTTCGGCTGCACATTGGCAAAGCCGCAGCCAAACAGTTCCTTGGCGCGGTCGATGGCCAGATTCTCGGCAATATCGACGAACTGGCAGCCGCCATAGTAGCGCCGACCGGGATAGCCTTCGGCGTATTTGTTGGTCATGACCGAGCCCTGCGCCTCCATCACGGCGGCAGAGACGAT
>NZ_JBQFNZ010000024.1:0-1114 GCF_056532945.1 Ruegeria sp. H7
GTGGAAGGGACGAACCAGACTCATGTCTTCCGAGCGATTATGGGTCTTTACATGGCAAACGCGCTGTTTTGGTTGGCAGCTGCTTCGAAACCAGAGTTACAACGCCCCGCGCTGTGGGTTCTATTTTTGTTTATGTCAGGACTGGCCGTTGGGCGCATACTAAGCATCCTTATCGATGGAGTTCCGAACGGGGTACTTCTCTTTTATCTTGCAGCCGAGATAGCTTTTGCAGCTCTGGCGGCGGTTTCTCTTAAAAAAGTACGATGAAACAGGAAGTGGTAAAATGCTGAGGTTTTTCTTCGTTCTCTCGATGGTTGCGACTTCATCTTTGTCGACATCCGCTCTGGCACAATCTTCATCTGCCCAGACTGCGGTGGACGAAAACTTCTTAGGGATTGAGACTGCCGTTGCAAAAGCGGGAGATACTCCAATCGCATCGATAGATCACGCGCGACTGGCCAAAGCTGAAGGCGTAGAAATGCCAGCGTCTCGCGTACTCATTTTCTCTGATCCTGAAATAAACACGCCAATTCTGGAAGAGAACGTACGAGCAGGTCTGGACCTTCCTTTTCGCGTACTTTCCTTCGATCAGGATGGTAGCCCACAGATCGCTTACACAGACTCTCAATTTCTCAAAGTCCGGCATGGGCTCACGGACGCGTCTTCGTTGAGTGCGTTTCAGAGCAAGCTGCTCGAAGTTCTTAACGACTTGGATGCAACACCAGCACCGACCAACGGGTTGTTTGCCGACTACGGGATCATCGAACTGCGATCTCAGCTCAGCGTACCAGAGGCAGTCGAACGTCTCAGGACAGCTGTGATGGGGCAGGACGATACTGTCTGGTTCGGTGAAATCGATTTTGCGACCGAAGCGTCCCAACTGGGGGTGGAACTGCCGGATGCAGTTCTCTTTCTGTTCGGCGGACCTGCACCCGGTGGCGTGGCTATGGCGGACTTTCCGGCAATTGGTTTGGATGCCTTTTGCCAAAAACTATTGGTTTACGCGAATGAAGAAGGCGGCTCTGTAGTCATTTTCAATGACATCGCTGCTTTGGCGGAGTTGCACTACGGTTCTTCAGCCGAACCTCATCACGGTTTGAACAAACGGCTTACC
>NZ_JBQFNZ010000025.1:0-800 GCF_056532945.1 Ruegeria sp. H7
AAAGCGCGCGGCATCACCATCTCGACCGCCCACGTGGAATACGAGACCGACAACCGCCACTATGCGCACGTTGACTGCCCCGGCCACGCCGACTACGTCAAGAACATGATCACCGGTGCCGCCCAGATGGACGGCGCGATCCTGGTTGTGAACGCTGCTGACGGCCCGATGCCGCAGACGCGTGAGCACATCCTGCTGGGCCGCCAGGTTGGCATCCCGAAGATGGTCGTGTTCCTGAACAAAGTTGACCAGGTCGACGACGAAGAGCTGCTGGAACTGGTTGAGATGGAAGTTCGCGAACTGCTGTCCAGCTACGAATACCCCGGCGACGATATTCCGATCGTTGCAGGTTCGGCTCTGGCCGCGATGGAAGGCAACAACCCGGAAATCGGCGAAGAGAAAATCAAGGAACTGATGGCGGCTGTTGATGACTACATCGACACGCCTGAGCGTGCTGTTGACCAGCCGTTCCTGATGCCGATCGAAGACGTGTTCTCGATCTCGGGCCGTGGTACCGTTGTGACCGGTCGTGTCGAGCGTGGCGTGATCAACGTTGGCGACGAGATTGAAATCGTCGGCATCCGCGACACCGCGAAAACCACCTGCACCGGCGTTGAAATGTTCCGCAAGCTGCTGGACCGCGGTGAAGCAGGCGACAACATCGGCGCCCTGCTGCGTGGTGTGGATCGTGACGGTGTTGAGCGTGGCCAGGTTCTGTGTAAGCCGGGTTCGGTTACACCGCACACCAAGTTCGAAGCCGAAGCCTACATCCTGACCAAGGAAGAAGGCGGTCGTCACAC